>DATMTA010000036.1:0-31822 GCA_035565055.1 Ensifer sp.
CCCGGAAAACGGGGCGTGGCACTTTCTCTAACCGGAAAATTCGCGTGTTTGCAACGGGTGCGGTGAGCCGGCCTGTGGGCAAATGTGAAAGTCTGCCAGGTTCAGCCTGAACCCGGCAGCCTCTCGTTTGTCTTGTCGGGAAAACCGGCGACCACTTTTCCCTGTCAGACTCTATCGAGACATCAGCGTCAGCGTGGTCATGGAGCCCAGCAGCGTCTTGGTCGCGCCGCCGAAGATGCGCTCGCGGATGCGCGAATGGGTGTAGGCGCCCATGACGAGAAGGTCAGCCGAGAAATCCGAGGCGCGGTTCTCGATGACGGCGCCGACCGGCTTGCCCCCGGATTCGACGCTGTTGGCATTGACCTTGATGCCATGGCGGGCCAGCGTCACGCCGAGTTCGGAGCCTGCGAAATCGGCGGACTGGTTCATGTCGTTGCGGGCGTCCACCGAGAAGATCTCAACCTCCTTCGCGGCAAGCAGGAAGGGCATGGCATCGAAGACGGCGCGAGCCGCCTCACGGGAGCCGTTCCAAGCGATCAGGACGCGCTCGATCGGCTTCGGCGTGGTCAGGATGTAGGGGACCATGATGACCGGACGGCCGCATTCGAAGATCAGGACTTCGATGTCGGCGCGCTGGGCAGACGAGGTATTCTCGTCGAACTGGGCGCAGAGCACCAGATCGGCGCTGCGGGCGCTATCGACCACGCCGGCGGACGAGTAGCCGCCCGCGCCGCGGAACTTGCGCCATTCGTGCGAGACGCCCTCGCGTTCGGTGATGGCGAGGAACTTAGCCTGGATGGTGGCGGCGCGCTGCTCGGCGGCTTCCTGCAGCGCCATGATGGCGGCGGGGTCCGGAATTTCCATCGGCGCGTAGATGAAGACCTGTTCCGGCGCTTCCGCGTAGACGGCGATCAGGTGCGCGTCATGCTTGTTCGCCAGCGCCACGCCCGTTTCGATGACGCTGTCGGCAGCTTCGGGGGAATTGAGAACGGCAAGAATGGTCTTGATCGACATGGGATGCCTCCTGGGTCACTGACGAATTACGATCCGGCGATAGATCTTTTCTATAAGCGCGCGAGACGCCTGGCCGGTTCCACAAGGTCACCTTCGCGCGTCGCGGGTACGCACGCTTTGACCTTGGTCAATTCGCAGCTTTTGAGGATCAGGCCGTCGCGCGTGCCGCGCGCACCGCGTCCAGCATGGCCTCGACCGCCGAGACGGCCGACTGCAGCACAGCCTCGTCGCGTGCCCGCACGACAATCTCTGTATAGAAGCCGTTTCCGTCAAATTTGGGGTAGGAGCCAATGGACGTTTCCGGATGGTTCTTCTGAACCTCTGTCAGCGGCTTGCCGATCTCTCCCTCGCCAAAGGGGGAGACGACGGTGCGACTCATCACCGCCGCGCCCGTCGGCAGTTGCGGAAGGAGCCAGCCAAGCATGGCCTGGAAGACCGAGGGAACGCCGGCCATCACATGCACATTCTCGACGATGAATCCCGGCGCAACGGAAACGGCGTTTTCGATATGACGGGCGCCCTGAGGCATACGCGCCATCCGCTGTCGCGCCTCGTTGAATTCCAGACCACGGCGCTCATAGTTTTCGCCCAGCAGTCGCATGGCCTCGGGATCATGCAGGCATGGCACACCGAAGGCAGCGGACATCGCGTCCGCCGTGATGTCGTCATGCGTCGGGCCGATGCCGCCGGAGGTGAAGACGAGATCGTACTTCGCTCTCAGCGCATTGACCGCCTCGACGATCGCGTCCTGATCGTCGGCGACGATACGCACTTCCTTCAGATCGATGCCGGCAATCGTCAGATTCTCGGCGAGAAAGCCGATATTCTTGTCCTTGGTGCGGCCGGAGAGAAGTTCGTCGCCAATGGCGAGCATGGCGGCTGTGACGATTTTATGCTGGGTCAAGGGCGGTCTCCGGGCGTGCAACTGACACCGAAAATGATGTCGTCGGGGCCGCAATGCAAGGAGATTTTTGCGGTGCGGCATATGACCAGTAGGTGAAATTTTACCGCAATCTGGTGAACACTGCGTTTCAATCGTGCCGGTTTTACTGAACAAACGGAACCGTCTATTGTCCGCCCATCGCAATCAACGGCTGTTCCACGGAAGGATACTCACATGGCAAAAGTTCTCGTTCTCTATTATTCGGCCTATGGCCATATCGAAACCATGGCTTATGCCGTTGCAGAAGGCGCAAAGTCTGCCGGCGCTGAAGTCACGGTGAAGCGCGTTCCGGAACTGGTTCCGGAAGAAGTGGCCAAGTCTTCCTATTACAAGATGGACCAGGCTGCTCCGATCGCCACCGTTGACGAACTGGCTGAATACGACGCCATCATCGTTGGCGCCGGCACGCGCTACGGCACGGTTGCCTCGCAGATGCGCAACTTCTGGGACCAGACGGGCGGCCTGTGGTTCAACGGCAAGCTCGTCGGCAAGGTCGGCTCCATGTTCACCTCGACCGCCACGCAGCACGGCGGCCAGGAATCGACGATCCTCGGCTTCATCCCGACCTTCCTGCACCACGGCATGGTCGTCGTCGGCCTGCCTTATGCCTTCCAGGGCCAGATGGGCACGGAAGAAGTCAAGGGCGGCTCGCCCTACGGCGCCTCCACGATCACCAATGGCGATGGCTCGCGTCAGCCTTCGGAAGTCGAACTGGAAGGCGCACGCTTCCAGGGCGCACATGTCGCCAAGATCGCTGCCAAGCAGTCCGCTTGATCCGTTCCAGCGACCGGAATTTCAAGAACGCGCGTCCATCAGGGCGCGCGTTTTTTCTTGCGCCTGAGTACCCGTCTTTGTTGAAACGGGCTTGATCCGGGCGGGATGCTCGGTTACGCGGAAGGTCGCGCGGGCGTGGCGAAACTGGTAGACGCAAGGGACTTAAAATCCCTCGGCCTTGGCTGTACGGGTTCGACCCCCGTCGCCCGCACCAGTCGAATTTCCCCCTTCGCTCCAGGTGAGGGCGGCAGGCAGGCGAGGGCCGATTTTGAACAGGCAGAATGTCGATGACGCGCTCGTTGCAATGCGCGGGCTTTTTCCCGAAACGCCGCTCCAGCTCAACGATCACTTAAGCGCACGCTATGGTGCCGAAATCTGGCTGAAGCGCGAAGACCTGTCGCCGGTGCGCTCCTACAAGATCCGCGGCGCGTTCAACTTCCTGCGCAAATCTCTTCAGGAAGGCGGGGCCATCGGCGAGGGTGGAACGGAGCGGACCTTTGTCTGCGCATCCGCTGGCAATCACGCGCAAGGCTTTGCCTATGTCTGCCGGCATTTCGGCGTGCGGGGAACCGTCTTCATGCCGGTGACGACGCCGCAGCAGAAGATCGAGAAGACGCGCATGTTCGGGGCCGGGTTCATAGAGATCAAGCTTTTCGGCGACTTCTTCGACCAGTGCTACAAGGCTGCCCGCGACCATGCAGAGGCGACCGGCGCCATCATGGTGCCTCCCTTCGATCATCCGGACATCATCGAGGGGCAGGCGACTGTCGCTGCGGAAATCCTGGCGCAGCTGCCTGATGGCTTCGTCCCGGATCTGGTCATCGTGCCAGTCGGCGGCGGTGGATTGTCCTCCGGCGTGACCGGATACCTGGAAGGGACTATTGCGCGCGACGGTTTCCTCTTCTGCGAGCCCGAGGGAGCGCCGAGCCTGAAGCGCGCGCTGACTGCCGGTGAGCCGGTCACGCTTTCCAAGGTGGACAATTTTGTCGACGGGGCTGCCGTGGCGCGGATCGGCGATCTGAATTTCGAAGCGCTCAAGCGGTTTTCGCCCGATCAGGTCATGACGATCGCGGAGAATGCCATTTGCGTGTCGATGATCGAGATGCTCAACATCGAGGGCGTCGTGCTTGAGCCTGCCGGCGCGCTATCGATTGCGGCGCTTGCGCAGCTGCCACCTGAGAAGTTGAAGGGGAAGCGGGTCGTTGCGATCGTCTCCGGCGGCAATTTCGATTTCGAGCGGCTGCCGGATGTGAAAGAGCGCGCGATGCGCCATTCGGGATTGAAGAAATATTTCATCCTGCGGCTTGCGCAGCGTCCCGGCGCATTGAAGGACTTCCTGAACCTGCTCGGCCCGGAAGACGACATCGCTCGTTTCGAATATCTAAAGAAATCGGCGCGGAACTTCGGCTCGATCCTGATCGGCATCGAGACGGCAAGGCCTGAGAATTTTGCCCGGCTGACCGCCGCTTTCGACGCTGCGGGCCTTGGATATCAGGACATCACGGAGAACGATATTCTCTCAAGTCTCATCATCTGAATATTCGATTATCAAACTATCTATTTATAGAATTTCCTCGACCCGCTCCTTGGGGCGGCCCAGGCGAATACCTTTTTCGGAAATCACGATGGGCCGCTCGATCAGGATCGGGTTGGCGAGCATGGCGTCCACGAGGTCGTTATCGGTCAGCGACGGATCGTCCAGGTTCAGCTCCGCGTAGATCGGTTCCTTGCGGCGCATCAGCTGGCGCGGGTTCATCTCCAGCGCCATGAGCATCCGCACCAGTTCGGCCCGTTCCGGCGGGTTCTTGAGATATTCGACGACCGAAGGTTCGTGGCCCGCTTGCCGTATCATCTCCAGCACGGCGCGGGAGGTCGAGCAGCGGGGATTGTGCAGGATGGTGACGTTCAAGATGCGCTCGGATGTCTCGTTGCTGTCATGGCAGACGGACGCCGCGACGCATCGTCAGAGACGTGCTTACCGGTTTCCGTCAGGCATCCGTGTCATAGCCGGTCTGGCCGGCGTCGATGAGCGCTTTCAGCGTCTTCAGGCCGTTTTCAACATCTTTCCGGTCCTGCGGCGAGGAATAGCTGATGCGCACGGCGTGGTGGACCTTGTCCGAACGCGCCGGCTTGAACTCGTCCTCGTCGTCGATGAGGATGCCCCGGTCGAAGGCGGCCTGCTTGTAGGTCCCGGCGTGCCAGGGTTCGGGCAGGCGCAGCCAGAAGAAAGGGGCACCACGCTGGTGGCTGATGTCGAGATCGCCGAAGATGCTCTCCACCAGCTCCTCGCGCGCCCGGCATTCGGCCAGGACCTGCTTGCGGATCGAGCTGGCGGTTCCGGAGAGAACCAGCGAGGCGCAGAGCTCGAACAGCACGAAGGGGATGCCGCCGGTCGAGAGCTTGTGGGTGATGTTGACGCGGGCGGCGAAATGCGGCGGGCAGGCGACCCAGCCACCGCGGACGCCGGCCGCCACCGACTTGGACAGGCCGCCGATATGGAAGGTCTTGTCCGGCACGAGTTCGGCGAGAAAGGGCAGGCCGTCGTCGGCCATCGCGCCATAAAGATTGTCCTCGATCAGCCAGACATTGTACGTCCTTGCAATTTCGGCGATCGCCTTGCGGCGCTCGACCGATAGTGTGACGGCCGTCGGGTTCTGCGCGGACGGCATGAGGAAGATCGCCTTCGGGTGCTTCTGCGCGCAGACGCGCTCCAGATCCTCCGGCAGGATTCCGCCTGCGTCGGACTGGACGGTCGCGATCCGCCGGCCGGTCATGGCGGCGGCGCGTGAGACCTGCGCATAGGTCAGCTCTTCGAAGGCGATGTAGTCGCCTGGCTGGGAGATCGCGTGGATGACCGACATGATGCCTGCATGGGCGCCCAGAACGGGCACGATGCAATCGATGGACGGCTGCCAGCTCCCGTTGGAGAGCCACTTGCGTCCGGCTTCCTTCCATCGATCGGGAACCACGCGGGTATAGCTTGAAATCTCGTCGCGATAATCACGCACGGTGCGGGTCAGGAATGTCTCGATCGGGCCGGATTGTCCCACATCGGGGGCCGCGGTCGTGTCGAAGCGCAGCTTGCCGGCGGGCGGAATGGAGACGCGGGTTCCGGAGAAGGCGCTGACGATGCGGTCGCGTCCGTCATTGGCCGGTTCCTCCTGCTGCGGCAGCACGTAGGTGCCGCGCCCGACCTCGCCGGACACGAGGCCACGCTCGCGCACCAGAGCATAGGCGCGGCCAATTGTACCGATTGTCACCTTTATGTCGTAGGCGAGGTCGCGCTGCGGCGGAAGCTTTGCGCCAGGCGGTAAAACGCCGGCCGCGATATCGGCCTCGATCTGATCTGCCAGACGGACATAGAGCGGACCGGAGCCGTCCTTGAGCGATGGAAGCCAATTTGTCATGGTGACAATTATCCGTATTGAACCTGTAGGCGAGTCAATTGATAAGCGCATCATAGTCAAGTTTCAGCGAAAGGCAAGAAAGGTCCATAGCTAGGGTGACAATGATGGAGACGATGGAGACAATGATGGAAAGTGTATCGCTTGAGCGGGCGCCAGTCACGACCGGGACATTCGGCGCGCGCGTCGCGAAAGTCTTTGCCGCACTCCGCTGGGCCTTCATCAAGAACCGGACCCGGATGTCGCTGCTGGACCTGACGGAAGAGCAATTGCGCGACATTGGCCTCACCTGTTACGAGGCGGAGCGCGAGGCTCGCAAGGTCTCGCTCTTTTCCGGCCGGGACTGGTGATCAAAGAGGCCGGTCGGGCGCAGTTTATCGGCGCCGGCCGCTTGGCGAATGCAGGACGTTTGGGAAACCCAGCCTGATCCGACCCGATTGTGTTGGGTTTCTCATGTCCTTTCGCACGCGGTTCCTCCTGCGAAATGCAATCTCGTGACGGTGTTTTGTTCGGGGCAAGGCGCTCGTCTTGCATTCCGCGTCGCGCCGTGTCATCCCGTTACCGTCAGGTGCCTGCCAGAGCGGCGGGAGAATCGGGAAGCCGGTCAAAATCCGGCGCGTGCCCAACGCTGTGAGAGGGGACGCCGATCGCACATGATGTCCTGCGTCGAAAGGCCGGGACGTCAGCCACTGGAGCAATCCGGGAAGGCGAGGCGGTTCGGCGGATGATCCTCAAGCCAGAAGACCGGCCTGACAAGATAGCCTTTGCTCCGCGCGGACGGCGGGCGGGTTTCGCGTTGCGGGGATTTGCGATGGCGGAGCTGGAAAATGCGGCAGCGTGTGATGCGCTGGCGGCGGCGGGAGCCTTTTCATCCGAAGAGCGGGCGGCGGTTTATCGCGCCATCGAGACGCGGCGTGACGTGCGCAGCCAGTTCCTCGACACGCCGCTCCCGGACGATCTTGTCAAACGGCTGCTTCAGGCGGCGCACAGCGCGCCTTCCGTGGGCTTCATGCAGCCATGGAATTTCATCCTCGTGAGGCGGGACGACATCAAGACCCGCGTGGCGGAGGCCTTTGCCCGCGCCAATGCGGAGGCGGCTGCCATGTTTTCGGACGAGCAGCAGGCGGCCTATCTGCGGCTGAAGCTCGAGGGCATCAGGCAGGCGCCCTTATCCATCTGCATTACCTGCGATCCGACGCGCGGCGGCAAGGTCATCCTCGGGCGGACGCACAATCTCAGAATGGATGCCTATTCCACCGTCTGCGCCGTGCAGAACCTCTGGCTTGCCGCGCGCGCCGAAGGCGTCGGTGTGGGTTGGGTCAGCATCTTTCACGAGGACGAGGTGAAGGCGATCCTCGGCATTCCCTCGCATGTGCAGATCATCGCCTGGCTGTGCGTCGGCTATGTCGACCGGCTCTATACAGAACCGGAGCTGGCCGTGAAGGGTTGGCGACAACGGCTGCCGCTGGAAGAGTTGATCTTCGAGGACGGTTGGGCAGGGCAGGATCGAGGTGAAGCCGGGGCGTAAGCCTCAGTTCGCCGTCGCATCCTTCGGATGGCGCAGATCAATAGCCGTGTCCTTGCCGGGCAGGAATTGCGGGCCAACCTTGCGGATATTGGCCTTGGACGGATCATAGGGAACGGCGGGGCCGGGCTCCGGAGGCTTCTCGGCCGTTGCCGGCGGCTTCGCCTCCGGTGAAGGCGCCGTCTTTGTCTCGGGCTTCTTCTCCAGATTGACGATCGAGGAATAGGGCTTTTCGGGCGCGGGCTCCGTCGAGGATTGGTCCTGCTTCGGTGCGATCTCGGTGCCGCTGTCCTTCGCCGCCTCGCGCTTCATCATCTCGCGGTAATAGGCAGAAAAGTTGCAGCTGCAGGACTTGTCCTTGCGCGCCGAGCTGCGAAACCGGAAGGCATAGGGCTCCTGCTTGTAAGGCAGGCCGCCGCTGGCGGAGACCATCTCGGACATCTCCTGTGTCCCGACGCCGTGATAGAAGAGTTCGGTTTCAACACCCGGGCACATCATCGAGCAGACCTGCGCATCGCGTTCGAAGCTTGCGGGGCTGGTGTTGGTCGACACAGGGAAGAAGCCGCCGTCACAGGTTCGCACGCAGACTGTCTGCAGATTGCCGCCGCGATCGCCGCCGCCCAGATTGCGGATTTCCGGCTGGCGCGGCGCTGCAGGTGGTTGGGGCTCCCGGGTCTCCGGATCGTAGCTTGCGGGCTCTGGAGGCGTTGTGTCACGCGAGGCGCGCGGGCTGTCGGGAACATCGTTGCAGCCGTTTCGCTCGAGCGCATCCAGAAGCCGGGCGCGGCGGGCAGGGCTCATCGATCGGGTGACGAGCGGTATGTCGTGGTTCTGCAGCTCGGCCAGATTGTCATACATGTGGTCGAGCGTGCCGCTGAGCATGTCGCAGGTCTGCGCATTCTCGCCGCCATAAACGAGGAAGCTCCCCGTCGTGCAGCCGAAGCGTCTGAGGTCGCGCTTCACCTTGTCTATCTCGCGCTGCTGGCTCGCGATGGCCTGCTGATAGGCTCTGGTTTCCCGCGTGTTGCCGATTGTCTCCGTATCGGAGTTCAGCTCCATACGGATACTGCCGCAGATCGATGTCGCGCCGGCATGGCCGGCCAAGGCTATACCGGCGAGAAAAGCCAGCGTCGCGGCTCGCATCTGCAGACTAAGTCTCCTGGACCAAACCAAGTTGGCGGCTCCTGTCGATCGGGCAAGACATGTGTTGAGATCGCCCATTGTGCGGCAATCGTGCCGCGCTCGCAATCGCAACATGTCTTCTTGCTTAACAACGCCGGAGGCCGCCCTTTGTTTCAGGCCGCGGCGGCGATGCGCATCTCCGGTGGCTGGGCCAGCAGCGGGCCTGAAATGCCGGCGATCGCCTTCATGTCGGACAGCAGCCTGTCGTTGACATCCCAGCCAACAGCGACGGCGTGGACGCTGCCAATCTTCTGCGGATCGCCGATGCGCGTACCCGGGCACCCCATGCGGCGGAACATGCGCTCCAGAAAGACATCCGTGACGGTGACGATTTGGCGGATGCCCGAGGCGATCCCCAGTTCGCCGACCGCACACATCATCTCGGCCGCCGCGACGGTGACCTGGTTGGACGCGCGATCCTGGGATATTTCGGGATCGATGCAGAAGCGGCTCGATTCCCAGATATCCGGTCGTCGAATGGCCGGCGTGCTGCCCAGCAGGACGGGAAACGTGTCGTCCAGCATGTTGGGGCCCAAGGTCGGCAGCAGGCGCAGCGCGCCGCGCAGACGATGCGTGTCGGGCGCATAGGATAGAACATAGATGGGGTTGATGTCGTCGTACTGGTCGATCTCGATATCGCCCTGCACCGTCACGTCCCAACCCAGCAGGTCGTGGAAGACGCGCTTGCGCAACTGGAACATCGGCGCCAGCGCCTTCGGTCTGAAATGCCGTTCAAGGCCTGAGAAGATCTCGATCAAGGTTATTCTCCGTCAAATGATAGGACCGGAGAAAACCATCACTTAAATCATGAATGGCATATTGTCCGTAAAGACAACTTTTAATATATGCGATTTGGTTGTACCATAAGCGGATATTCGTCTGAAGCCGGGGTGACGGCGCGCGCGTCGCCCACGGCAATCAATCCACCAGCGACCGCCTTGGCGACCGCCTGCTTGTTGGAAGCCGCGTCCAGCTTTTCACGGCAGGCCGCCATGAAGTGGCGGACGGTGCGTTCCGAGATACCAAGGATCCGTGCGATTTCCCAATATGTCTTGCCTGCTGCGACCCAGTGCAGAACCTGGCGTTCGCGCGGGGTCAGGCGCGGCTGCGCCTGCTTGCGGTCCCTGTCCGGCGGGATGTTGCGAGGTCTGGAAACGTGCCTCGCGTGAAAAAGGCCGGCTAGGGCTGCGAGATCACGCAGCAAGATGTCATGCGACATCCCGGCCTCGCTCGCGTTGCCGGGGGCGCAGACGAAAAAGGCTATGCCGGGTCGCGACGGGAGAAGAGGGAACAGAAGGAGAGGCCCGCTTCCGCAGACGCGGCGTGCGCGCACCCCGCCGGCGCCTTTGTTTTCCAGTTCGGCAGGATCGAGCAGGCCCGGACCGAAGCGACGTGCCGCGGCCTGCAAAAGCGGGTTGAAAATCTCGATGCCCTCTTCGCGGATCAGGCGATCGAGGTCGGGGTCGCGCCCGTGGAGGAGCGTGCCGGGCAAAAGGGTCTCGCCCTCCCGCCTCAGATCTCCATAGAGAACATGCGCGAGATGATACGCCTCGCGAAGCGCGACGAGAAAGGACTGTGGATCCGCTGCGGCTCCGTCGCGAAGCGCGTCGAGGAGTGCGTGGTAGCCAGTTGGGCCCGGCATTGGTGATCCCTAAAAATTTACGGGATAAACAATGGTCGGGCCCTTGGCAACTCTGCGCTGTCGTGCGGTCTCAGAGACCGCCTTCCGGATGGGACGCCTCGACCACGGCAAGGGTCGCCATGTTGACGACGCCGCGCGAGGTGACGGAGGGGGTCAGGATATGGGCGGGCATGGCCGCGCCCAGCAGGATCGGACCCACATGCAGGCTGTCCGTCATGGTCTTGACGATGCCGAGCGTGATGTTGGCCGCATCCAGGTTCGGGAAGACGATGAGGTTCGCTTCGCCCGATAGGGTGGAATCCGGCATGACGCGCTTGCGCAGGATTTCCGAGATCGCGGAATCGCCATGCATTTCGCCGTCGGCTTCCAGATCCGGGGCCTGTTCGCGCACCAGTTCTGTGGCGCGGCGCATCTTGCGGGCAGATTCGGAATCGCGCGAGCCGAAGTTGGAATGCGAGACGAGCGCCGCGCGCGGCTTCATGCCGAAGCGACGAATCTCGCGGGCCGCCATGATCGTCATTTCGGCGATCTCTTCGGCGCTCGGGCTGTAAGTCACATAGGTGTCGGTGAAGAAGGTCGCCCCACGCTGCGAGATCAGGAGGCTAAGCCCTGAGAAGTCGATGACTCCCGGCTTCTTGCCGATGATCTGCTTGACGTCGCGCAGGTGCCGGTCATAGCGGCCTTCGAGACCGCATATCAGCGCATCCGCGTCACCGCGCTTCAGCGCGAGCGCGCCGATGACCGTGGAGTTGGTGCGGACGATCGTGCGGGCAGCTTCCGGCGTGACGCCCTTGCGGCCGACATGGGCGAAATATTCGTCCACATAGTCGCGATAGCGGCGGTCGGATTCCGGGTTGACGACCTCGAAATCGACGTCGGGGCGGATCTTGAGGCCGAAGCGTTCGAGGCGCGACTGCAGGATCGACGGGCGGCCGATCAGGATCGGCTTGGCAATGCCTTCTTCGAGCAGGACCTGGGCGGCGCGCAGCACGCGCTCGTCTTCACCTTCGGCGAAGATGACGCGCTTCTTGGCAGCCGTCTTCGCGGCGGTGAACAGCGGCTTCATGATGAAGCCGGAGCGGAAGACGAAGCGGTTCAGCTCGTCCATATAGGCGTCGAAATCCTGGATCGGGCGCGTGGCAACGCCGGTTTCGGCGGCCGCCTTGGCGACGCAAGGTGCGATGCGCAGGATGAGGCGCTGGTCGAAGGGCGAGGGGATCAGATATTCCGGGCCGAAGACCGGGGTTTCGCCCGAATAGGCGCGGGCGGCGACATCCGAGGGTTCCTCGCGGGCGAGCGACGCGATGGCGCGCACGGCCGCCAGCTTCATTTCCTCGTTGATCGTGCGGGCGCCGCAATCGAGCGCGCCACGGAAGATATAGGGGAAGCAGAGGACGTTGTTGACCTGGTTCGGGAAGTCCGAGCGGCCGGTACAGATCATCGCGTCCGGCCGCGCCTTGCGGGCGAGGTCCGGCATGATTTCCGGCGTCGGGTTGGCGAGCGCCATGATCAGCGGCTTTTCGGCCATCTGCGCCAGCAGTTCCGGCTTGAGCACGCCCGCGGCGGAGAGGCCGAGGAAGATGTCCGCGCCACCGATGGAGTCGGCGAGCGTCCGCTTGTCGCTCTCCTGCGCGTAAACCGACTTCCATTCGTCCATGAGAGCTTCACGGCCCTTGTAGACGAGGCCCTCGATGTCATGCACCCAGATGTTCTCGCGCCGCGCGCCGAGCGCAACGAGCAGGTTGAGACAGGCAAGGGCTGCGGCACCCGCACCCGATGCGACGATCTTGACCTTGGAAATGTCCTTGCCGGCAAGTTCCAGCCCGTTCAGGACTGCGGCGGCGACGATGATGGCGGTGCCGTGCTGGTCGTCATGGAAGACCGGGATGTCCATGATTTCGCGCAGCTGCCGCTCGACCTCGAAACATTCGGGCGCCTTGATGTCTTCAAGGTTGATGCCGCCGAAGGTGGGTTCGAGCGCGGAAACGACCTTGACCATGTCGTCCACGCCGGGCGCGTCGATCTCGATATCGAAGACGTCGATGCCGGCGAATTTCTTGAAGAGGACAGCCTTGCCTTCCATCACCGGCTTGGACGCCAGCGCGCCGATATTGCCGAGGCCCAGAACGGCCGACCCGTTTGACACGACGGCGACGAGGTTGGAGCGGGCCGTGTAGAAGGCGGCAGTCGCCGGATCTTCCTTGATGGCCAGGCAGGGGGCTGCGACACCCGGCGAATAGGCCAGCGCCAGGTCGCGCTGGTTGCCGAGCGGTTTGGTTGCAGTGATTTGCATTTTGCCGGGGCGGGGATAGCGATGATAAAACAGCGCCTGCGCGTCCAGGTCTGCCGATTGCGGCGCGCCCTGCGCCTTGTTGTCATCAAGCGAATCCATGCCTGCCATCTCCGGTGGTCTTTTTGGTATCGGAATCTTCCATACACCAATTGTCGGCGTGCGGGAGTATCTCTGTGCCGTCGTCGGTGATTTTCTGACATGCATCCGCTGCATGTCGAAATAGGGGCCACCTGATGCCGCAATTAACGAAATTGCAACACTCTGTCATGCGGCGGGCCGCGGGTGAGCCTCTCTGTCATCATCCTGAAACACGAGTCTGGTTTTCAGAACCATGACAAAGCGCAGCGATGAAAGGCTGGGACGATGAGCGCCGAACCCGAGGCAAGGACATTCCGCACCATCTTCATTTCCGACGTCCATCTGGGCTCGAAGGCGGCCAAGGCGGACTTTCTCATCGATTTCATGCGCTATCACGACGCCGAGACCTATATCCTGGTCGGCGACATCATTGACGGTTGGCGGCTGAAGCGCAGCTGGCACTGGCCGCAGAGCTGCAACGACGTCGTGCAGAAGCTGCTCCGCAAGGCGCGCAAGGGCGCCCGCATCATCTATGTCCCGGGCAATCACGACGAGTTCCTGCGCGATTTTCCGGGGATGCATTTCGGCGGCATCGAAGTTGCGCTCAACTGGATCCATGAGGCTGCGGACGGCAAGAAATATCTCGTCATCCATGGCGATGAATTCGACATCGTCGTGCGCAACTACCGTCTGCTCGCCTATCTCGGCGACTGGGCCTATGATGCGGCGATCCTCGTCAATCGTGGCCTTGCGGCCGTGCGCCGTCGTCTCGGCCTGCCTTACTGGTCGTTCTCGGCCTGGGCGAAGCTGCAGGTCAAGCACGCGGTCAACTTCATCGGCGAATTCCAGCATTTCGTCGCCGAAGAAGCGCGCCGCCACAAGGTCGACGGCGTCGTCTGCGGCCATATTCACCATGCGGTGATGGAGGATATCGAAGGTATCCAGTACATCAACACGGGTGACTGGGTGGAAAGCTGCACGGCCGTTGTCGAGCATTTCGACGGTCGCATGGAGCTGATCCACTGGACGCCGGCATCGGAAGTCGTGCCGAAGCCGAAGATCCTCCAGCTTGCCGCCCGAGGCGAGAAGACTCAGGCCGCGGAAGCCGCCTGAACCGTATACGGTTTACGCGAACAACTGCCGATACTGGATAAATCCGGATTTCGACGCGATGCGGTCATAGAGCTTCATCGCGTCCGTGTTCGTTTCATGCGTCAGCCAGTGAACGCGCGATGCGCCTTTGGCCTTGGCGTCGTCGTAGACGAATTCGATCAGCTTGCGGCCGATGCCACCGCCGCGCAGATCTTCCGCGACATAGAGATCCTGCAGATAGACATAATCGCCGACCGTCCAGCAGGAGCGGTGGAAGATGTAATGCACCATGCCGACCGCCTTTGCGCCATCGAAGGCGAGGGCGGCGAACATTGGCTCGTCCGGATCGAGAAAGCGACGCCAGGTGATGGCGCTGGTCTCGTCGGGAATCTCGGTCTTGTAGAAGCGCTGATAGCCCTTCCAGAGCGGCATCCAGATGTCGTGGTCTTCGCGGGTGACGGGGCGGATGGTGATTTCGGCGGACAAGGCGGCTCTCCTCGGTGATAGGGTGAGGCTATTGCGGCCGAATTTATCCGTCCAATTCAACTTGCTGCTAGTTCATGAGCGCGGTTGATTTGGTTGCGGCAAACGACTTCGCTGGAGGTTAGCGGAACAAGTCTGCTCTCACTTGCACACGCGCATGCAGAATCTGGCGGATTGCGATTCCGGTATCCGAAGCCGTGTAGAAAATCGTATGAGATTGAAAGGTGAACCGGCGTAGCCCCGGAAACAGCCGTCCGGCGTCCGGACCCATGAGCGGGAAACCCGCCAGCAGTTCAAAGGTATGAATGAGACCAGCATAATAGGCTTCCGCTTGGTAGACGCCAAACGTCCGCGCCGTGTAGCGGTAAATATCAAGAAGTTGCGTTTCCGCTGTCTCTGAAAGCGCGTACCGATTACTCATTCATCGCAGCGGCTCTTGCGGCAGCCAGAAGTTCGTCCATCGTGCGTTTGCCCATCCTTGAACATCCCGGTTCCTCGAAGCTCGCCTGAAGGCGACGCAACTGCTCCTCCTGGGGCAGTGACTCCCATGCCGCGATCTCCGCAGCGGTAGGTGTCGCCTTAGGCTGAACGTCGGAAAGATTTTTTTCGAGCGTGTTCATCGGCATAGTTTAACAGATATTGTCGCTTTTACAATTTGTTAAACAGGAGACGTCCAGAGACGATTCTACGTCACAAATGCTCCACCGCATGCAGCGTGAACTTCGACACCTTTTCCGGCAGCGCATCGATATCGAACCAGCCGAATTCGGGGAGCTTTTCGGGCTCCATGACGCGCGGTTCGCCGGTGAAATCGTCGGTGAGGTAGATCAATGACACCCAGTGGTGACCGTCTTCGGCGGAGCGGTATTCGTAGACGCAGAGGAAGGTCATCTCGCCGACCTTGAGGCCGGTTTCTTCCAGCGTTTCACGGCGCAGGGCATCTTCGCACGCTTCCAGATGATCGACCTTGCCGCCTGGAATGTTCCAGTGGCCGGCTTCGGGCATTTTGGTTCGGCGGTAGAGCAAAATGGAACGGCCTCGTCTGATGACGAGGCCGACACCCAGGCCCGGAAAGTCTATTCCCGGAATACCCATGAAATTACTTGCTGTTGGCGACGATCAGCATGAAAGCCGGGATGTCGTCGCCGAATCCGACCGGCGTCGGGCCGTCGTCGTCGTTGCGGCGGTGGTTGCGCTGACGCCGTTCGCGATGATCGTCGTTGGCCGGGTTGACGCGATAGTCGCGCGGCTGACGATTGCTCTTTTCGGCTTCATTGCGTGCGGGTCTTGCCACAGGTGCTTCCTCGATTGTTTCCTGACGCTTCTCGGCCACGACCTCGATGTCGCGTTCCGGTTTCCTTGTCTCTGCGCGGGGCTCATTCCGGCTCTCGGAACGGTCCCTGCGGCCCTTGCCGCCACGGCTGCGATCGTTGCGATCGCGACCGCCGCGACGTTCATCCTCTTCGCCGGCCACGCTCGGCGGCAGCGCCGAGAGATCGCCGTTCAGCCACTCGATCTTCTTGTCGATCAGCTTTTCGATCGCATCGAGCGCCTTGCGGTCGCGGTTGGCAACGAGAGTGAAGGCGGCGCCCGAACGGCCGGCACGACCAGTGCGGCCGATGCGGTGGACATAGTCTTCCGCATGGATCGGGACGTCGAAGTTGAAGACGTGGCTCACGTCAGGAATGTCGAGCCCGCGGGCCGCGACGTCGGAGGCAACCAGAAGCGTGATCTGGTTGTCCTTGAAACCTTGGAGCATGGCCATGCGCGAGCGCTGGTCCATGTCACCATGCAGGGCGCCGACGGAAAACCCGTGGCGCTCGAGCGAGCGGAAGAGGTCGGCCACATCCTTCTTGCGGTTGCAGAAGATGATGGCGTTCTTCAATTCGTCCTGCGAGTTGATGAGTTCGCGAAGCGCTGCGCGCTTCTCGTAATCCTTCGACTGCACGGCAACGAGACGCTGCGTCACAGTCAGTGCGGTGGAGGAGCGGGTCGAAACTTCGATACGCTCGGGATTCTGCAGGAACTGGTCAGCGAGAACCTGAATTTCCTTCGGCATGGTGGCCGAGAAGAACAGCGTCTGGCGCGTGAAGGGGATCAGCTTGGCGATGCGCTCGATATCGGGAATGAAGCCCATGTCGAGCATCCGGTCGGCTTCGTCGATGACGAGGATTTCGACGGCGCTCATGAGGAGCTTGCCGCGCTCGAAATGGTCGAGCAGGCGGCCGGGCGTTGCGATCAGCACGTCGGCGCCGCGTTCCAGCTTCTTTTCCTGATCGTCGAACGAGACGCCGCCAATCAGGAGCGCAACGTTCAGCTTGTGATTCTTGCCGTACTTTTCGAAGTTCTCGGCGACCTGCGCTGCGAGTTCGCGCGTCGGTTCGAGGATCAGCGTCCGCGGCATTCGCGCTCGTGCACGGCCCTTTTCCAGGAGCGTCAGCATCGGCAGCACGAAGCTCGCCGTCTTGCCGGTTCCGGTCTGCGCAATCCCCAGAATATCGCGTCTTTCCAAGGCCTTGGGGATTGCTCCCGCCTGGATGGGCGTCGGGATTGTGTAACCGGCATCGGTGACAGCGGAAATGACTTTAGGGCTCAGCCCGAGATCAGAAAAGGTGGTCAATGAGGAGTATAATCCGTTCGCGTTCAGTTGAACGTCAGGTTAATCGGCTGCGTTTGCATTCGATGTTGCGACTGCGGATTAGTCCTCCTGCCTTGGAAAGTCAAGTTTTCCGGGGCTTCGAAGGTTAATCTGGATGAAATTTCATCTGTTTGACAAGATTGCCACACCGGTCGCGGCCATGATTGCGCCGGCCGCGCGATTCAAGCGGCGCATGACTGTGGTGCTTGCTGCGATCGCACGGGCCTTCAAAGCCAGTCCGGCATAGGCGCCAATGACGACGACCTCGACAGCGAGGATTGTCACGACGAGTTCGGCATAGCCGCCCAGGCTGACGCCGCCTGCGGCCACGTTGGGAAGGATGGCAAGATAGAAGAGCGGTATTTTCGGGTTGCCGGTATTGAGGGCGACGCCGGTGAGATAGGTTTTCAGGAGCGAGCTGCGCGTCGTTTTCGCATTGGCTGGCGGTGTTTCGGATGGCGTCGAAAACCAGAGCGAGACACCCATCCAGATCAGATAGACGGCACCGGCAGAGCGGATAAACACCATGTAGGGCGCGAGTGCTGCCGCCGCATAGCTCAAGCCCGCAAGCCCCAATGTGAGAAAGACGAGGATGCCTGTTACAGTTCCCAGCCCATAGGCAATCCCGGACCGGAGGCCGGCGGACACGGTACGCGTGAAGATCGTGAAATTGTCGGGGCCAGGGCTCGCGGCAAAGACGAAGAAGGTCAGCGCAAAGGCGAGCAAGGTTGGTAGTGCCATATCTGGAGACTCCGGTTGGGACCGGACTTGCAGACTGCGCGCAAAAAAGCCGCCTGTCAAAGGCGGCGTCCATTCATCTCTAAAGCAGAGAGGTGATCTTCAGGCCGGCGTTGAGAAAGCCTGACGGGTCGATGGCGACGCCGTTGCGGCGCACTTCATAGTGCAGGTGAGGGCCCGTCGAACGGCCCGTGCTGCCGACTCGGCCGATGGTGTCGCCTGTGTCGACGTGCTGGCCGACGTGGACCAGGATTTCCGAGAGGTGACCATAGCGCGTCGTGATGCCGTTGCCGTGATCGATCTCGACCAGATTGCCGTAACCGGAGGCCTGGCCAGCCGAGATCACGGTGCCTGCGCCTGCAGAGCGAGCCGGATCACCGACATTGCCGCGGAAGTCGATGCCGGGATGCAGGGCCAGCGTGCCGAGGAAGGGATCCTTGCGATAGCCGAAGCCGCTTGTCTCCATCGCACCCGGGATCGGGTTTCCGAAGGGATAGCGGAGCGCCTGGCTGCGGACTTCCTCAAGACGCTGCAGTGCGAGGTCGAGTTGTGTCAGCTTCAGATCGAACTTGTCACCCGTCGGGTTGTTGACCGGGATATAGGGGCCGCCCGTATCTTCCGTGCTGTCGACATCCTTGGGCTGAATGCCTGTGCGCCGCAGGATCGTCGCGATGGCATCGGCCTTTTCGGAGGCACCAAGGCGAAGGTTGTCGATCTTGGCGATCTGCTGCTGCTCGATCGATTTCAGCGACAGCGAGACATTGCTGAAGATGCGGTCTGCACGATTGGCAGGCGACTCCGCTGCTGTGGGCGCGAAGCCGAGAGCGCGTGTGGTGATGGGATCGATGGCCGCGGTCTTCGTGTCCGTCCCGAGGATTGCATCGAAGGGGTAGTCGGTGCTGGCGCGTCGGTCGTCGGCTGTCGGTTTTTCGGCTGGAACCGGGATTTCCGGTGGCGCGGCGCCGACGCTTTCGGCGCGCTCGATCAATTCGTTGATCTTGCCGTGGCGGTCGGTGAGGGCCGACTGGCGTTCCATGAGCTTTTCGACCTTCTTCTCCACCACCTGCTGGTCGAGAAGCTGGCGGGAGGTGACGCGGTCGACCTGGGCGCGCAGCGCCGAGATTCGATCTTCATATTCGTGCTGGATGCGTGCCTGACGGGCGATCGATGCGCCCAGCAGATCGTCGCGCAGGACGAGATAGGTCGTCGCGCCGAAATACCCGATTGTCAGGGTTGCCGCCATCGCAACGCCAAGCGCCGTCATCCACGGCTTGACCGTCAGATGCCGAACCTTGTCGCCCGATGCCAGGATGAGCACTGGTGCTTTGCGACGTTTGGCAAAGACGCTTTTTCCGGCTTCACTGCCCACGAGGCTACCCCCAAACCAAAAAACCACACGTTTTCATGGGGGAATTACACACCGTTAAGGTTAACAAATCGTTCCGGCCCGTTAATGAGCGCTTCGAAAACCCGCCGCAAGCCCTTGTCAGGCAGAGCTTGTCGAGGTGAGTGCGCGGTAGAATGAGGGGGTGAGGCCGGCCTCTGCGCGGGCCACATCGTTGAAGGGCGCCTTTAGCGGTCCACGGAAGTTCAGCCGCACGAGAGACTGGAAGGTGGACGCCGGATCCTTCTTCTCGCGGGCGCAGAGAAAGCGGAACCACTTGGCGCCGATCGCCACATGGCCCTTTTCATCATTATAAATGATATCAAGGACTTCCGCGCTTTCCATATCCCCGGTTTCGCGCATCTTTTCCTGCAGCGACTGGGTGACGTCGAGGCCGCGGGCCTCCAGAATCAGCGGCACGACGGCGAGGCGCGCGGTAAGATCGTTGCGGGTATCGTGGGCAGCTTGCCAGAGGCCATCATGGGCGGGCAGGTCGCCATAGTCCGCGCCGAGTGCCTTAAGGCGTCCGCGCACGAGGTTGAAATGCTTGGCTTCCTCGAAGGCGACCTGCATCCAGCCGTCGAAGAAGGAGCGCGGAACCGGTTCGGAGGCGAATCGGGCGACGATGTCGAGCGCCAGATCGACCGCGTTCAGTTCGATATGAGCGAGCGCGTGGAGCATCGCGACCCGCCCCTTGACCGAGCCAAGGCTGCGGCGCTTGACCTGGGTGGGCGGCACAAGCAGAGGGCGGTCCGGCCGACCGGGGCGATCCGGCACGGTCGCGTCGCCGGGGTGACGGAGCGAGAGCGTCCGGCCATACCATGTTTCAGCGACCTTTGAGGCGAGCGCCGTCTTCAGGTCGAGGTCCGCGGCGCGGATTGCCTGAACGGCGCCGTCTCGGAGAGACTTGAACGATGGAATGGCCGGCTTCTCTGTCACGTCAGGAGGCTGCCTTCACGGCGGCAAGTACGTCCTCGGCATGGCCCTTGACCTTCACGCCGGCCCAGGTCTTCAGGATCTTGCCGTCGGGGCCGATCAGATAGGTGGTGCGGGCGACGCCCATGTATTTCTTCCCGTACATGCTCTTTTCCTGCCAGACGCCGTAGCGCTGCAGCATTTCTGTCGATTCGTCCGACCCGAGCGCGACGCTAAGGTTATGCTTGGCGGCGAATTTTCCGTGCTTCTTCGCCGGGTCGGGCGACACGCCGATGACGACGGCACCGGCCTTTTCGAATTCGGCCTTCAGGGCGCTGAAATCGATGGCCTCCGTCGTGCAGGCGGGCGTATCATCCTTCGGATAGAAATACAGCACCACTTTCTTGCCAGAATAGTCCTTTAACGACAATGTCGTTCCACCGTCCGCCGGTATGTTGAAGTCGGGTGCCAGATCGCCGGGCTGCAGTTCGGACATTGGATTTCCTTTCCCTTCGGGAGACAGTTTTAACGGTTCGGGCTATATATTCGGAACGTGAATCGCCCATGAACCCTTACGGGAGGAGACCCTGATCGGATGACTGACGTCAACGGCGGAAACGCCGGAGATCAGGGCGATGCTGCGCCGCATGAACCGGTACCGGCGCCCGCCATGCCGGTTGCCAAGCCCGTGCGCCGGCGCAAGAGCTCCGTCAGGCGCGTGTTCGTGGCCGTCATGGAACTGGCACTTCTCGTGGGGCTGCTGGTCGGCGGGTTCTACTACGCGGTCGAGCGTGGCGTTTTCGATGACATTCTCAAGCGGGAAGCGGTGGCCATTCTCACTCGCGTGGCGGGTGCCGAGAACTATACCGCCGACGTCCGGTCTGCGACCTTGCGATTCAGCTCGAACGGACAACTGGTGATCGACGCGCAGGACGTTTCCCTTCGTCCGGCGGAAGCGCAAGGCGCGGCCTTCAGCACCGGCCATGTGAAGATCGCGCTGGAGACGGTGTCGCTCCTCAGCGGGCGATTGAGCGTCGCCTCCGTCGCGGTAGATGGGACCGGCATCGACCTTGACGCCTTGCAGCGAGAGGGGTCGAGCGAGGTTTTCCGCATTGACCATATTCCGAAGATGCTGGAGGCCGCCTTCGCTGCGCTTGACGCATTCGACAACGCCAGCGGCAAGACCGACATCCGCAGGCTCAAGCTGACGGGCATCAATTTCAAATTGCGCGCGCAGCAAAAGCGCCATGCCACGGTCGCGGTGCACCAGGTGCTGCTGGAACGTCTCGACGACGGCAATATCGCCATCTCCGGCGATTATGCCATCGACGATAGAAAAGGGTCCCTCAGCGCAGTGACGCAGCGCAGCGATACGGGTATCGAAGGGGTGAGCCTTTCAGTCGACCGCTTCAATCTCAGACCCTTCCTGTCGGAACACAGCAGGACCGGCGAGCCGGTCATCGGGCTGGACGGCGATCTTGCACTCAAACTCGATGCGCGCCGGCAGGTTGCGAGCCAGCTTCCCGCGCTGAAAATCGCCGCGAAGGTTCAGGACGGAGCCTTTTATGGTGAAGCGAAGGCCTCGCCCATGACCAGAGGCGAGCTTCTGGCGCATTACGATTTTACCGCGCAAAAGATCGAGGTCGAGCCCTCAGTCTTCGAGTTTGGCGAAACGCGGCTACCGTTCACCGGCGGTTTCATTGATATGGACCGGCTTGACCAGCCTGAGAAGACGGGCATCGGGATTGATCTGCTCATCGACCGTGGCCATGCAGCGCCCGGCAATCTGGGAGATCAGCCGGTCGATTTCATGGGCAAGGCGTTCGGTATCTTTCACCCCGACACGCTTGAGCTTGTCGCCCCCGACATGGTCATCTCTTCGCAGTCCGGCTTTATCGGCGGCTCCGTGACGGTGAAGTTCGGAATTCCGCAGACACCCGGGGTTGAGAGCGATTCCCCCGAGATCAGCCTTGGGCTTTTCACGCAGAACGTCGCGGCCAACACGATCCGGGCGCTGTGGCCGTTCTGGATGGCTCCCGAGGGCCGCAACTGGGTCTACAACAATCTCTTCGGCGGCACGATCACGAACGGTTCGCTTGCCGTGTTCCTGCCGGCCGGCCGGCTTCCCTTCTATCCGGAAGATCATGTGACGCTGGATGAAAGCGAGCTCGAGATCCGCTTCGATATCGACAACGCGCGTGTCAGCATCGCCGGCGACATCCCGCCCATGCGTGACACGGTCGCGCATTTCGAGATGATGGGGGATCGCATTCAGACGGCGATCAAGAAGGGTACGGCCTATTTTCCCTCCGGACGGACGATCGATGTGGCTGACGGCATGTTTGCGATCGATGCGATCAGCCAGAGTCCGGTCGTTGCCCGCACCGAGTTCAAATTGTCAGGCGATGCATCGGCACTTCTGGAGTTGACGACCTATCGACCGATTTCATCGCTGCAGGATACCGGCTTCAAGCCCGATGACGTCTCCGGACTTACCACCGTGGCGCTCAAGGCGCGTTTCGCCTTGAAGGACAGTCCGAATGCGCGTCCCCCCGAGTGGACGGCGTTGCTGAAACTGTCCGATGTCGCCGTCAAGAAACCGCTTGGCGATCACAAGATCAGCAATGTGAACGGCGAAATGAAGATCAATCCGCTTTCGGCGAAACTGGAAGCGGAAGCAAAGGTCGAGGGTGTGCCCCTGCATTTCAGCATTGTCGAGCCGTTGAGCAAGGCAAGCCGGCAGAAGCGTCAAAGAGTGGTGATGGCCAATGTTGATGCCAAGCAGCTGGAGAAACTCGTCCCGGGCGTCTCTGACATCGCCACGGGCGCACTCAGTCTGAGGACGGAGCTGCGCGATGACGGCTCGCAGGCGGTTTCGGCCGAACTTGCAAAGGCGAGGATCGTCATTCCCTGGGCGGGTTGGGAGAAGGGCTCTGGCGTTCCCGCCACTGTTGATTTCGTCAGCCGCAAGGACGGCGACCATTTCGTCATCTCGGATTTCGATTTCTCCGGTGACGGTTTTGGCGCCAAGGGCAGCCTGCAGACCGATGCGGCAGGTCTTGCCATGGCGGATTTCTCGAAGGTGAAGCTTGCCCCGACCGACGACGTGGCGGTCAAAGTCGTTCGTAGCGGTGGACGCTATGTCGTGACCGCGTCGGGCAAATCCGCCGACGCGCGCGGTCTCTTGACGCGTTTGAAGACGCCGGGATCGAGCGAGGGCGGCAATATCGACTTCTCGGTCAACGCCAAGATTTCTTCGATCATCGGCTTCAACAACGAAACGCTCAAGAACGTCGATGCCGCCTATTCGGTCAAGAACGGCAAGCCGACTGCGGTCAAGCTGACCGCCGTGACCGGCAACGATCAGGCCGTGGTGGCAAAGCTGGCACAGGATACAGGCATCGCCCGCTCGATCGACCTGACGGCCACGGATGCGGGCGCCCTGTCGCGCTTCACCGGGCTCTACAGCAACATGCGGGGCGGCCTGCTGAATGTCGGGATGCGTTATGTCGCAGACGGGGTCTGGCGCGGGGTGATTGACGTCCGCGACTTCCAGCTTGTCAACGAACAGCGCCTGCAGGAGATCGTTTCGACACGCTCCGGCAAGGACGGCAAGAGCCTGAATGACGCGGTGAAGAAGAATATCGACGTCAGCAGCCAGAAGTTCTCGCGCGGCTATGGCCGGATCCTGATTGACGGCGAGACGGTTCGCATCGAAAACGGTGTCGTGCGCGGCGAGCAGGTGGGCGCGACCTTCCAGGGGATCTTGCGCGACGGCAACGGCCAGATGAACATGACCGGCACCTTCATGCCTGCTTATGGGCTCAACCGCCTGTTTGCCGAACTGCCGGTGATCGGTCTTTTCCTGGGCAACGGGCGTGATCGCGGGCTCATCGGGATCACGTTCCGTCTTTCCGGACCGACGGAGCAGCCAGGGCTCCAGATCAACCCGCTGTCGATCATCGCGCCGGGTGTCTTCCGAAGCATCTTCCAGTTTCAATAAAAAAGCGGGCCATCTCTGACCCGCTTTGAAATCGGTAAGAGGACTTTCGTCAGGCCGGGCGCACCAGAACGTGCTTCTTCTTGCCCATCGAGACCTTGATGACGCCATCAGCGGTCACTTCGCGCGAACCGATGGACATGCGCTCGTCAGAGACGGCCTTGTCGTTGATGCGGATCGCGCCGCCCTGGACATGGCGGCGGGCTTCGCCGTTGGAGGCGGCAAAGCCGGCCTTGACGAGGAGGGCGAGCAGGCCGATGCCGGCGTCGAGTTCAGACTTGGCGATCTCGACGGAGGGCAGGTTCTCTGCCAATGCGCCTTCCTCGAAGGTCTTGCGCGCCGTCTCGGCCGCTTCTTCGGCTGCGGCGCGGCCATGCAGCATGGCGGTCACTTCCGTCGCCAGGATCTTCTTGACCTCGTTGATCTCCGAGCCGGCGAGCTTCGACAGGCGAACGATCTCGTCCATCGGCAGGACCGTGTAGAGCTTCAGGAAGCGCGGCACGTCGGCGTCTTCGGTATTGCGCCAGTACTGCCAGAAGTCGTAGGCCGAGAGCATGGCGGGGTTCAGCCAGACAGCACCAGTAGCGGACTTGCCCATCTTGGCGCCTGACGCGGTCGTCAGGAGCGGCGAGGTCAGAGCGTAGAGCTGCTGTGTCCCCATGCGGTGACCGAGGTCGATGCCGTTGACGATATTGCCCCACTGGTCCGAGCCGCCCATCTGCAGCCGGCAGCCATAACGCTGCGACAGTTCGACGAAATCGTAGGCCTGCAGGATCATGTAGTTGAATTCGAGGAAGGACAGCGACTGCTCGCGGTCGAGGCGGGTCTTCACGCTGTCGAACGAAAGCATCCGGTTGACCGAGAAATGCTTGCCGACATCGCGCAGGAACTCGAGGTAGTTCAGGGAGCGCAGCCATTCGGCGTTGTTGATCATCAACGCGTCCTTCGGGCCGTCGCCATAGGTCAGGTAATTCGAAAAGACCTGCTTGATGGAGGCGATGTTGCTTTCGATCGTGTCGATCGTCATCAGCTGGCGGGCTTCTTCCTTGAAGGAGGGATCGCCGACCATGCCGGTGCCGCCGCCCATGAGCGAGATCGGGCGGTGACCGGTCTTCTGGAACCAGTGCAGCATCATGATCTGGATGAGCGAGCCGGCATGAAGCGAGGGTGCCGTCGGATCATAGCCGATATAGGCCGTCACGGTTTCCTTGCAGAGCAGGTCATCCAGGCCGCTTTCGTCGGACACCTGATGAATGAAGCCGCGCTCGGAGAGCGTGCGAAGGAAATCGGATTTGAAACCGGACATGGGTAATCTCTCTGCACTGGACGTGTAACGGGCGGGCCTTTAGCACTGTTTTCCAGCGATTGCACCCGATTCCGCATCGAATGCGATCTTTGGGCTGGGAGTTTATGCATGCTGGAGACCATGACCGCGATCGGCCTGATGAGCGGGACGTCGATGGACGGGATCGATGTGGCGCTGATCGAGACGGATGGCGAGGATTTCGTCAAGCGCGGGCCGGCGATGGAGTTTCCCTATGCGCCTGATTTCCGGCGGAGGCTGGCGGCCTCGCTGGAGGATGCCAAGGCGATTACCGAGCGGCGCGAGAGGCCGGGGAGCCTCGCCACGATCGAGCGCGAGATCACCGATCTGCATGCGGATGCGGTCAAGCGCTTTCTCGCGGCGAATTGGCTCAAGGCCGAGGATATCGGCGTTGTCGGCTTTCACGGGCAGACGGTGATCCACCGGCCGGACCAGGGCTACACGGTGCAGATCGGCGACGGTCTTTCGCTGGCTAAACAAATCGGCATTCCGGTCGTTTTCGACATGCGCGCCAACGACATGGTGCATGGCGGGCAGGGCGCGCCATTGGTCCCGGCCTATCATGCGGCACTGGCACGCGGGCTTTATTGGGATCAGTTCCCAGTCGTCTTCGTGAATATCGGCGGGATTTCCAACCTCACCTATATCGGCGCGGATGGTGAGATCGTCGCCTTCGACAGCGGGCCGGGCAATACGCTGATCGACCAGTGGGTTGAGGCGGAGGCCGGCATTCCCTACGATGCCGGCGGGGCGATTGCCTCGGAGGGCGTGGTGAACTCGGTGCTTGCGGAACGCTACCTTTCGCACGCCTTCTTCACCGATGAAAAGCGCCGGTCGCTCGACCGCAACGATTTCCGTCCGCCGGAGAGCCATGAGGTCGGGCTGCACGATGGAGCCAGGACGCTCGCGCATGTGAGCGCCGCAGCGATCCTGAAATCCGCACGTCACCTGCCGATGAAGCCGCGCACCTACATCATCTGCGGCGGCGGGCGATTGAACCGCTCGATTATCGGTGATCTCGACCGGTTGGCGGTCGATGAGGGCGCGAAGGTTGTGATTGCCGAAGATCTCGGGTTCAACGGCGCCGGCATGGAGGCAGAGGCCTGGGCCTATCTGGCCGTGCGCTCGCTCAAGGACTTGCCGCTGACCTATCCGGGGACGACGGGCGTTCGCGAGCCGGTGTCGGGCGGGGTGCTGGTGCATCCTTGATATGAGATGAAGGCCGGAGGGCCGGCCTTCATCGGGGTTCTGGCAATGTTACTCAGCCGGCGGAACGGCCGTTGACGAGAGCTCCTTGCGGGTCTTGTCGGCCACCAGCATCGTCAGCAGCATTTCGACGAGGCCGTTGGCGCCGCCGTTGCCTGCGGAAGCGCCGACCTGGATCTGGGGAACCAGCGGCAGCTTGCCGTTCTCGATCGCCTCGGCAAAGCGCATGAGGACCTGCGAGTTGAGCTGATAGTCCGGGCCGCCGAAGGCCGAGACCTTCTTTTCCGTGGCTTCCGCTTCGGCAAGACCGACGGCGCGGACCTTTTCGGCATCGGCGAGACCGGTCACCTTGATGCGTTCCGCTTCGGCCTGCGCCACGAACTTGATGCGGTCGGCCTCACCCTGGCCGGACAGTTTCTGACGCTCGGCTTCGGCCTTTGCCTGAACCTGGATGGTTTCGGCCTCCTGGCGTGTCAGCGCGAGCTTCGCCTTGCCCTCGTTCTCGCTGACCTCGATGGCGAGCATGGAGGAGGTGATGCGGGCCTGCTGCTCGGCGAGCGCCTGCTTTTCGCGCAGCGTGCGCTCCTGCACGGCCGCGATTTCCTGCAGCTTGTAGGTCTCCACCTTTTCGACCGCCACCTGACGATCACGCAGCTGGGCGAGGATCGTCTCGATGGCGCCCTGACCCTGCTCGGCGCGCGGCGTGCCGATCAGCACCTCCTGCAGCTCCAGCGAATAGGCGGCGAACTTCTCGCGCATTTCCTCGCCGGAGGTGCGCTGGATTTCGTTGCGCTCCTGCAGAAGCTGGATCAGCGTCTTGGTCTGGGCGATGTTCTTGAAATAGGCCGAGACCATCGGATCGAGCGTCTGTTCGACCAGCCGCTTGATGTCTCCGAAGCGCTGCACCACCATCGGCGCCTTCATGTAGTCGATATGGACGACCACGGAGAGCGGCAGGACCGGTTCGAAGGCATCGCGGGTGATCAGGCTGACTTCGGAGAGGTTTTCATCGAGCTTGTGTTCGCCGGATTGTTCCTTGGTCCATTTCAGCACGAAGTTGGTGGTCGGCACGACGACGATGCTGCCGGCATAGGTGTTGAAGGCATATTTGCCGGGCAGGAGCGGGGTCGACCAGACGCCGCGCGCACCCTTTTCCACCAGTTCGCCGTGGCGATAGGACGAGCCGGAAATATCGGCGCTCAGGCGGCCGGTATAGGAGACGACAACGCCGACCGTGCCGACATCGATGATGGTCTTTTCCACCAGCTCGACAGTCGCGAAGAGACGGTTGAGATAATAGGAGCCGTCAGCCAGGACCTGAAGCTGACGACCGCGATAGCCTCCGGCCTGGAGAAACTTCTCCGGATCCTGGAAATTGTTGTGAAACAACGGGTTCTGCGGCTCGTTGGCAACGGTCGGCGCAATGATCTCGCCATCGGCCAGCGCCGGGCCGTCATGAATCGTGACGATGCCGATCAGGTCTTCGGAATCCTTGATGACAACCGGCTGGAAACCCTCGCGCTCGGCAATTAGATGCTTCATCTCGTCAAAGAGCGTGGCTTCCGAGGTCGAGAGGTTGATTGCATAGGTGCGCTGCTCGGTGAGCACGACGAATTGCGCCAGATTGATCGCATAGGTGCCTTCGCGCAGGATCTTGCGCTGCGGGCCCTTCTGGCCGCCCTTCATGAGGAAGGCGCGCGTGTCCTGGAAATCGTCGGCTTCCGTGTTGGAGGCGAGCGTCTGGGTCGGCGGCAGCGCCTTGCCGTCGCGGGCGAAGACATAGCCGATCTGGCCCTGCGGGATCGTCACGAGATTGGCGGTGTGCAGGCTGTACTGGAACGGTACGAAGAAGTGCAGGCCGCCGCGAATGATGTCCGGCTGGTAGCCAGCCTCGCCGTTCAGTGCGATGAAGCCGCCGTCGATCGAGCCGCGAAAGCTCCAGAGCTTTTCCGGAATCCCGATCCGGTCATTGGGCATGTAGCGAACCGCGCCGCTGAGCCTGAGCAGCACGAGTGCGGCGATGACAGCAAGAATGATCAGGGCAATGCGCCAGTCGGCGGCTGTCCAGTTGAGATTGTAGTCCATCGAGTTCCTCTCGAATGAAAGCGCGCAGGCACGGCTTCGCTGCCGCTGAAAGCGGGCAGAGACCGAAGGGAAGGTGCAGGCGGGCGAGAAATCTTGAAATTTTCGACATGCGGGCCCGGCTAGGCGGCCGGACGTTGCCTCATGACCCGGACGGGCCAAAAGGCGTGCTGCAAACAGCGGCTACATGCGATGCGTCCTTGAAAAATTTCGACGGGATATATTTGGTAGATTCGCCCATAGGTTTAAATGGGGTGCAAGATTAATTCGAACAACCGCTTGATCAGAAAGGGAGAAATCGGACTCCGGCGAATATATGACTTGTTGTGGCGATGTTTTCAGGCCGCGAGCGACTTCGCTAACTGTTCGCCGTCCTTCAGGCCGATTTCGTAGGCGCGGCGCAGACCGTTCGGGTCTCGGATCGTGAAGTTGTTGACGGTGACCGGCTCCGAGGGACTGACGACCGTGCGGTTTGGCGTCGAGGGTGGCACGCGGCCGTGCCGGGTGGTCAGCAGCAGCGTATGACCGCCTTCCGCTTCCGTCTCTTCCAGCATCAGCAGCGGCGGATTGTCGACCAGGCCGCCATCGAGGCAAGGCCGGCCATGGATGCGGCCGACGCGCATGAAGGGCGGCACGGAAGCGGTTGCAAGAATGCCGTCGATCAGATCGCGTGCCGTCTGCATCTCGTGCGTTGAGATCCACGCTGGCGAAAGGCCCAGATAGCGGCCGGCCTTGGAATAGGCCCCGCCGGTGATGCGCTTTTCAAGCTGGTAGGCCGCGATCGAGCCAAGAGCCGCAATCGCAGACGGCATGAGCGGCGGTGGGCGCGAGACCTGCATGAAGACGGGCGGCTGGGCTTTCAGCGTTTCCAGATCGCCGTCGTCGAACATGGTGGCGAGGAACTCGTCGAACAGCCCGCCAACAACGAAGGGCGAGCGGCCAAAGACGAGGTTCTTCCAGACGACATCGGGCAAGCCCTTTTCCGCAAAGGCAATCGCAGCCTGACGCACCTGCCGCGCCTTGCCCGCGAGGTTCATCGCGCAGTGATAGGCGCCGGCCGAGACGGTGACATAGTATTCCGGCCGCTGCGGATGGAGGCCGTTGAAAGCCTCCCAAAAGCCGGACTGCCAATAACAACGATTGCCGCCCCCGGCAAAGCCGATGGCATCGAAACGGAGGGGTGCGGACATCGTTGGGTGCTGCTGATTGACGAAGACGTAAAGGGAAGGTCGATCTGAGCAAGGCGGAAGGAGTTTGTCAATGCGGGGGGTGGGCTGAGTTTTTGAGGGCCGATCGTTCTATTTGCGTAGAAGCGCCAAGCCTTCCTCTATGCGGCCTTTACCCTTTTCTTTCATTTCCAAAAAGAGCTTGTAGCCCTCGTATTGCCGAACCATATCGGCACTCGCCTCAGCGAGCAGGGTTTCAATGGTCATGCCCTTGGTCGCCGCGATTTCCTGCAGCTTCCCTTCAACGTCATCGGGAATTTGAACGACAATGGCATTCATGATCTGACCAGCTCCGTAAAACTTCGCGGCGACATGATCTTAATATGCGGAAACTTCAGGTCTTGTGCAATGAAATCACGTAGATTCTCCGTGACAATAACATCCGCGTTGCCAGCGACCGCAAGTTCCATGAGGTGGTTGTCAGATTCGTCACGAAGGTTGGGGCGCCATTTGAAATGAACATACCGCCAATTGGCGCGGCCTACGAAAATTTCCAGGAGATCAAGACGACTTTCAAAATCCAGTCGCGCCCGCTGAAATATTTCATTTCGGGCGATCACATCGCGGTACTCGAAAAGCAGTGATGCGCTTAGAAGAGGCTCGGCAACGCCCAGCAGACACGCCTCGATCACCTTCGAGGCTGGTCCGCGGCCGATACAAGCGCCAACGAAGACATTTGTATCGACCACGATCCTCATTTTGTTCTTACCGGATCCGCTTGGCCGCCGGTTCCGGGACCAGATCGCCGGCCAGCCGTCGGTCGAGGTAGTCCTCGCATTCGGCCATCAGCGGTTCCATCTGGTTGGAGAAGAAGTGGTTGGCGCCGGGGATGGTCTTGTGGGTGATGAGAATACCCTTCTGGGCCTTCAGCTTTTCAACGAGACCGTTGACGTCCTTTTCCGGGGCCACGCGGTCGGCATCGCCGGAGACGATCAGGCCGGAGGACGGGCAGGGGGCGAGGAATGAGAAATCATAAATGTTCGGCTGCGGCGCGACCGAGATGAAGCCTTCGATCTCCGGGCGGCGCATGAGAAGCTGCATCCCGATCCAGGCGCCGAAGGAATAGCCGGCGACCCAGCAGTTCTTTGAATCGGTATGCATGGACTGCACCCAGTCGAGCGCGGAGGCGGCATCCGACAGTTCGCCCGCGCCGTGATCGAATTCGCCCTGGCTGCGCCCGATGCCGCGGAAATTGAAGCGGAGCGTCGTGAAACCGCGCTTCTGGAACATGTAGAAGAGCTGGTAGACGATCTGGTTGTTCATCGTGCCGCCGAACTGCGGATGCGGATGCAGGATGATGGCGATCGGGGCGTTCTTTTCCTTGGACGGCTGGTAGCGACCCTCAAGACGGCCGGCCGGGCCATTGAAAATGATTTCGGGCATAATTTCTCCGGTCTGTTACCGGTTCAAAACCGCGAAAAGGACGTGTTAGTACTTGACGAAACAAGTCAGCTTTTCTAAACCTAGTTTAGAACCATTCGAAAAAGTCGAGCGATTGCCCGCTTTCCTGATGGGCATGTCTCTTACGGCATGAGAAGCTGAAATTTCAAGAAAAATGCGCCATGCGTTGAGCCTGGTGAAAGTTACGGCAAGCAATGGCTGGAAAGCGCACATATCTGGACTGGAACGCGACCGCGCCGCTTCTTGATGAAGCGCGCGATGCGATGCTGTCCGCGCTGGCGCTGCCGGGCAATGCGTCTTCCGTTCATGTCGAGGGTCGGGCCGCGCGGGCCGTGATCGACCTGACGCGCGACAAGGTCGCAGCCCTTGTCGGTGCAAAACCGGCGAACGTTGTCTTCACGTCGGGCGCGACGGAGGCGGCCAATCTGGTGCTGACGCCGGATTTCCGGATGGGCCGTTCTGCGCTGAAGGTTTCAAA
>DATMTA010000037.1:0-8603 GCA_035565055.1 Ensifer sp.
CTTTTTTCGTCGGCTTTTGGCATATCGCGTCCCAAAGAAATTCGTTGTGCGCTGCTTACCGTTATGCTCCACTGAAGGCCTGTTCATACCGCGTAGACTTGATCGAGACCGACATGATCGCACTTGAAGACTGGACGCCGCGCCCCGCGCCCGCACCCGTGACGCTCAAGGGACGCTATGTCACCGTGCTTCCCTACGAGAGGGCGAAACATGGCGAAGCGCTGTTTGCCGCGCTCGGCGGAGCGAACGAAATCAACGACTTGCTCGCCTATTTCGCTGCACCCGACTTTCATTCTGCCGCCGAGTTCATGGACTGGCTGGATGCGGTCAAGAAGGGCGGCTGGCTGACGGAAGTCTTCGTGGACAATGTCTCGGACAAGGTGGTCGGCATGGCAAACTACATGCGCGCCGATCCGGCCAATGGCGCGGTGGAAGTCGGCGGCGTGGCGCATGGCAAGGCGATGGCCGGCACGCGGCTTTCGACCGAAGCACATTACCTGATGGCGAGGCATGTCTTCGAGGATCTCGGCTATCGCCGCTATGAATGGAAGTGCCACAACGGAAATGCCGCCAGCAAGCGCGCGGCTGAACGCCTCGGCTTCCAGTTAGAAGGCGTGTTCCGCCAGCACATCATATCGCGCGGCAAGAACCGCGATACGGCCTGGTATTCGATGATCGACATCGAATGGCCAGCGCTCCACGAGGCCTTCGAAACCTGGCTCGCCACAGACAATTTCGACCCGCATGGCCAGCAGATCCGTTCGCTGCAGCAGATCCGCTCCGACCTCGCTGAGGATATCTGACGTGGCGGGCGACAACGAAACCCGCCAATCCGCCATCGCCGCCGCGATCTTCCTCGTGGTGGCGGGGCTGGCGCTCTATTTCATGCCCAATATCGTGCTCTGGATTGGTGGGTTTTCGCCGGTGCTGGCGGTGATTGTCGGCGTGGCGGTGATTGGGGCGTTTTTCGGGGTTTTCTGGGTGCGGTCGCGGTATCAGAAGCGGTGAGGGGAGTAGTCCCGACCCTCTGGAGGCTTTGACGATCCTAACATCTCTTGGCCTCTTCGGCAGAAGAGGTCGATGGGCTACGTAGGCGAAACATAATGAACTATCGAGCCATGAAGATAGGCTTGACCTGCGACGAGCTGATAGTTCGAGCATGGGCGAGCTTCATGAAACAGCACCTTGACGAGGTTTCGGCTGCCCTGCGTAACGAGAATGTGCGGCATGAGATGTGGTTCATGGGCAGAGATGCAGCCCTATACGTTATCGGCGTCATGGACGTTGATGATCATCGCGCTTCCCAGCACGTGTCAGCCAAATCAAGCTTGCAGGTGGACTCTGTGCACCGGGAATTCAAGAAATTCTGGGATAAAGATAGGGCGGAGTTGCTTCCTATCAATCCGGCAGAGCCTCCTCATTTCAACGACTGCGAGTTGTTGTTTGAGGCCCGTAGTTGAAACTTTATTATGCAATCGCCGCAATACAAACCGCTACGCGTCTTTGCGTCTATCGTTTCCGCTGTCGCCAGCGGCGATTAGAGGCTGTCCTGATGCCAGCGCCCTTGCGGCCTTTGTCATGAAGTCCGAAGGCTTCATAGAGCAATCCCGTCGCGCCGGATATTCGCCAGGAGACGCGGGTTGGGATAGCGCTCTGGGTGCTGCCATTCCTGCTCCCAAATGGGCAAAGGCTGGATCAGAACGCCCTTTTCGAGAAGGATATCATAGGCGATGTCCGCCATGGCGAGCTTCGTCGGGACGAAAGAGCCGATGTCACCTTTCAGGAAAACGGCAAGGTCCGCATCGCTGTCCGCTGAATTGTCATGGCGTGCGCGGCTACCGAACAGCATCGCACCGCTGATCGAGAACGTCCGGCGGGCGGCTTCGATGAATGCGTCTGCTGCTTCGCGTGTGGAGGGGTCGATCTTTGCCATGGTGAACGCCTCGCTTGCTGCCAGGTGTGAGCTACACGTCACGCGCAGTTCGATGTATTCATCGATCTTATTACACTAGATTGATCTCGGAAAAAACTGGTGCTGCGAGAGAGGATTGAACTCTCGACCTCACCCTTACCAAGGGTGTGCTCTACCACTGAGCTACCGCAGCATCTGATCCCGGAACGACGCGTTGGCGTGTCGGGTGAAGCGGGGTGCCTATTGCCACATGTTCTCCGGCGGCGCAAGCGCTGGTGTTCAAGTTTTTTCAGAAGTTCAGCGCGCTTTCGCGGCAACGCGTTCTGCGCTATGGGCTTTCCTTCATTTTCAACGACGTGAGACGGGGGCGGGGCGATGACGTCCGGCGCAGACGAGACAGGCGACAAGGGCGAGATGCGCGACGCGGAATCGCGCAAGCGGGCCAAGGAGGCGATGCGGCGCGAGAAAGAGGCGGAGAAGAAGCGGCTTGCCGGTGCGCTTCGGGCCAATCTCATGCGGCGCAAGGCTCAAACCCGGGCACGGCGCGAGGGCGAGGCGGACGAGCGCGACGAGGGTTTGCCGGGCGCGGGGCCGGTGGAGCGCGAGTAGCGCTGGATTGCGCAGACGCTGCGAACGCAAGGGTGCCGAACCGGCGTCGGATGCCCGAATCATCGCGCTTTCTTCTGTGGCCTGTTCACCGGTTGCGTCAGCTCTCGCCTGATTGTCCACCGAAAGGCCAGCAGGCCTGCCCTAAATCATCCTCAATCGGGGTGGAAACCATGCGTCCGACTGGCCGAGGGGGCCATATTTTCGGCCTTTCTTGAAGGCGCTGCGCCTTTGGGTTATGGGGACCGTCACACCTGACAAGATCGGCGTCATCCGGACGCCTGAAAGAGATACATCCATGGATCGCATTCGCATTGTCGGCGGCAAGCCGCTGAACGGCATCATTCCCATCTCCGGCGCGAAGAATGCCGCCCTGCCGCTGATGATCGCCTCGCTTCTGACCAGCGATACGCTGACGCTGGAAAACGTGCCGCATCTGGCTGACGTCGAGCAGCTGCTGCGCATTCTCGGCAACCACGGCGTCGACATTTCCGTGAATGGCCGCCGCGAGCACCAGGACGGGTCCTATTCCCGCACCATCCATTTCACCTGCCGCACCATTGCCGACACGACCGCGCCTTATGAGCTCGTTTCCAAGATGCGCGCTTCCTTCTGGGTCATCGGGCCGCTTCTGGCGCGTGAAGGCCGCTGCCGCGTTTCGCTGCCGGGCGGTTGCGCCATCGGCACGCGTCCGGTCGATCTCTTCATCGAAGGTCTTGCCGCCATGGGCGCCGAGATGGAAATCGACGGCGGCTATATCAATGCCAAGGCGCCCAAGGGCGGCCTGATCGGCACGCGTTACACCTTCCCCAAGGTGTCGGTCGGCGCGACGCATGTTCTCGTCATGGCGGCAACGCTCGCCAATGGCACGATGGTCATCGGCAATGCCGCGCGCGAGCCGGAAATCGTCGATCTCTGCAACTGCCTGAACGCCATGGGTGCCAAGATTTCGGGTGCAGGCACGTCCACGATCACCATTGAAGGCGTCAAGTCGCTGTCCGGCGCGCGTCACCGCGTGCTGCCCGACCGGATCGAAACCGGCACCTATGCCATGGCGGCCGCCATGGCCGGGGGGGACGTGACGCTGGAAGGCACGAGCGTCGATCTGCTTGATACGGCGCTGGAAGCCATTCGCCGTTCGGGCGCGGAAGTCATCGCGCTGCCCACCGGCATCCGCGTCATTGGCCATGGCGATGCGATCAAGCCGGTTGATGTCGTCACGGACCCTTATCCGGGTTTCCCGACCGACCTGCAGGCGCAGTTCATGGGCCTGATGACCCGGTCGACCGGCATTTCGCATATCACCGAAACGATCTTCGAAAACCGCTTCATGCATGTGCAGGAGCTGGCCCGTCTGGGCGCGAAAATCTCGCTCAACGGCCAGACGGCCCGTGTCGAGGGCGTGTCCAAGCTCAAGGGCGCGCAGGTGATGGCGACGGACCTTCGCGCCTCCGTGTCGCTGGTCATTGCCGGTCTGGCAGCGGAAGGCGAGACGATCGTCTCGCGCGTCTACCATCTCGACCGCGGCTTCGAGCGGCTGGAAGAAAAGCTGACGCGTTGCGGCGCCATTGTCGAGCGCATCAGCGACTGATCCCAACTTGCTCGCGGTTGCGCGGCGGGCTATCGCTTCTTATCTGCGTGTAAAGGATCGCTGCCCGAGAGCAATAAAGCGTACGGGCGGCGCGCAAGACGCAAAGGTGAGACTATGAGTGGTTTGAAACTGCTGGCGCTGGACGAAGAAGATCTCGACATCGTGTCGGCCCATATGCAGGATTCGGTGTTCAAGGTGGCGGAATGCGCCTTCGATGCCCGCGCCCGGCAATTTTCTCTGACGGCCAATCGCTTCGTCTGGGAAACGGCCTCGGAAAAGGGCCGGCCGCTGGAGCGGCGCAAGGCGGCGCTGGTGTTCAAGCGGGTGAGCGGTGTCAAATCCGCCGGCATCGACCGCAAGAACAAGGATGCCGTGCTTGACTTGCTGGCCATCCGCTTCGAAAAGCAGGGCGAGGGGCCGGAAGGCGTGATCGAGCTGGTTCTGGCTGGCGGCGGCGTCGTGCGGCTGGATGTGGAATGTATCGAAGCGCAGCTTGCCGATATCGGCGGCGCGTGGGAAACGAAATCGAAGCCGCAGCATCGGGTGGATGCCTGAGAGCGGGTGAGATTTAGTCGTCCCTGTTCAGGGGCGGGACGTCGGAAGGGAATGGGGCATTGGCAATTTGGCTTGACTGGAGCGAGGCGGATTTCGAGGCGAAATTCGCCGCTTTCCTGACGACGAAGCGTGAAGTGTCGGAAGATATCGGGCAAACGGTGCGCGAGATCATCGCCGATGTGCGCGCCCGCGGCGATGCGGCGCTGGCGGACTATACACTGCGCTTCGACCAGCTCGATTTTGCCGATACGCCGATGCGTGTGACGGCCGACGAGATCGAGGACGCTTTTGCTGAAGTCGATCCGGAAGTGCTGGATGCGCTGCATCTTGCCGCCGCCCGCATCACCAAGCACCATGCTCGCCAGATGCCGAAGGACGATATCTACGAAGACGATATCGGCGTTGGGCTCGGTTCGCGCTGGACGGCGATCGAGGCGGTCGGGCTTTATGTGCCCGGCGGTTCGGCGAGCTATCCGAGCTCGGTTCTGATGAATGCGCTGCCGGCCAAGGTGGCGGGCGTGCCGCGCGTCGTCATGGTCGTGCCGGCCATGCGCGGCAAGATCAACCCGACGGTGCTGGCCGCCGCCCGCATTGCCGGCGTGGACGAGATTTACCGCATCGGCGGCGCGCAGGCTGTCGCAGCCCTTGCCTATGGCACCGAGACGATCGCGCCGGTCGCCAAGATCGTCGGGCCGGGCAATGCCTATGTGGCGGCTGCCAAGCGCGAAGTCTTCGGCACGGTCGGCATCGACATGATTGCCGGCCCCTCCGAAGTGCTCGCCATTGCCGACAAGGACAATGATCCGGACTGGATCGCTGCCGATCTTCTCGCCCAGGCCGAGCATGACCCGGCCGCGCAGGCGATCCTGATTTCCGACGATGCGGCGTTTGCAAAATCCGTCAGCGACGCGGTGGAGCGCCAGCTTCGCCTCCTGCCGCGCGCCGACACCGCCGCCGCCAGCTGGCGCGACTATGGCGCGGTGATCATCGTGCCCTCGCTCGACAAGTCCGTGCCGCTCGCCAACCGCATCGCCGCCGAACATCTGGAACTGGCCGTGGCCGATCCCGATGCGCTGATGGCCGGCATCCGCAATGCGGGCGCGATCTTCGTCGGCCGCCATACGCCGGAAGTCATCGGCGATTATGTCGGCGGTTCGAACCATGTTCTGCCGACGGCGCGGTCTGCGCGCTTCTCGTCGGGCCTTTCGGTGCTGGAATACGTCAAGCGCACCTCGATACTGCGCCTCGGCGCGGACCAGTTGCGTGCGCTCGGGCCATCGGCCATTGCGCTTGCCAAATCCGAAGGGCTCGATGCCCATGCCCGCTCGGTCGGCATCCGCCTCAACCTCGGGAGCTGAGATGGCGAACAAGGCCACGCAAAGGCTCTGCGATGTCGTTCTGGACGAGACGATCGGCCGTTCGACGCCCGATGTAGAGCATGAGCGTGCGGTCGCCATCTTCGACCTGCTGGAGGACAATTCCTTCGCGCCCGAGGGCCACGAGAAGGGCCCCTACAAGCTCTATCTATCGCTGGTCGAGCAGCGCCTCGTCTTCACCATCAAGACCGAGGGCGACGAGCCGGTGGCGACGCATATCCTGTCGCTGACGCCGTTCCGGCGGATCATCAAGGATTACTTCATGATCTGCGACAGCTATTACCAGGCGATCCGCTCGTCCACGCCCAGCCAGATCGAGGCGATCGATATGGGCCGGCGCGGCATCCATAACGAGGGCTCGCAGACGCTGATGGACCGGTTGTCCGGCAAGATCAGGATCGATTTCGATACGGCGCGGCGGCTCTTCACGCTGGTCTGCGTGCTCTACTGGCGCGGTTGAGCCCATGGAGGAGGAGGCCGCCAGCGAAAGCACGGAGAAACGGCCGGGCGCCATCCTGTTCATGTGCGGCATGAATGCCATTCGCTCGCCGATGGCCGAGGCGCTGGCGAAATCCATGCTGCCCAAGGGAACCTACATTGCCTCGGCCGGCGTGCGCACGGGCGAGCGCGATCCCTTCGTCGATGTCGTTCTGGACGAGGTTGGCCTTTCCATCGGCCGGCATCAACCGCAGACGCTGGACGAGCTGGAGGACGACTATTTCGACCTCATCGTGACGCTGGCACCGGAGGCGCATCACGCCGCACTTGAACTGACCCGCTCGCTCTCCGTCGATGTAAAATACTGGCCGACGCCGGACCCGAGCGTGGCGCGTGGGACGCGCGAGCAGATCCTGGACGCCTATCGCGAGGTGCGGGATCACTTGAAGACGCTTATTGAGAAGCGGCTCGCCTGAACCTGCTTGGAATATGAACGTTTTTTGCAACATGCCGTCCTTTTCGGCATGTCAGAGGTTCACAAAGCGTTGTGCATTGTGTAGTTTCCGCAAAATTTTCGCCGGCGCGTTCAGCCTCGGCCCATAAACCTGCAAGAAAGACCTGTCTGAATGGCAAAAGAAGAAGTTCTCGAATTCCCGGGAATCGTGACCGAACTCCTGCCCAACGCGACCTTCCGCGTGAAGCTGGAAAACGAACATGAAATCATCGCTCACACCGCAGGCCGCATGCGCAAGAACCGCATCCGCGTTCTGGCTGGCGACAAGGTTCTCGTCGAAATGACGCCTTACGACCTCTCCAAGGGCCGTATCACCTACCGTTTCAGATAATCCCGCCCCGCGCCGCAGCCCGGCGCACCGGCCGATTTCATGGCGTATCCCATGGCGAGCGAACAAGCCCTCATTCTTGCCTCTGGTTCGCCGCGCCGCGTCGAACTTCTGGCGCAGGCGCGCATCGAGCCCGCCCGTCTCCTGCCGATGGATATCGACGAGACGCCGAAGCGCTCGGAAAATCCGCGCACGCTGGCCCAGCGTCTCGCCCGTGAAAAGGCCGAGGCTGCATTTGCGGTCGTGCGCGCGGATGAGGAGCTGAAGGGCGGCTGGGTGCTGGCGGCCGATACGGTGGTGGCCGTTGGCCGGCGCATCCTGCCCAAGGCGGAATACGAGGCGGATGCCTATTCCTGCCTCAACCTGCTCTCCGGCCGCGCGCATTGGGTCTATACCGGCGTGACGCTCATTGCGCCCTCGGGCCATACGCGCAGCCGCATCGTCGAGACCAAGGTGCGTTTCAAGCGCCTTTCCAATGCCGAAATCGATGCCTATGTGCAGAGCGGCGAATGGCGCGGCAAGGCGGGAGGCTATGGCATCCAGGGCATTGCAGGCTCCTTCGTGCAGAAGCTCGCCGGCTCCTATACCAGCGTCGTCGGGCTTCCGCTGACCGAAACGCTGCAGCTTCTGGATGGCGAAGGCTTCGACATCCGCCGGGGCTGGAAGGAAGGCTGACAGGCCCGATGACCGCAAAAGTCGAACCTCTGAGAAAACCGCGCCCATGCCCCGAATGCGGGCAGCCGTCGGCGCGCGAACACTATCCCTTCTGCTCCGACCGCTGCCGCAATGTCGACCTGGCGCGCTGGCTCAACGGCGCCTATTCCATCCCTGTTTCCGAGGATGAAGAGAAGGCCGACGGCTTCGAGCGCGACTTTGAACGTTGATTTTGTTCGCTTTTCCAAGCCGACGATTTTTCTTCAAAAAACAGTCAAAAAACTTCCGCCTAGTGCTGGACACACGCGAACAAGATGCTATAACCCCGCTCGCTTCCGGGGAAAACCCGGCGGGTTTTTCGGAAACCCGGTCATCCAAGCGACAAGTGCCCGGATAGCTCAGTTGGTAGAGCAGCGGATTGAAAATCCGCGTGTCGGTGGTTCGAATCCGCCTCCGGGCACCACTCTCTTTTCAAGCTATTGATTACGCAGGCTTTTCTGCCTTTTCTCCCGCACCTTGGTTTCCGGTGCGGGTGGCTTCGTTCTCGTCTTGTCTCTCCAGCTTCGACGATGCGGCTATCCCCATCTTCGCCCGGTTGGCGGCTTTGGTGTAGACGTCAGGCTGTTTAG
>DATMTA010000038.1:0-13019 GCA_035565055.1 Ensifer sp.
GTGGAGCAGCCACGGCGCGCCCGGCCAAGCGCCAGGCCGCAGCAGCAGCGCCCCGTTCGCAGTCTTTCATGCCGCGCACCGTGACCCGTACGGTCACCCGTGCGCAGGGCGCAACCATGCTGAAGGAAGAGGTCGAAACGGAAGTCTATTACGAGACCGAAGTGCAGCCGGCATCCAACGTCGTCGTGCCGATCTCGCGTCGTCTTGCGCTGACGGAACTCACCGAGCGCACCTGCAAGTGGCCGGTCGGCGATCCGATGAAGGACGACTTCCACTTCTGCGGCAATGACAGCCCGGACAGCTCGCCCTATTGCACCTACCATGCACGGCTTGCCTATCAGCCGTCCGCCGAGCGCCGCCGCGCCGGACGTTGAAGTGCAGATAGATAGCATGAAATGAAACGGGCCCCGAAAGGGGCCCGCTGCGTTTTGGGGGGAGGGAATGGGGAGGGGTCTCTCAACAGACGGTGAGAGAAAAATCAGAGGCGGTCGGTCGCGTTCTTGACAGCTTCCTTGGCATTGCCCTTGGCGGTCTGGACCTTGCCCTTGACCTCCTGAGCGGCGCCCTTGGCGCGCATCTCGTCGTCGCCGACAGCCTTGCCTACGGCCTGCTTGGCCTTGCCCGTCACTTCATTGGCCTTGCCTGCAATCTTGTCAGTCGTGCTGCTCATGAGCGTTTCTCCTTTTATCGGAACAAACACATTCCGTTTGCGCAGGAACAACGCCCGAACCCTGCTCGGGTTCCATCCACTCCGAAACCGGCACGTGGATATATCAAATTGAAAACGCGCCCACTGCCCCCGTGAGGGCCGCGAGCGCGTCATATAGAGTATTCAACCTTCCATCGAATAGCCCGCGCCGCGAACGGTGCGGATGACATCCGGCATGTTGGAGAAATTGAGCGCCTTGCGCAGGCGTCCGATATGGACGTCCACCGTGCGTTCATCGACATAGATGTCATGGCCCCAGACGCCGTCCAGAAGCTGCGAGCGCGAGAAGACGCGGCCGGGAGACGACATGAAGAATTCCAGCAGCCGGAATTCGGTCGGCCCGAGACGCACTTCGCGCGAGCGGCGGTGGACGCGATGGCTGTCCCGATCAAGTTCGATATCGCCACATTTGAGCTGCGAAGACACCACTTCCGGCTTGGCGCGGCGGAGCATGGCCTTCACGCGCGCCATCAGTTCCGGCGTCGAGAAAGGCTTCACGACATAGTCGTCCGCCCCGGTCGACAGACCGCGAATGCGCTCGCTTTCCTCGCCGCGCGCCGTCAGCATGATGATCGGCAGCCGTTCCGTCGTTGGCCGTGCGCGCAAGCGGCGGCACAGCTCGATGCCCGGCACGCCCGGCAGCATCCAGTCGAGGATGACCAGATCCGGCACCTGCTCCTGCAGGCGGATATCTGCCTCGTCGCCGCGCAGGATCGTCTCCACCTCGTAGCCTTCGGCCTCCAGATTGTAACGGAGGAGGACGCTCAGCGCCTCCTCGTCTTCGACCACCGTGATTTTCGGCTGCATGACGCTCTACTGCCTCAGCCTTCGACCGTCATCGTGGCGGTATTGTCGTCCTTCGGACGTTCGCCGGCCGGCTGCATACCGGTGGTCATGTAATAGATGGTTTCGGCGATGTTGGTGGCATGGTCGCCGATGCGCTCGATGTTCTTGGCGCAGAAGAGAAGATGCGTGCAGGACGTGATGTTGCGCGGATCTTCCATCATGTATGTCAGGAGCTCCCTGAACAGCGAGGTGTACATCGCGTCGATCTCTTCGTCGCGGTCGCGGATCGCCTCGGCCTTTTCGGCGGAGCGCGTCGTGTAGACGTCGAGAACGTCCTTCAACTGGGCGAGCGCCAGTTCGGAAAGATGTTCCATGCCGCGTGCCAGAGCGCGCGGAACGCCGCTCTGCTGGACGGCAATCACGCGCTTGGCGGTGTTCTTGCCGAGGTCGCCGACGCGTTCCAGGTCGGAGGCGATGCGGATCGAGCCCATGATTTCGCGCAGGTCGTTGGCGACGGGCTGGCGGCGGGCGATCGTCAGGATCGCCTTGTCGGTGATTTCGCGCTCGGCGGCGTCAAGAATGGCGTCGTCGGAGATCACACGCTGCGCAAGTGCCGCATCGGCATTGACCAGCGCGCGCACGGCGTCGCTTGCCATCTGCTCGGCCATGCCGCCCATTTCCGCGATCCGGCGGCTGAGAAAACGCAGTTCCTCGTCATAGGCGGTCATAATGTGGGATTGGGTCATGTCGGGCCTCTTCGATCAGCCGTTGCGCGTTCATGCTCGGCCGCACCATGACAATGGCGCGACGCATTCAGTCTGGATGCGCTTTCCTAGCGCCACCCGCCAATGCTTTTATGACACTTTGGCAAAAGATTTGTGACAATTTAGAGAGCTGAATTCACACGACTATTTCAAACACATGAAGGGTGCCGGACAGGTTCTGCGTCAAAATCTCACGGTGAAGACCGATCCCTTGCCGATTTCCGACTTCACGATGAGGCGTGCGCGGTGGCGGGTGAGGATATGCTTGACGATGGCAAGTCCAAGCCCGGTCCCCTTCTTGGAGCGGCTGGTCTCGACATTGACGCGATAGAAGCGTTCGGTCAGACGGGGAATGTGTTCCTCCGCAATGCCCGGTCCGAAGTCGCGGATCGTGACCTCCGGACCCTGACTCTTGGTGGCGGGCGTCAACGTTACTTCGATGCGCTTGCCCTCCTGCCCGTATTTGCAGGCATTCTGGACGAGATTTTCGAAGACCTGGATCAACTCGTCGCGGTCTCCGGCAACGAAAACCGGATCCTCGGGGAGATCGAGCGTAATCTCGACATCGAGCGACGCGGCAAGCGGCTGCAGCGCATCGCGCACATGGCCAAGCAGCGGCAGCAGGTCAACGCGGTCGGACGGTGCGATATGCGCCTTCAGCTCGAGACGCGACAACGACAGCAGGTCGTCGACCAGCCGGTTCATGCGCTGAACCTGTTCCAGCATGATGCCGAGGAATCTCTCGCCGGCCTTCGGGTCGTTCCTTGCAGGACCCTGCAGGGTCTCGATGAACCCCTGCAGGGAGGCGAGCGGCGTTCTCAGTTCATGGCTGGCATTGGCGACGAAATCGGACCGCATCCGCTCGACCACGCGCGATTCCGAGATGTCGCGAAAGGAGAGAATGAAATGCGTCGCCCTGCCTGCTTCCGTCGAGACAGGCGCAACGCGTACCAGATAGACACGCGTCGAAGGGTGTCGCTCGGAATATTCCACGGTGTTGACATTGCCCCTAGCGATCGTCTCGCGCACGCAGTCGAGAATGGCGGGGGATCGCAGGCGCGTCGTGAGGTGTGCATTCGTCTCGCTGGAACCGAAGGCTTCGACCGCGGCAGCGTTCTGAAAGACAATGTTCTCCCGTGTGTCGATCAGATAGAGCGGCATGTCGATGGCCGACAGCGCGGCGCTCGTCACGCCGATATTGTCGCGCGTCAGCTCGGCGACCGGCTGAGCCTCTATGACGGTGACGGCTGGGGTTTCGGCTCTCGTGCTACGGGCGGGCTGATAGGCGAGGATAGCCACGGCGCCGACGGAAAGAACGACAGCAACTGCAATGGCGTGCATGGCGGCGGCGAGCGCGGCCACCAGGATCAGCAGGCCGGCAAGCAGGGTATAGGGACTTTGCCGCCACCTGATTTTGCCGTCGTCGTCCGTCAATGCCACGCCTTCCTCCCAACACAAGCGAATCGCCAATGGTGGGAACTTGTTACGCTTCTATTGTGACATGTTTTTCTTCGAACGTATCCGCGCTAGGATGAAATAATGTGACAAGGAGGAAGGCATCGCATGGCAGACCAGAAGAGCAGGGCCGTGGAACTCGAGTTTGGCGGCAAGAAGCGGATCTTCGACGTCGATGATCCGCATCTGCCGGAATGGATCGAGGAGGCTGCGCTCGATTCCGGCGGCTATCCCTACAAGAAGAAGCTGAAGGAGGAGGACTATCAGGTCGAGCTCTATTCGCTGCAGAAGGAGCTGGTGAAGGTGCAGTTCTGGCTGCAGAGGACAGGAAAGCGCGTCATGTCCGTCTTCGAGGGTCGCGACGCCGCCGGCAAGGGCGGTTCGATCGCCGCAACGCTTGCCTACATGAACCCGCGCTCCGCACGCGTGGTGGCGCTCACCAAGCCGACCGAGACCGAGCGTGGCCAATGGTATTTCCAGCGCTATGTCAGCCATTTCCCGACCGCCGGCGAATTCGTCGCCTTCGACCGCTCCTGGTATAACCGGGCCGGCGTCGAGCCCGTCATGGGCTTCTGCACCGAGGACGAATACAAGGCGTTCCTGAAGGCGACGCCCGATTTTGAACGGCTGATCGTCAATGACGGGACCTATCTCTTCAAGTTCTGGCTCAATATAGGCCGCGAAATGCAGCTCAAGCGCTTCCACGACCGCCGCCACGATCCGCTGAAGGTCTGGAAACTCTCCGACATGGACATTGCGGCACTCAGCAAGTGGGATGACTATTCCAAGGCGCGCGACAAGATGCTCAAGGAAACCCACACCAAGCACGCGCCGTGGACCGTGATCCGCGCCAACGACAAGCGCCGCGCCCGGCTGAACCTCATTCGCCACATCCTCCATTCGCTGGATTACGACGGCAAGGAGAAGCAGGCGATCGGCGAGATCGACAATGAGATCCTCGATGGGCCCGAACTGCTGAAGGACTGATGACAAGGCCGCCCCTCCTTCCATCCGGGAGAGGGGCGATGCCGCCAACCGCCTGCATTTGTTGACAATGACGGGCGAAATCGCGATAGTGCCCGCGCCGCTGTTGAGCGGCATTTTTTATTCCCGTCGATGACAGGACCAAAGGAGATACGCGCCATGGCCGAAGCCACGCCGCTTTATGACAGTTATTCCCGTGCGCCGCTCCGGTTCGAGCGCGGCGAGGGCGTCTGGCTCATTGCGGAAAATGGCGAGCGATATCTCGATTTCGCGGCCGGCGTGGCGGTGAATTCGCTGGGCCATTCGCATCCGTATCTTGTCGAGACGCTGAAGGCGCAGGCCGAGAAACTCTGGCACACGTCGAACCTCTATGAGGCTCCGGGTCAGGAGCGGTTGGCAAGCCGCCTCGTCGCCAACACATTTGCCGACAAGGTGTTCTTCACCAATTCCGGTGCCGAAGCGATCGAATGCGCCATCAAGACCGCGCGTCGCTATCACTTCCACAAGGGGCATCCGGAAAAGTTCCACATCATCACCTTCGACGGCGCCTTCCATGGCCGTACGACGGCGACGATCGCCGCCGGTGGCAATGAAAAATACATCGAAGGATTCGGCCCCAAGGCTCCGGGTTTCGACAAGGTGCCCTTCGGCGATCTCGACGCGGTCAAGGCCGCCATCACCGACGCGACCGCCGGCATCCTGATCGAGCCCGTGCAGGGTGAGGGCGGTGTGCGCCCCGTCGATCCGGAATTCCTGCGTGCGCTGCGCACCATTTGCGATGACCACGGCCTGCTGCTGATCCTCGATGAAGTGCAGAGCGGCGTCGGCCGCACCGGCCGCCTCTTCGCGCATGAATGGGCCGGCATCACGCCCGACATCATGGGCATCGCCAAGGGCATTGGCGGCGGCTTCCCGTTCGGCGCCTGCCTTGCCACCGAAGAAGCAGCCTCCGGCATGGTCGCCGGCACGCATGGCTCGACCTATGGCGGCAACCCGCTCGCCATGGCCGTCGGCAATGCCGTACTCGACGTCGTTCTGGGCGATGGCTTCCTCGAACATGTCAACGACATGAGCCTCGTCTTCCGGCAGGGACTGGAATCACTGAAGGACCGTTATCCGGACGAAATCGTGGAAGTTCGCGGCCAGGGCCTGTTGCTCGGCATCAAGGCCAAGCGCCCGGTTGCCGATCTGATCAAGGCCGTACGCGCTGAAAAGATGCTCGGCGTTGGCGCTGGCGATAATGTCATGCGCCTCGTCCCGCCGCTGACCGTCACGGCAGACGAAATCCGCGAAGGTCTGGCCCGCATCGAACGGGCGCTCGACCATCTCAAGGCTGCGGCATAAGCAGCGCGATACTCCAGGACAGCGACATGGCCTCTCCGAAGCATTTCCTCGATCTCTCCGCCGTTTCCTCGGGCGAGCTGCGTCACATCATGGATGATGCGCTGGCCCGCAAGAAGGCGACGAAGGCGGGAACCGCCGACCAGCCGCTGAAGGGCAAGATGCTGGCGATGATCTTCGAGAAGCCCTCGACCCGAACCCGCGTCTCCTTCGATGTCGGTATGCGCCAGCTCGGCGGCGAGACGCTGTTCCTGTCGGGCACCGAAATGCAGCTCGGTCGCGCCGAGACGATCGGCGATACGGCGAAGGTTCTGTCGCGCTTCGTCGATGCGATCATGATCCGCACGACCGCCCATTCGCGCCTGCTGGAGCTTGCCGAACATGCGACGGTCCCGGTCATCAACGCGCTGACGGATGACACACATCCCTGCCAGATCATGGCCGACATCATGACCTTCGAGGAACATCGCGGCTCGGTGAAGGGCAAGACGATCGCCTGGACCGGTGACGGCAATAACGTGCTGCATTCCTTCGTGGAAGGGGCAGCACAGTTCGGTTACCGTATGAACATGGCTGTGCCCTTGGGCTCCGAGCCGGACGACCGCTTCCTCAACTGGGCGCGCAACCACGGTGCCGAACTGATGCTGACGCATGATGTCGACCGCGCCGTTGCCGGGGCGAACTGCATCGTCACTGATACCTGGGTTTCCATGAACCAGGAGCACAAGGCGCGCGGCCACAATGTCTTCATGCCCTATCAGGTCAACAGCGAACTGATGGCCAAGGCCGACAAGGAAGCGTTGTTCATGCATTGCCTGCCCGCGCATCGCGGCGAGGAAGTGACGGACGAGGTCATCGACGGCCCGCAGTCGGTCGTCTTCGACGAGGCGGAAAACCGCCTGCACGCGCAGAAATCCATTCTCGCCTGGTGCCTTGGCGTCATCTGATTCATTTACTATCTAAGGGGCAATCTGGAGGACTGGAAACGATGAAGATCGATTGTTCAGTCTGCTTCACCCCTGTATTGAGCTTAAGAGACGGCCGCCCTGAAGACCGGGCCCGGCCGGGAGAAAACCGATGTCAGACATGACCGCCAATCTCGGCGAATTCGATTTCGCCGGAGACGACAGTGTCGTTCCGTTCCAGGTCGAGGGCCTCGATGTGCGCGGCCGCGCCGTGCAGATCGGGCCGATGCTCGACACCATCCTGGCCCGCCACGATTATCCGCTGCCGGTCGCGCGCCTGCTTGCAGAGGCGGTCGCGCTGACGGTTCTGTTGGGCACCTCGTTGAAATTCGAGGGCAAGTTCATCGTGCAGACTCAGGGCAACGGACCGGTGGATCTGCTGGTGGCCGATTTCTCGACGCCCGACAGCCTGCGCGCCTATGCCCGCTTCGATGAGGAGCGCCTGAAGGAAGCGATGGACGAAGGCCTGACCTCGCCGCCCGACCTGCTCGGCAGCGGCATCCTCGCCTTCACCATAGATCAGGGCACCCATATGGGCCGCTATCAGGGTATCGTCGAAATGGACGGTTCCGGTCTGGAAGACATCGCCATGGTCTATTTCCGCCAGTCGGAACAGATCCCGACGGCGGTGCGCCTCAGCGTCGCCGAACTGCTCGACCGCGACGAGGCCGGCAAGCCGCGCCATCGCTGGCGGGCGGGGGGGCTCATCGCCCAGTTCCTGCCCGATGCGCCGGAGCGAATGCGTCAGGCGGATCTCCCCGGCGGAGATGGTGACGAAGGCCATCAGATCGAGGAAGACGACAACTGGACCGAGGCGCGCAGCCTCGTCGCCACGATCGACGCCGACGAACTGACCGACCCGCAGGTTGGCTCAGAACGCCTGCTCTACCGGCTGTTCCACGAGCGCGGCGTCCGGGTCTTCGATCCGCAAAAGGTCTATGACCGCTGCTCCTGCTCGCGCGACAAGATCGCCGGTGTCCTGCGTGGCCTTGATGCCGACGAAGTCGATCAGGGCTTTGAAGACGGCGTGATCACGGTCACCTGCGAATTCTGTTCGCAGGTCTATCGTTATACGGCGGAAGAAGTCGAAACGGTTCGGGCCGAGGCCTGAGCCTGGATCATGCAGGACGCTGAATTCAGTTCAGCGTCCGCGCCAGACCCGGCGAATCCAGCGAAAAAGCAGGAATGGCGACGTCGAACTTTTCGCCGTCGTCCGTCTCCATCTGATATCGGCCGAACATCATGCCCGAGGGCGTGTCCAGTGGGCAGCCGGAAGAATATTCATAGGTGTCGCCCGGCGCGAGCCGTGGCTGTTCGCCGATCACGCCCGGCCCGGTCACCTCGTCCACCTGCCCGTTCTGATCCGTAATGTGCCAATAGCGATGCATGAGCCGCACCGGCGTCTTCGACCAGTTGGCAATGACGATCCGGTAGCCCCATACATAGCGGCTATCTTCCGGATCCGATTGTTCCGGAAGATAGAACGGCTCGACCGTCACTTCGATGTCCCGGGTTACCGCCCTATACATGACACACCTGCAAAACCATGCATTTAGGTATTGTACACCAAAGCGCTTGCGTCAAGTTTCCCGTGCCCGTCCGACGGCCCCAAAGCTAAGCCCTGCGACATAAATTTTCTTGACTCCGAATATCATGATATTATGGCTTCTCGGATATAGCGTACGAGCGGGCAAAGAACGGTCCGATCGCCTTTTAGGGATGAGGAATTGAGAATGGGCAAGCTTCAGGTGATTGCGGCAATGACTGTTGCGTTTCTCACCGCCTCGGGCTTCGTCGCGGCAAGTGCCGACGACATGAAAACCTACGAGATCACGATCAAGGACAAGACGTTCTCGCCGAGCCAGATTACGGTGAAGGCGGGCGAGCCCTTCCGCATCAAGCTGACCAACGCCAATCCGATGCCCGTCGAGCTGGAATCGTCCAAGCTCGGCTTCGAGAAGGTTGTTTCGGGTTTTTCCGACATTCTGGTCAATGTTCGCGCTCAGGCGCCGGGCACCTATACCTTCTTCGATGACTTCCATCCGAAGGAAACGACCGGACAGGTCGTCGTCCAGTAATCCATAAGCTCGGGACGCTTCACATGCTTGGCGCACTCATTATCGTTTTCCGCGAAGTCTTCGAAGCCGGTCTCGTCATCGGCATCGTGCTCGCCGCGACCCGGCTGGTTGCGGGCAGCCGCTGGTGGATAGCCGGCGGTGTGCTGGCGGGTGTTGCCGGTAGTGCGCTTCTCGCGATGTTCGCCGAAGTCGTGTCGAAATGGGCCGACGGCTTCGGGCAGGAACTGTTCAATGCCGGCGTCCTTGCCATCGCCGTCTGCATGCTCGTCTGGCATAATCTCTGGATGGCCCGCCATGGCCGTGAGCTCGCCGCTGAACTGACCGCCGCCGGTCAGGCCGTCAGCGAGGGCAGCCGTCCGCTCGCAGCCCTTGCCATAGTCGTCGGGGTCGCCGTGCTGCGCGAAGGCGCCGAGATTGCACTCTTCATGTACGGGATCGTGCTCGCTGGCGGCGACAGTTGGTCGTCGCTCGCGCTAGGCTCGGTCCTCGGCCTCGTCCTTGGCGGCGGCGTTTCGGCACTCACCTATCTCGGCCTTGTGAAGATCCCGACGCGCTATCTCTTCTCCGTAACCTCCGGCCTCATCACCCTTCTCGCCGCCAGCATGGCCTCCCAATGCGCTGCCTTCCTGCTCGCATCCGGCAAGGTCAATGTGCTGTCGGCCACCGCCTGGGATACGTCCTGGCTGATCGATGAAGGCAGCATTCCCGGCCGCCTGCTGCATACGCTGATCGGCTATGCCCAAAGCCCGAGCGAGCTCCAGGTCCTCGTCTACGTCGTGACGCTGGTGGCAATTGTGGTACTGACCAAGGCACTGTCGCCGCACCATGCGCCGCGCGCGGCTGCGGCGGGGCGGTGATATAAGAAACGCCGGATCGGTTGCCCGTCCGACGTTTTTTTCGATGGTGTGAGGAGCTTCTTTCAGCTCGAAACGTCAGGCCTTGACCTTCGCCAGCGCCTGCTCCAGATCTGCAATCAGATCATCGCCGTCCTCGATGCCCAGCGACAGGCGCACGGTGCCGGCAGAAATGCCGAGCTCTTCGCGGGCTTCTTCCTTCAGGTTCTTGTGCGTCGTCGTCGCCGGATGGGTGATCAGGCTCTTGGCGTCGCCGAGATTGTTGGAGATGCAGATCACGTCCAGCGCGTCCTGAAGCGCGAAGGCCGCTTCCTTGCCGCCCTTGAGTTCGAAGGCAACGAGCGTCGAGCCGCCTGTCATCTGCTTGGCGATGATGTCGGCCTGCGGGTGGTCGGCGCGGCCGGGATAGATGACCTTCGCGACCGCCTTCTGGTCGGCGAGGAAATCGGCGACGCGGGCGGCATTTTCCGTCTGCTCCTTGACGCGCAGCGGCAGGGTCTCAAGGCCCTTCAGCAGCGTCCAGGCATTGAACGGCGACATGGCCGGACCCGTATGGCGGAAATAGTCGTGCAGGTTCTCGTCGATCCAGTCCTTTGAGGACAGGATGATGCCGCCGAGGCACCGGCCCTGACCGTCGATATGCTTGGTCGCCGAATAGACGACGACATGTGCGCCGAGATCCAGCGGGTGCTGGAAGAGCGGCGTCGCAAACACGTTGTCGACGACGAGCTTCGCGCCGATCTGGTTGGCAAGCTTGGCGACGCCAGCGATGTCGACCACTTCCAGCGTCGGATTGGTCGGGCTTTCCAGGAACATGACCTTGGTGTTCGGCTGGATGGCCTTTTCCCAGTTGGCGAGATCACGGCCGTCGACCAGCGTGCAGCCGATGCCGTATTTCGGCGCCAGTGTCTCGACAATATAGCGGCAGGAGCCGAACAGCGCGCGTGCAGCAACGATATGATCGCCGGCCTTCAGCTGGCAGAGGATCGCTGCCGAGATGGCGGCCATGCCCGAGGCGGTGGCGCGGGCGTCTTCCGCGCCTTCCAGCAGGCACATGCGCTTTTCGAACATGTCATTCGTCGGCGAGCCATAGCGGGCATAGATAAAGCCGTCGTCTTCGCCCTTGAAGCGGGCTTCGGCGGCAGCGGACGTTTCGTAGAGGAACCCTTGGGTGAGGAAGATGGCTTCAGACATCTCGCCGAATTGCGAGCGCAGCGATCCGCCGTGAACGAGTTTGGTTGCGGGCTTCCAATTCCTGGTCATGGATATGCACCTTTGCATAACAAAAAAACCGGTCGCAATTGCGGACCGGTTTCACACCCGGTCCTTTTAGCCACTTGTTTAACGTGGCTGCAAGCCGACCGGCCAAATCACCACGGGATAAAAAGCCCTTACGCCTCAAGGGCGCTTGCGTCAAGGAAGCGATTTTGGTTTTGTCCGCCAAAGGATTTCAAAAATGACCCGAACCACCGGAATTCTGGCAGACAAGGCGATCAAGGCTCTTTTCGATGCCGGCAAGCTAAAGAGCGAGGCCGCGCTCGATCACGACCAGATCCAGCCCGCGAGCTTGGATCTGAGGCTCGGCGCGAAGGCGTTCCGCGTCCGCGCCAGCTTTCTGCCCGGCCCACATCACCTCGTCGCCGACAAGCTCGACCGGCTGAAGCTGCACGTCGTTGACCTCTCGGAAGGCGCGGTTCTCGAAACCGGCTGCGTCTACATCGTGCCGCTGATGGAATGCCTGTCGCTGAGTGCCGAAATGTCGGCCTCCGCCAACCCGAAAAGCTCGACCGGACGCCTCGACATCTTCACCCGCGTGATTACCGATCGCGCCCAGGAATTCGACAAGATCCCGGCTGGCTATAACGGGCCGCTCTATCTCGAAATCTCGCCGCGCACTTTCCCGATCGTCGTGCGTCGCGGTTCGCGCCTGTCGCAGATCCGTTTCCGGATCGGCAATGCGCTCCTGACCGAGCAGGAGGTGAAGGCGCTGCACGCCAGTGAAGGTCTGGTCGCTGCCAGCGAGCCAAATGTGTCCGGCGCCGGTATCGCGCTCTCCATCGATCTCGAAGGCACTGGGCCGGATGGCCTGATCGGCTATCGTGGCAAGCATCATACCGCCGTCGTCGATGTCGACCGCAAGGGCGCACATGACCTGCATGATTTCTGGGAACCGCTCTACGGGCGCGGCCGCAAGGAGCTGATCCTCGATCCGGACGAGTTCTACATTCTCGTATCACGCGAGGCTGTCCATGTGCCGCCGCTCTATGCGGCCGAGATGACACCCTTCGATCCGCTGGTCGGTGAATTCCGCGTACACTATGCCGGATTCTTCGATCCCGGCTTCGGCCATGCAGCAGCTGGCGGCAAGGGCTCGCGCGCCGTTCTCGAAGTGCGTAGCCACGAGGTTCCCTTCATCCTCGAACACGGCCAGATCGTCGGCCGTCTGGTCTATGAGCACATGCTTGAACATCCGCAGGCGCTCTACGGCTCAGGCGTCGGCTCCAACTATCAGGCGCAGGGGCTGAAGCTCTCCAAGCATTTCAGAAGCTGAATGGCAGCCAAGGCCCGCCATTAACCATCACGCGTCCGATTCTCGAACATTTCTGAGATGATTGTCCTCGCTTTGTTGACAATCGCCAGTCTCGGATTAGGGATTTGGAAACTTTTTCAGCGTGAGGGTATTATGAAAGAGCTTCTTTTTTCGTTCCAGGGCCGCATCAACCGCAAGAAGATCTGGTTCGCATTTCTGATCCATATCCTGGCAGCTGCGGCTGTCGGCATCGTTATGACGCTGCTCTGGCAGGTTATTCCGGGCTCGGTTGGTGAAGACGGCACGTTCCATGTCGAAGGGTCTGCATCCATTCCCTACCTGATCATCGGTTTTGGTTATCTGGTCTTTGCCATCTGGTCCGGTCTCGCCGTTGCCGTCAAGCGCGTGCATGATCGCGACCGCTCCGGCTGGTTCATCCTGATCCAGCTGATTCCGCTGATCGGCCCCATCTGGTTCCTCGTCGAGGCCTATTTCCTGAAGGGCACGACCGGCCCCAACCGCTTCGGCGAAGACCCGCTGCTGGCGTAAGCGA
>DATMTA010000039.1:0-21899 GCA_035565055.1 Ensifer sp.
GTCGCAAGCCAAGCCCGGCCTTGTCGGCCAGATTTTCGCAGCGCTCTTCAAGAAAGGAACAGGTCCTTCCATGCGCCAGATCGACAGCAACTATTTCGTCGCAGGCCAGATTTCGCCGGATCATCTTGCGCAATTGAAGGAAGCCGGCTTTTCCGCCGTCTGCTGTATGCGGCCGGATGGCGAGGGCTTTGGCCAGACGCCGTTTGCCGAAATCGAGGCCGCAGCCAAGGCTCTCGGAATGAAAGCCTATTATCTGCCGGTCAGTGGCGGGTCGATGCCGATGCAGCACGCCTCAAAGCTGAAGGCGGTGCTGCGCGAGGAAAAGGGGAAAATACTTGGCTATTGTGCCTCCGGCGGTCGCTCCACGATGCTTTACCAGCTTGCCCGGCAGGCGGCGGCGTAAGGGAGCATCTCCCCGCCCAGGTTCCGTCGCTAGCTTCGCTCAAGCTAGCGAACTTAGACAAGGGATGTTCAGGCGCGCGCCGGAGCAGGGACAGGACCGCACCCTCCCCATTGCCTTGGCGCGCGCCTGATCAGTTCCGGGCCCCGCACAAATCCTTCGACGCCCGGCGCGGAGATGCCCATGCCTCGCTTGTCGGTCCTGATCCCGCCACCATCCGCCTCCGGAAGCGGCCTCGGCACGCTCGTCGGCGACCTCCTGGCGGATCCTTCGCTGGATCTTGAGATCGTCACCTATCAGCACCAGGACCTGCCGCTGGACGATCATGCGCGCCTGAAACGCCTGCCCGCACCGCCCGCAGGCCTTTCGCAGCAGTCTGCCTGGTCCTCGCTCGTCGAGGCCGGGAGCGGCGAATGGGTCACGCTGGTCAAACCCGATGATATGCTTGAGCCGGAGCTTGCCATCATGGTCGGCTTCGTCGCTGAGGCCAACCCGGCTGCCGATGCGCTTTCGTGGCACGCGCTGCAAATCGATGCGAGCGACCCGCCGAACCGACGCTTCTCGGTCGGCGTGCCGAGCCAGTATGCCATCGTCAATCTCGACAAGACGGCGATGCTGAAGGCCTTCTTCATGTGGGAGAACAGCCTGAACGTGCCCCGGATGCCCTTTGGGCTCCATCACGGAGCGCTGAAGCGACCACTGGCGCTAACGATCGTGGAAAGTCTCAAAGCTTCGGGCCGGATATCGCCGCTGCCGGCCGTCGAATGGTCGGCGCGGACCATTTTCATGGCCAACGAACTCGCATTTTGCGAACGGCCGATGTCGGTCATTGCCAAGCAGCGCTTTGCCTTTGATCCCGCCGGCGTGTCGACGCCCGGCTTTCCCTTCCATGCCGGTATCGGCGAGACCGCCGGGATCGCCGAAGTGCAGAACGCCGTGTTCACGGAAATGGGTGCGCCCTGGGGTCCGGGCGCCGAGGAGGCCTTCGGCCGCGCTGCCACGATCGATTGCCTTCTGGAGATCGACGAAGAGAAATTCGCGGCGAAATGCGAAGCCTATGACAGCGCATTTCGCGCCTGGGACGGCGGACGCCACGCACATTTCTTCCAACCCTATTATGCCGGTCCGCAGCCGCCGGACATCCGCCGCGGCCTGCATGGAAACATGCTGATGGTCGACCGTTTCATCGGCAAGGCTCGCACCGCGCAGGATTTCTACCGCGTCATGCGCTCATTTCTCGCACCCGTCCGCCTCATCTGCGGCGCGGGCACGGCGATTTAGTACCGAGCGCTGCGGCGAAACCAGGGCGCATCTTGAACCCGCATGAAGAGACTAGCGTAAGCGAATGCGCACACATAGTGCCGCCAGGGAAACGATCATTCCTGCGCATTCCGCGTCCGTCATTCCGGCGCCTGCCAGTTGCAAACGCCGACGACGGCGGCCGGATCATGCGCCGGGACCGGCTCTCTCGAAAAGATCAGAAGATCGCGCCGCCCGTACATATCGGCGATGCGTTCGGCGAAGAGGCGGATGGTCGTCGGGCGGCCTGAGCAGATGTTGACGACGCCCTCCTGCCTCGTATCTGCGATACCGGCAATCATGCGGCCCGCATCAGCGACGTGGAGAAAGTCGCGCAACTGCGTGCCGGCAGAGAGCCGGGCATGTTCGCCACGGGCGATGCAGTCATGGATATAGGGCGCAAGCCGTCCCGGCGGCTCGAACTCCCCGTGGAGATAGAAGAGCCGAGCCCAGGTGAAGCGCTGACCTGCCAATGCGGTATGGCGCTTCAAAGCAAAATAGGTGGCGAGCTTGGCGGCGGAGTGGATGCTCGTTGGTCGCAGCGGTGCGTCTGGCTGGATGCGCGTCGAGGGAAGGCGATATTCCATGCAGGTCCCGAGACCGATGACGTGCTCCACTCCGGCACGCGCGGCCGCTCGCGCCATGACGATGCTTCCCACGGTGCAGATGAAATTGAAGCGCGAGCGCTGGTAGGTTTTCGGATCGGCATACCAGGCGGCGTGGATCAGCGTGTCGTGACCGACAAGCGCGCGGGTCCACCAGTCCTCCCGTTCGGCGAAGAGATCCCGCGTGAGCATGACATTGACATTGCTGGTGGATAGCCCGGCGCGGAGCATACTGCCGGGACGGACGGCGACTGTCACCTCATGTCCGGCGGCAAGCAGGTGTTTGAGGATCTGTCGACCCACAAACCCGCTCGCGCCCGTGAGGAAGACCTTGCTCATGTGACGGCGTTGGCTGTGACTTTGACGGCCTTGATGACGCCCTCGGCCTGGGAAGCCCAATCCGGATCGGCATCCATGAGTTTGCGGGGCTTCACCAGCGGAGGCTGCCTGCGGCCCACGATCTTGCAGTCACACTCCCCCATCGCCATTCTTCGTCCCCACGCCCCCAGGCGATTCTGATTCGCCTGCGTTTCCACGTTAGCCCATCATGAAAATCGCTTGCCTGTCTTGCCTGAGACTGACAGGCGGCTGGAGACTTCATAATGATACCGGGATCTCGATCGCCGGCGTCATCATGCCTGCTGCAGCGTCATAGAGGTCGCGCGGCGATGCGGCGCCGGCGAAATTTTCCGCGACATGGACCAGAAGCGGGGTCACTCCCGAAAAGCTCGGACCCGTCGATTGCGACGGTTCGGTGTAGACGGGGTGGAAAGCGGGCAGGAAACGTCCGCCCTTCCAGGCCCTGAAACCGGCCTCGTAGCGCGCGCGAATGATTTCGAAATCTTCACGCGTTGCAGCGGACTGGCAGTCCAGCGCGCAGGAGCGCGCGAAGTTCTCCTCCCAGCCATCATGCTGCAATCCGTAAGCCGTTCTGAACCAATTCTGACTGACGGCGACCGAGGCGGTAACGCCATAGGCGGAAGGGAACGGAAAATCCGCCATATGCGGATCGTCGTCCATGTTGCGGCCGAGATCGGCCATGAATTCAGCATGACGGCGGGCCGTCTCCTCAACGCGACCGATGGACGCCGAATTGCTGACCGGACATGTGCCGAGCACCGAGAAGGGACGCTCTGAAAAGACAAACCGCCGTGCCGTTGCAATGATCTTGAAGGCGCTGTCCTGGTCCACGCCCGGATGCTCGAAATAGCGATTGCCAAAGCGGGCGCGATTTTTCTCGACGAGGTCGCGGCGCACCGCGGCGTGATAGGCGGAAAACATGAAGGTTGGCACGCGACCCGCTCCCTCCCAGCCGAACGTCTTGCGCATCAGCTCGTCCCTGCGGATCTCGACGATCCGGCAGCCGGTCGGGATGGCCGTCTGCATGACTTCCGGCCGCGCTCCGGGCCAGTGAAAGGTCAGGCGGTTCCATGCAAGGGCGTCGACATCGCGAGCGCGCGTCTCGATCGTCGCGATCAGATCGGCAACGTCCGGATCGACATAGTCATCATCGCCAATGAAGGCGACCCAGCGCCCGGTCGCCGCGGCCATCGTGCGTTCCCAGTTGTCGACCATGGACAGCGGCTTGTCCTGCGACCGCAGATAGCGGATGCGCGGGTCAGAGACGCCAGCCATGAAGACATCCATGATCGACGGATCGTCGGAATTGTCGGTGAACACGAATTCCACGTCGCGGCGTGCCGATGCGAGAAGCGCGCGGATCGTTTCCTGAAAATAGAACTGCCGATTGCGCGACGGGACGCAGATCGAAAGGGCAGGCGCGGGTGTCAGGCCGGAAGCTCCATTGTCGCTGCCGGGACCGCCGCGACGGACTTCCCGCTGCGGGCCTTGGCAGGCCGCGGGGCGGTCGCATCCTCGCTCAGTCGTGGATCGTCAGCGTGGGGATTGCCGTCACGAACTTCCCACCCCAGTCTCTGATAGAGGAAAGCTGACGCATGATCTCGCCCTTGAGATTCCATGGCAGTATCACAACCCTTTCCGGACGCAGCGCCATCAGCGCCTCTTCGTCCACGATTCGGATCCGGCTACCGGGCATGTATTGGCCCTGCTTTGCCGGGTTCTTGTCGGCAATGGCGGCGATGAGATCGGATTTCACGCCCGAGAAGTTGAGGAGCGTGTTGCCCTTTGCCGCCGCGCCATAGGCCGCCACGCGCAGCCCCTTGCGTCGCGCATCGATGAGAAATTCAAGAAAGGCGTCGCGAACCTGAAGCGCACCGTCCTGCATGGAGGCATAATTGTCGGCGCGGTCGAGCCCGGCCGCCCTCTCCTCATCGAGCACGGCTTGCACATTAGCGCTCAAGGCATGTGCGGCGCTTGCGTCACGGCAGGCGAAGACCCGAAGCGACCCGCCATGCCAGGGCGTCTTCCCGACATCGAACACGCGCAGACCGTTAACCGCCAAGATGCGTTTCACGGCAAGCAGCGAGAGATAGGAGAAATGCTCATGGTAAGCCGTGTCGAACTGCTTTTCCGCGATCATGTTCAGGATATGCGGGAATTCGAACGTCGCGACGCCGTCCGGTTTCAGCAGGCGTGCAAAGCCGGCAACGAAATCGTTGATGTCCGGCACATGGGCAAGCACATTGTTGGCGGCCATGAGGTCGGCGTTCCGCCCCTGCCCAGCCAGCCTTTCGGCTAGCTCCACGCCGAAGAACTCCTCAACGATCTCGATACCCTTGGCGCGGGCCGCCGTCGCCGTGCTTTTTGTCGGCTCAATGCCGAGGCATGGGATGCCGCGCGCCTTCGCATATTGCAGGAGATAGCCATCATTGGCGGCGACCTCAACGACATGCGATTGCGCTCCTAGGCCGAAACGCGCCGCCATGTCCTCGACATAGCGTTCGGCATGGGTGAGCCAGCTTTGCGAGAAGGAAGAAAAATACGCGTAGGTCTCCGAGAAGAAGGTTTCGCGACCGGCGAAATCCTCGGTCTGTACCAGAAGGCACTCGCGGCAGACGCGGATGACCAGCGGATACCAGAGCTCGGGCTTCGCCAGATCGCTCTCCGCCAGATAGGAATTGGAAGGCGGCGCCGTTCCCAGGTCGAGAAAGGGCGCAAAATGCGTGCTCCCGCAATGCCGGCATTTCATGGCGCAATTCCTTCGAAACCTGATGCGATGCGGGGCAGCGCCTCGTCGCGCGGCGAACGGTTGCCCACCGGGAGCGGCCAGTCGATGCCGAGCGCCGGGTCGAGCGCATCGAGCCCGCCCTCATGCGCTGCGGCATAGGCCGCGCTGTGGAGATAGATCATCCGGACATCGTCCGTCAGCGCCTGAAAGCCATGGGCGCAGCCCTCGGGGATCAGCAGAGCACGCCCATTCTCGGCGGAGAGTTCAAGAGCGACGAACTTCAAATAGGTTGGCGATGACTTACGCAAATCGACGGCGACATCGAGGATGCGGCCGGCAATGCAGGACACGAGCTTCATGTCGCCATGCGGCGGAAACTGGAAATGCAGGCCGCGGACGGTGCCGGCGCGCGCAGTGCCCGTTTCGTTGATCTGGGCGATGGGACCGCGCCAGCCGGCAAGCGCCAGCTCCTCAGGTTCGAAGAGACGCGAGAGAAATCCTCGCTCGTCGGCAAGCCGACGCCGCGTGACGGAATGGACGCCGGCAATCGCTGTCGGCTCGATCAGGAAGCGGTTGCCCGACATCAGCCTACCAGTTCTTCCAGGGCGGATTGCCGCCCTCCCACATAGCCTCAAGCTGGATCTTGTCGCGCAGCGTGTCCATCGGCTGCCAGAAGCCATTGTGGAAGAAGGCCTTGAGCTGGCCGTCGTGTGCGAGCCCCGACAGCGGCTCGCCCTCCCACGACGTCTGATCATCGGCGATGCGCGAAAGCACCTTGGTCGAGAGAACGAAAAAGCCGCCATTGATATAGCCGCCTTCGCCCTCGGGCTTCTCGACGAAGCCTTTCACGTCATCGCCCTCAAACTTCATGGCGCCGAAGCGGGCGGGCGGGCGCACGGCGGTCACGGTCGCGTCGCGACCATGCGATTTGTGGAAACGGATCGTCTCGGCAATATCGACATCGGCGACGCCGTCGCCATAGGTGAAGCAGAAGTTTTCCTCACCTTCGAGATAGGGCGCGACGCGCTTGAGGCGACCACCCGTCATTGAGCTCTCGCCCGTGTCGACCAGTGTCACGCGCCAGTTCTCGGCGCTTTGGCGATGAAAGAACAGACGGTTTTCCGACAGGTCAAAGGTGATGTCGGACATGTGCAGGCCGTAATTGGCGAAATATTCCTTGATCACATAGCCCTTGAAGCCGCAGCAGATGATGAAGTCGCGGATGCCGTGGGCGTAATAGATCTTCATGATGTGCCAGAGGATCGGCTTGCCACCGATCTCGATCATCGGCTTGGGCTTCAGATGCGTCTCCTCGGCAATGCGCGAACCAAGGCCGCCCGCCAGAATTACCGCTTTCATCCGTTCCCCCGAAGCAAAGGCACTGCATGTCAGGACTGCCAGAGCAGCCTGATTCGCAATCTTGCGCCGAATGAGGGGAAGCGAAACCGCTAAGGCTCGGTTTTGCACCGGTAATGCGCCTGTTACGGCGCGCTTCACTGGGCAGGCGCAGCCACCGAGCGCCGATGAAGGCGCGCGAAAAAGCGTTCGTCTGAAATCCGGGCCAGCAACCCCGAAATGACCGCCGTTGCGGCAATGGCAAAGATCACGCGGCCAACGAGCACACCCCAGGCATCCGCCCCGACCGACATGACCACCAGCGTATCTTCGATGACGCTATGAGCGAAGCCCATGAACACGCAGGCGAGGAAAACCTGGCGGGGCGAAACAAGGCCCGTCTGGGCCTCGCGGATCAAAAGACCGCCGCCATAGGAGATGCCGAGAAAGAGACCGACCGCCGTCAGATGACCCGCCTCGCCCTTGATGCCGGCAAGACGAAGGAGCGGCGACAGCAGTTTCATCATCAGGCCGAGAATGCCGCTGACCTTGAGCAGATCGAGCCCGATGGTCAGCGCGAACAGGATGACGAGCATCCAGAGCATGGTTTCGCCGAGGCCCCAGAGATAGCTCATCCAGTCAGGCGTCGCGGCAATCGGGATCCATGTCGGATTGACAGGGGCGGACATCCAGCCGGTTGCCGTCAGGACGTGATGCAGGATGAAGGCATAGAGCAGGCCGCCTCCGATCCGCAGCACGGTCGTGACCAGCATTCCCGGCCCCGCCTTCTCGATGATCTTCTGCTCGATCGGCAGGCCATGGGCGAAGAGGATGAGGGCGGAGAAGATCGTGACGTCCGCCACGCTGAGCGAGGAGACAGGCACGAGGGTGAAGATCAGCGGCACCGCACCCCAGATGCCGACGAGCATGGCGGTGAGCCAGGCAAGGCCGAGTTCCGGCGGCAGACCCACAAGCTGCATCACCGGCGCGGAGACCGGCGCGACGGCCTTGATGACGCCGAGACGGGAGAGGATTTCCGTGATGATCGCGATGGGCACCGTGATCTTCACGAGGACCCAATAGATCTCAAGCGTTTCCTTCACCTTCCGCGTGATGACATCCATGACCTGCATTGCCGGGCTCCGTTTGAGACGCAGCCCAGGTAGCAGGAAGCCGTTCGCATTTGCGGTCAAAGATTGCAGCTTCATGCAATTTTATTGCAAACCGGCGTCGGCTGACTATCATCCGGGCATGGACCGGATCGACCGCAAACTCCTGAACTTGATGCAGCGCGACGCCTCGCGCACCAATGTCGATATGGCCGACGAGGTCGGCCTGTCGCCCTCCAGTTGCCTGCGCCGCGTGCAGCGTCTGCGCGCCTCCGGCATTATCGAACGCGTCGTTGCCATCCTTAATCCGGCAAAGGCCGGGCGCGGGATCAAAGCGATCGTGACGGTGGAGCTGAAGCTGCATGGCGAAGAACACATGCGCCGTTTCCTCGACCTCGCCAGTGCCGAGGAGGCGGTCTCGCAAGCCTATGTCGTGACCGGCGAGAGCGATGTCGTGCTCATGCTACGGCTGACGAGCATGGAAGAATTTTCCGATCTCTGTGACCGGCTATTCCGCGACCAGACCAACGTGGCGCGGTTTTTCACGATGATGGTGATCAAGACGGCGAAGGAGGAGACGGCGGTGAGGGTGTGAGGGGATGCGCTATCTTCCGCTCTCCTGACTGTTTCGCGGCGCAGCCGTATGGAAGACGCGATCCCAGAACCCGGTTGTCACGCCAAAATTAAATCCCTCCGGGCCGTGGTGATGCAGCGCATGGCGGCGTTTCAGCTGGTAGAGATATCCGCGATGCGAGACATGCCAGTGATGGATGATGTGATGCACCGCGACATACCAAAGATAGCCGGTCATCAATCCCGCAGAGAGGGCTGTCGCGACAGGCAGGTTGAACAGGAGCAGCGCCGGGAGAAAAACGATCACCAGATGGGCCAGAAGGCTCAACCAGATCGGCGAGCCGATCAGCTCGCGCTCCGCATGATGATGGTTCTCATGCATATCCCTTATGTAGGGAAAATGATGAAACAGGAAACGGTGAAGGACATATTCGACCAGCGTCCAGGCCAGGATGGAGCTCAAGAATATGACGACCCAAGACTCGGCGGCTCGACCTCCGGCGGAGAGGACGCCCAGGATCGCCAGGACGAGGATAGAGAGCGGATAAACAACGAAATCGCTGTAATAGTTGAGCTTGCTTAAATACATGCGGAGGTTCCCACCAGAAGGTCAGCTTGGTGCTGATGCGGTCTTTGCCTCTCCAGAAAATCCCAGCTTCGCCCCTGTAGTGAGCTAGAGCCGGGTTTGACTGCCCCCCAGAAGGCCGGCGCCAAAAGCTACCGTTACCTTAGAGTTCAGCACCGATGCGGTCTTGTCAACTAAGATTACGCGCGGCAATTTGACGAAGCTCGGCGCTTGCAGGGTCGCACGCACGCTCGAAATCTTGCCCGACCCGATATTGCCGCGCCAACCGCCTTTTTTGTGGCGGGGCACATGGGCACCGTGACCGGACACTCCTCCAGCCGGTTGAAGTTATCCACGACAAGCCGAGAAGGCCCGGCGGGACCGGCACCAAGGCCAAGCACACAGCCTCGCGGAGGCCGTTCGCGCAGATGAAAATCCCGCTTGTGTTTGAGCAGCGCAGAACCTCTCCGCGATGCTTGGAAGTCATCTTTTTGATGGCCTCAGATTGCCAGATAATCGTGCCTGAGCTGCTCGTTCTCCAGCACTTCCTTGGCCGTGCCGCTGAACACGACTTCGCCCGTGTCCATGATCACGGCGCGGTCGGAGAGGCGCAGCGCTGCCACGGCGTTCTGCTCCACAATGATCGTGGTGATGCCGAGATCGCGGATCTGGTGGACGATCTTTTCGATTTCCTGGACAATGACCGGGGCGAGGCCTTCATAGGGCTCGTCGAGGAAGAGGATCTTCAGGTCGCGGGCGAGCGCGCGGGCGACGGCCAGCATCTGCTGTTCGCCACCGGACATGGTCACGGCTTCCTGGCTGCGCCGTTCGGCAAGGCGCGGGAAGTGGTCGTAGATCTTCTCGATCGTCCAGCCCTTCTGGCCGGAGACCTGCGCGAGCACGAGGTTCTCTTCCACCGTCAGGCCGCCGATGATGCGGCGGTCTTCGGGCACGAGCTGGATGCCGGCCTGCGCTGCCTGAAAGGCCTTCATCTTGTGGACCGGCTGACCGTCGAGCCAGATTTCGCCGCTCTTGAGCACCGGGTTCGATGCGCGCGCCAAAGTGCGCAGCGTCGAGGTCTTGCCGGCGCCGTTGCGGCCGAGAAGGGAGAGAACCTCGCCCTTGTTCACATCGAAGGAAACGCCCTGGACGATATAGGATTCGCCATACCAGGCATGAATGTCGCGGACGCTGAAAAACGCCTTTTCGCTCGGGTTCACCACGGTATCGATCTCTCCCCTGAATTCCATTTTCGGAGCCATGACGTTCATCAATGAGCCTCCCCAAGATAGGCTTCCTTGACGCGCGGATTGCCCCGAACCTCCTCCGGAAGACCTTCTGCGATAACGGTTCCCTGCGCAAGCACGCTGATCTTGTCGGCGAGCGAAAAGACGACGTGCATGTCATGCTCGATGATGACCTTGGTCATGCCGCGCGCCTTGATGCGCTTGAGCAATTCGATGGTCATGTTGGTGTCGTGACGGGCCATGCCGGCGGTCGGCTCGTCCAGCAACAGAAGCTTCGGCTTCTGGATCAGGCACATGCCGAGTTCCAGCCGGCGCTTGTCGCCGCGCGAGAGCGAGCCGGCGAGATGCGTGCGGCGCTCATAGAGACCGACGTCGTGCAGGATTTCCTCCGCTTCCTCCCGCAATTCCTTCTCCGAGGAAACTGCCCTCATCGCGTTGAAGGTGAAAGCGCCATCCCTTTTCGCAAAGGCCGGGATCATGACGTTTTCGAGCAGGTTCAGGTCGGCGAAGATTTCCGGCGTCTGGAAGACGCGGGACACGCCGAGCTGGTTGATCTCGTGCGGCTGGTGGCTGTCGAGCGTCTGGCCGTTGAAGACGACATGGCCGTTATCGGGCCGGATGCGGCCGATGCAGACGTTGAGCAATGTCGACTTGCCCGCCCCGTTCGGACCGATGATGGCGTGGACCTTGCCCTCCTCGACCTGGAGATTGACATTGGTCAGCGCGCGAAGCCCGCCGAAGCTCTTGTTGACGCCGGAGACGTCGAGAACGATGTTCGACTTGGGGTTAGCAGTCATGAGCCTCACTCCGCCGGTTGCGTCTGGCCGCTGACGGCCGGTTTGTTGCCATTGCCGCCCTTTTTGAAGAGCGAGGTGAGGAGGCGCACGCCTTCCATGATGCCGCCGGGCAGGAAGATGACGATGGCCATGAAGACGAGGCCAAGCGTCAGGCTCCAGCCTTCGCCGACGAAGAGCGAAAGCAGCTTGACGACCGGTTCACGCAGCGTCTCGGGAATGAAGCTGAAGATGTTGTTCAGCGCATTCTCGTTGAAGGCCGAGAAGATGTTCTCGAAATACTTGATGACCGCGGCACCGATGACCGGGCCGACCAGCGTGCCGACTCCGCCGAGAATGGTCATGAGCACCACTTCGCCGGAGGCGGTCCACTGCATGCGCTCTGCACCCGCGAGCGGATCGACGGAGGCCATGAGCGAACCTGCAAGACCGGCATAGATGCCCGAGATGACGAAGGCCGCCATCAGGTAGGGGCGTGTGTTGAAGCCCGTGTAGCGCATGCGGTTCTGGTTCGACTTGATCGCCTTGAGCATCAGGCCGAAGGGCGAGCGGAAGATGCGCATGGAAATGTAGAAGCCGATGATCAGCATGGCGGCCGTGAAGTAGAAGCCAGGCATGCCGCCGCCGCTGACTTCCACGCCAAACAGGTTGGAACGTGGCAGGCCGGCGCCGGGCGTGATGAACATGGCGTCGATGATGCGCGGGTCCTTCAGGCTCAGCTGCAGGCCCGTTTCGCCGTTGGTCAGCGGCGTCAGCACGGAATAGGCCATGTTGTAGCTCATCTGGGCGAAGGCGAGCGTCAGGATCGAGAAGTAGATGCCTGAGCGGCGCAGGCTGACGAAGCCGATCACGAAGGCGAAGATGCCGGCGAATACGACCGACATGACGATGGCCGGCAGCACATTCATCGTGAAGAGCTTAAACGACCAGACCGCCGCATAGGAGCCGATGCCGAGAAAGGCGGCATGGCCGAAGGAAAGGTAACCCGTCAACCCGAAAAGGATGTTGAAGCCGATGGCGAAGAGCCCGAAGATGCAGAACTTCTGAAGGATCGCCGGATAGGCGGCGCCGATCGGCTGGAAGAGGATGGGGGCGAGCAGCACGACGGCGGAGAAGCCGAGGAACAGGACCCAGTCTTGTCTAGAAAGGTTGCCGAACATGGGTCAGTCCTCCATTACGCCCTTGCGACCCATCAGCCCGCGCGGCATCGTCAAAAGGATGACGACGGCGACGAGATAGATGATGATCTGGTCGATGCCGGGGATGATGCTCTTGATTTCATTCATGGATGCGAAAGATTGCAGGATGCCGAGCAGGAAGCCGGCCGCGACCGCGCCGCCGAGCGACCCCATGCCGCCCACCACGACGACCACGAAGGAGAGGACCAGGAAGTCCATGCCCATGTGATAATCCGGTGGCAGGATCGGCGTGTACATGACGCCGGCAAGGCCAGCGACGACGGCAGCAATGCCGAAGACCACGGTAAAGCGGCGCTCGATGTCGATGCCGAGCAGGCCGACCGTTTCGCGGTCACGCATGCCGGCGCGGACAACCATGCCGTATGTGGTGAACTGCAGGAAGGCGAAGACCACGCCGATGGTCGCCAGCGAGAAGAAGAGGTAGACGAGCCGCCACCACGGATAGGGGATCGCGTCACCCAAGCCGAGCAGCATGCCGACCTGCGCGGTGCCCGAAAAGGCGGCGGGTGCGGCCTGCGGGATCGGATTTGCGCCGTAGAAATGCTTGATGATTTCCTGGATCACGATCGCCAGACCGAAGGTCACGAGAATCTGGTCGGCATGCGGGCGCTTGTAGAAATGGCGGATCAGGCCGCGCTCCATGATGATTCCAATGAGCAGCATGACAGGAATGGCCACGATGATCGAGACCGGCACGGAATAGTTGACCAGAACCTTGCCGAACCCGCCGAGCCAGGCCTCCACCAATGGAGTCTTTACCTCCATCGGCGAACCCCAGGCGGTCATCTGCGTCGGGTCGACCGTCACCTTTTCCAGCGTCAGGAGCTTGTTGAACGTGACGGCGCAAAAGGCGCCGAGCATGAAGAGCGCACCATGCGCAAAGTTCACCACGCCGAGCGTGCCGAAGACGAGCGTCAGACCGAGGGCGATCAGCGCATAGGCGCCGCCCTTGTCCAGCCCGTTCAAGATTTGCAGGACTATCGCATCCATCTGCCGTCACCCTTGTTGCAAGACGCACGGGTCCGTGGCCGGAAGCAACCGACGGAGGACACGGGCGCATTGACTGAAACCAGTTGCCGGCTCGCATGCCCCCAAGCATCCGCGCGCGGTCTTTTCATCACTTATCGAAGGTCGGCGCGAAGGCTTGCCTTCGCGCCGATACTGTCTGCGGGATCAGCCGCAGGTCTTGGCATCGTAAGGGCCGAGATCGCCGCCCCACGGCTTGGAATCGTAGGTAACGTCCTTGGCCGGCACGATCTTCTTGACTTCGAGAAGATCATACTTGTCCTTCGGCTTTTCCTTGCCCTGCACGACCAGAACGTCCTTGAAGCACTGGTGGTCTTCAGCGCGGTACACGGTCTTGCCGTTACCCAGGCCGTCGAACTCGAAGCCTTCCAGCGCCTTGATGACGGCGGGCGCAAAGAAAGTGCCGGCGCGCTCGCAGGCATCGGCATAGAGGATGGCCTGCGCATAGGCCGTCTGGGCGGCCTGCGACGGCGGTGCGCCGAATTCCTTGCCGAAGGACTGAACGAAGGCCTTGGTGCCGGCATTGTCCAGCTTCCAGTCCCAGTTGGCTGTACCGTAGATGCCCTTGATGGCATCGCCGGCGCCCTGCGCCATCAGTTCGGAGAAGAGCGGCACGACGATTTCGAACTTCTTGCCGTTCACGGTCTTGTCGCGCATGCCGAACTGCACGGCCTGGGTCAGCGAGTTCACCATGTCCTTGCCGTAGTGGTTTAGGATCAGCACGTCAGCACCCGAATTGAGAACCGGGGTGAGATACTGAGAGAAGTCACCGGCACCGAGCGGCGTGCGAACGGCGTTGACGGTGCTCCAGCCCTGCGCTTCCGTTGACTTCTTCATGGACTCTTCCTGAGTCCAGCCCCAGGTGTAGTCGGCGGTCAGGTGATAGGCCTTGCGGTCCTTGCCATAGGCTTCGGCGAGAACCGGGCCCAGCGCCACGCCCGACATATAGGCATTGAAGAAGTGCCGGAAGCCGTAGCGCTTGCGGTCCTTGCCGGTCGTGTCGTTGGAGTGCGTCAGCGCGCACATGTAGATGATGCCCATGTCCTGGCAAAGGCTCTGCACGGCCACGGCCACGCCGGAGGACGAACCGCCGGTGATCATGATCGCCTTTTCCTTCTCGATCATGCGCTTGGCCGCATCGCGGGCGGCGTCCGACTTGGTCTGCGTGTCGCCGGTGACGAAGGTCACCTTCTTGCCGAGAACGCCATTGCCCTTCAGGGCCTTGGACGAGAAAGTCTTCAGCGCGCCGCCGTCGCCTTCGCCGTTCAGGTGCTTGACGGCGAGCTGGTAGGCACGCAGTTCGTCTGCACCTTCGTCCGCATAGGGGCCGGACTGCGGCACGTTGAAGCCGAACACGACGTTTGCGCCGGTCGGCATGTTGCAAGATACGTCAGCGGCATAGGCACCACGAATGAAATGCATCGGCGTGGCCAGCGCCACCCCGCCAACCGCGCCGGCCTTCAAGAGACCACGGCGGTTTATGATTAGTTTAGACATCGGAATCCTCCCAGACGATGTGTCCCAACGTCCCTCCTCCGGAACGTGGATCAAATGCTAGCAGGGAGGCAATTATCCGCAATTGTCCTTAAGTGATAAGACAAAAGTCTTAAAAGCGGCGCAATATTGAAACAGTGCGCCGCAGCAAAAGATCATCAGAGACTTGCGATATATTTCGCCAACCGGTCCGCTGCGACTTCCATCTGCGCCGGATCGCGCAGGAAGCAGGCGCGGATGAAGGCGCTGCCGCCGGGGCCGAAAGCCGTGCCCGGAGCGAGGCCGACAAGCGCCTTGTCAACGATATCGAGCGCGGTGAGCCGGCTATCCTTGACGCCATCGATCTTGAGGAAGGCATAGAAGGCGCCATCGGGTTTCAGCGTCTCGACACGGTTCGTCGCAATCAGCGCATCGCAGAGAATGTCGCGGCTTTTCGCGGCCTTGGCGAAGTTTTCCCGGATGACGTGATCGCCCTCCTCCAGCGCGACGGTCGCGCCGCGCTGCATGAACTGGGCAACGCCGGAGGTCGAATACTGGATGAGGTTTTCGGTCACCTGCCCCAGCTCTTCCGGGATGACAACCCATCCGACGCGCCAGCCAGTCATCGACCAGTTCTTGGAGAAGGAGTTGACGAAGATGATGCGATCGTCGGCCTGCATCACGTCGAGGAAGGAGGCTGCACGGCCACCGCTATAGTGGAAATGCGCATAGATCTCGTCGGCCATGATCCAGAGTTTCTTGCGCCGCGCGATATCGAGGATAGCGCGCAAATCTTCGAGGCTTGCTGTCCAACCGGTGGGGTTGGAGGGCGTGTTGATGAAGATTCCGCGCGTCCTTGGGCCGATGGCGCTTTCCAGCTTGTTCAGATCCAGCTTCCAGCCGCCGCCGGCAAATTCCAGTTCCAGCGGCTTTGCGATCGCGCCGGAAACCTCCAGAGCGGCAGAAATGTTGGGCCAGGAGGGTGTAAGGTAGATCATCTCATCGCCGGGCGCGGCAATCATCTCGGCGGCGATCTTGATCGCGTGCATACCCGACGCTGTCACGATGAAGTTTTCGGAACTCAGCGAGGTTCCGAAATGGCGGGCATAGTAGCGGGCAAGCGCCTGGCGCAGATCGGGAATGCCACGCTGCCATGTATAGAATGTCTCGCCGGCAACCAGGGCATCGGCAGCCGCGCGGCTGATGAAATCCGGCGTCGGACTGTCGCCTTCCCCCGCCCAGAGCGGGATCAGTCCCTCTCGTCCGCGCCCGTAGTTGAACACCTCGACGATGCCGCTTTCCGGTGCGTTGGCGGAACGGGGGCTTAAGGATTCGATCAGGCGCATGAGGGTCTCCGGCTGTATTCAGACGGAGATTAAAGGGGATTCGGATTGAAAGCCCAATGATAAATTATGCGGGCCGATCAAAGGGGATGATGGGTCCGGGCCGCAACGGCGCTCTCCCTCCCCCTTGTGGGGAGGATTGGGGAGGGGTCTTGTCCTCCGCTTGCTCAACGTTCGCGGCACAGTTCCCCTCTGGCTGCCGCCATCTCCCCCACAAGGGGGGAGACGGAAAATGGCAGTCTTTTACGCCCTGCTCTTCAGCAGATCGCGGATTTCCGTCAGCAGCGCAACATCCGCCGGCGGAGCGGCAGGCGCAGAGGGCTTTGCCTCTTCCTTCGCGCGCAGGCTGTTGATGCCCTTGACCATGAGGAAAATGATCCAGGCAAGAATCAGGAACTGGATGATCACGGTGATGAAGCTGCCGTAGGCGAGCACTGCACCCTGCTTCTTCGCTTCAACCAGGTTCGTTGCCGTGACGGTCGAACTGAGGCGAATGAAATAGTTGGAGAAATCGATACCGCCGGTGATGGCACCGATGATCGGCATGATGATGTCATCCACGAGCGAAGACACGATCTTTCCGAATGCGCCGCCGATGATGACACCGACGGCCAGATCCATCACATTGCCGCGCGCGATAAACGCCTTGAATTCTTCTAACATGTTTCCCCCTGCTGCAAACGGTGACTTTGGAACCATCTGTTAACCCTGCCGCTCTGTATCTTTAACACATTCTTTTCGCATAGAAAGACTGAAACGGGGCGCGGCCACTCAAGTTCCGACCCCATGCCTTCGGCTTACTTTTCATGTCTCCCGCCTTGACCTATGGTGTCATCAAGAGGTGGGGGATCAAGAATATGGGAATGCAGGCCACGTTGCCGGGATGGGTGGTTTTCGCCGCCGCGATCGGTTACCTGCTGCTTCTCTTCGCCGTCGCAAGCTTCGGTGATCGCCTGTCCAAGCGCCGTAGCCCCGCCAAGGGGCGACCGCTGGTGTACGCGCTCAGCCTCGCGATCTATTGCACGTCCTGGACCTATTTTGGCGGGGTCGGCCTTGCCTCGCAGCACGGACTTGAATTTTCGGCGATCTATATCGGGCCCATCCTGCTCTTCACGCTTGGTCTGCCGCTCATGCGTCGGATCATCACGCTGGCAAAATCCGAAAAAATCGTGTCGCCTGCCGACTTCGTCGCGGCCCGTTACGGAAAGAACCCCACGGTTGCGGCCTTTGTCGCGCTGATCTCGCTGATCGGGGCGATCCCCTATATCGCGCTGCAATTGAAGGCGATCTCCATCTCCGTCTCCGCCATGGTCGAGACGAGCGCCTTTTCGGGTGCAGAAAACGGGTTTTCGTCCGTATCCCTGCCGCTTCTGGTGACCGTCTTCCTCGCCTTCTTTGCCGTGATTTTCGGGACACGCCACACCGATGCGACCGAGCATCAGGATGGGCTGATCCTGGCGATCGCCACCGAGTCCGTGGTCAAGCTGGTGGCCTTCTGCACAGCCGGCATCTTCATCACTTTCTTTGTTTTCGACGGCCCTTCGGCGCTGTTCAAGGCGGCGGAGGCGAATGTTGAGGCGACAGCGGCCCTACATTACCAGACCTCAATCGGCCGCTGGGCATTGCTCGTCCTCCTCTCGGCCTTCGCCATCATTCTCCTGCCCCGCCAGTTCCACGTTACGGTGGTGGAGAACCGCACATCCGGCGAACTTCGCATGGCGGGACTCCTCTTCCCGGTCTATCTCGTGGCGATCAACATATTCGTTATTCCGATTGCGATTGCCGGCATCCTTTTGCTGGGAAAGACCGGCAATCCCGATCTTTACGTGCTGAACCTGCCGCTTCAGGCAGGCGCGAACGCCGTGTCGCTGATCACCCTCGTCGGCGGATTTTCCGCGGCAACCGCCATGGTCATCGTCGAGACAGTGGCGCTGGCCATCATGGTCTCCAACGATATCGTCATGCCGGTCATCCTGCGGCGACGGCTGGTGACACCAAGCCTGCAGAATACGGACTATACGCAGTTCCTGCTGCGGGTTCGGCGCACGGCAATCTTCGTCATTCTGCTGGCAAGCTATGCCTACTACATCTCCACCGACAGTGCGGCGGCGCTCGCCTCCATCGGCCTGCTTTCCTTCGCCGCGGTCGGGCAGATCGCACCCTCCCTGTTCGGCGGGCTCGTCTGGTCGCGGGCGAATGCGCGCGGTGCGATTGCCGGCATGTCGGGGGGCTTCTTCATGTGGCTCTATTTCCTGTTCCTGCCCAGCTTCGGACTGTCGCAGAATGATGTCATGGCCGGTCGCATCCTTGCCCTCCTGTTTCCCGGCACCGAGATCTTCAACGGCCCGGGCGCCGACAATCTGGTCAATGCGACACTCCTGTCGCTGATGGTCAACACGGCACTCTTTGTCATCGGTTCTCTGACGCGGCATTCGAAGCCGCTGGAGCGCATCCAGGCCGGCGTGTTCATGTCCACCGGCGACGGCCGCAACACGCAATGGCGAGGTGGTCGGACACGCGTTTCCGTCGGCGACCTGAAAGCGGTGCTGGCGCGCTATCTCGGCGAGGAGCGGATGCAACGCTCCTTCAAGACGCATGAGCGACAGATGGGCTTTGCACTGGTCGATACCGAGCCGGCGGATATGGGGCTGGTGCAGTTCTCCGAACAGTTGCTCGCCAGCGCCATCGGCTCGTCTTCGGCGCGGCTCGTCTTCTCGCTGCTCCTGCAGCGCATGGAAGAGCCGTCTTCCGAAACCGCGCGGCTGCTCGACCAGGCCTCCGAAGCGTTGCAATACAATCAGGACATGCTGCATACCGCCCTTTCGCAGATGGATCAGGGGATTGCCGTCTTCGATACATCGAACGGGCTGACAATCTGGAACCGGCGCTTCCGCAAGCTGCTCGACCTGCCCGAACACGTCGGTGAAGTCGGCTTTCCGCTGGCTGATATCGTGGCCATCCTGGAAAATCGCGGCGATGTCAGCTCGTCCGGTCGTGGCGACATGCTGGCCGATTTCAAGACGCTCGACAAACCCTTCTCGCTGGCGCTGAAAAGCGGCCGCATCATCGAAGTCCGCTCAAACCCGATGCCGAGCAAGGGGATGGTGACCACCTACACGGACATCACGCAGCAGGTGGAGGCCGACAAGGCGCTGAAACAGGCAAATGAAACGCTCGAGCAACGCGTGATCGCCCGCACCGGCGAGCTGATCCGGGTCAACCGGGAACTCGGCGTCGCGCGTGCCGCTGCCGAAGAAGCCAACATCGGCAAGACCAGGTTCTTCGCCGCCGCCGGCCACGATATCCTGCAGCCGCTGAACGCCGCGCGGCTTTATTCCTCGACGCTGGTCGAGAGGTTCGAAGGAACCCCGGATCGCGATATCGTGCGGAACATCGACTCATCGCTGGAATCGGTGGAAACCATTCTCGGCGCGGTGCTGGATATCTCACGGCTCGACACGGGGGCTATGAAGCCGCGCTTTTCGGCCGTGCCGCTGGGAGATTTTCTTCAGCGCATCGCGACCGATTTCCAGCCCATTGCACACGAAAAGGGGCTGGAGCTGCGCGTCCTGCCCACCAAGCTTACAGTCCGCTCCGACCCGACGCTCTTGCGCCGGCTCGTGCAGAACCTTGTCTCCAACGCAATCAAGTACACGCCGTCGGGCAAGGTCCTCGTCGGCGCGCGACGGGCCGGAGACATGGCCGTCATTCAGGTGGTGGATTCCGGGATCGGGATCCCCCAGTCGAAATTCACGACCGTTTTCCAGGAGTTCGTGCGGCTGGACGAAGGTGCACGCGCTGCAGCCGGGCTTGGGCTTGGATTGTCCATCGTGGACAGGATAGCGCGCGTCCTGGAACATCCGGTGGAACTGAAGAGCCGTGAGGGTCATGGCACGGATTTTCGGGTTGCCATCCCCCTCGCCGAACCGGCCGAGGTGCAGGTGGAGCCAGCGCCGGCGGCAGCCGAGGTTCGGCAGACGGCGCTGGCTGGACTTTCGGTGCTTTGCATCGATAACGAACGGACGATCCTTGATGGCATGGCCTTACTGCTGCAAGGCTGGGGCTGCACAGTCGCTACCGCACTCTCCGCGGCGGAGGCGCTTGACAGAACCGAAGCAGCCAGGCCGGACATCATCATCGCCGACTACCATCTCGACGAAGGAACGGGGGTCGATGCGGTCCGCCGGGTCAGGGCGCGCTTCGGATCCGCCATTCCGGCGCTTCTGGTGACGGCGGACCGCACGCCGGAGGTTCGCGGGGAGGCCGAGACACACGCTATCACGATCATGCACAAGCCGGTCAAGCCGGCGTCGCTGCGCGCCTATCTGGCCCGCATCGCGGCCATGGCGCGCTCAGCGGCAGAATGAGCGCTGCATTTAACGCCAAAGCCTGCCTTGATTTCAGGAAGGCGGGGCACGGAAGCAACGGACGAGGCTGGCGGACGTGCCTAGTCGTCGAACTTCTTCTCGTAGGGCAGCAACATGATCGCCGTCGACATTGATGCTCCCCCGAGAAGCAGCGAAAGAGGAGCAGCGACCAGCAGGATGGCTATCGCCGGCATGGAGGAATGCTGGACGCGCGTGTAGAAGCCACCGATATCGAAATAGAGGAGTGCTAAGGTCAGCACCAGGCCGATGAACATGCCGAACACGGCATTCAGAGCCAGGAAGCGCAGCATCTCGCGGTGATCCTTGCGTGCCTCTTGCGGCGTGATTTTCGGCTTTTGGGACATGAGTGGTCGGTTTCGAGATCAGAGAATTTCCGAGAAATAACGCCTCGACGCCTCATGATGCAATGCGTCAAATATGCGCAACGCAGCATTTCATACGTTTATCCCAGACTGCGCCTGGGATGCGGTCTCGGAGGCTTAAAGAGAGAAGCCCCGCAGCGGGGGGAGCTGCAGGGCCTCTTGGGTCATTCACAATGCAGAAGTATCAACGGACCACGTAGGCAACCGAGCCATCAGCGCCCTTGATCTCGCCGATCACGCTGGAGATCTGTACGTTCTCGGCCAGCAGGGCGTTGCGGACTGCCGGCGAGCCCTTGATTTCATTCTGCAGAGCGGCAACCCGAGCCGGATCTGCCTTTGCCTGATCACGGTACATCGAACGGTCTGCGTCCGACAGTTCACCGAGGCGGTACACGGTGACATCCGAGGCCTTGGCGGAGACGCGTGCAAGCATACCCGGCTTGTAAGCGTATCCGTAGGCGTGGTGGGCACCTTCCTGAGCAGCCGGTGCGCTGCCGTAGGTGTTTGCTTCGACCATCTGTGCGAAGGCAGAATTTTCATTTTCCTGAGCCGAGGCCTGGACGGCAAAGAGGGCAGTTGTTGCCAGGACGCCAGCTGCGGCAAAAGCAGTAAACTTGTTCATTTTCATCTCCATTCATCGTGGCGGGAAGCCGCCTGTTCTTCAATTTGGGTTCGTCAGAATGACAGCGCCATCAGAAGCGCATGGCCTAATAACGCACAGAATTCGGATAAGTTTCAGGCAGACTTCATTAAAATCCGTCCACAATTGGCAGTGCAGATTAAATTTTTGAAATCCTACCATTCATTACAGGGATTTAATTTTCGATATAGACTGAATTATATTTCCTCATGATCCAGTTTATATCTTTTTCCGTAATATTCTAACTTTTGTCATCGCCCCGCGGGAAGACCGCGAGGCATTCTTGACGGTAACGTGACAACGTATACTTACCGGACGATGTAGGTCACCGAGCCATCAGCAGCGCGCTGGGCGCCGATCACGTTCTTGAGGCTGACATTTGCAGCCTGAAGGCCACGGAGGGCTTCACCATTGTGGGCGATCTCGGCCTGGAGAGCCTGGACAGCAGACGGG
>DATMTA010000040.1:0-7216 GCA_035565055.1 Ensifer sp.
AGCGCCTGCGAGATGAAAAGATCCGCATGAGCCAGCAGAAAACGGCTCGTGCCGAACTGCAGGATCGGGTTTTCGGCGCTCTGGTCCAGGTTTGACGTCATGGATGAAATTCCGGATTTCGTTGGATCGCAGTTGGCGTCAACGGCCAGACTTGAGCCGATAGAAATTGATGGCATTGCCGCCGAAGACGGCGTCGTGATGATGGGCGGGCACGATATCAAGGCACTGGTCGAGCCAGGACTGGTAATCGCTGACGAGATTGACCACTGGCCAGTCGCTGCCCCAGATCACCCGTTCGGGTCCGAAAAGTTCGAGAATGGTTTCCGCGTAGGGCCGCACCGCCTCGGGACGCTGTTCGCCGGCCTCGACCAGCAGACCTGAAAGCTTGCAGCTGACATTGGGCAGCTCAGCCAAGGCGGTGAGACGTTTCCGCCAGTCGACGAATCGCCCCTCGGCAATCAGAGGCTTAGCACCGTGATCAATGACCACCCGCAGGTCCGGATAGCGCGCCGCAAACCGGGTGAGCGGCGCCATTTGATGTGGCAGAATCAATCCGTCAAAGGCCAGATCATGATCGACCATTGCCGCCACCGCCGGCGCAAGAATGGGATCATCGATCCAGTCGGGATCGGGGATGCCCTGAAGCATCGGCCGCAGGCCCTTGAACTTCGGATGGACGGCGAGCGTGGCGATCATCTCCGGCGCACGCTGATCCTTCATGTCCACCCAGCCGACGACGCCGAGGATGAAATCGTTGCGACCGGCGAGATCGAGTAGGAAAAGCGTGTCATCGACATCCGGCAGGGACTGCACGACCACGGTTCCCTGCACGCCCGCACGGTTCAAATGCGCCTTGATGTCGCCGGGCAGGAAGTCGTGGCAGATCGCAGCCAGGTCCGGCGGCGGCCATTGGCCTTGCCGGCGCTCCATCAACCAGAAATGCTGGTGCGAATCGATGCGCATCGTCACGCCTCGCACCCCGGATATGGGTGCTCTGCGTTACCGCTCCCATTCGGGATCATGGTCCTCACTCCCTGCAACACCCGGCAGCACAATGCCGGTATTTTCGATTTAGGAATAGGCAACGGACGAAAATTGGTCAAGCCAATTCATGACGACACTGCCTCATTTGCACAGAAATGAATTGAAGCCGCACGGAATTGCTGCGATAAACGCAACGGAACTGGCGATTTGGCGCCGTGTTGGGACACCAGCGGGAAAATTGGCCCGACCAGTCGAGGCCAGAATGATGGAACAGAGCCATGGCCAAAAGCGAAGAACCAAGGCGGCTTTACCAGCAGGTGGCCGATCAAATTCGTGCCTCCGTGCAGGCAAAAGGTCTCCGGAAAGGTGCCCGTCTGCCCAGTGAGCGGGATCTGGCGCAGGAACTCGGCGTTTCGCGACCATCGCTGCGCGAGGCGCTGATCGCGCTCGAAATTGAAGGTACAGTCGAGATCCGTGGTGGATCCGGCATCTACCTTTCGATGGAAGGGCCACGGAGCTCCGACGCTGCTCCGACACTGGGCGAGAGCCCGTCGGAGTTGATGCAGGCACGAGCACTTGTGGAAGGAAGCGCCGTCGTTCTCGCCGCAGGCCGGATGACCGAGGAAGCGCTTGCATCATTGGGGACTGCGCTCGAAGCCATGGCACAGGCCGTCAAGGCCGGCCGCGATCCGCTTGAGGAAGACAAGGCCTTTCACCTGCTCATCGCACGCCTGACCGGCAATACGGTCATCGCCAAGATCGTCTCCGATCTCTTCGAGGAGCGCTACAGCCCGCTTGCCGCGCGGCTGCAGGACCGCTTCGGCACATCCCACACGTGGTCTCTGGCGCTCGAAGAACATCAGGCCATTCTCGATGCGCTCAGCCAGCGCGATCCTCTGCAGGCACAGGCCGCCATGTGCCGCCATCTCGAGGCATCGCGCCGACGTTGGCTCGACGTGCAGGGCTGACGCGACACCTGTCAGCCAGCCCCTTCTCCAGTGATCGCGACGACAATCTGCGGTCCGTCTTCGGCTTCAACCGAGGGCTCAAACCAGATGATGCTACCTGCGACGGGAGCCAGGCTCTCCGGCCCATGGGTGAGCTTCGCGCGGAGCTGCATCCTGCCCCGCGCAAACTGCCAGTCGATCGCCAGTATCCCGTTTTCCGCCTGAAGAACCTGGGCAGAGACCGGCTCGGCGGCGGCCAGCAGTGGAATGACGTGTTTGCGGCGGAGCGCGATCAGTTCCCGATGCAGCGCCTGCCGCTGCCGGGCGCCATCCGTCTCGAGCTTGCTCCAGTCAAGCTTGCTCGCATTGAAGGTCGAGCGCGCGAGCGGATCCGGCAAGACCGTGTCCTCGTCATCGGCAGCGATCGAGCTGAAATTGACGGCCTCGTTGCGGCGACCCTTGCGGACGGCCTCGCCGATTTCGCCCTCGTAATCGGCGAAGAACATGAAGGGGTTCGTCTCGCCATATTCATCGCCCATGAACAGCAGGGGGATTTGCGGCGCAAGCAGCAGCAGCGCGGTCAGGATGCGCGCCAACCCGGGGTCTATCCGTGCCCATAGTCGATCCCCGAAAGCGCGGTTGCCGACCTGATCGTGGTTCTGCAGGAAGTTCATGAAGGCCTGCGGCGGCCAATGCGCCTCCGCATAATCCGCCTCGCTGACCATCTCGCGGGGGCTTCGTTCATCCGGTCGACGACCTTCCATCGCCAGGGCCAGCCCCTTTTCTGGGTCGCCTGCAAAATCGGCATAATATCCGCCTGTCTCGCCGGTCACGATAACGTTGAGCGCCTGGTGGAAATGATCGTTCCAGCCAGCATCATAGAGGAGCGGGCGGCCGGTGCGATAGCCAACCATGCCCCAGCGATGGCGCTGACCTTCGGCAATCAGGTGAATGCGACGATCGGGAAAGCGCGCCCGCACCGCCTGCACGATTTCCACCAGCACATGCTGCTCGGAACCGTCGTAGATCTCGTGCGTGGCATCAAGCCGCAAACCATCAAACCGGTAGTGTTCAAGCCAGTGCAGCGCATTGTCGACGAAGTAGCGTCGCACCGCGTTCTGCCGGAAATCGAGCGAGGCGCCCCAAGGCGTCTCGCGTTGCGCATTGAAGAAGGCCGGGGCATAGCGCGGCAGGTTATTCCCCTGCGGCCCGAAGTGGTTGTAGACGACATCCAGATAGACTGCGATGCCATGCGCGTGCGCCGCATCGACAAAGGCCTTGAGGTCATCCGGCGAACCGTAGGCGCTGTGCGGCGCATAGTGCAGCACGCCGTCATAGCCCCAGCCACGCGCGCCAGGAAAATGCGCAAGCGGCAAAATCTCCAGCGCGTTTATGCCGGTTTCGGCAAGATGCGGTAGCCGCTTGGCCGCGGCGGCAAATGTGCCTTCCTCGGTAAAGGTCCCGATGTGGATTTCGCTGACAATGGCCTCCTCCCAAGGGAAACAGGTCCAGTTCTCCGACTGCCAGGTGTAGTGCCGGTGATCGACGAGTATGGAGTGTCCGCTCAAACCCTCAGGCTGGAAATGTGCGGCGGGATCGATGACCTCCGTTCCGTCCGGCAGGCGAAAGCGATAACGCGCGCCGTGCGCAAGGCCTGATATCTCCGCCTCGATCCAGCCCTCACCCACCGCGTTCATCGGATAGCGCGCGTCATCCGCGACGATCTCCAGCGGGTCCGCATCAGGCGCCCAGAGACGAAATCGCACCCGATCGTCGTTGAGCCACCGTGGCCCCCAGCCATCATATTCCCCCATGTCAAGACCCATGCATCTCTCCTCGTCCGGTGTTTCTGCGGAGGACCGAACACACGGGCGCCTCAAGGGTTCCGCTGCAGGTCGGCAGGAACCATTTGCCAGTTGAGGCGTTGGACGCGCGGTCCTTTCCCCTTTTCTCCGAGGCATTTTCATGAGCTATTCGTTTTCCGAACTCGATTTCCTGAAACCTGAACTTGGCGCCGAGTTCATCGGCGAGGGAACGCATTTCGCGCTCTTCTCCGCCCATGCCGAAGCGGTGGAGCTTTGCCTTTTCTCCCCCGACGGCAGGGAGGAAACCCAGCGGCTCGCGCTTCCGAAGCGGGAGGGTGATATCTGGTCGGGCTATGTCGCCGGCCTTCAGCCAGGCACGGTCTACGGCTACCGGGTTCACGGGCCCTATGATCCCGCCAACGGCCATCGCTTCAACCCGAGCAAGCTTCTCCTCGACCCTTATGCAAAGCAAATCATCGGGGACCTTCGCTGGGATGATAGCCTCTACGGCTACAGGATCGGTGCGGAAGACGGCGACCTGTCCTTCGACGAGCGCGACAGCGCCGCCTTCATGCCGAAGGGCGTGGTGCAGAACCCGGACTTCGACTGGAATGGCGACGAGGCGATCCGGCGGCCCTGGACAGATACGATCATCTACGAGGCGCATGTGCGCGGTCTGACAATGCAGCATCCGGACGTTCCCGAAGAGCTGCGCGGCACCTTCCTCGGGATGTCCAGCGAACCCATCCTCGATCACCTGGTCAAGCTTGGCGTTTCGGCCATCGAGCTTCTGCCGGTCCAGTACTTTCTCGACGATCGCTACCTTGTCGAGAAGAACCTGCGCAATTTCTGGGGCTACCAGACGCTCGGCTTCTTCGCGCCGCAGTCTCGATACCTCTCGGGTAACAAGATCGCTGAGTTCAAGACGATGGTGAAGGCGTTCCACAGCGTCGGCATCGAGGTCATCATGGACGTAGTCTACAATCACACGGCGGAAGGCTCGGAACGCGGGCCGACCCTGAGCTTCCGCGGGATCGACAATCTCAGCTACTACATCCAGTCGCCGGAGGAGCCACGCCATACGTTCGACACGACCGGTACGGGCAACACGCTGAACGTTGAGCACCCCATGGTCATGCGGATGGTCCTTGACAGCCTGCGCTACTGGGTGGGCGTCATGCATGTCGATGGCTTCCGCTTCGACCTCGCCTCGACGCTCGGCCGCGAAGGCCTGCGCTTCGATCGCGAGGTCGGCTTTTTCGATGCGATCCGGCAGGACCCGATCCTTGCCGGTGTCAAGTTGATCGCCGAGCCGTGGGACGTTGGCGAAGATGGCTATCAGGTCGGAGGCTTCCCCTTCCCCTTCCGAGAGTGGAATGACAAGTTCCGCGACGACGTGCGCCGTTTCTGGCGCAAGGACTCGGGCCACGTCGCTCCGCTGGCGGAACGGTTGACCGGTTCGCCCGTGCAGTTCGACCATTCAGGCCGCAGTTCCACGACATCGGTCAACCTGCTGAGCGCCCATGACGGCTTCGTGCTGGCGGACGTGACAGCCTTCAACGACAAGCATAACGAGGCGAATGGCGAGGACAATCGCGACGGCCACGACGCCAACCAGTCCGACAACCTGGGCGCGGAAGGCGACACGGACAATGAGGGCATTGTGACCGCCCGCGCGCGCAGACGGCGAGCGATGATCGCCACGCTCTTCGTCAGTCAGGGCGTTCCGATGCTCCTCGGTGGCGACGAACTTGGCAACAGCCAGAACGGCAACAACAATTCCTATTGCCAGGATAACGAGATCGGCTGGATATCGTGGGAGGGACGTGAGGACCCTTTCCTCGACTTCTGCCGCGCCGCGATCGCGTTTCGCAAATCGCAGCCGCTTCTCAGGCAGGAGCGCTTCCTGAAGGGTGAACCGGGCGATCCGCCGGCACCCCATGTCAACTGGTTGAAGCCGGACGGATCGGGCATGGATGATGCCACCTGGAGCGATGGCGAGCTGCGACTCTTGATGATGCACCTGAAAGACGCTCCTGGCGAAGATGGCACTGCCGATGAGCTTCTTCTCGTGCTGAACGCCGGCGACGCAACACCCATCCGGCTCCCGGAAGGTGGGGACTGGCAGTTCGCCCTCTCGTCGGCGGAGGAAATGGAGATCAGCGACGCCGGCGAGACGGAAAGCCCCGGCCAGAGCGTTCTCGTCTTTTCGCGCAGGGTGTAAGGCAACCCGGGAACAAGGGCTGCTGCCTCGGGTTGGGGTGCCGCGTCGAAAAGGCGCGACACGTGACCCCCTAAAGGAAGGCAGCCGCATGACCGATTACCGTCCCTCCAGACGCATCCTTGTGACAGGCGCAGGCTCCGGCATCGGGCGGGCGACAGCAATGGCCTTTGCCCGCCAGGGGGACACGATCGGTCTCCTCAGCCATACCGAGGAAGAGTTGCGCAAGGTGGCGGAGGAGGTCGAACAGCTTGGCGGCACCGCCGAGGTGTTGGTCGCCGACGTGTCCGATGCGGACGCAATGGCGGGTGCAATCAAGAAATTTTCGGAGCGGGACGGCCTTCACGTCGTGGTGGTCAATGCCGGGATTAACGGCGTGTGGGCCCCGATCGCCGAGTTGAAGCCCGACGAGTGGGACAGGACCATGGCGGTCAACCTGCGCGGCAGCTATCTCACCATCCACTATGCCGTGCCTTACCTCAAGAAATCCAGCAAGAGCGCGATCGTCGTGGTATCGTCCATCAATGGGACACGGACCTTCACCTCCGCTGGCGCCAGCGCCTATTCAGCCACGAAGGCGGCGCAGGTGGCTATGGTGAAGCAGCTGGCTGTCGAGCTTGCGGGCGACAGGATCCGCATCAACGCGGTCTGCCCCGGCGCGATTGAAACGGCGATCGACGACAACACCGTGCGCCGCGACACGGAAAGCGTCGAGGTGCCTGTCGAATTCCCTGAGGGTGATATTCCGCTCACCGGCGGCAAATCCGGCAAGGCTTCTGAGGTCGCAAGCGTCGTGGCGTTTCTGGCTTCAGACGCGGCCCGCCATGTCACGGGCTCGCTGGTTTTCGTCGACGGGGCACAGAGCCTGTTACGATAATTTAATCCGAAGCCCTGCGAACATTCCACCCATTGGTTCGTTTTGGTCATGAGCGCACGACGCTCTTGTCGTCACATCCGGGAGAAGACCATGGAACAGAGAAGCAGAGAAGACTATATCCGCGAGCGCGCTTATCAGATCTGGGAAAAGGAAGGCCGTCCTGACGGTCATCATGACCGCCACTGGCAGCAGGCCGCCGAGGAGTGGGGCACCGCCGAAGCTGCCTATCACAAGGGTGGCGTCGCATCGTCCGACCAGGGCGCCAGCAACGGCGCGGACGAGCTGGCGGCCAAGGTCCGGGATCTTGACGGCGCTCCGCCGAGTGACGAATCGCAGAGGCAATCGGAGCCGGCTCTCGAAACGCCGAAAATGCGCAAGAGCG
>DATMTA010000041.1:0-23470 GCA_035565055.1 Ensifer sp.
ACGAGCTCGTCAGTCGCTAGCAGCGCCGCCGCCCTCGTCAGTGACCGCCTTATAGACCCACGCCCCCAAAACAGTCAACAGCGCTCTTCGAAAAAACTTCAAAAATATCCCAACCACCTGTTTTAAAACACTAAATTCTGATAAGACCACCGGAAGCCTTCCAAAACGTCCACAAAAACCCGCCTCCTCACCTTCATGCCCACGGATCTTCACAATTCAAAGGCATGAACGGCTCCGCGCGCAACAATTGGGGTTTTGTGCACTCTTGCCGGCAATCTCCGTGCATGGTGTTTGACTCCCGCCCGCGCACGAGGCAGATGTTGCATAACAAGAAAATAACTGGGCCAGGCGGACACTGAATGACAGACGGCAGGGAACTGACACGGCTGCTCGGCAACGAGCCCGCGCTGCTCGCTGACGGTCGCCGCGCGCCGGACCGGCGCGAGATTTCCTTCCGCTGGCTCTCAGGCACATTCCTGACCGGCATCACCAGCACGATCCTGATGGGGGTCGCCCTCACGGCAGCCCTTGACGGACGCCGCCAACTTGCCATCCCTGCGGAAGCCTATGCCAGCGCCCGCGATGATGGGGAAGATACGCCACTTGTCGCCAAGCGCGGCGGACGCCTGATCGCCACGAGCATCGCCGCGAAGCCCGCCGACAAGCAGATCATGGAGGTGTCGACCATGATCCAGCAGGGCGGAAAGGAAGTGGTTCGCCGCCAGCCGTTCGAGCACGTGAAGATGGCGCTTGCCGCAGCCCATGCGACACAGGAGTCCTATCCGGAGTTTGATCCGCTCGCGATCTTCTCCTCTGGTGCCAAGCCGCCGGCCCCCTCTGTCAGTACAGGCCAGATCTACGGTTCGGACGTCGAATCCGAGGTCAGCCTGGAAACATCTGACTTTCCGACAAAGGATGTGGCGTTCAATTACGCCCCCGCCATGACGTTGGAAGAGATCGAGGAGACGGTGCGCACGAACGGGTCTGTGCTCACCGATGGCAACAGCCAGGTTGCTTCGCTGTATTACGTCGACCCGCGTCGCTTTGCGGCCAGCAACAGCGCCCTCGATATCACCTCGGGCCTGACCGCGAAGGTGATCGAATCCAACATGTCCGTCGCCGCTCCGGAAGCAATCACCACGACCACGCCGGAATATGCCGACGACATTATCCCGATCCGTTCAGACACGGACATAGCGTCAGCCCTTTCCGCAAACGGTTATTCGAAGAAGCAGGCGGATCTCATTACCGGCCCGCTCTCGGAGGCTCTCGGCAGCGACAAGCTCCACGACGGCAACATTCTGCGGATGGGCATCATGCAGGCCGGCGAAGACCTGAAGATCGTGCGCGCCAGCATCTATCAGCGTGATGAGCACCAGGTGACCATTGCGCTCGACGACAAGGGCAACTTCGTCCAGGGCACGGCGCCGCCGAATATCAAGGCAATGGCCTCCGCGCTGGACGACAACCTGCTGGCGCCGCAGGCGGGGTCCGATCTCCCGAGCGTCTATGACGGCATTTATCGGGCCTCCCTTTCCTATGGAATGGGTCTTGATCTGACGAACCAGATCGTCAAGCTTCTCGCCAACTCCGTGGATTTCCAGGCGCAACTGCACCCCACCGACAAGCTTGAGGCTTTCTTCTCGGTCGCCGACCAGTCCGGTAAGGTCACCAAGAATTCGGAGCTTCTGTTCCTCTACGCCAAGTTCGGAGATACCGAGACACGTCTTTACCGCTTCCAGGACCCGGTCGACGACAGCGTCGATTACTACGGCCCCGACGGGAAGAGCATCCACCAGTTCCTGCTGCGCAACCCCGTGCCGGGCGGCATTTTCAAATCCGGGTTCGGGATGCGCCGTCACCCGATCCTGGGTTACATGCGCATGCATACGGGTGTCGACTGGGCTGCCCCGCGCGGCACGCCGATCATCGCAACCGGCAACGGCACGGTTGAAAAGGCCGGCTGGGACCGCGGCGGGTATGGCAACCAGACGATCATTCGTCATGCCAACGGCTACGAAACCTCCTACAACCACCAGAGCGCCATCGCAAAGGATGTCGTCGAGGGCGCCAAGATCCATCAGGGTCAGGTGATCGGCTGGATCGGCACGACCGGCCAGTCGACAGGCCCGCATCTGCACTACGAGATGATCGTCAACGGCAACAAGGTGGACCCGCTGAAAATCCGCCTGCCGGACGGCAAGTCGCTTTCCGGCGATGCGCTCGCCAAGTTCGGCGCCGAGCGCAAGCGTATCGATGCGCTGCTCGGCCACGAAGACTGGAACATCGCCAGCAACTGATGGCCCCGCCGCATGAGAAAAATGCCCCCGGCTTTCGCCGGAGGCACCTCAATCATGCGACCTGTGGTATTGACCTTACGCAGCCTGACTGATCGACTCACCCGACACGAAGATCAGGCGATCTGACCCGGCACTCACCGTGACCGCCGATCCATCAGGGATATCGCCCGACAGGATCTTTTCGGCCAGCGGATCCTGAAGATATTTCTGGATCGCGCGCTTGAGCGGCCTTGCGCCATAGACCGGGTCGTAACCCTTGTCGCCGAGCCATTCCCGCGCGGTTTCGTCCAGCGTGATCGTGATCTTGCGATCGGCGAGCAACTTGACGAGGCGACCCATCTGGATATCGACGATCGTGCCCATTTCCCTGCGCCGCAGCCTGTGGAACAGGATGATCTCGTCGACACGGTTCAGGAATTCCGGCCGGAAGTTCATCCGGACGACACCCATCACCTGTTCGCGGACACTGTCGGTATCCTCGTTTTCGCCGAGCCCGGTCAGGAATTCAGAACCCAGGTTCGAGGTCATGATGATGATCGTGTTCTTGAAGTCCACGGTCCGGCCCTGCCCGTCGGTCAGACGACCGTCGTCCAGAACCTGCAGCAGAACGTTGAACACATCCGGATGCGCCTTTTCGATCTCATCGAACAGCACGACCTGATAGGGCCGGCGCCGAACGGCTTCGGTCAGAGCGCCGCCTTCATCATAGCCGACATAGCCGGGCGGTGCACCGATGAGCCGCGAGACCGAGTGCTTCTCCATGTATTCCGACATGTCGATACGTACGATCGCGGACTCCTCATCGAAGAGGAAGCGTGCGAGCGCCTTGGTGAGCTCGGTCTTGCCGACGCCAGTGGGGCCCAAGAACATGAACGAGCCGATCGGCCGGTTCGGGTCCTGCAACCCGGCGCGCGCACGGCGAACCGCCCGCGAAACGGCCTGAACCGCATCGCCCTGGCCAACGACCCATTTGGCGATTTCGTCTTCCATGCGCAGGAGCTTGTCGCGCTCGCCTTCCAGCATCTTGTCGACCGGAATTCCGGTCCAGCGGGACACGACCTGCGCGACATTGTCGGGGGTCACGACCTCCTGGACCATGGCTTCAGCACCGGAGCCATCGTGCTCTTCGGCTGTCTTCAGTTCCTTTTCCAGGCCGGGGATCACGCCATAGGCAAGCTCACCAGCCCTCTGGAACTCACCGTTGCGCTGGGCAATCGCCAGATCGTTGCGTGCTTCGTCAAGCTTGCGCTTGAGTTCGGCGGCGTGACCCAGCTTCTGCTTTTCGGCCTGCCAGCGGGCGGTCAGCGCATTGGCGCGCTCTTCCAGATCGGACAGGTCAAGCTCCAGCTTTTCGAGCCGGTCCTTCGACGCATTGTCGGTTTCCTTCTTCAAGGCTTCGCGCTCGATCTTCATCTGCATGATGCGGCGATCGAGTTCGTCCAGCTCTTCCGGCTTGGAATCCACCTGCATTCTGAGCCGCGATGCAGCCTCGTCCATCAGGTCGATGGCCTTGTCCGGCAGGAAGCGGTCAGTGATATAGCGGTTTGACAGCACCGCGGAGGCAACCAGCGCCGAGTCCGAAATGCGGACCTTGTGGTGCTGTTCGTATTTTTCTTTCAGACCGCGCAGGATCGAGATCGTGTCCTCGACCGTCGGCTCGGAGACCATGACAGGCTGGAACCGGCGGGCAAGAGCCGCATCCTTTTCGACATGCTTGCGATATTCATCGAGCGTGGTCGCGCCAACGCAATGCAGCTCGCCGCGCGCAAGCGCAGGCTTCAGCAGGTTGGATGCATCCATCGCGCCATCCGCCTTGCCGGCTCCGACCAGCGTGTGCATCTCGTCGATGAAGAGGATGATATCGCCGTTTTCCGACTGCACTTCCGAAAGCACCGCCTTCAGACGTTCCTCGAATTCGCCGCGGTATTTCGCGCCGGCAATCAGCGCGCCCATGTCGAGCGCCATCAGCTTCTTGTCGCGCAGCGATTCGGGCACGTCGCCATTGATGATGCGCAGCGCCAGTCCTTCGGCGATCGCCGTCTTGCCGACGCCGGGTTCACCGATCAGAACCGGATTGTTCTTGGTACGGCGCGACAGGACCTGGATCGCGCGGCGGATTTCGTCGTCGCGGCCAATCACCGGATCGAGCTTGCCATCGCGCGCATCTGCGGTGAGATCGCGGGCATATTTCTTCAGCGCGTCAAAGCCCTGTTCGGCATTGGCGCTATCGGCCGTACGGCCTTTGCGAATGTCATTGATCGCCTGGTTCAAGCCTTGAGGCGTCACGCCGGCCTTCTTCAAGGTTGCCGACGTCGAGGCAGAAGACTCGATGCTGAGCGCCTGAAGCAATCGCTCGACGGTCACGAAACTATCGCCGGCCTTTTTCGCTGCCTCTTCAGCCGTGGCGAAGACCTTGGCCAGTGGCTGCGACAGATAGACCTGACCGTTGCCGCCCGAAACCTGCGGAATCTTGGCAAGCGCTGCATCGTTGGCAATGCGCGCCTCGCGCGGATCGCCGCCCGCCTTCTGGATAAGCGCCGAAGCCATGCCCTGGTCATCGTCCAGAAGCACCTTCAGCACATGTTCGGCGGTGAATTGCTGGTGTCCGGCGGCAAGAGCACCGGTTTGAGCCGATTGCAGGAAACCGCGCACGCGCTCGGAATATTTCTCGATATTCATGTCTGTCCTCCGTTCCTCTTTCCGCCCTCGCTGAGGCACGGATCGACGGGTTTGAGATGGGCTCCCTGTAAGGCGAGCCTTCGCTGAGAAATATGGGCGCGAGCTCCAGAATTTAAAGAGGTTTAAATGCAAAAATCCCCGGAACTTTCATCCCGGGGATCATCAATCCGTCTGAACTTGATCTTCGTCATTCGCCAGCTTCGGCTAGTGCCGGCTGCTCCGCCGGAGCCTCGCCGGATTCACCTTCGGCAGCTGCATTCTGGCGGCGGCGCTGCGGGCGGCGCGGACGACGCTGACGCGGCTCCTGCTCGCCGGCTGCTTCTGCCGGAGCCTCTTCGCCCAAAGCAACCTCGGCAGGAACACCCTCAATCTCTGGCTGCGGACCACTGCCGTCGTAGGGCTGTTCAGCCTGCGGCTGCGCCGGCTGATGCGAACGCTGCTGTTGCGGTTGCGCCTGCTGCATCGGTGCGGCATCCGAACCGTTGTCATCCTCGTCGCGGTCGGCAAACTCGTTGCGATCGTCGCGCTGGAAGCGCTCCTGCATCTGCGCCTGCGCGCTTGCGATAATGCGGTTGTAATGCTCGGCGTGCTGCAGATAGTTTTCCGCCATGACACGGTCGCCAGAACTCTGGGCGTCACGAGCAAGCTGCGCGTATTTCTCGGCGATATGCTGCGCTGTTCCGCGAATCTTGACGTCCGGTCCGGAGCTGTCATAGGTCCGCGTCAGAGGGTTCGAGCCCTTGCGCATGTTTCCATTGTTGTTGTTATTGTTATTATTGTTGTTGTTATTGCTGTTACGCCCGCGACCGCGTTTGTTCTGCTGTCCTGGCCTCATCGATGGCTCACCTGAACTTCTTTCTAAATGACCACAAAATGGCTCCGGCCTGCTCTGTCTTTGAGACAGGACTTGCGAGCCGCAGCGTCCGCGCGTGACCGCACCTTCTTGCCGCTTGTGAGTTATTGAACAGATTTCCGCACAGGGACTGTCGGTACCCCAGAAACTCTTGTTAAGAGAGCAACCATCTTGGCGAAAGCTGACCCGGGATTAAATTCCGCCGGCGCTTCAGCCCTAGTGCGCACAGGCAAACTAGCCCGCTTCACCCTCAAATCCAAGCGTTTTTTTCGCGACCGCGAGATTATTCGCCGGAAACGCAGGGGTTTCGGGCAAAAATCAGGGCCCGATCGCGCCCCCCATAATCGCGTATTGCTTGGCGAACCACAAAACCGGCCGCCTCGAAGATGGACTGTACGGCCTCCAGCTGGTTCCACCCAAATTCAACGGCGACAACTCCAGCCTCCGCAAGATGTTGATCCGCTTGATTCGCAATGACTCGATATGGATCAAGCCCGTCATCGCCGCCATCAAGCGCCGCGATGGGATCATGTTCGCGAACTTCGCGATCCAGAGCAGCAATATCGGCCGTTGGAATATAGGGCGGATTGGACACGATGACATCGAAACTGCCTCGCACTTGCGAGAACCAATCGCTTTGCAAGGTCTCAAACCTTGGTCCCACTCCATTCCCATCGCTGTTGCCTTTCGCCGTGATCAGCGCATCCTTGGAAAGGTCAGTGCCAACACCAGTCGCATCCGGGCACTCCTGAAGAAGCGCCAGGCAGATCGCGCCTGTTCCCGTTCCCAGGTCGAGGATACGCGGCTTACGCCCTTGCCGAACCATCTCCTCGAGAACGGGCAGCAAGGCGTCGACCAGGACCTCGGTATCAGGGCGCGGCTCAAGCGTCCCTGTCGAAAGTTTCAGCTTCAGTCCATAGAATTCGCGCCAGCCAAGGATACGATAGACCGGCTCGCCGGCAATACGACGCGCAGCAGCGGCTCGGATGGATGCCACTTCGTCAGCCGAGACCGGCAATCGGCCGCGTGAAATCAGCGCCGCCGGCTCAAGATCGAGCAAACCACCCACCAGGATGCGAGCCTCCAGAGCCGGGTCGTCGAGATCCGCCTCGCGAAAGCGCCCTCGCACCTCTGCCAGTATGGTGTCGAGAACCAGATCAGGCTCCGGCATGATCGTTGCCAAGCTGGGCCAGCTGGCCGGCCTGATAGTCTGCCACCAGCGCATCGATCACTTCATCCAGCTCACCTTCGATGACTCGATCGAGCTTGTAGAGCGTGAGGTTGATGCGATGATCGGTCAGGCGTCCCTGCGGAAAATTATAGGTGCGGATGCGCTCGGAGCGGTCGCCCGAACCGACCTGGCTTTTGCGCGAGGCCGAGCGTTCATTGTCCGCCCGCTGACGTTCGATATCATAAAGCCGCGCGCGCAGAACCTGCATGGCCTTCGCCCGGTTCTGGTGCTGCGACTTTTCCGAGCTGGTGACGATGATCCCTGTCGGCAGGTGGGTGATGCGCACGGCCGAGTCGGTCGTGTTGACGTGCTGACCACCGGCCCCTGACGAACGCATCGTATCGATGCGAATGTCTTCCGGCCGGATTTCGATATCGATGTCCTCGGCTTCGGGAAGCACGGCGACCGTTGCAGCGGATGTGTGAATGCGCCCGCCCGCTTCCGTTTCCGGCACGCGCTGAACACGGTGAACGCCGGATTCGAACTTCAGCTTCGCGAAAACGCCACGCCCGCTGACGGTTGCGATGATTTCCTTGTAGCCGCCCGCCTCGCCTTCGCTTTCGGAGAGGATTTCGACCTTCCAGCCATGCGTCGAGGCATAGCGCTCGTACATGCGAAACAGATCGCCGGCGAAAAGCGCAGCCTCGTTGCCGCCGGTGCCGGCGCGAATTTCGAGGATCGCGCTCTTCTCGTCCGCTGCATCTCTCGGCAGAAGCAGGATCTGCATTTCGCCTTCGAGCGTTTCGATCCGCGCCTTCAGCTCCGGCAATTCCATTTCGGCCAGATCGCGCATCTCGCGATCCGTCGTCTTGTCGACCAGGAGCGCTTCCAGATCGGAAATCTCGCTTTCCGTCTTCTGGAACTCGCGAATCGTCTTCACCACCGGCTCAAGCTCGGAATATTCTGCGGCAAGCTTGATATAGACGTCCGCCGCCGGCCCGGCCGACATCCGGGCCTCGACCTCGCTGAACCGGCGCTCCAGCTCGCGCATTTTCTCGATCGGAAGCTTCGCCAAATCTCGATGTCCTAGAGCGGCAGGTTGTTCGCCGCGGCGAACTTTTCGAGGATGTGGCGCATGGGCTCACGCGGATAGCCCTCTTCCAGCGCCGCATTCATCACATCGGAAAGCTGCTTGACGTCGAGCCCAAGCAACATGGCCTTGACCGGACCGATTGCCGCCGGAGACATGGAAATAGACCGGAAGCCCAGCCCCATCAGTGCCATGGCAGAAAGCGGCTTGCCCGCCATTTCACCGCACAGTGTCAGAGAGGTGTTGTTGCGCTCGGCCGCACGCACGATGTCTCGGAGGATTCGCAGGAACGGCCGCCCCAGAATATCGAACCGGTCCGACACCCGGGCGTTACCACGGTCCACAGCCATCGAGAACTGGAAAAGATCGTTGGAGCCGACCGAAACGAAGTCGACCTCGGCCATCAGCTCATCCAGCTGCCACATCAGCGCCGGTACTTCCAGCATGGCGCCGAACTGCAGCTTCTTCGGCAATTCATAGCCGAAGCGTGAAAGATGCTGGAATTCCTTCTGCATCAGCTCCCGCACGGCCCGAAGCTCGGAGACTTCGGTCACCATCGGGATCATCATGCGCAGTTCCTGCCCGCTTGCCGCACGCAACAGCGCGCGCAACTGAGTGCGGATCAATCCCGGACGGTCGAGCGACAGCCGGATGGCGCGCCAGCCGAGCGCCGGGTTTTCCTCATCCGCTCCGCGGAAATAGGGCACGACCTTGTCGCCGCCGATATCCAGTGTCCGGAACGTCACCGGCCGGCCTGCGGCTTGGCGCAGAACGCTGCGATAGAAGGCTTCCTGCTCCTCGATCTTCGGCATGTTCGACGCGATCATGAACTGCAGTTCGGTCCGGAAAAGCCCAATGCCGAGTGCGCCCGATTCGTTGAGCTGCGGCAGATCGACCAGAAGTCCGGCATTCATCAGCAGATTGATGCGCTGCCCATCCTTGGTGATCGGCTCGACAGAACGAAGCGCGCGAAACTGTTCCTGGCGCTTGGCGCGGAAGCGCACCTTCTCCTCATAGGAGACGCGCAGCTCGGCGGCTGGGCGCAGATGGACACTGCCGCCATCGCCATCGATAATGATCGGATCGCCATTTTCGGCAAGCGCCACGAGGCCAGCCACCTGGCCGACGATCGGCACGCCCATGGCGCGCGCAACGATCACGACGTGGCTGGTGACGGCGCCCTCTTCGAGCACTAGGCCTCGGATATGCTCGCGCGGATAGTCGAGCAGTTCGGCAGCCCCCATGGCGCGGGCCACGATGATCGCGTCCATCGGCAAGCCGCCGCCGCCCTTCGGACCATAGCCCGTCAGCTGGCGCAGCAGCCGGTTGGCCAGATCATCGAAGTCGTGCATCCGCTCGCGCAGATAAGGGTCCGTCAGGCGGATCATGCGCGCCTTGGTGTCGCTCTGCACCTTCTCGACCGCCGCTTCTGCCGTCAGGCCGTTGCGGATCGCCTCTTCGAGCTTGCGCACCCAGCCACGGTCATGGGCAAACATGCGATAGGTTTCCAGAACCTCGCGATGCTCGCCTTCCATCGAGACGTCGCGCCGCGACAGCAGATCATCGATGGAAATACGCAGCGAATCGAGCGCTTCGTTCAGCCGCTTCAGTTCATGATCGGTGTCTTCGTTCAGCAGATTGGTGACGACGATGCGCGGCTCGTGCAGCACGACATGACCAAGACCAATGCCTTCGCCATAGCTGTCGCCCTCGATCGAAACCGGGCGCGACAGGTCGAGTTCGAGACCCGGCCGGGTAATCTTCTTCAGTTCACCAGTGGCGATCATCTCGGCGAGAACCATCGCCGTGGTTTCCATCGCCTCAACTTCTTCCTCGCGATAGGTGCGCTGCGCCCGGTTCTGGACGACCAGAACGCCGAGCGCTCGGCCGACGCGCAGGATTGGCACGCCCAGGAAGGAATGGAAGATTTCTTCGCCGGTTTCCGGCAGGTAGCGGAAGGCAGGATGCGACTGCGCGTCGGACAGGTTCAGCGATTGCGCCGAGGCCGCAATTGTACCGACAAGCCCCTGCCCCATCTTCAGCTGGGCAAGGTGCACGGCGTCCTTTTTCAGACCTTCGGTGGCATAGAGTTCGAGCACGCCGTCCGATCGCAGTACATAGACGGAACACACTTCCGCGACCATGTTCTGGGCGATCTGCTGGACGATCTTGTCGAGGCGTTCCTGCGGTTCAAGCGCTTCCGCCATCAATTCGCGGAGACGCTTGAGAAGAACGCGCGGACCCTGTGAAAGGCCTTTCATCGCGCATGTGCTCCCGGTTCTTGTGCCATTCCGGGCGAGCCGATCGAAGGGTCACTTCGACCGGCGCATCGCGGAATCGTTTCTCAACTCTTATCGAGACCGTAGCAGGAATGCAAAGTCCGAACAGCAAGTTCGGCATAGGGACCGTCGATCAGGATGGAAATCTTGATCTCCGAGGTGGTGATCGCCTTGATGTTGATGCCCTTCTCGGCCAGCGCCCGGAACGCGGTAGCGGCAACGCCGGCATGGCTGCGCATCCCGATACCGATCACGGAGACCTTCACGAGGCCCGTTTCGCTCTGCACGACGTCGAAGCCGATCTTTTCCTTGTTATCTGCAAGAACCGAGAGTGCTTTCTCAGCATCGCCCGACGGAACCGTAAACGTCATATCCGTGCGGGTTCCGTCTTCGGAAATGTTCTGCACGATCATGTCGACGTTGATATGCGATTCCGCAAGCGGCCCGAAAATGGCGGCAGAAACGCCTGGACGGTCCGAAAGACGGCGCAGTGAAATCTGCGCTTCATCCTTGGCGTAGGCGATGCCGGTGACTACTTCCTGTTCCACGATTTCATCCTCGTCACAAATCAGCGTGCCCGGCGGGTTCAGAAGGTCGCCCATTCCCGGAGCATCGGGGTCAACGAAAGAGGAGCGCACGAAGGTGCGCACCTTGTGTACCATAGCCAGCTCGACGGAGCGGACCTGCAGAACCTTGGCGCCGAGAGACGCCATTTCGAGCATTTCCTCGAAGGCGATCTTCTTCATGCGGCGCGCCTTGGGCTCGATGCGCGGGTCGGTCGTGTAGACGCCATCGACGTCGGTATAGATGTCGCACCGGTCAGCCTTGACGGCAGCGGCAATGGCAACGGCAGAGGTGTCCGAACCGCCGCGGCCGAGCGTGGCGATCCGGTTGTCCGGGCCGATGCCCTGGAAGCCGGCGATGACTGCAACCTGCCCCATCTCGAAACGCTTGATCAGCTCTTCGCCGTTGATCTCCTGGATGCGCGCGGCGCCATGGGCGTTATCGGTCTTGATCGGGATCTGCCAGCCCTGCCAGGAGCGGGCATCGATGTCCATCGACTGCAGCGCGATGGCCAGAAGGCCTGCCGTCACCTGCTCGCCGGAAGCCACGACGGCGTCGTACTCGCGCGCATCGTAGAAGGGCGACTTTGCGCCCGTGACCTTCGGCATGTTCTGCACCCAGGCAACAAGCTCGTTCGTCTTGCCCGACATGGCCGAGACGACAACGGCAACCTGATGGCCCGCATCAACTTCACGTTTGACATGGCGCGCGACGTTATAGATCCGGTCGAGGTCTGCGACGGACGTGCCGCCGAATTTCATCACGATGCGTGCCATTTCAAATGTCCGGTCATGGCCCGCGCGGACAAGCGCGGGAACTCAGTCAAACAGTCGAAGGCTCGACCCTTGAAAAAGGATCGAGCCCAAAGTTGGCGGTCTCTTAGCGAAAAAGCGACCCGACTGCAACAGCCGGCGGCCGGGTCCCGGCACGGAACCGATCAGTTCTCGCGCAGCGGCGAGATCTGGATTTCCACGCGGCGGTTCTGCGCGCGTCCAGCCTCGGTCGCGTTGGAGGCAATCGGCTGTGTTTCTGCGAAGCCGACGGCGGACATGCGGCGCGCATCGACACCCTGGCTTGCCAGATAGTTCGCAACGGAGATCGCCCGGCGCTGCGACAGATCCTGGTTATGCTGATGGCTGCCGGTGGAGTCCGTATGGCCGTTGACGTCGATCAGCGTCTTGTTGAACTTCCTCAGCACGATGGCGACAGAGTTCAGCGTCGGATAGAATTCCGCCTTCACGGCATCCTGGTCCGTCGGGAAGGTGATATTGGAGGGCATGTTCAGAACGATCGAGTCGCCGTTGCGCGTGACCGACACGCCCGTGCCCTGCAGCTGACGACGCAGCTCCGATTCCTGATTGTCCATGTAATTGCCGATGAGGCCGCCGCCGAGCGCACCGACGCCGGCGCCGATGAGAGCCGCATTGCGACGGGAATTGGCGTCCTGGCCGACCAGCAGACCGGTCACGGCACCCAGGCCCGCGCCAATCATGGCGCCGCCGGCTGTGTTCGACATCTTCTGCTCGCCCGTATAGGGGTCGGTTGTCGTGCAGGCAGACAGGAATGTTGCGGCAAGCAGGATGAGGGCGATTTTCTTGAACATGCGGAGGGTCCGTCCTGGCGAGGAATCACTGCCGGTGATTCTTGATGTTTGAATGGCGGAAGTCAAATCCCGCGATTCCGGCGATTTCGGGGCCCTGCTGCTGCGTTCCGCGACAAAATCCGGCCTTGACTTTCATTCGTAGCAGTCCGACTTGAAAAGCGACCACGAAGGGATACGCATCATGAGCGACGCAGCAAGAACCACGATCGATCAGGCCGAAGTTGACCGCTTCACCGCCATGGCGGCAGAGTGGTGGAACCCGACCGGCAAGTTCAAGCCGCTGCATAAGTTCAACCCCGTCCGCATCCGCTACATTCGCGACAAGGCCGCTGCGCATTTCGGCCGTGACGCCAATAGCCACAAGCCTCTGGAGGGCCTGCGCGTCCTCGACATCGGCTGCGGTGGCGGGCTGCTTTCCGAACCCATGGCACGGATGGGGGCGACCGTGATCGGCGCTGATGCCTCCGAACGCAATATCGGGATTGCCTCGACCCACGCCGCGCAGACCGGCGTAACCGTCGATTACCGCGCAGTCACCGCCGAGCAACTGGCCGCTGATGGCGAGAGATTCGACATCATTCTCAACATGGAAGTGGTCGAGCACGTCTCCGACGTGGATTTCTTCATCACGACCTGTGCTTCGATGGTGAAGCCGGGCGGCATGATGTTCGTCGCCACGATCAACCGCACCATGAAAGCCATGGCGCTCGCTATCATCGGTGCAGAACACGTGCTCCGCTGGCTACCCAAGGGCACCCATCAATATGAAAAGCTGGTCCGTCCGGAAGAACTCGAAAAGCCGCTGAACGCCTCCGGGATGCAGATCGACGAGCGCACCGGCGTGTTCTTCAATCCGCTGATGAACCAGTGGAACCTGTCGAAGGATATGGACGTTAACTACATGATGCTGGCGACGCGGCCGGCTGCGTGAGCCGAAGAAGAGCTATATTTTCAGGCGACCAACCGCTTCCATCAAGTCCGCCTGGGCTGGCGCGTTGCGGGCTGCAATGGCCCGGACAAGCGACCTGTCGATCTCATAGGCTTCGCCATCAGGCCCGAAGGGCGTCTTGAAATGGAAAGCATGGGCCGATGGCCCGTGGTCGTGAAGATATTCCAGCCGCCGCACGGCGTCGGCCCACGAAACGGCTTCGTCTTCGGCCACCCACCAGAGGACGAGTGGCGGCCAGCTCCGCGGCCCCATCCAGTTGCGCGCATGTTTCAGCGCATCGGCGTGAACGCCTGAATAGCTGAAAGCCATCAGGCTCTCGATGTCGCGCCAGCGAGACAGGGAGGACGTCCCGGCTTCAAAGCCAGTTTCCCTGATGAACCGTGGAAAGACCTGCTCTCCCCAGCTGTCCGGCCCTGGCTCATCCTTGTAGCCCGAACGCCCGCGAAAACCATGCGCGCGCGAAGCAGCCTCAAAATTGAAGGCTTCGCGCAACAGAAAACCCTCAAATCCCGGCGCGGTAAAACTCTCCTTGGGAATCCCGAAATTATAGAGGACGAGATGCATCAGTTCGCATCTTCGGAAAGCACGGGTAGCGGCGCGATCTCGATGCCCTCCTCCAGGAGCGCGCCGATTTCCTCCTGCTTCGCTTGACCGATAATGCCGCGAACGGGCGCCTCGCCGTAATGGATCTTGCGCGCCTCTTCGGGAAACCGCGTACCGACATCCTCGGAATTCGCGCGGATATGCGTGACGATTTCGCGCAGCTTCGCCATCATTTCGGCTGGAACGCCGCCGCCAGCAATCGCCATAGGGACATCGGCTTCGCCGACATGCGCTGTCGCCACCGCCGGCGCCATCAGGGCCTTGATGACGGAGGCGGAGCCACAGACTGGACAGGTCACGAGACCCCGCGCCTGCTGACCATCAAAGTCGCTGCCGGAAGAAAACCAGCCTTCAAAGGCGTGTTCGGCTTCACACTTGAGCGAATACTTGATCACTTGCAGAAATCCTCAGGCACCAACCGTTTCAACGGCGAACTCGCGCGCATTCTTCAGGTTCGGGATCTTGCCGCGTGCGGCGGCAACATCCGCCGTGTCGATCTCGGCGAGGATCACCGCCTCACCGGATCCTCCGGCGCGCGCCAGGATCTGCCCCCATGGGCTGACGATCATGGAATTGCCATAGGTCTCGCGGCCATCCTCATGCACACCGCCCTGGGCAGCGGCCACCAGGAATGCGCCGTTCTCGATCGCCCGGGCGCGCAGGAGAATCTCCCAATGCGCCTCGCCGGTTTGTTTGGTGAAGGCAGCCGGGACCGTCAGGATCTCAGCGCCAGCCAAAGCCTCGGCACGGAAGAGCTGCGGGAAACGGACATCATAGCAGACGGCAAAACCGAGCTTGCCGAAGGGAAGCTGCGCCACGCGAGCGGCAGCACCCGGATTATAGGTCCGGCTCTCGCGCCAGCTCTCGCCGTTGTCGAGGTCGACATCGAACATGTGGATCTTGTCGTAGGACGTGATCAGCGAACCGTCAGGCCCGAAGAGGAAGCCGCGATTGGCAACCTTTCCGCTCCCGAGCGCAATCGCGGTGGAACCGACATGCATGTAGATCCCGTGCTCAGCCGCAAGCTCGGAGCCTGCACGATAGACGAGGTCATGCGCTTCGGGCTTGAGAGAGGCCATCAGAGCCTCGCGATCACGCTGCAGCGCTCCGGTCATTTCCGGGGTCTGGACGTAGCGCGCGCCCTGAGCTGCCGCCTCGGCCACGAGCGCACGCATATGCTCGACATTCTTTTCAACCGTAACACCAGAACACATCTGGACAGCAGCAACTTTCACCTTCGTCATCTGCCAATCCTCTCAACCGGTCAGCATGGCGTCGAGCTTGCCCGCGCCGTCGAGCGCATGAAGATCGTCGCAGCCTCCTACATGCTGGTCGCCGATGAAAATCTGCGGGAAAGTCGTGCGCCCGGAACGGTCCATCATTTCCTGGCGGAGCTTGGGATCGAAGCTCGCGTCGTGCTCGGTATAGCTTACACCCTTGCGGTCAAGCAGTGCCTTGGCGGCGGAACAATAACCGCACATCTGACGGGTGTAGATCGTGACAGGAACCATCAAACTCTCTCCTTCGGCAGCCTCTCGACGGGCGCTTGTCATGAGATGCTATATAGGCTCGGGAAGTGCCATTGAAAAGACGAGCACCGTGATGTCGCGCGCACCTGCCTTGCGTAAAGCGCGCGAGGCGGCCGAGACCGTTGCGCCGGTCGTATAAACATCGTCAATCAGAAGGATTCGGCGTCCGGCAAAGGCCATCTTGCCGGCATCGGTAACGGCGAATGCACCGCGCACATTGTCCTCGCGCGCCCGCGCGCCAAGCCCGACCTGGTGGGCAGTCCGCTTGATGCGCCTGAGATCGACCGGGTTGAACGGCTTGCCCGTTTGCAGGGCCAGATGCCGTCCCAGTTCCGCCGATTGATTGAACCGTCGCATGAATAGCCGCGTCCGATGCAGCGGAACCGGCACAATGACATCGGCCTCATCGACAAGATTGCCAGCCGTGCGCGCCATCCAGCGCGCCATGAGCGGCGCGACATCGAGGCGGTCGTTATATTTCAGCCGATGCACCAGCGTCTGGCAGATCCCCTCATGGGCAGCAACGGCGCGCAGACGATCAAAGACCGGCGGGTTGGCAATCGCTTCGGCCGACAGGATGCCGGCGCCAAGTTCATGCGTGAAAGGCGTGCCCATCACTTCGCAGTAGGGCCGCTCGATGAAGCGGATCGTCTGCCAGCATGGACCGCATAGTGCGCCGTCACGTGCTGCGAAGCGGCCACAGCCGGCGCAAACGGGCGGGTAGACGAAGTCGACAAGAAGTGTCCCCAGGCGGGCCGGGAGCCGGTGGAACAAACTCCGGAACGCTGGACTTTCCCCTTCACCCATTGGCCGTTCACCTGTAGACAGACACCGATCTGCCTCATGGCAGCGATCTTCAATCTTGAGCAGCGCAGGGCGTGAGATGCAACTGGTTTTTGACCCCCGACTGATCGAACGGAACCGCGAGCGCGCGGCAGCCATAGCCGACCGCGGCGCCGGCTTCCTCCTCGATTTGGCGGCAGAAGAGCTGGCCGATCGTCTTTCGGCAGTCGAGCGTCACTTCGCCGAAGGTGTGGAACTACACGGAATGACCGGCACCGCCGCCGCTGAAATCCTGGCGACCGGCAAGGTGGACCATCTGACGCGGCTCGAAACGACGGATCGTTTCGGCACGGGGCCGGCCGGGTTCCGGCTTGCACCGCTCGAGACGCTGTCACTCGATCCCGAAAGCGCCAACCTGATCGTCTCGCCACTCTCGGCCCATCTGACGAATGACACGCCGGGGCTGTTCATTCAGGCGCGCCGCGCCCTCAAGCCGGACGGCCTGTTCCTGGCCGCCATTCCCGGAGCCGGCACGCTGGCCGAATTGCGCGAGGCGCTCCTGAGCGCCGAGGAGGAACTGACCGGCGGCGTCAGCCCACGCGTCATTCCCTTTGCCGATGTGCGGGATGTGGGGGCGCTTCTTCAACGCGCGGGTTTTGCGCTGCCGGTGGCAGACGTCGAGACATATACGGTGCGCTACGATTCGATCTTTCCGCTGATGCGCGATCTGCGCCACATGGGAATGGCAAACCCGCTCGCGGGCCGCTCGCGGAATCCGCCGGGGCGCAAATTATTCGTCAGGGCGGGAGAAATCTATGCGGAACGTTTTTCGGATCCGGATGGTCGCGTCCGCGCCACCTTCTCGATCATCTACGTTTCGGGTTGGGCACCGCATGACAGCCAGCAGAAGCCGCTCCGTCCGGGTTCAGCCCGCATCAGCCTTGCCAGCGTACTGAAAGACAAATCGGGGACGCAGTAGGAATGGCGCGCGCCAGCACCTCACGGAGAGCCCAGTGTCCCATTGCCAAGCGACTGCTCAGAAACGTTGTTGAAAGTCGTGCCGATCGCAGATCCGACCTGCCGGACGCCAGCGATGATCGCAATCGATAGAAGTACGCCGATCAGGCCGTACTCAATCGCGGTCGCTCCGCTTCGGTCCTTCAGCAATCGACGCAGGATCAGCATCCGCGAATTCCTTTTCAATCCGGCGCGATCCGCACCAATTCCTAAAATGTATCAGCAACCGCTCGTCGAACCGTCGCTGTTGATAATGCAGACGGCGCCGGGGGTGTCTTGAAGGACGCTGCGCCGTACGATGTAGCGTTTCGGCCCACTATTCGTTGAGATCGAGCCGGTCACGATGTCGTCATAGGCACCGGGTGTAACCGTCCCGGCAAGATGTGCGCTCTTGCGGTCGACAATTGGCGCCAGAATCAGCGTCAATGCGACCGCAGCAACGCCAAAAATGACCGCGACATTCAGCGCACCCGACTTAGGCGCACTGAGCGGTGCTTCGGCGACTTCCGTCACTCCGTCATACTGTTCTTTGTCCGCCATATCGACTGCCTAACCTGTACACGCCGTCTCCACCGCCGAAAAATGTCAGAATCTGATAAAGGAAAGGTAAATTTCGGCTGGAAAGACTGTCCCGTTCAGAGAAGGTCCTGCAGGAACGGGATCAGAGGTTCGTCCGCAGGCGGCATGGGATAATCGCGCAGCTGGGAGGCGCGAACCCACCTGATTTCCTGCCCTTCGGCACCGCGCGGGATGCCCTCATAGCGGCGGCAGACGTAAAGCGGCATGAGAAGGTGGAAGGTCTCGTAAGTATGGCTTGCGAAGGTGAGTGGCGCGAGACAAGGTACTTTCGTGTCGATCCCGAGCTCTTCACGAAGCTCGCGGACCAGCGTCTCTTCGGGAGTTTCGCCCGCCTCCACCTTGCCGCCGGGAAATTCCCACAGCCCGGCAAGAGCCTTCCCCTCCGGTCGCTTGGACAGAAGGATGCGGTTGTCGGCATCGATCAGGGCGCAGGCCGCGACAAGAAGGATGGGTCGGCTCATCAGGTTTTCTCCCTGCGCCAGTAGCAATAGCGATAACTTTCCTTGAAGCCGAGCTCGGCATAGAGGGAAAGCGCGGCCTCATTGGCGGTCTCGACCTGAAGCCAGCCCGTCACGGCGCCGCGCAGCCGCGCCCATTTCAGGGCCGCGACCGTGATCTGACGTCCCAGTCCCTGTCGCCGTTGATCAGCAGAGACGGCAACCTGCTGGAGCCCGGCGAGATCGCCGTCATGAACGCAAAGCGCCACCGCCTGTGGCCGGTCGCTGGACTCGCCAAGGATGAACATGCCCGTCTCCGGCTGCAGCGCGCCGAAGAGCCGCTCCATCGCGGCACGTGGCGTGCGGCTCTGGCCGCCTTCGACAGCAATGCAGGCGTCGACGAAACGGGCGACGTCGTGGCTAGGAATCATGTCCAGACCGGCGATATGCGCGTAGTCAGCAAGCGCCGCCGTCTGCACCGACACCTCGCCTTCGCTGCGCCAGCCGTTGTCGGCGAGCCATTCGGCCAATTGCGGCGGGCAAAGCGGCGTCTGCTTGATCACCATCGGCACACCGGCAGCGGCATACCAGGCCTCAATTTGGGCAATGCGCGCGCCGATGTCACGCGTGTCGCCCGGATCGAGCGGCACGAGGCAATTCGCCCGTCGCGTGGCGTGCCCCGGCGTCAGCCGCTTCTGCCAGCTTCCCTCATATTCGACCGTTTGAGCCGGCCAGGCGCGAAATCCCGCCGCCTCAAGCCGCCGGACGGCGGGAAGGCTTGCCATTGGCTTAGCTCCGGTAATCGCCGTTGATGGCGACGTATTCCTTGGTGAGATCACAGGTGTAAACCGTAGCCTTGCCGTTACCGAGACCGATATCGGCGCGAATGGCGATATCTTCCTGTTCCATGACAGCCGTTGTCCCCGCTTCTGAATATTCCGGGTCGCGTTCGCCATCCACGGCGACCCGCACATCGCCGAACCAGATGGCGAGCTTGTCGCGATCGGCCATCTCGCCGGACTTGCCGACAGCCATCACGACCCGACCCCAGTTGGCGTCTTCACCGGCGACAGCCGTCTTGACGAGCGGAGAATTGGCGATCGACAGGGCAATGCGCTTGGCCGCAGCATCGCTTTCGGCGCCGGTCACCGTTACGGCCACCATCTTGCGCGCACCCTCGCCATCGCGAACCACCTGCAAAGCCAGATTCATCAGAAGTTCGTTCAGCGCCGCCTTGAAACCTTCAAGGCGCGGGTCATTCGCATCTTCGATCTTCGGCTGACCATCGGCAGAGGCCGCACCCGTCGCAAACAGAAGCAGCGTGTCGGAGGTCGACGTATCGCTGTCGACCGTTACCGAGTTGAAAGACGGACCGACGCCGGCAGACAGAAGACCCTGAAGGGCCGCCGGCGCGATATCCGCGTCCGTTGCAACAAACGAAAGCATGGTCGCCATATCCGGCGCGATCATGCCTGCGCCCTTGGCGATCCCGTTTATCGTGACCTTGACGCCGGCGATCTCGGCCGTACGCGTTGCGACCTTCGGATAGGTGTCCGTGGTCATGATGGCCTTGGCGGCCTCATACCAGAAGTCAGCGGTGCCATCCTTGGCGAGCGTGTCGAGCACGCCGGCAAACTTCGTCGCATCCAGCGGTTCGCCGATCACGCCGGTAGAGGCGAGAAACACTTCGCTTTCCTTGCAGCCGGCAGCAGCTGCTGCAGATTTCGCCGTCAGCGCCGTCGCCTCACGACCCTTTTTGCCCGTGAAGGCATTGGCGTTTCCCGAATTGACAACGACCGCACGGGCCACACCGCCGGAGAGATTCTGTCGGCAGAAATCAACCGGAGCGGACGGGCAGCGCGAGCGCGTGAAGACACCGGCAACGGCGGCGGGCTGGTCGAAGACCATCATCAGCACGTCGGTGCGGCCCTTGTACTTGATGCCGGCAGAGGCGGTGGCCATACGCACGCCACGCAGGGCGGGCATGGTGGGAACGGATTTCGGAGCGAGCGGAGAGACGGTGGCTGACATGGAGCTTCCAACAAGACGTGGTCGGTCAGAGAAGAACGTGCGGGGCCCTTCCGGACCCCGCACAGGAATGCAGATTACTGCTGCGGCTGCGCCTGTTCCTTGCTGATTTCTTCGTAGCCCTTCTTCAGGTTCTCATCCAGAACGTCGATCTTCGTGCCGTCCTTGGCCTTGGCGAGCAGGGCGAGATACTTGTCGCGCATGACGAGCTGACGGATCTGGTCCTTGACCTGATCAAGTGCCGGCGGAGGCGCCATGCGGGTATCTTCCACCTTGATGACGTGGAAGCCGAACTGCGTCTTCACGGGGGTCTTGGTATATTCGCCCTTCTTCAGCGCGAAAGCGGCATCTTCGAATTCCTTGACCATGCGGCCCTTGCCGAAATAGCCGAGATCGCCACCTTCGGACTTGTTCGGGTCCGACGACTTGGCCTTCGCGAGTTCAGCGAAGTCCTTGCCGGCGTCGAGATCCTTGATGATCGCCTTGGCTTCATCCTCGGTCTTGACGAGGATGTGGCGGGCATGAATTTCTTCCTGCGGCGGGATTTTCTTGATCTCGGCGTCATAGCGCGCCTTGATCTCGTCGTCGGTCACGGTGTTGACGACATACTTGCGGAAATAGGCGTTGTGCAGCTCGCGTTCGCGCAGGAAGGCAAGACGCTTCTTGAAGTCGTCGGTGTTTTCGATGCCATCGGTCTCGGCAACCTTGGCAATCGCCTTGACGTCGATCGCGGCAGACAGAGCAGCAAGCTTCTTCTGGTCATCGGGAAGCTGAGCCAGCTGCGGGTCGAGATTGGCCACGCCGAGATCGATGTCGGACTGGTGGATTTCCTGATCGCCGACCTTGGCGACGACCGGATCGGCGCCGTCGGCGGCATAGGCCACGCCCGACAGTCCGAATGCGGCAACGACAGCCGCGAAGAGCATTTTATGGCGATTGAGCATGTTCAAACCTTTCAATATCCGGGCGCCGAGGGGGATCAACGGCCCTTGTCAGAAGTCACGGCCACCGGAATGTGGCGAATTGATAGCACCCAACGGCGCGGAACGGTCGACGCGGAAACGGCAGCGAAACATCGCGCTCGCACGCGCCAAACTCTCCATGCGTCTTTCCTCCATCGGCGGGACTTCGCGAGCTAACCACCTCAAGATCAAAGATTTTTTGCCTCTCAGGCAAGCATTTGAGAATTTCCGCTGCAAAAGCGGGCGGAAACACCGCAAAGCGCCTGCCCGCAAGGGCCGTTGACATCACTTGGCCCCCCTCTTATCTGTCACGCAACTTCGCGTCCAGATGCGTTTCTGGGCTAAGCGTTGATCTTGTTGTTTTTTGAAGATGGCAAGGCATCGCGGCAAGCAACCAAAACACGAGAAAGGACCATCCTGATGGTCAGCCTTGGCGGCATCGCCCGCAAACTTTTCGGCTCCTCCAACGAACGCCGCATCAAGTCTTACCGTCCGGACGTCGCTGCCATCGGCGCGCTGGAAGACAGCATGAAAGCCATGAGCGACGCTGAGCTGGCCGGAAAGACGGCAGAATTCAGGGCCCAGCTCGCCGAAGGCAAGACCACCGACGACCTGGTTGTCCCGGCCTTCGCTGTGGTTCGTGAGGCGGCGCGCCGGACGCTCGGTATGCGTCCCTTCGACGTCCAGCTCATGGGCGGCATGATCCTCAACGACGGCGACATCGCCGAAATGAAGACCGGCGAAGGCAAGACGCTGGTCGCAACACTTGCTGTCTATCTGAACGCGCTCGCCGGCAAGGGCGTCCATGTCGTCACCGTCAACGACTACCTCGCCAGCCGCGACGCCCAACAGATGGGCAAGCTCTATGGCTTCCTCGGCCTTTCGACGGGCGTGATTGTCCATGGCCTGGACGACGAGGAGCGCAAGGCGGCTTACGCCTGCGACATCACCTATGCGACCAACAACGAACTCGGCTTCGACTATCTGCGCGACAACATGAAGTTCGAACGTGGTCAGATGGTCCAGCGCGGCCACTACTACGCCATCGTCGACGAAGTGGACTCGATCCTCGTCGATGAAGCTCGCACGCCGCTGATCATTTCCGGCCCGCTCGATGACCGTTCGGAACTATACAACACGATCGACGCCTTCATCCCGATGCTCTCGGAAGGCGACTACGAGATCGATGAAAAGCAGCGCTCGGCCAACTTCTCGGAAGAAGGCACGGAGAAGCTCGAAAACCTTCTGCGCCAGGCCGGACTGCTGCGGGGCGAGAGCCTGTACGACATCGAGAATGTCGCGATCGTCCACCACATCAACAACGCGCTGAAGGCCCACAAGCTCTTCACCCGCGACAAGGACTACATCGTCCGCAACGGTGAGATCGTCATCATCGACGAGTTCACCGGCCGCATGATGCCGGGCCGCCGTTATTCGGAAGGCCAGCACCAGGCGCTCGAAGCCAAGGAAAAGGTGCAGATCCAGCCAGAGAACCAGACGCTCGCATCGATCACCTTCCAGAACTACTTCCGCATGTACTCCAAGCTCGGCGGCATGACCGGTACGGCCTCCACCGAAGCGGAAGAATTCGGCAACATCTACGGCCTGGAAGTCGTTGAAGTTCCGACCAATCTGCCGATCAAGCGTATCGACGAGGATGACGAGGTCTACCGTACGCAGGGCGAAAAGCTGAACGCCATCATCGACGAGATCAAGTCGGCACACGAGCGCGGCCAGCCGATGCTGGTCGGCACGACGTCGATCGAAAAGTCCGAGCAGTTGGCCGACCTTCTAAAGAAGTCCGGCTTTGCCAACTTCCAGGTTCTCAACGCCCGCTACCACGAGCAGGAAGCCTTCATCGTCGCCCAGGCCGGCGTGCCCGGCGCCGTCACGATCGCCACCAACATGGCCGGTCGCGGCACCGACATCCAGCTCGGCGGCAACGTCGACATGCGCATCCAGCAGGAGCTCTCGGAAGTCGAGCCCGGCCCCGAGCGCGAACAGCGCGAACAGGCGATCCGCGCCGAAGTGCAGCAGCTGAAGG
>DATMTA010000042.1:0-6359 GCA_035565055.1 Ensifer sp.
TGGGAGGGGCGCGGACGGGGAACGGATTCCAGAAGCCCGGCGGTGTAGGGATGCTGCGGCGCGTTGAGGACTTTCGAGGTTTCGCCCTCCTCGACGATGCGCCCGAGATACATGACGGCGATGCGATCGCTGATATGCGAAACGACGCCGATGTCGTGGGAAATGAACAGCAGCGACAATTCCATCTCGTCGCGCAGGTCGCAGAGCAGATTGATGACCTGCGCACGGATCGAGACGTCCAGCGCGGAGACGGGCTCGTCCGCCACAATCAGGCGCGGACGTGTCGCCAGTGCGCGGGCAATGCCGAGGCGCTGGCGCTGCCCGCCGGACAGCTCGTGGGGATAGCGTTTCGCCTGATCGGGGCGCAGGCCGACCTTTTCCAGCAGATAAAGCACCCGGTCCCGCCGTTCGGCCGGCGTTCCGATCCGGTAATTGTCGAGGGGTTCGCGCACGATGGCCTCTGCCGACCATCTTGGATCGAGCGAGGCGGAGGGATCCTGGAAGATCATCTGGACCGAGCGCCTGGCCGAATGCAGATCCCTGCGGCCCATCCGCGCAAGATCCTGTCCCAGCAGCCGCACCGAACCCTTGTCCGGGCGGTCGAGCGCCATGATCATGCGGCCGAGTGTGGACTTGCCGCAGCCGCTTTCGCCCACCAGCGCCAGCGTTTCGCCGGGCGCGATGGAGAGCGAGACATCGTTCACCGCATGGACGATCTGGCCCTTGCCGGTCGGGAAGTGGCGGACCAGATTTTCCGCGACGAGGAGAGGGGATGTGTCCGTCATATCAAGGTCTCCCGCAGGGCCGACGCAGCTCTGGCGTCGTCAATCAGCTGGTCGCAGCGCGTATCGTGGCCGGTGGCGACGGCGCGCCAGTCCGGTGTCCGCTCGTGGCAGCTTGGTGCTGCGAAGCGACAGCGATCGACGAAGCTGCATCCCTTGGGAAGCATGGAGAAGCTTGGGACATTGCCGGGAATTTCTTCCAGCCGCCCGAGGCTTTCCTCGCCTGGCACGAATTCGGCCGTCGCCCGGAGGAGACCGGCCGTGTAGCCATGCGAGGGTCGCTCGAAGATGTCGTGAACCGAGCCGCGCTCGACCAGCGTGCCGGCATACATGACGGCCACGTCATCGGCGATTTCGGCGACCACGCCGAGATCATGGGTGATGAAGATGATCGCGGTGCCGAACTCGCGCTGCAATTCGGAAAGCAGCCATAGAATCTGCGCCTGTACGGTCACGTCGAGCGCCGTCGTCGGCTCATCGGCGATCAGCAGGCGGGGTCGGCAGATCAAGGCCATGGCGATCATGATGCGCTGGCGCATACCGCCTGAGAGCTGATGCGGATAGGCATTCATACGGCGCGCGGCATCCGGGATGCGAACCCATTGCAGGATTTCCAGAACGCGTGCGTCGGCAGCCTTGCGGCTGACCTTCTCATGCAGCTGAAGTGCCTCGCGCAGCTGGAAGCCGATCGTCAGCGCCGGATTGAGAGACGACATCGGATCCTGGAAGATCATCGCCATGAGCGAACCGCGAAGCCCGCTCAAGCGCGCCTCGTCGCAGGATAGGAGATCGACCCCGTCGAGGCGCAGGCGATCGGCCGTCACCACGGCGCTTCCGGGCTTGTGCAGGCCCATGATGGATGTCGCGGTGACGCTCTTGCCGGAGCCGGATTCACCGACGAGGCAGAGCGTCTTGCCGGCTTCGAGATCGAAGGATACGTCCCGTACGGCCCTGATGGCGCCCTGTGGGCCGAAACCGACCGACAGGTTGCGGACGCTGAGAAACGGTTGCTGGGCGGTCATGATGCCTTCCTTGCCGCAAGGCGCGGGTCAAAACGGTCGCGCAGTCTGTCGCCGATGATGTTGATGGACAGAACCATGATCGAGAGGATCACGCCGGGAAACGCGATGATCCACGGTGCCAGCCGGAAATATTCCTTGCCGCTGGCAATCACATTGCCCCAGCTCGGCACATCCGGCGGCGTGCCCACGCCGAGAAAGCTCAGCGCTGCCTCGCTCAGGATCGCAGCCGCGCAGACATAGGTCGCCTGGACGCTCAGCATGCCGATGGCGTTGGGCACGACATGGCGCAACAGGATTTTCGGCGTCGAAGATCCGACCGAGACGGCGGCGGTGATGAAGGGCAATTCGCGAATGCTCAGGACAACGCTGCGCATCAGGCGCGCGGTGCGCGGAATTTCCGGCACCGATATCGCGATGATGATGGTGATGAGGCCGCCGCCGAGAACGGAAACCAGTGCGATGGCGAGAAGAATGCCGGGAATGGCCATCAGCCCGTCGGCAAACCGCATGACGATGCGATCCACCCACTTGAAGTAACCAGCCAGGACGCCAAGCGTGCCGCCAATGAGCAGGACGACGACGGCCGTGCTGAGGCCAACCATGACCGAGTTCCGTGCACCGGAAATGGTACGGACGAAGACATCGCGGCCGAGATTGTCGGTGCCGAACCAGGCGAGTGCGCTTGGCGGTTTGAGGCGCATCAGCGGATTGAGGCCGTTGCCGGAGCCGAGCACGAGCGGCCCGAAAATCGCCATCAGGATCACGACGGTCAGCGCGAGAAGGCTCAGCGACACGGCGAGACCGGGACGGGCGGAACGCATGGCCGCAAAGGTTTTCGATGGGCTCATCGTCATTGGCGTACCCTCGGATCAAACAGGGCGTAGGACAGATCGACCAGAAGGTTTACGGTGATCAGGACGAAGGAGAACACGATGAGCACGCCCTGCACCACCGGGTAGTCGCGGGTGAGAATGGCATCGACGGTGAGCCTTCCCATGCCGGGAATGTTGAACACGGATTCGGTGATGACGACGCCGCCGAGCAGTGCCGCGAAGCTGGTGCCGACCACGGTGACGACCGGAACCCCGATATTCTTGAGCGCATGCACCACCAGGATTCGCCGGTTTCCTGCCCCCTTGGCGCGCGCCGTGCGGATATAGTCCTCGGCGAGTACCTCGATCATGGTGGCGCGCGTGATGCGGGCAACCAGCGCCGAGAACAGGAACGACAGGGTAACGGACGGTAGGATGATGCTGCGAAGACAGTTCCAGAGGCCCGAAGAAAGCGGCTTGTAACCTTGCACGGGCAGCCAGCCGGCCCGCAATGCGAAGATATCGACCAGCACATAACCGATCACGAAGACAGGAACCGAAAAGCCAAGGACAGAGGCGACGATCAGCGCGGTATCAATCGTCGATCCGGCACGCCACGCTGCCCAGACACCCATCGGAACGGCAATCAGAACCGACAGGATCAATGTCGAAACCGCCAGAACGGCCGTCGGCTCGATGCGCTGTGCAATGAGGCTCAGGACGGGAAGACCGGAATAGACGGATTGTCCGAGGTCCAGCTGCACGACGTGGGACAGGTAAAGGAAGAGCTGTTCCAGAAGCGGGCGGTCAAGAAAAAGGCGTTCGCGGATCTGATCGATCTGGGCGGGCGTTGCGTTCTCGCCTGCGATCAAGGCTGCCGGATCGCCGGGGCCAATATGCAGGAGCAGAAAGACCGTCACCAGCACGATCAGCGCAATGGGAATGACCGACAGAAGCCGGCGGACGACGAAATTGGACATGCTTGCCTCCCGCAAAAAGGGGCTGCGCCGTTCAAGGCAACGGCGCAGCCTATTTCACGTCACTGCTTCTTTTCGATGTTCCAGTAGATCTGGAGGGGGCTCTGGATCATGCCGCTGAGCGACTTGCTCCAGCCGGACTTGCCGGAATACTGCCCCATCGGGATGAAGGTTACGATCTCGTTGGACCGGTCCTGGATCTTGATTGCGGCCTGCTTGCGGGCGTCCGGGGTATCGGCCAGGAGGAAGGCCTTCCAGCGGGCCTGCAGTTCGGGATCGCAGGGCCAGCCGACAAAGGCCTTGTCACAGGCGCCGGTGACGTACGGGTTGGTGAGGGGGTCCATCATCGCGTCGCCACCAAAGGCTGTCAGGAACATGTTCCAGCCACCTTCCGCCGGGGTCCCCTTGTTGTTGCGCCGCGAGAACATCGTCGCCAAGTCCATCTGGCGATCGTCGACGGTGAAGCCGGCCTTGCGCAGCGCCTGAACCAGCACGGTTCCCATGTCTCGCTGCAGGAGTTGGTCTGTCGGATGAAGGTAGGTGATGGGCGTGCCATCGTAACCCGCTTCCTTCAGCAGCGCCTTTGCCTTTTCCGCGTTCTGGTTCATGTAGCGGGCGCTGTTGACATCTGTCTCGTAGGGGCCGCCGCACATGAAAATCGCCGGGCAAAGCTGATAGAGTTCCTTGCGGTCGCCCAGCAGTGTCGTCATGAAATCCTGCTGGTTGAGGGCGAGCTGAACGGCCTGGCGCACCTTCTCATTGTTGAGCGGCGGCTGGGTGTGGTTGAGCACAATCTGGATGCTCTTGCCGAGCAGCGGACGCGGTTCGGTAACCATGTCCGGGTCGGCCTCGACAAGCGCCAGCTGGTCGGACGGGACTTCGGTCATGAAGTCGATTTCCTTCGCCAGCAACGCATTGACCGCGCTGGTGTCGTCCGGGATCGTGATGCGCTCGATCTTGTCCACCTTGGCGATCTTGCCGCCAGCGAGGTTGCTCGGAGGCTCGTTGCGCGGAATGTAGCCGGCGAACTTCTCGACCACGAATTTGACGCCCGGCTGCCATTCAACGAACTTGAAGGGACCGGAGCCGATGAGCGCCGGCAGCTTCTCGCCGATCGGCGTCTTGGCAATCCGTTCCGGCATGATGAAGAGCGGATAGGCGGTCATGCGACCGAGACCGTTGAGCAACTGCCCGAAAGGCTCCTTGAGGACGATGCGGAAGGATGTCTGGCCGGTCGCCTCCATCTTGTCGAGGCGCTTGGCAATTTCCTGGCCCAGGCTGTCCTTGCCCATCCAGCGATTGATCGATGCAATGACATCGGCGGACGTGACGGGGGCGCCGTCATGAAAGATCAGGCCCTTGCGAAGTGTGAAATCGTAGGTCTTGCCGTCAGCGCTCTTGGTATAGGTATCGACCATCTGCGGCTGCACCTGGAAATTCGCGTCCATGGCGAACAGCGTGTCCCAGATCAGATAGGCCATGTCACGCATGGGGTAGTTCGTGCTGAGCAGGGGGTCCATCTGCTGGATGTCGCCGACATCGCGGATGCGCAGCACGCTTTCAGCATGCGCGGCAAAGGTCATCGCTGCCGAAAGCACGGTTGCGGCGGCGAGCGTCTTAAAGGCTTTCGAGAACATCTGGTCCCTCCCATGAACCCAAGCCAGGACTGGCTTTCCTCGGTAATTGCATGCAGCATCTCAAAAATGCTAAGGGTTAGTAGCTTCTTTTGTATGCAAGTGTCAATATCTTGCATACATGAAAACATCTTAGGTATCCGCATGGCAAAAATCACTGCAAATTCAGGACCTTCACTCCGCGACCGTATCGAGGAGGCGATCGTCTCCGGGCATTTCCGTCCGGGGGACCGGCTCGAAGAAGTGACCCTTGCCGAACAGTACGGGGTTTCCAGAACGCCGGTCAGGGAGGCGCTGAGGCAGTTGCAGGAGGCGGGCCTCATCGAGATCAGGCCGCGCAGGGGTGCGGCCGTCAGCGTGGTAACGCCGACGCATCTCATCCACATGTTCGAGGTGATGGGTGGGCTGGAAGGCATTGCCGGCCGTCTGGCGGCCCGGCGGCTGGATGAGAAATCCAAGCAGGAGATCCTTGAAATTCACGAGGCCTGCAGGGCCGCCGTCAAGAATGGTTCTGACGCCTACTATTATGAAAATGAACGGTTCCACATGGCGATTTACCGCGCCAGCGCCAATCCGTTCCTTGAGGAGCAGGCTCGCGCGCTGCATCGCCGCCTCAAGCCCTATCGTAGAATTCAGCTCCGTTCGCTCAACCGTATCGAACACTCATTTGCCGAGCACGAGCGTATCGTGAAAGCCCTGTTGAGCGGCGACAGCCAGGAGGCTGAACAGGCGCTCTGGGACCATGTGACAATACAGGCGGATCGCTTCCACGATTTTCTGGCGGGTTTGGAGAGAAGTGCGAAGGCGTGACCTCGCGGCAGTTCGTCCGCCAACGTTGGCTCAGCGAACTCTCGGAGGCTATGGACGTCTGCCGCCTGGAGCGTCAAACGCCACACGTCAAAGCGCAACGTCCTTATACCCTCCGGAATCTCCGAGCGTCCTTGTTGGCAGGTGCTTTGCGGGTGCTCGCGAAAGGCTTCCGTCGGCCTTTTCAGAATTTAGTGTTTTAAAACAGGTGGTTGGGATATTTTTGAAGTTTTTTCGAAGAGCGCTGTTGACTGTTTTGGGGGCGTGGGTCTATAAGGCGGTCACTGACGAGGGCGGCGGCGCTGCTAGCGACTGACGAGCTCGT
>DATMTA010000043.1:0-74529 GCA_035565055.1 Ensifer sp.
TCCATGGCGAGCATACGCGCCTCCACCGTGTTTTTCGTCACGCCCGTTTGTGCGCTCCGACTACTCGATCAACTGGCTGCAAATATACAGGTGAGTTGGCAAGGAAATAAATTAGCCCATTGGGCTTATACTGGGTCGTCAGAAAGTGCTGTTTAGGGCTTTTCAAGCGCAATAGGAGTGATGATTTCGGATTAATTCGATGACGGTCGTCAATATAAATGGCGTCCATAGGGATTAATTGCCTAGCCCCGCGCCGGGGAAGGCTAATCCGAATTCATATCTATTCCCTCCGCCTCGCATGATGTTTGATCGTCTTCGTGGAAAGGGTCGTTGTTATCGATCTGACTGAAGACCGAACAACGACACAACCGCACAAGGCTTCGCTTCAAAACCGAAATCCTTGGCCCGGAACAGCGATGTTCCGGGATCGGCGTCACGTTGTCTTGCGACAGCGCGACCGTCCGGATTGCGCCGCGGACAGCACGCTGTCCGCAGTTTCAACCTGGAGCGTCCGCGAACAAGGTCCCGTACGAGATGAGAGGGACTTCGAAGGCCGCTCCCCAATCAGGAGGCATTCCTATGTCCAACAACTACAATCCCCACCCGCAAGGCGCTGATGAAGTCAACACTGTCGGCGCTCTTGCCGATGGCTTCGCCAACAACGCAGTCAATGGCACGAATGTCGACGATGGTTCTGCGGCCTATGTCGGCGGGCTCTCCAATGGCGACAACCGCGACAACACGGCGGTTGATGTCGACACCAAGGTCGATGTTGCGGCCGACAACGGCGACAATCGCGACAACAGCTATGACTGGAACTACGACAGCAAGACGATCACCGACACGGATGTCGACATGAAGTCGATCACCGACACGGACGTCAAGACTGTCACCGACAGCCATGATGTTGCCGACAGCCACAACGTCTCCGACAGCTACAACACGGCCTCGTTCGACTACGACAGCAAGTCCTATTCGAACACGGACACCGACATCAAGACGACGACCGACAGCTTCAACACGGCGGTCAGCGAAGCCACGAATACGTCGGGCAGCTATAACTCGACGCATTCGGACTTCGCCAACCTGGATGACATCAAGGGTGTCGGCAATCTGGGCATCGCAGGCGGCGACCTGACCTTCGACATCGGCGATGACTTCTCATTCACCTTGAACGTCGACAGCATCCTGAACAACTCGCTGAATGGCGAAGGCAATGACAGCGGCTTCAGCGCTGTTCAGGCCAACCATCTGGCGGACCAGGATTCTGCATGGCAGATCCGCATGGATAATGCCGGAGCCAACAACTACCTGTCCGCCAACGCCGGAACCGCGAACGGCAGCGAAGGCATCGACATGGACGGCAAGGGCTGGGATCTCAAGTCCGGCTCCGATATCGCCGGCACCAGCACTGCGGATGCCTCGGCAATCCTGGCCAATTCCGGCTTCCATCTGGAACTCGTCCAGGGTGCAAACCTGCTGACCAACTCGATCAGCAGCTCGGTCGTGGGTGGCGATTCGCATACCACGGATATCGGCCACGGCGACGTACACGGCTGAGCCAGTCAGCTCCTATCGAAGAAGGACTGCGCCGGATTCGCCGGCGCAGTTCGGCTGTTCGATGGCGTCGCATAGCTTGACCGGTCTCGTTCAGGCTTCCGCTCATCGATCTGCCATTCCTCCAGGGAGGCTATGATGCACGTCGAGAAAATCTCCGAGATCATTGCGCATTTCATCGGCTACTTCGACGCTGCGAGCGACGAAGCCAGAATACGCATCACGCCAACGGAAGGCAGCGCGTTGGGTCAGCATATGCCGGACGACCCGATGGCCCCACACATTCCGCGGCCCTTCGCTTCCAACCTCGCTTTGGAAGATTACGATCCGAGGGTGGATTATTCAGAGGCGCGAGGTCTCGACCCGCGCAACGCGCTGCCCTCTCAAACCCTGCATCTTTCTATGCCGTCTCTGCACCTCAGCGATATCGTGCCGACGTCTCCGCATTTCCCTTCCATGAAGCCTTTCGGTATGCCGCGCGAGGGGGAGCAACGGCTTCCGATTTACGCCGGTCCTGGTTCGTCCATCGCGCATTCCGATCAGATCAACCTTCTGCAAGACGACGACTTTCTGGATATGACCAGCCGTTATCATGTCCAGTACGACATGTCGTTCGTACATGTGCAGCTGGCGGAAGACGTGGCGGCTGCTTCCAGGTTCTTGCCGCTTGGGGAATTTCACCGAACCGATAGCCCGGCCGAGATACAGAAGATCGAGAGCGACATCCATTCTTATGCTTCTGGCGTTGAGAATGGGTCGATCGTGTCAGGCTCCGATGCGGGCAACGGTTTTATTCTGGCCAGCAGCCAGATCGAGGGTTGCTACATCAATGGCGAGCTTTCGAAGGACGCGCCGGTCTTCAAGGATAGCTTGCCCGATCGCGGCATAGCACAGCCGGATGAGATCAAGCCTTCCGATGTTTCTCTTGTCCAACACGGCCCGGGGCCGAACACTCTGGACGCTGCGGCAGGCGCGAACGTCGTCGGCAACTACGCCGGCGTTGTCGATGCCAATCTCATTTCGCCGGTAATGAGCGTGCTGGGAAGCTATCATCAGGCAGACGTCATCAATCAGGCGTTCAGTTATTGTGACACCGATCAGAGCGGGTTCCCCGGCGCGATCCAGCCGATTGGCGCAACCGCAGACGTTGCGGCAACGACCGCGCTGAACATCGCCATGTTCGAGCGCCACAGCTACGAGAGTGCGCAGTCGAACAATGGTCCTGCGAGCAACGCCGCGACCGGGTCCATCTTCCCCACGAGTTGGCATGTCAGTGTGGTCGATGGCGATGTCAGTTTCGTGCGTTGGGTCGAACAGTACAACTTTGTCAGCGACAACGATCAGCTGACCGTCACCTCGATGGGCTGTCAGGCGACAGCGATCACCGGCGCCAATGCCACCATGAACCTGGCGGACTATCTCGGAATTGGCCTTCAGTATGATTTGGTGATCGTGGGCGGCAACGTCTATGACATGAACCTCATCAACCAATTGAATGTACTCTACGACAAGGACTGGATCACAAACGAGAACGGCGCGCCGGGCTGGGACAATGTAACCACCGGTGGCAACCTGCTCTGGAACGAAGCTTCGATCGTCAACATCGGAGACAACAGCCGCTTTCAGGCGCTGCCCGACTATATGACGAAGGCCGCGCAGGGTATCGCAAACGGCGATCCGAACATGCCTGACGGTCTCGCCCATGATGCAAATTTCGCCGGTCAGAATTCGCTGAGTGTTCTCTACATCACCGGCGATCTCTACGACCTGAATTATATCAAGCAGGTCAGCGTTCTGGGCGATGCCGACATGGTGTCGCGGGCCGCCTCCGAAGTGATCGGTGGCGATGCAAACGCTGTCGCGACCGTTGACACAGGCCATAACGCCGTTTTCAACCTTGCTGAAATTGTCGACTATGACAGCTTCGGTCACACGACCTATGTCGGGGGCGGACTGTATTCGGACGCCGTTCTCGTGCAGGGCGGCCTGATCGACAGTGACGCCGTTACACCACAGCCGGGTACCAACGCAATTGCCAATGAGGTCATCGCGTTCCTCGGCGATGACGCTGTTGATACGCAACATCAGCAAGACCCCAATCTGATCATTTCGCCCGGCGATTTGTCCTGGCACGCTGCAAGCCCTGTCGATGCGCTGCAAACCGTCGTTGCTTGAGAGTCTGGAGAAAATAGCCATGAACGAGTTATCCGGCCGACCATTTGCAACCGGAGCAGCCGCCATCGATTTGCCGAAGCGTGGCCTTTCCGCCGGCGATCTGGAAAAGCTCGAGGAGGGCTGCATAGCTGCTATCAACGAGGCCGTCGAAAGTCTGAAACGGATAGCACATGAAGAAGCGTCGGGCGCACAAGGCGAGCGTCCGGCCCTGGCTCCGCTCTCGCCGGTGGAGCCCCTGCAGGAGGCGTCGCCAAATCCGACCTCCACGTCTCCTGCGTCCTCCTCCAGCACTCATTCCGGTTTCAGCCAGGTCGCAGCCTCGGCTGACGGCGGTCTGCGAGACGAGGCGAAGTTGCGAGAACCAGAGCCGCAGGCGCCACCGCGCCGACCGCCGCTTGGCAGGACGATTGAGGGCGACACGGGTCCCTTGCGCGATGCCGGCGATAGGCCGGAAGCGGGGGGTGGCGGGCCCGGCGCACCCGGTCGCCGCGGAGGTGGAGGCGGCAGCAACAATGGCGGGCCAGGTTTCCATCAGCGTAGTGGCCCTGTGAACTTTGCCGCAAGTCTGTCGGCAGCCATGGTCGCGGCCCGCAAGAATATGCTCGTGGTGTTCTTCTTCACCGTTGCCATCAACGTTCTTCTTCTGGCGATCCCGCTTTATCTCTTCCAGATCTCCGACCGCGTGATGAGCAGCCGCTCGGTCGATACACTGATCATGCTGACCGCAGTGGTTGCAGGGGCTGTGCTGCTTCAGGTCATTCTCGACATGATCCGGCGGTTCATTCTGATGCGCACAGCCACCGAGTTCGAAGTGCAGCTGGGTGCCCCCATCCTCGCAGCTGCGGCGCGCGCATCCCTGCACGGCAGCGGCAAGGATTATCAGGTTCTGCAGGACCTGCAGATGCTCAGGGGGTTTCTGACCTCCGGCACGCTGATCGCCTTTCTGGATGCGCCGCTCATGCCGCTGTTCATCGTTGTTGTCTACATGGTTCACCCGCAACTCGGGTTGATCATCATGGGCTGCAGCGCATTGCTTTTCCTGATCGCATTCTTGAACCAGAAGTTCACGGCGAAGCAGTTTGCGGAAGCGAACAACTTTATCGGCAGAGCCAATTTCCATCTGGATTCGATGTCGCGCAATTCGCAGATCATCAATGCGATGGCGATGATCCCGGAGGCGGTGAAGATGTGGGGCCGGGAGACCTCGGGCTCCCTGAAGTTCCACGCCGCTGCTCAGGACAGAAACATCGTCTTCGCCGGTTTGTCCAAAGGGAGTCGAATGCTCACGCAGGTTCTTCTTCTCGGGTGGGGCGCGCATCTGTCGCTCGCTGGCGAGTTGACCGGTGGCATGGTGATTGCAGCGTCGATCCTCTCCAGCCGGGCACTTGCTCCTGTCGAGGGCGCGATCGAGGGATGGAACCAGTTCAACCGTTCGATCTCTGCCTATGGCCGTATCAAGCAGCTCCTGCTGACCTCGCCGCTCAACTTTCCCAAGCTTCGTCTTCCCAATCCGGAAGGCCGGCTTGATGTTGAACGCATTCTCTTTGTACCGCCACCGCAGAAGCGGGTGATCCTGAACGGCATTTCCTTCTCGCTTCAGAAGGGCGAAGCCATGGCGATTATCGGCAATTCCGGCTCGGGCAAGACGACGCTTGGCAAGATGCTGGTCGGGTCCATCCTGCCGACATCGGGCAACGTCCGCCTTGATCTCATGGACCTGCGCAACTGGGACCAGCGTCAGTTTGGCGAAAGCATCGGCTATCTGCCGCAGGACGTTCAGCTTTTCCCCGGCACCATCAAGGCCAATATTGCTCGAATGCGCGACGATGCCGAAGACGAGGATATCTATCGTGCGGCTGTTCTGGCCGATGTGCACGAGCTGATTGCGAGCCTGCCGCAAGGCTACGAAACGGTCGTCTCCGCGGATGGCTCCCCTTTGTCCGGCGGGCAGAAGCAGCGCATCGCTCTCGCCAGGGCTTTCTTTGGTGATCCGAAATTCGTGGTTCTGGACGAGCCCAACTCCAATCTGGATACGGCCGGCGAAACCGCGCTTGCGCGGGCCCTGAAACATGCGCGCGAACAGGGGATCACCACCGTCACCATCACGCAACGCCCGTCGCTCCTTCAGGCCGTCGACAAGATCCTGGTTCTCAAGGACGGTGCCGTTGGCATGTTCGGTCAACGGGCGGAGGTGCTTGCCGCGCTGCAAGGGAAGGGGCGCGATGACATTGCTCCGCCCCGCAGCTCGAATTAACTGGAGGTAGACATGGCAGCCGTTCCCGCTTTGACGAGACCAGAGGTACAGGATTGGTACAGCGAGGTGCCACGCTCGATCCGCGGCCATTCGATGGCCGGTCTGTTGCTGGTGCTTTCTGCCTTTGGAGGATTTGGGTTCTGGGCTGCGACTGCGCCGCTCGCCTCTGCCGTCGTCTCGCAAGGCAGCTTTGTGGCCACCGGCGCGAACAAGATCATCCAGCACCTCGAGGGCGGCATCATCAAGGAAATCATGGTCGCCGAAGGGCAGTCGGTGAAGGAGGGTGACGTTCTGGTGAACCTCGATCAGACGGCTGCGCTTGCCAACGAGCGGGCGCTGAAGCTCAGGCTCCTGCGACTTGAAACGATTGTCGCCCGTCTGAGAGCACAGGCCTCCGGTGAGCGCGACTTCAAGGTTCCGGCCGTGGTTCTGGCCGAGGCAAGCGATCCCGATGTCGCGGCCCTGATCAAGAGCCAGAACTTCCTCTTCCAGAAAAAGAAGATCAAACTGGAAGAGCAGCTGAACCTGATCGGCAAGAATATCAGTTCTCTGGAGTTTCGGGTTCAAGGCTATCAGGGACAAAAGGTCGCCTTTGACCGTCAGCTTATGTTGCTGACCGAGGAGCGGGATACCAAGCAGGGCCTCGTCGCCCAAGGCTATCTGCGCAAGACGGAACAATTGGCGCTGGACCGCGCGGTCGCTGACGCCTCCGGCCAGATTTCCAGGCTCGAAGGCGAGGCGAACGAGAGCCTGGCGCAAATCCAGCGCTATCGCCAGGAGGCGGTCATTGCTGTCGACTCCAGCAAGCAGGAGGCGCTCGATGCCCTGGAAGCGGCCGAATCCGATCTTGGCAACGTTCGCGAACAGAGCCGCGAAGCCATCGGCGTTTTGAATAGAACGGTTATCCGGTCGCCCGTGAGCGGGACGGTCGTTCGGCTCTACTACCACACGCCCGGCGGGGTCATCACCACGGGCAAGCCTATCATGGAGATATTGCCCGTCGGCGTTCCGCTGATCATTGAGGCACAGGTGCCGCGCGCTTCGATCGACCAGTTGCATGAAGGCCAGCTGGCGGCGATTCGGCTGTCGTCGCTCAATCACCGCACGACGCCGGTCATTGACGGTACGGTCTATTATATTTCCGCCGACTCCGTCGAGGAGGGTACCTTCGCTGCCTCAAAGGATGTCTACATCGTACGCGTGAAGGTTCCGGAATCCGAGATCGCGCGAGTCCCGCATTTTCGCCCGGTTCCTGGAATGCCTGCCGACGTCATGATCCAGACCTCCGAGCGCACTTTCCTGGATTACCTGACCAGACCGGTTGTCGACAGCATGTCGCGCGCCTTCCGAGAGAAATGACAAGGGTGAGGGTTTGCTCATGGGAAACATGCCGAACATCCTGCTCCGGGTTGGCCGCCTGAACTATGTCTGGACCAATACGGAGAGCCTGCTGATCTACATGATCACGCATCTCCTCGGCTCAGACAAGGAAACCGCCATTATCGTTTTCCTCACGCTGAACACGACGCGGGCGCGCATGGATCTCGTCGAGCGGCTGGCAAAGCGGGCGCTTGTCCCGGAAGAGGATCGTCGCGCCATCTTGAACATCATGTCCCGGTTCAAGAAGGCGGCACGGATTCGCAACAAGTATAATCACAGCATCTATTCCCTTGACGAAAACGGCGACATCGCCAGCACGCAATTGATGCGCCTTGTCGAGAATGAGGACAGCATTCTCTACGGCAAGGTGGAGCAGATGGACGCACGCGAGATGCGGCAGCTGGAAGAGGCCATTTCGGAGATTGCAGACATCAGCAAGGCGCTCTGGGCCTTCTTTCACAGAAGCCCCGTGTTACAGGCTGTCCTGTGACCGGTAATGCCGGCGCCCGGCCTTGCTGTGTTGTCTTTGTTTAAAATAGTTCACGCGGCGCAGGGGGCGACGTCATGCAGCTGGAATGTATCTCCACGATCGAGCGCTTCGAGGCGGTTCGCGAGGCATGGAATCGCGTCTACATGAGCGACACGGATGCGCGCTACTTCCTTTCGTGGGAGTGGCTGCACCGCTATTTCAAGCGCAAGACGCGCTGGTTGGTGCTGGCTCTTCGCGAGGACGGTGCAGATGCTCCGTTTGTGGCCTTCTTTCCCTTGAGGCTCCAGACGCCGCGCGGCGAAGACGGTCGCTTTTTCGACGAGATCATCATGGCCGGCAACTATGCCGCCGACTACACCGGCTTCGTTGCGCTGCCGGCTTATGAGAAAGCTGCCATCCGCGCATTTGCCGGCTGGCTTGCCAAGGAACGCTGGATGCGGATCAAGTTGGACTATTTCTGCGGATCGCCCGAGCGGAGGAACGCCCTCGTCAGCGCGCTTTCAGGAGCCGGACTGCGTGTCCGCACCTATGTGCCGCGCAATGAACAGCAGATCGACAATACGATTTGCCCTGCGATTGACTTGCCGGAAAGCTGGGAGACCTATTTGCAGGAACACATGAGCGCCCAATCGCGCCAGAAGTTGCGTCGCTTTCTCCGCAAGGTGGACGACAGCGATGAATTCCGCATCACGATGGCGACGAAGGAGACCATAGGCCGGGATCTTGGGATTCTGTTCGACCTCTGGAATCTGAGATGGGCCCCGGTCAAGGGGGAGCAAAAGGCAAGGGAGGTTACGCGTTCCTCGCGGCAAATGCTGATGGATTGCTTCGAGGCCGGTAGCCTCGATGTTCCGGTCCTCTGGCATGGTGAGCGCCCGCTGGGAGTCTTGGCAAACATCGTCGATCGCCAGAAAATGGAGATCCTTTTCTACGTGACCGGCCGCGATGAAGAGTGGAAGACCCCATCGCCGGGACTGATCCTGCACGGGCACTGCATCCGCCAGGCTATATCGGAGGGCTTCAGGCGTTACGATTTTCTGCGTGGCAACGAGCCCTACAAGTATATGTTTGGAGTGACCGAAATCCGTATCTCGTGCACGCATGTTGTGACGATCGACGGCAGAAACCGGGGAGCGCTTCTAAACCCTCGCAGTATTCGTCACGTCTATGAGCAGGCGCTTTCCTTTTATCGCTCCGGCCGGAAACCGGAAGCCGAAATGGCCTTCAGACAGGTCGTTGAGGCGGATCCGCTCCATCTCGGTGCGGCCTTTGGCTTGGCAACGCTGATGTTCGAACGCGGTCTCCTCGCTGAAGCAGAGACCGCTTACCGGAAAATTCTCTCTGATGGTGGCGACAGGGCAGCGATCCTCAGGCGGGTCGCGGATATTCGTCTGGCTCGATCTGACTTCCGCGCGGCGGTTGCTCTGTGTCGGGAAGCGTGTCAGCTTGAACCACAAAATGCCGAAGGCCAATTCAAGCTCGGCATCGCACTGAGCGCCTTGCGAAAGTTCGACGAGGCTCAGGAGACACTGTCCCAAATATCGACGTTGACGGCAACAGACCAAGCTTCGTTGTTCTATATCGAGAAGGCCAAGCACGCGCTTCTCAAAATAGAGCAGGCCCTTGCGCGAAAAGGCGCGAAACCGCTGCGGAGCGCACCGGCTGAAAGCGAGCTGGCTCTCGTTCTCCACTAGGCGATGGACAAACGCTGCGAATGAAATCGCCACTGCATGTAACAAGCAGCCACACAGGAGATTGAAACAAATAACTCAGGCGGGGCCGGCGGCCACGCCTCTTCACCCGGCTTCTCAGACTGCGCGCGGTGCATGGGTAAAATGGCGGCTCGTAGAACGCTCAGCAATGCTTCGAAAGAACTGCGACACAGCCTCTGTCCGATTGCGAACCTGCATTTTTCGATAGATGCTGCGCACATGAACCTTGACCGTGTTCTCCGAGAGGTCAAGCCGCGCCGCAATGATCTTGTTTTGGGTTCCCTCGCTCATCAACTCAAGTATTTCTTTCTCACGAGACGTGAGCGCGATCCCGGCATCTTCAATTCCTCTGTCTTGCCGGACGGACCTGTAGCCCGGTGCGAAGTTCCTCGCTGAAGATTGGGCCTCCGCTCGAGGGGAGCCTGCAATCATATCTGCCGGAAAGAATTCTCCGCCTTTCAGCAGAAGATCCACGGCGATCAGGAATATGTCGAGTCGGGTTGCCGAGGGGAATATCCCGTCGATCAGTTGCTGTCTGGCAAGCGAGCGATAGTCGAGTTCAGTCGGACTGGTCGTCGGAGCGAAAATGCCGATTGCGACGCGGCGGCCCGTGTTGCGCAGTCGCCGAGACAGTTCAGAGATCAAAGCCACCTCCAACTTGTAGCAAATGACCAACCTCGTTTGCCTGTTCATCGCTTCGAACAAACGAGGCCCAGGGTCGCAGACGGTCACCTGAAATGTCGGCAGGAACCGTTGAAGAATGTCTTTGATACAGTCTGTCAGGAGATCGGTCCGCGGGGCGACGATCAGGATTTCTGAAAAGACGGCGTCTTCGAAGTCATCATCGAAATGCTCTTCACTCATGACTCTAAGCCCTTTGATAATCGACATTAATTACGCGCCACATTTTAATGATCATATTTGGTTGATCGCATTTCGGCGTTGACGGTCATCAACCATCCGAATTGGTTCACGGACGCAAGTTCGCGCAAGCCGAGAGACTTTGCAGTGGGTCGGGTCCCGACTGCCGAATGCGTGATTGCCGTCCCGTTCAACGCCGGGGATGTCCTATTCTCACCCGTTAGCTTGAGACGACGCAGAAACGAGGCGAAGCATGTTGTGGTCCCCGGTCAAACGAAATTCTTGCGGCGTGGCTCGTTCAGATGCCACATTTATCGGCGTTCTCCGTTTAACCGGGAGGGTGAACCGCTCAGGTTCGGCAGGAGAACGTACGCCCGGAGCCTCGCCCGCAATTTCCCTGAGGCGTCGAAGACTATGGACAACGACGTGCCTGCCATCCGACACTGTTAAAATCTGTAAAGATGCCAGATGGCTGAAATTGCGTGACAATGTCTCCGGCGTCGTGCCGAGATAGGCAGCAAGATCCTTTCGGCCGATTGGAAAATCGACGTCGATGTTCCTCTTGTCGGCCTGATGAAGCATCTGACTACTTGTAACGGCGACGAGATAGCCAGCGACCCGCTGCAGGGTCGTGCGGCAATTGAAGAGCGTCAACCATTCCTCGACCAGCTCCGCGTGTTGCGTCGTCAACTCCAGGACTCGATAGCCTAGGTCCGGATAAGTCCACAAAAGCGTCCTGAATTGATCTTTGCGAATTCTGCAGATCGTCGTCTGATCAGCTGCCTCGTAGCTGAAACGGGATGGACCGTTCAAAAGATTTCCCACAATGTTTCCGCTCTCGAGCAGAGCGATGACCGTCTTTCTGCCATCGACGGCGATGTTACTGATCTTGACCGTGCCGGAGAGAACGATTCCGATATGCTCTTCGTCCACCCCCTGGACGATAATCTCTTCTCCAGGCCCATAGGAGACGCGGGAGGATGCCTGCGAAAGCGCCCTTTGAGCATCGGGGCTGGCGTCGCAACAAAGGCCACGCCGAATAACCGGACACGTAATGCATTTCTCAAGATACCGTCTGGGAGACTGCTGTACAAACATCGCCATGACCTCAAACTGGATACACGTTCGAGGATGGTCGATTGCCTTACCCCGAAAAACCAACATCATTAAAGCATGATTAATAGATTGCTTAAATCGAAGAACTGTTGAGGTTTGTTGAGACGAAGAGATACTTGACGAAAAGCAATGCCCTTCAGAGCTCAGAGGTCCGCGTCAACTTGCGCTAGCAGCAACGGTCCTGTCTGAACCTCAGAAGGAGCTGTGGGATGAACTCCACGCCCGGAATTGATATTGCTCAACGCGCTCGCGGCCGAATGACGCGTATTCATGACACTGCAGCTGCAGTTGCCGGAGAGGGACCAATGCGTCCGGAAAAAACGTCGTATCAATCATGTGAACAAGGGGCGGACTTTTGGTCGGTCTCCGGGCGTGAGATGCTTTCGCGATTGGATACTGACGAATACGGGCTTTCCGGAGAGACAGCAAAGACGCGCCTCCAGGACTTCGGGCCAAATGCGATGCGCGCCGGGCGCGATATGTCCGCGATCATGGTGCTTTTGCGGCAGTTCCGCAGTCCGCTCGTTCTCATCCTGATCTTTGCGGCAATCATGTCGAGTATCGTCGGGGAAGGTAGCGAGGCCATCATCATTGGCGTCATCGTGCTTGCAAGTTGCGCGCTCTCCTTCACGCAGGAATATGCTGCGTCGAGGGCGATGCAGGCGCTCACTCGCCGAATTTCCCGAAAGGTTTCGGTGCTGCGCGACGGTCAGGAAACAATCGTGCCTGCGAAAGAGATCGTCCCCGGCGACATCGTGCGTCTTTCGGCGGGCAATCTGGTTCCGGCAGATGGTCTCCTCTTAAGCGCGCGCGATCTCAATGTCAGCGAAGCCGCACTGACGGGGGAGACCTTTCCCGTGGTCAAGTCGGTTGGCCTCTCACCGGCGCAAGCAGCTATCGGGCAACGAACCAACGCGGTCTTCGCCGGAACGTCGGTGCGGAGTGGCACGGCAACGATGGTGGTCGTCACGACCGGCGACAAGACCGAGTTCGCCGCGATTGCTGCGACTATTGCACATGCCGCACCCGAGACCGACTTTGCACGCGGCATACGGCTCTTTGGATATCTGATGACGGAAATCATGCTGGTCATCGTCATCCTCGTCTTTTTCGCAAATTTGCTTCTCCATCGTCCGGCCGTGGATTCCCTGCTCTTTTCGCTTGCGCTTGCGGTGGGGCTGACCCCGGAACTCCTGCCGGCAATCATCAGTGTCACACTGGCGCGCGGTGCACGGGCCATGGCGGCAAACGGGGTCATCGTGCGGCGACTTGATGCGATCGAGAATCTCGGCAGCATGGATGTTCTGTGCACGGACAAGACCGGCACCCTGACCGAGGGAGTCATTCGCCTTGACGGCTGCCGCGATCTTTCCGATGCGGAAGCGCCGCAGGTGCGGCTCTGGGCCTTTCTCAATGCCACGCTTCAGACAGGGATGGCAAACCCGCTGGACGACGCGATTGCAGAAGATACGGAAGCTCGTCCGGACGCGGGAGCCTATGTGAAGGTGGACGAGATCCCCTACGACTTCGTTCGCAAGCGCCTTTCTGTCGTGGTTCGCCGGCAGGACGAAGCCAGCGATCTTCTGATCTGCAAGGGCGCGGTACAAACCGTTTTGGAGGCCTGTTCGTTCCAGCTGGATGCAGGCGGGGCGTCTGTCCCGCTCGACAGCGAGAAGACGGCGGCGGTCGAAAAGAGACTGCAGGTCTGGAGCTCTCAGGGCTATCGGGTGCTGGGACTGGCGGTGCGCCGTTTTGTAGTCAAGGGAGGCTATTCGCAGGAGGATGAACGCGATCTCGCCTTCGCAGGCTTTCTGCTCTTTCTGGATCCTCCCAAGGCCGGGACGGAACAAACGCTGAAGGCGTTGGCCTCTCGTGGAATCAGGCTCAAGATGATCACGGGCGACAACCGTTATGTTGCGGCACATCTTGCCGAAATCATCGGCCTGCCGCACCGCCGGGTTCTCACGGGAGCGCAGGTGAACGGCCTCACGAAGGAAGCGTTGGTGCGGCGCGCGTCGCAGGTCGATATCTTCGCCGAAATCGATCCAAATCAGAAGGAGCGCATCATCGCCGCGCTGCGGCGGCATGGTCATGTCGTCGGTTATCTCGGCGATGGCATCAACGACGCACCAGCGCTGCACGAAGCCGACGTCGGCATTTCGGTCGATAGTGCAGTGGACGTTGCACGCGAAGCCGCGGATATGATCCTGCTCCAAAGGGACCTTGGCGTGCTGTTGCGCGGCGTCGATGATGGACGCAGGACCTTCGCCAACACGATGAAGTATATCGCGATTACGACCAGTGCGAATTTCGGCAACATGATTTCGATGGCCTTCGCCTCCTTGGTCTTGCCATTTTTGCCGCTGCTCGCGCCGCAGATCCTGCTCAATAACTTCCTTTCCGACGTTCCCTCCTTGGCGATTGCCACGGATAATGTCGATACCGATCAGGTTCGCGCGCCGCAGCGCTGGAACATCGCCTTTGTGCGCCGGTTCATGATCATGTTCGGTTTGGTCAGTTCGCTTTTTGACATGGTGACCTTTGCATTTCTGCTTCTGGCAACCGGTGCAAATGCGCAGTCCTTCCAGACGGGCTGGTTCATTGAATCGCTGATTACCGAACTTGCCATCGTGCTCGTCGTGCGGACCGGTGAAGCCTTCTGGCGAAGCCGGCCAAGTACCACACTCGCAGTGCTGACGATCATCGTCGCTCTGTTCGCTGTCACCATACCCTATCTGCCGGGCGCGAGCTGGTTCGGCTTCGTGCCGCTGCCGTGGACCGTCATGGTGGGTCTAATGGCGATCACACTTTTGTATCTTGCCACATCGGAAGCCACGAAACGCTGGTTCTTCCGGCATGAGGGACGCGCCACTCGGAAAAGCATCATGTCTGCAGGCGCGTCCTGATCTCAGGGAACCAGAACCGCGGCGCCGTTGAGATGGCCTGAGCGCAGATCATCGAGTGCCTCATTGGCAGCCGCGAGTGGGTAGACTGTGGTGTGTGTCTGCACTCGCGCCTGATAGGCGACCGAAAAGAACTCTTCCGCATCCCGCCGAGTGAGGTTGGCCACGGAGACAAGCTGCCGTTCTTCCCACAGGAGTGCATAGGGCATGGATGGGATGTCGCTCATATGTATTCCCCCGCACACGACAATGCCTCCCTTTCGAACGGCGCGTAACGCGGCGGGGACGAGGTCGCCAGCAGGCGCGAAAATGATCGCGGCATCAATCGGGGCAGGTGGCGCTGCATCCGAACCACCGGCCCAGGCAACTCCAAGACTCCGCGCAAATGCTTGAGCACCGGCATCGCCGGGCCGGGTAAAGGCATAAACCTCCCGTTTCTGCCAAAGACAAATCTGGGCGATGATATGAGCAGCGGCGCCGAAGCCATATAGGCCGACACGTTTTCCGCGTCCGGCTTTCGACAAGGCGCGCCATCCGATAAGTCCGGCGCAAAGCAACGGCGCGAGCGCGACGGGATCGGCTTTCGGGTCCAGGTCAAAGGCGAATGCTGCATCGGCGACCGTCTGCGTCGCGAAACCGCCGTCGCGCGTGTAGCCGGTAAAAAGGGGCGCGTCGCAGAGGTTTTCTGCACCGGACTGGCAATAGGGACAGCTTCCACATGTATGCCCCAGCCAAGGCACGCCAACGCGTTTCCCGATGCGCGCCTTGTCGACACCCGGACCAACGGCATCAACGATGCCGACAATTTCGTGTCCGGGCACCAGCGGCAGTTTCGGATGGTCGAGTTCGCCATCGACCACGTGAAGATCGGTCCGGCAGACTGCGCAGGCCTCGACTTTGAGACGAATCTCTCCGGGGCCCGGAAGCAGATCAGGCCGCTCGACTGAGACGAGCTTCGATCTGGGGCTTTCCAAGAGCATTGCCCTCATGAAGAATTTCCTTCGTCGTGGACCAGATTGGTGAGGTGAGACAAGGCTACACCTCACCGCCGCTGCTTGGATATCGCTGTTTCAGCCGACTGACAGACGATCTTCCACGGCATGAACTCCGGCTGCGGACCACGCTGCCAGTTCGGCGGCACGGCGTTCGGACCATGCGTGAACATGGCCTTCCAGACGCACCTTTCCGCCGTCAAGCACCGCCACCTTGATGGATCGCGCTTCCACTGCTGCATTGCGCTTCAGCGCATCTTCGATACGCTTCTTTACGTCGAGTTCCAGAACGCGATGTTTGATCTCGATCTGATTGGTCACCCCGACCACTCCGGCGAGATCTCGCACAGCATCAGCGGCCGCCGCCCGCTGATATTGCCATTCCACTTTGCCGCTGAGCGTGACCCAGCCTTTCTGCACCTTGACCTGCACCGCGCTGTCCGGAATGGAAGCATTCCACGCGATCTTCTTGATCGCCCGCTTTGCGATCTCGTCGTCGGCCGTCTGGTTGGTTCCGAACGGCCGGACTTCGATTTCCTGGGCGATCCCCTTCACGCCCTTCACCCGTCGAACGACATCTTCGACCATGAGCTTCTGGCTGTAGGTGGGAACATGCCCCGAGAGCGTGACGATTCCATCCTTGGCCGCAACGGCGATGCCCGCCGCTTCGACGCTGGGTTCGAAGTCGAGTTCGTCGAGAATATCCTGTCTCAATGTGCTGTCATTCATGACCTTCACCTCGTTCTTCCGGCGGAATGAATTCCGCACCAACGACGCGTATTTCCTACACAAATAGCGCGCGAAGACGTTGACAGTCATCAACAGCTCTTGCCGTATTTCTTTTGCCGATGATCGAATGCGGAAAGGCCGACCGCTTTTCAGTGTCCGGGGAGCAAGCAAAAAGAGACCTGATTTTTATCACCGCAAGGCGTTGCTGGCTTCGGAAAAACAGGCTGCGATCACATGGCCGAGCGTATTGATCGACGGGCTAAGATTTCGATTACCGCGCCTGTGCCGCCGCTCGACGGATGACGCCCATCAATGAGTTCCCGCCGTGAAGCCTGCAATCAAATGGCATCAAGAATGACGGGTGAGGGCATGTCATGTTGCTGGAAAATGTGAACGAGCAGGCTGATTTCAAGTTATCGAAGTGCCCAGAGGGCGGATGGTCCGCGTTCCTGCTTTCAGTTCGTGCCCGACATTGGCGGTCTGCTTATCGCGGCAGCGTGCTTGTCATGGGGCATCGACAACAACCTCACGCGCAAGCTGTCGTCGGCTGATCCCCTCCAAATCGCGATGATCAAGGGGCTTGTCGCCGGTGCGACCAATCTTGCGTTGGCCATCCTGTTTGGCGCATCCCTGCCTGGCCAAGCTCTTATCCTGGCCGGTGCTTTCGTTGGCTTCCTCGGCGTGGGGGTCAGCCTTGTGATGTTCATGCTCGGGCTTCGCCATCTTGGGACAGCTCGGACAGGAGCCTACTTCTCACTTGCTCCCTTCATCGGCGCGGTGCTTGCCGTGGCTGTTTGGGGTGAGTCCATCACGGTTCAGCTTCTCGGCGCGGGATGCCTCATGGGGATCGGCTTGTGGCTCCATTTGGCCGAGCGCCACGACCACGAGCACTTGCACGACCTGTTGGAGCACGAGCACGCGCATGTCCATGACGAGCATCACCAGCATGTCCATGACGGACCATTGACCGAACCGCATTCACACTGGCACAGGCACGAACCGCTTCGGCACAAGCACGCACATTACCCAGACCTGCACCATCGCCATTCACATAAATAGGGCCGCTGCGGAATCCTGGACGTTAACGGTAAGCGTCATGCTTGAGCAGCACGCGTTCGACAGTTATGCCACAACGAATGCCGGCTTTCGTCTATCACCCACTGAAACCCGGAAATCCGCATTCGGCGCCAAGACGGATTTCGTTGCACGTCGTGGTTCGATGCACATCAAAGCAGACATCAATCGGTTTCACCGTGTCGACAGTGCCTTTTTCCGCGCCGTGTTATCAGTGATTATGCATCCCTGAGATGTAAAACGACAGAATCGAAAACTAAACGTTGACTTTTTGTGTGGAGCGCGTAGATATCGGTCATCGATCTTTTGCTTGCCGAGCTTTGTCTACTTCGCGATTGGCACCGCGTTTTAAGCGATCTTCTCTTTCAAAAATAGTCGGTTTCATCTGCGTGGCACCTGTCGCGCGGCTCCTCACTCTATGCTTTGAAAGGGTTCATCATGACCACTGGCACAGTTAAATGGTTCAATTCCACCAAGGGCTTCGGCTTCATTCAACCTGACAACGGCGGCGCAGACGCCTTCGTTCATATCTCGGCTGTCGAGCGCGCCGGAATGCGCGAACTCGTGGAAGGCCAGAAGATTGGCTTCGAGCTTGAGCGCGACGTGAAGTCGGGCAAGATGTCGGCCTGCAATCTTCAGTCCGCCTAACGATGGCTGCTTCCCTTTGACCACGGATGTACTGGCACTGCAGGAAGCACGTTATCAATCTGAGGCCAGGCCGTTGCCTGGCCTTTTTCATTTCGGCCGCATGGCCACACCGGGGATTTCAATGAAAGAGACATACAGCAGAGCGCGCCAGCTGGCAGAGATTGCCTTCGGCAATGTCCAGACCGAATTCTTTTCCAAAAACAAGGCAATGGAAGAGTTCGAGTCGGCGACACAGTTGCGCGAGGCGAAGACCTTACGCCTTCGCGAAGCGCGGCTTGCAAAAGAACAAGCGGAGCGGGCCTCCGCGATATCCAGCCTTCTCGCCAAGCGCACAAAAATAAACTGACCGCCTTCTGCCGCGATAAGGATAGAGATTTGAGAAACCTTCGAAAAAATGAACTTGCCGATCGACGTTCCAATGCTGCGGACGCCAAGAAAATCCTTCTGGACGCCTACCGTGTCGCGAAGGAGATCGGCGAGCCAGCACGACTTGCCAGACAAGCCGAGCGCGCTTCACTTGCTGAAGCCCGCGAAGCTCGTCGCGCCGAACGGGACCGACTGAAGCTAGAAGAGCGTAGCAGCCTGGAAGCCACGGCGGCCGAAGCGAAGGCGACCGCCATTGCAGCAGCAGAGGCGCGTGAGAATGCCGAAAATTCTCGTATCGCACGACTGGTGGAAGACGAGGCCGCACGCAAGGCCGAACGAGATAGGCGATATGCCGCCCGGAAGGCCCGGCAGGCTTAGTCCTTTGGAGCGCGGGCATCCCACGCAAGAGCCTCAAGATACGCGTGCAACAGGAGCATTCATGCCACCGGATAAAAACGAGTTACAGGCGATCAACACTGCCTGGCAAATTGCAATCCAGGAGATACTCCGAATGGTCATACGTGACATGTATCATGCTGGCGGGGAAACGGCATTCAAGATGCATATCAAGCGGATTGAAGAAGCAGCCGTTGACAGTATCCATACCGATCTCAGACTTCGCGGCACCGACGAGTGGACGGAGATTCTGGTCAAGGAACGAGCCAGCAATTTTGTGACGACCCTTTTGACATCCTTCACTTATGATCGCGCCTGACAAGGTAGCGTTAGCGGACGGTGGGGTCGAGTTGCCTGCTTTAGTCCTTCGAATGAAAGAATGCTTGGTCATTGCTAGGCTGGCTACGCCAAGGCAAGAGGTTGACGCTAGCAACAGTGGATGACCGCTTCCGTCCATACCTTTCCAGAAGCGATCTTTCCGGAATCAGCCCCGAAGTCGACACAGAGCGTTGCCGCGCGTGTCACCTATCCATCTAAAGTCAAAAGCCGCCGAAAGGGCGCTTGCCGTTTGACCGATTTTTGCGGCACAAATTTCCTGTTGATAGAGAGCGCTTTTCTCGCGGTGACCCCATAGTCACGCCAGGGCCTCGTGACGCTAAGCGGCAATCTGTTACCTATCTCTTCGGTATGGACAAGGGTTCAAGTGGTGAGCGCGCAGGGATTCGAACCCTGGACCTACTGATTAAAAGTCAGTTGCTCTACCGGCTGAGCTACGCGCTCCCGCGTCTGTCCGGTCAGCCGAAGCAAACCGGTCGGGAAAGTGCGCGGAACATATGCAGGAGGCCTTGCCGGGTCAACCCGGAAAATCGCCATTTCTGCGACCATTTGGCGCTTTTTCCAGCGATGTCGAAAAGATGATTGGCGGGTGATGTGTGCGGGGTCTATATGGGCGGCGGTTTTGGTCCGCCGCCGCACCAAAAGCCTGTATCGATTGAGGGGCGAGGAGAGTTGATGCTGACTGTCGCCGGAATTTCGCTTTTGAGCGCGCTGCTGGCCGGCGCCCTGTCATTCCTGTCCCCTTGCGTCCTGCCGCTCGTTCCGCCGTATCTCTGCTACATGGCGGGCGTTTCTGTCGAGGACTTCCGCAATGGCGGGCAGGGGGCTGCGTCCGCCCGGTCGCGCAATGCCGTCATCCTGTCGTCGCTGCTGTTCACGCTGGGATTCGCCACGGTCTTCGTGGCGCTCGGCGCTGGCGCCTCGGCGATCGGGCTTTTGCTGCGCCAGTATATAGACGTGCTCGCCAAAATCGGCGGCATCATCATCATCATCATGGGTCTCAATTTCCTGGGCCTCTTCCGCATCGGGTTTCTGGCGCGGGAAGCGCGCTTTCAGTCGACCGCCAAACCCGCGACGCTTTCGGGCGCCTACATCATGGGGCTTGCCTTCGCCTTTGGCTGGACACCCTGCATCGGGCCGGTTTTGGGCGCCATCCTCGGGATCGCTGCGGCCTCGGACACTGCGGGGTCTGGCGCGTTTCTGCTCGCGGTCTATTCGCTCGGCCTTGCCGTTCCGTTCTGGATCGCGGCCTTCTTTTCAGGCGCCTTCATGCGTTTCCTGTCGCGCTTCCGCCGTCACCTGGGTGCTGTGGAAAAGGTCATGGGAGGCCTGCTTGTGCTGACAGGGATCGCATTTCTGACCGGTTTTGTCGCCAATGTCGCGATCTGGTTCCAGCAGACCTTTCCAATCCTGGGCCAAATCGGCTAACTCGCCGCGATTGCAATCGGCCGAGGCTTAGACATGGCGGATATTACCGGGCTCGTACTGCCGTTCTTCGGCCTGATCCTGATCGGCTATATCGTAGCGCGTTGGAAGAAGATGCCGGCCGATGCGCTCGGCTGGCTGAATATCTTCATCATATACGTCTCTCTGCCTGCGCTGTTCTTCAAGCTGATTTCGAAAACGCCGATCGAACAGCTGACGCGCTTCGACTTTATCCTCACGGATATCGGCACCACGTACATGGTCTTCGCGGTCATCTTTGCCACCGGCTGGCTCGGCCGCGCGGCCAGCATCCCCGAAGCGACCGTGCAGGGGCTGGCGGCGGCCTATGGTAATATCGGCTACATGGGCCCGGGGCTGGCGCTGCTGGCCTTCGGCGAGCGGGCAGCCGTGCCGGTGGCGCTGATCTTCTGCTTCGAGAACATGCTGCATTTCATCGTCGCACCGGCGCTGATCTCGCTCGGCGGCAAGGAGAGGAGACCGGCCGCGATGGTCGCGCGCGACATCGTGCTCAGGATCGTTCTCCATCCTTTCATCATCGCCACGGCGGTCGGCTTTGCGGCTGCGGCCTTCCACCTTCAGCCGCCTATCCCGTTGCAACGGCTGATCGACTATCTGGCGCAGGCGGCAGCGCCTTGCGCGCTGTTTGCCATGGGCGTCACGCTTGCACTGCGCCCGCTGAAGCGGATCCCCGCGGAAATCGTCTATATCGTCCCCGCAAAGCTGATCCTGCTGCCGACGCTCATGTATCTGAGCCTGAGCGCCGCCGGCAATTTCGATCATGTCTGGATCCAGACAGCGGTGCTGCTCGCAGCCCTGCCGACGGCGACGAATGTTTTCGTCATCGGTCAACAATATGATGTCTGGCAGGAGAGAGCATCGGCGACGGTCCTGATCACGACCCTGTTTTCGGTCCTGACCGTGTCCTTGCTGCTTTATCTGATGCGCTCAGGCACGCTTCCTGGCGATCTTTTCCCGTAAGCCCGAAGAAAGTCCGCGCAAGCCCCGACCGGGCGCGACGCCTTCCTGCATGACGAGATTGCGCAGCGGCGGCAGCAATTCGAGCAAATGCAGACCGGCGGCGCGCGCCAACTGGACGGGAAGGAAATTCGACAGCAGCGAGCGATTGAGCAGATCGACGCTCGCGGTCCGGCTGATCACATCCGGCCGCCGTTTGCGGTCGAAGGCATCGCCGACTGCCTTTGGTCCTTCATGGTCGCGCTTCATGCCGAGAAGGTCGCAGAGCGCAATAATGTCACGCAGGCTCAGGTTGAGCCCCTGTGCGCCGATGGGCGGGAAGGCGTGCGAGGCCTCGCCGATCAGAGCGAGGCGCCCCTGGCCAAAGCGGGTCGCCGTCATGCCTGAAAGCGGCCACCCTTGCGGCCTTCCTTCGACGGTCACCTTGCCCAGCATGGACTGCATCCGGGTCTCGATGCGGCGCGCGATCTCCTCATTGGAAAGCGCAAGAAAGGCTTCTGCCTCGGCCGGCGCCTGCACCCAGACGAGGCTGGAGCGCTGACCCGGCAACGGAACCTGGGTGAACGGTCCGGTCGGCGTATGAAATTCGGTCGAGACATTGGCGTGCGGAATCGTATGGGCGAAGTTCAGGACGACCGCCGTCTGAGGGTAGGACCAACGCCGGACGGAAATCCCGGCCGCGTCGCGCAGCACCGACTTCCGGCCATCTGCGGCTCCGACAAAACCGGCTTCGATCGTCTGTCCATCGTCGAGTGTGAGGGCCACGGCGTCGTTGTCGAAGGTGGCTGCCGAAATCCGCCCCTCGATGAGACGAATATTTGCGTCGTGGCTGATGAGGTCGCCCAGGGCGTCCAGCGCTGCGGAGTTCGGAAAATTGTAGCCGAACGCATCCAGCCCGATTTCGGAGGCGCGGAAGGGGACGGTCGGTGCACGGAAAAGCCGGCCGGTGCCATCGATGATCTGCATGGTCTTGAGTGCAGCCGATTTCCCTGCAAGCGCATCCCAGATGCCCAGACCTTCGAGGAAGGCGATTGACTGGTCCATCAGCGCCGTCGTCCGCCCGTCCTGGTTTTCCGGTGGCGGACCAATGAGAGCGATAGTGTACCCCAGTCTTGAGAGCGCGATTGCAGTAATGCGTCCGGCAAGTCCGTTGCCCGCAACGGCGATATCAAAGCGTTCCATGATCACAGACCTTAGAGAATGCAGCGTGTGGCGAAACATATAGAGCCGCTGCCGCGTTGCTTCCATGCCTTTTGAGAGCAGGGTAAACTTATTTTCTGCGACATCTTGTAACGGCCCCATGAATTGAGACAATGAAATCGATGTTTGAGGCAGACACGGCGAATCGATGAAGATCTTCAACTACAGGCGCGTTCCCTACGCGGAGATCCGTGCGTTCTCCGTTCACATTCTGACCGCGTCGGGATCCTTCCTTGCGTTTCTCGGTGTCGTCGCGGCAGCGGAAGCGCGCTTTGTCGACATGTTCTGGTGGCTGGGTCTGGCCCTGGCCGTGGATGGCATCGACGGTCCGATTGCGCGCAGGGTGCGCGTGAAGGAGGTTCTGCCGAACTGGTCGGGAGACACGCTGGACAACGTGATCGACTATGTGACCTACGTTCTTCTGCCCGCGTTCGCGCTTTATGAAAGCCACATGATCGGCGAGCCCTGGTCCTTCGTGGCGGCCGGACTGATTGTCGTTTCCAGCGCCATCTATTACGCCGACATGGGCATGAAGACGGATGAGAACTTCTTTTCCGGATTCCCTGTTGTCTGGAACATGGTCGTCTTCACGCTCTTCGTCATCAAGGCCAGTGAAGTGACCGCATTTGCCGTGGTCGCCGTCTCGGTCTTCCTGACATTCCTCCCGATCAATTTTCTGCATCCGGTGCGGGTGAAGCGGCTTCGACCATTGAACCTCGCCGTGTTCGCGGTCTGGTCCGCCCTGAGCGTGGCAGCGTTGCTCCTGCATTTCGATTCACCGCAATGGCTTGTCTGGGGGGTGGTGATCAGCGGCCTCTATCTCTACGTCATCGGCGCCGTCCTGCAGATGTTTCCATCGCTCGGACGCCGCGACGGCTGAAGGAGGGAGGCGGTCATGGGTGTCATCGTGAAGCCGAGCGTTATTATTACTGCCATCGTGCTCGCCGCAGGCTTCGCGCAGGCGCAGGCGGCCGACAAGCCGAAGATCTGCTTCGTCTATCCCGGCCTGAAGATCGACGGTGGCTGGTCGCAGGCGCAGGAGCGCGGCCGGCTCGAGGTCGAGAAAGCCTTCGGAGACCGGGTAGAGACCAGTTACACGGAGAGCGTTCCCGAAAGTTCCGCAGCTCTGCCGGTTTTCGACAAGCTTGCGGCCTCCGGCTGCAACATGATCTTCGCCACCGCCTTCGGCTACATGGACGCGGTGCTGGCTGCCGCCGCGAAATATCCCGCCGTCAGGTTCGAGCACCTGGCCGGCTTCAAGACGACGCGCAATGTCGCCGTCTATAACGCGAGATTCTACGAAGGACGTTACCTGACCGGCCGCATTGCCGCGAAGATGTCCAAGGCGGGGCAGGCGGCCTATATCGCGCCGTTCCCGATCCCGGATGTGATGCAGGGCATCAATGCATTCGAACTCGGAGCCCAGTCGGTTGATCCCCGCTTCAAGACAAAGGTCTATTGGACGGGGAGCTGGTTCGATCCGGACAAGGAGGCGAAGGCAGCGCGTGCCGCCGCCGCCGATGGCATCGACATCATTACCCAGCAGACGGATTCGACGGCCCCCATGCAGGTCGCCGAAACGGGTAACCTCCGCGCATTTGGCTACGGCAACGATCTCAGCCGAATCGGCCAGCTCGCCCAGCTGACGGCCATCGTCTACAATTGGGGCGCCTACGATACCGCACGCGTCAAAGCCTATCTCGAAGGCAGCTGGGCGGGTGAGGTCAACTGGGACGGACTTTCATCCGGCATCATCACCATGGCGCCCTACCGGAACATGCCGGCCGATATCGTGAAATTCGCGCAATCGAGCCAAGAGAAGATTGCCAGTGGCGCGTTGAAACCATTTCACGGGCCCGTGCGGACGCAGTCCAGCAAGACCTGGCTGAAGAAGAACGAAACAGCCGCGGATAGCACGCTTCTCTCCATGGACTTCTTTGTCCTGGGGGTGGTCGGCGATATTCCGAAGACGGGCCAGTGATCGCACCTGCAGCGCCAGATTTTGCAATCGAAGCCGAGTCTGCTAGAGCGGCCGCAACGTATCTTGATCGGAGCCCATGATCGCCATGACCCGCACCTGCCTCGCTGTTGTTCTCGCCGCAGGCGAAAGCACCCGGATGAAATCCTCGCTCAGCAAGGTCCTGCATCCGATCGGCGGCCTACCCATGATTGGGCATGTCGCCGCGAAGCTGAAGGCGGCCGATATCGCCGATGTGGCCCTGGTGGTCGGTCGCGATGCGGACAAGGTGGAGACTGCCGCCAGACAGGCGGGTATCGCGGTCGAAAGTCACGTGCAGACCGAACGTCTGGGGACCGGTCATGCGGTTCTGGCCGCAAAGGCGGCGATTGCGCGCGGTTACGACGACATCGTCGTCGTCTTCGGCGATACGCCGCTGGTCGAGCCTGAGACACTCGTGCGCGCCCGCGCCGGGCTCGCGGAAGGCTATGACGTCGTGGTGATCGGCTTTGAGGCCGCTGACCCCACTGGCTATGGTCGCTTGCTGACGAAGGATGGCGAACTCGTCGCCATCCGTGAGCACAAGGACGCCAGCGAAGAGGAGCGCAAGGTCACTCTCTGCAACGGTGGCATGATGGCGATCAACGGTCGGCGCGCGCTCGAACTTCTGGGAAAGATCGGCAACGCCAACGCCAAGGGCGAGTATTATCTGACCGACCTTGTCGAAGTGGCCCGCGCCAATGGTGGCAAGGCCAAGGCCATCGTCGCCCCGGAAGAGGAACTGGCCGGCTGCAATACCCGTGCCGAACTCGCCGAGCTCGAAGCGCTCTGGCAGAAGCGCCGCCGCCTCGAAATCATGCTCTCCGGCGTGACGATGATCGCCCCGGAAACCGTTTTCCTCTCGTATGACACGGCGATTGGCCAAGACGCGCTGATCGAGCCGAATGTCGTTTTTGGCCCCGGTGTCACGGTGGAAGGCGGGGCAGTCGTGCACGCTTTCAGCCATCTGGAGGGTGCCTATGTGTCCGGCGGCGCAACCGTCGGCCCGTTCGCGCGCCTCCGGCCTGGTGCCAATCTTGGTCCCGACTCGAAGGTCGGCAATTTCTGCGAGGTCAAGAAGGGCGAGATCGGCAAGGGCGCCAAGGTCAACCATCTGACCTATATTGGCGACGCAACCGTTGGGGCCGGGGCCAATATCGGAGCCGGCACGATCACTTGTAACTACGACGGCGTGAACAAGCACCTGACTGAGATCGGCGAAAACGCGTTCATCGGTTCGAACTCGTCGCTGGTCGCGCCGGTGAAGGTTGGCAACGGCGCTTATGTCGCCTCAGGCAGTGTCATCACGGCGGATGTGCCGGACGATGCCCTGGCGCTGGGACGGGCTCGCCAGGAAACCAAGCCGGGCAGGGCGAAGCTGATCCGCGAGCGGATTGCTGCCATTCGTGCAGCGCTGAAAGCCGCAAAGACCTGATTTCATATTAACAAGAGTTTCCGAATGTGACCGGAGCGCAGATTGCACAATCGGCGAAATCCGCTAGGAAATCGCCTCACTATCATTTGCTGGAGTATGCCCCGCATGTGCGGAATTGTCGGAATTGTCGGTCGTGACCCTGTTGCCGGTCGTCTGGTGGATGCGCTGAAGCGCCTCGAATATCGCGGCTACGACTCCGCAGGCGTTGCAACGATCGACAACGGCAAGCTCGATCGCCGCCGCGCCGAAGGCAAGCTCTTCAATCTGGAGAAGGTGCTCGATCAGAGCCCGCTCTCCGGCAAGATCGGCATCGCCCACACCCGCTGGGCGACCCACGGTGCACCCACCGAGAGCAACGCCCATCCGCATTTCGTTGGCAACGTCGCCATCGTGCATAATGGCATCATCGAGAACTTCGCCGAACTGAAGGAAGAACTGATCGCCGGCGGCGCCGTCTTCTCCTCGCAGACCGATACGGAAGTCGTCGCCCAACTCGTCGCTCGCGAAATCGCGTCCGGCAAGTCGAAGCGCGATGCCGTTCAGTCGGTCTTGAAGCGACTGACCGGCGCTTATGCACTGGCGCTGATCTTCGCCGATGAGCCCGACACGATCATGGCCGCCCGCTCCGGTCCTCCGCTCGCCGTAGGCTACGGAAAGGGCGAGATGTATATGGGTTCGGATGCGATTGCGCTTTCGCCCTTTACCAACGAAATCTCTTATCTGCATGACGGCGACTGGGCGATCCTGACTGCGGGCGGCGTGGAAATCATGGATTTCGATGGCAATCCCATCGAGCGTCCGAGACAGATTTCCGCAGCCACAGCCTTCGTGGTCGACAAGGGCAATCACCGCCATTTCATGGAAAAGGAAATCTACGAGCAGCCGGAAGTCATTTCCCACGCACTTGGCCACTATGTCGACTTCGGCAGCGCGAAGGTTCGCGAGTTGCCGGGGGCGATTGATTTCGCCGCGATCGACCGGCTGGCGATCTCTGCCTGCGGCACGGCCTATCTGGCCGGCCTCGTCTCCAAATACTGGTTTGAGCGCCTGGCGCGCCTGCCGGTGGAGATCGACGTTGCGTCAGAGTTCCGCTATCGCGAAATGCCGCTCTCGAAGAATGGAGCTGCGCTCTTCATCTCGCAGTCCGGCGAAACTGCCGACACGCTCGCCTCGTTGCGCTACTGCAAGCAGGAAGGCTTGAAGATCGGCGCGGTGGTGAACGTGAAGGAATCGACGATCGCCCGCGAATCGGACGCCGTGTTTCCGATCATGGCCGGCCCTGAAATCGGCGTCGCCTCCACGAAGGCCTTTACCTGTCAGCTCACGGCGCTGGCGGCCCTGGCAATTGGCGCCGCCCGCCAACGCGGCACGATGAGCGAGGCGGAGGAGATGGCTGCCGTCAAGCATCTGACCGAAATGCCGCGCGTCATGAGCGCCGTGCTCAACTCGGTCCAGCCGCAGATCGAGACGCTGGCGCGCGAGCTTTCGAAGTGCAAGGACGTGCTCTATCTCGGCCGTGGCACCAGCTACCCGCTGGCGATGGAAGGTGCGCTCAAGCTCAAGGAAATTTCCTACATCCACGCCGAAGGCTATGCCGCCGGCGAGCTGAAGCATGGCCCGATTGCCCTGATCGACGAGGAGATGCCGGTCATCGTTATTGCCCCGCATGACCGCTTCTTCGAGAAGACCGTCTCCAACATGCAGGAGGTCGCCGCTCGCGGCGGTCGCATCGTCTTCATCACCGATGCCAAGGGCGCGGCCGCCTCGACACTGGAGACGATGGCGACGATCGTGCTTCCGGAGGTCGATGAACTGATCTCGCCCATGATTTATTCGCTGCCCGTCCAGCTCATCGCCTATCATACGGCGGTCATCATGGGGACCGACGTCGACCAGCCTCGCAACCTGGCAAAATCCGTCACGGTCGAGTGAACAGGTCCCGCCTGAGGGCGAAATTGAAATTCATCAGCCATGCGCTTGCATGGCGGTGGAGAGGTGGGGCATTGTTTGTGCGACGCGGCATGATTTGCCGCTTCGCCCCAGCATCGTGAAAGGCTCCCGACGCGCAATGTCCGAAGCTCCCGAACGCGAATTTGTCGCGACGCGCATCAGAAACAACTTCCTGACCGGACTGATCATCTGCGCGCCGCTGGCCATCACGATATGGCTCACATGGTCCTTCGTTCAGTGGGCCGACAGCTGGGTCAATCCGTACATTCCCGCGCGCTACAATCCCGAACAGTTTCTGCCGTTCGCTATCCCGGGCTTTGGCCTGCTGGTGGCCGTGATCTTCATCACGCTGGTCGGATTTCTGGCGAAGAACCTGATCGGCCGTTCCATCGTCCGTTTCGGTGAGTCCATCCTTCATCGGATGCCGCTGGTTCGGACGCTCTACAAGAGCCTCAAGCAAATCTTCGAGACAGTTCTCAACGAACAGTCAACGTCATTTCGCAAGGTGGGGCTGGTGGAATTTCCCTCGCCGGGCAGTTGGACGCTGGGCTTCATCTCTTCCGACGTGAAGGGGGAGATTGCGTTTCGCCTGTCCGAAGCTGGCGAGGAGATCGTCACGGTCTTCATTCCACCAACCCCGGTGCCGACCGCAGGATTCCTTCTCTTCGTTCCGAAGTCGAAGATCCGGATGCTGGACATGAGCGTCGAGGATGCGACGAAGTTCCTGATCTCCGGCGGCCTTGTGACGCCGGAATACGGCTTGGTCCCCAGCGATTCGAAGTCGTCAGCGTAGAATTCGGCACTTCATGCAGCGACAAATCGGTACCAGAATTGACATGTCTCAAGCCTGAGACAGTTCCTGTAACGCTCACTTCCTAAATTTATGCTTCCTTAAATGGTTGGCGCGAATTCTCGCTCCTGCTGTCGGCAAGCTGTGGGGGAAACATGTTCGGGCTGATCAGGAAGAGTGACAAGGGCGCGCGCGCGCCGGAGGCCGTGAGGGAGCAAATTGTTGCTCCGCCGCTGGCTTACGAGCCCGAGGACGAAGCCTTCGAAGCGCTGACCGAAATTCAAGATTTCGATCCGATGCATGTCGGGCGGACGAATTCGCGGCTCGAAGGGATCACGCCCGATTTCTGGGACTTTGCCGGGCGCCCCGCCAGCCTCGTGATGGCTTACATCTCACCCCACGTCGATTTCCAGTCCGTCTGCAGGCTGATTTCCAGCCAATGCGGCACCCGCAATTTCATTGCCGTCACGACTGCCGGTGAACTCTGCGCCGACGGCCTGAGCGGAGCGCCGCTCTACTGTTCCGCCGAGGGTAGCTACGACAATGTCGTCCTCCAGGCTTTCAGCCCGGATATCATCCAGCGCATTTCGGTCCATTCGGTTTCGCTGGCCAATGAAGATATCCGCAAGGGGACACCCGACAAGTCGCAGCAGGTCCGCGTCGCCGAGATCGTCCGCAACATCGCCAATGTCCGCCCGCAATTCTCCATTCACCCGGAAGACACGATTGCGCTGACCCTGATCGATGGCCTGTCGGCGTCCGAGAACTATTTCATGGAAGCCGTCTACGAGGCCGGACGCTTCCCTTGTCTCTTCGTTGGGGGGTCGTCTGGCGGCAAGCTCGACTTCCAGACGACCGGGATCTTCGACGGCGAACGCTTTCTGCAGGGACACGCGCTGATCATTTTCGCCAAGATGGCTTCGGGCATCCGCTTCGGGGTCTTCAAGAGCCAGAACTTCACGCCCACCGGCCAGACGCTCGCCATCATGGAGGCAAGCCCGGAGACGCGACAGGTCCGTTCGGCGATCGATGTGCGCACGACCGAGATCAAGCCGATCACCGAGGCGATGGCGGCGATGATGCGCTGCCGTCCGGAAGAGCTTCAGGCGCGGCTCGACGGCTACACCTTCGCGATCCGCATGGGTGACGAATATTTCGTGCGCTCCGTCTCTGGCATCGACCCGAAGGCAGGTACCGCCAACTTCTACTGTGACGTCAATCCGGGCGACGAATTGCATCTGTTGAAGGCCACCGATTTCGCCGAGCAGACGCGGCGCGACTATGCCGAATTCGCGAAGGGCAAACCGGCCCCGGTCGCCGCTGTGCTCAACGATTGCATCCTGCGCCGCCTGAACAATGGACGCTCGTTGCGCGGTCTTGATGGCTTCTGGAATGTACCCGCAGCCGGCTTTTCGACCTTCGGCGAGTTGCTGGGTATCAACGTCAACCAGACCCTGACGGCAGTGGTCTTCTATCGCGTCGAGGAGGGGCAGTCCTTCTACGATCCATTCGTGAGCAACTTCGCCATCCAGTATGCTCGCTTCGCCCGCTATTTCGTCCAGTGCAGGCTGAACCAGCAGATGATGATTGACGGTGTTCGCCGCAAGGTCATCGGCCGTCTCACCGACTTCATCGGCCAATCGTCGCACCTGACCGACCAGATCGATACGGTCATCGGCGAGACCAACCATGTGCGCGAGAGTGTCGCCGGGATGCGCGATGGCATTGCAGGACGGATCGCCGAAGTCGCAACCGGCGACGATCGCGGTCAACTCGAAGAGGAATTCGGCAAGGTCAACGAGATGATGCGGCAGCTGAACGACATCGTTGCCGTCATCGACAAGATCACGATGCAGACCAATCTCCTGTCGCTCAACGCCACGATCGAGGCGGCGCGGGCAGGCGAGGCGGGCAAGGCCTTCGCCATCGTAGCCAACGAGGTCCGCAACCTGGCGACCGACACCAAGACGACGCTCGACAAGAGCCGGACCTCGCTTGATCAGGTCGAGGCGTCGATGAAGCTTCTCGGCCAGCGCATCCAGACCTCCGAAGACAAGTTGCTTCGCGCGCAGGACGGCTATTCCGGAATTGCCGGGGAATTGACAGGCCTCTTCAAGGGCTTCGAATCGATCAACGCCATCATGGGGCAGGCCGAGTCCATCGCCAGCCGTCAGAAGCAGATGATGGCCCAGGTGGATCAGGACTTGAACCGCCTGCGTCGCATCGAAGGTTGAGCAACGATCAGCCTGCACGAAGGAAGCGGATCGCCTCGTCGCGGCGGTGGAAATAGAGAAGTTCGCGAATGCGGTCGCCGCGTTCACCTTCAAGGTTGGGGTCCTTGGTCAGGATATAGGCGGCGTCCTTCCTCGCCATCTCCAGAAGGTCGCCATGCGCCTCAAGACTTGCCAGATGAAAGCCCGGCGTGCCGGACTGGCGCGTGCCGAGCAACTCACCTTCGCCGCGCAGCTTCAGGTCTTCCTCGGCAATCAGGAACCCGTCTTCGGTCTCGCGCATGATGTTGAGCCGCGCACGGCCGTTTTCGCTCAAGGGGCCCTTGTATAGCAGAAGACAGGTCGAGGCTTCGTCGCCGCGTCCGACGCGGCCGCGCAGCTGGTGAAGCTGGGCGAGGCCGAAGCGCTCGGCGTGTTCGATGACGATGATCGTCGCATCCGGCACGTCAACGCCGACTTCGATGACGGTGGTGGCGACGAGGAGGCGGGTCTGGCCGCTCTTGAACAGCCCCATCGCCTCATCCTTCTCGGCAGCCGTCATCCGCCCATGCACGAGGCCAATCCGCTGCCCAAGCGCCTTGGTGAGGACTGCGTGACGCTCCTCCGCCGACATGAGATCGGAAACGTCGGATTCCTCCACCAGCGGGCAGATCCAATAGGCCTTCTTGCCCTCGGTGGTTGCCGCCCGCAGCCGCTCGACGATATCGCCAATTCGCTCCATGGGGATGACTGCTGTCTGGATCGGCTTGCGGCCGGCTGGCTTCTCCGTGAGCTTGGAGACGTCCATGTCGCCGAAGGCGGCGAGCACGAGAGTGCGCGGGATCGGCGTCGCGGTCATGACCAGCATATGCGGCGAGAGACCCTTGGCCGTCAGTCGCAGCCGCTGATGCACGCCGAAGCGATGCTGCTCGTCCACGACGGCCAGCAAGAGATTGGAATAATTGACGTTGTCCTGGAAGAGGGCATGGGTGCCGATAACGATATCGGCCTCGCCACTTTCGATACGCTCCAGTGCCTCGCGCCTTTCCGCCGCCTTCATTTTTCCTGTTAGAAGAATGACGGAAATATCTGTATTCACGGTGTATTTTAAAATCGTATCGAGATGTTGTCGGGCCAGAATTTCGGTCGGAGCCATCAGCACGGCCTGACCGCCGGCCTCGACGGAGGCAGCCATCGCCATCAGCGCCACGGCGGTCTTGCCGGAGCCGACATCGCCTTGCAGCAGCCTGAGCATCCGCTGGTCGCCGGCCATGTCTTCCAGCACGGCTTGAACGGCCTTCTCCTGGCTCGCCGTCAGCGAAAACGGCATGGCCTTGCGGATGGGGGTGGAGAGCTCGCCCGTTGCATGAACCGGAATGCCGGCCGCCTTGCGCAGCCTTTGCCGGACAAGCGCCAGCGAGATCTGTCCGGCCAGAAACTCGTCATAGGCCAGCCTGCGCCGGGCCGGTGCCTGCAAGTCGAGGTCGGCGGCGTCGCGCGGATGATGCAGCCGCTCGAAGCTCTCCTTGACCGACGGGAAGCTGTGCTTCGACATCAGTGAAGCATCCAACCACTCGGGTAGATCGGGCAGCCGCTCGACCGCCGCCTCAACGGCTTTGCGCAATGCTTTAGGAGATAACCCTGCCGTCATCGGATAGACGGGCTCAACGAGCGGCAGCTTGTCCAGCTCGTCGGCCTTGGCGGCATAGTCTGGATGGACCATGGAGGGACGGCCGTTGAACCAGTTGACCTTGCCGGAGACGATCACATCCTCGCCAACAGGCAGCGCCTTTTCCAGCCAGTTGCCTTTGACCCGGAAATAGGTGAGCGCCAATTCTCCCGTCTCGTCATGGATGAAAACGCGATAGGGGGCTGAGGCGTTGCCGCGCGGCGGTGGCTGGTGGCGGTCCACGAAACCCTTGATCGTGACGATCGTGCCTTCCGGTGCGAGCGCAATGCCCGGCTGGTTGCGCCGGTCGATCAATGAAGACGGAACATGAAGAACGAGGTCCAAGATCCTGCAATCGTCTATGTTTTCGCGATCGAGGAGCTTTGCGTAAAGATCGCCGGTGCGCGGCCCGATGCCGGGCAGCGTGGATAGTGGCGCAAAAAGTGGATCGAGGATCGCGGGTCTCATGACCGGAACCATGCCCCGCAACTTCGAGCAAATGCAAGGCTGACAAGGCGATTTCCAAGGACTATAGAGACCGCAAACGAGGAATGGACTGATGACTGGAACCACACGCTCGAGCGCTGAAATCTCGCCGCGCCGCAAGCGCATTCTCTTTCGCGCCTGGCATCGCGGCATCCGCGAGATGGACCTGATCCTCGGCCAGTTTGCCGATGATGAGATTGCCACGCTGTCGGACGAGGAACTCGACGAACTCGAGCGCATTATGGCGGAGGAGGATGCGGATCTGGTGAAGTACATCACCGGCGAAAAGCCCGTGCCGGAGGTTTACCAGACGCCGCTCTTCGAACGCATCGCTTCCTACCGGCCCGACTTCGACCCGATCCTGAAGCCGCAATCCTGATCCTCTTGATTCCATTAAACGAGCAAGCCTGATGACATCTCCGCTGGACGTGAAAAAGCTTCTGGCCGCAGACGGCCCGGCTGCGGTTGCGGCCGTGCCGCCCGGCATGGAGGCGATGATCCTGGCCGACATGGCGCGGTCGGGGGCGGCGATTGCCTATCTCGTTTCGGACGGCCAGCGGCTGGCCGATCTCACGCAATTGCTCTCCTTCTTCGCCCCCGACATTCCGGTGTTGACGCTACCAGGCTGGGACTGCCTGCCGTATGACCGCGTTTCGCCCGGCGCCGATGTTGCCGCCGAACGGCTCTCCACGCTGGCGGCACTGGCGCGCCATGCGAAGCATCCTCACGCCACGATTCTTCTGGCGACCGCCAATGCCGTCCTGCAGAAGGTGCCGCCGCGCGAGGTCATCGAGGCGCTGGCCTTTTCGGCGCGCCCCGGTCAGGTCATCCGCATGGAAGACATCGCCGCACGGCTGGAGCGCAACGGCTTCGAACGCGTGCCGACAGTGCGCGAGGTCGGTGAGTTCGCCGTGCGCGGCGGCATTCTCGATGTCTATGTGCCGGGCGAGGCGGAGCCGGTGCGGCTCGACTTCTTCGGCGATACGCTCGAAACGATCCGCCATTTCGATCCCGCAAGCCAGCGCACGACGGGGCAGGCCCGCTCGCTCGATCTCAACCCGATGAGCGAAGTCACGCTCACGCCGGAAACGATCAGCCGTTTTCGCAAGAACTATCTTTCGATGTTCGGCGCGGCCACCCGCGACGACGCGCTCTATCAGGCCGTGTCCGAAGGCCGCCGCTTCGCCGGCATGGAGCATTGGCTCCCGCTCTATTACGAGGAGCTGGAAACCGTTCTCGACCAGATCGAGAACTTCCGCATCGTCACCGACCATACGCTGGAGGAGGCCGCGCGCGAGCGCTTCAACCTCATCGAGGACTATTACGAGGCGCGCAAAAGCGCCGGCGAACCGGGCAAGGGCAAGACGGCGCAATCCGCGCCCTACAAGCCGGTGCCGCCGGAACAGCTTTATCTGAGCGCCGAGCACCTGTCGGCCATGCTCGCCGCGCGCGGCGCGATCCGGATCACGCCCTTTGCCGAGGATGAGCTGGCCGGCCGCAAGGTCATGTCCCCGGATGCGCGGCCCGGCCCGCGCTGGGCCAAGGCGCAAGGGGCTGAAGAGACGGGCGAACGCGTTAATGTCTTCGAGCTTGCCGTCAAGCATATCGCTGACAAGCGCGCAGCGGGCCGCAAGGTCGTCATTGCCGGCTGGTCGGAAGGCTCTCTCGATCGCCTGCTTCAGGTCTTGAGCGAACACGGCCTGGCCCGCATCAAGCCGATCAAGGCCTTTTCCGAACTGAAGTCGCTCGACAAGGGCGAGGCGGCTGCTGCCGTCCTCTCGCTCGAAAGCGGCTTCGAGGCGGGCGAAGTCGTCATCGTCGGCGAGCAGGACATTCTCGGCGACCGCATGGTGCGCCGTTCGAAGCGCCGCAAGCGTGGCGCGGATTACATCTCGGAAGTCGCGGGGCTGGACGAGGGCGCCATCGTCGTCCACGCCGAACACGGCATTGGTCGCTTCGTAGGCCTGCGCACCATCGAGGCCGCCGGTGCGCCGCATGCCTGCCTTGAACTGCAATATGCCGAGGGCGCGAAACTCTTCCTGCCGGTCGAAAATATCGACCTTCTCTCCCGCTTCGGCGGCGAGGGCACGGAAGTGCCGCTCGACAAGCTCGGCGGCGTCGCCTGGCAGGCGCGCAAGGCCAAGCTCAAGAAGCGCCTGCTGGATATGGCGGGCCATCTGATCCGCATCGCCGCCGAGCGTCTGACGCGTCATGCCACGGTGCTCGCAGCACCGGATGGCGTCTATGACGAATTCGCCGCCCGCTTCCCCTACGACGAGACGGACGATCAGCTGACGGCCATCGAGTCCGTGCGCGAGGATCTGGGCGCCGGCAAGCCGATGGATCGCCTGGTCTGCGGCGACGTCGGCTTCGGCAAGACGGAAGTGGCGCTCCGCGCCGCTTTCATTGCGGCGATGAACGGCGTTCAGGTTGCCGTGGTCGTGCCGACGACGCTTCTCGCCCGCCAGCACTACAAGACCTTCGTTGAGCGCTTCCGTGGCCTGCCAATCCGTATCAACCAGGCATCGCGTCTGGTGACGTCGAAGGAACTGGCGCTGACCAAGGAGGAGCTGGCGAGTGGCAAGACCGATATCGTGGTCGGCACCCATGCGCTGCTCGGCAGCGGCATCAAGTTCGCTAATCTCGGCCTGCTGATCATCGACGAAGAGCAGCATTTCGGCGTCAAACACAAGGAGCGGCTGAAGGAGCTCAAGTCGGACATCCACGTCCTGACGCTCTCCGCCACGCCGATCCCGCGCACCATGCAGCTCGCCATGACCGGTGTGCGCGAACTCTCGCTTATCACCACGCCGCCGGTCGACCGCATGGCGGTGCGCACCTTCATCTCGCCCTTCGACGGCCTCGTGATCCGCGAGACGCTGATGCGCGAGCATTATCGCGGCGGCCAGAGCTTCTATGTCTGCCCGCGCTTGTCCGACCTTTCGGAAATTCACGAATTCCTCAGTGAGAGCGTGCCGGAACTGAAGGTCGCCGTGGCCCATGGCCAGATGGCAGCGAGCGAGTTGGAAGACGTGATGAACGCCTTCTATGACGGGCAGTATGACGTGCTGCTTTCGACGACCATCGTCGAATCCGGCCTCGACGTGCCGACGGCGAACACGATGATCGTGCATCGCGCCGACATGTTCGGTCTCGCCCAGCTCTATCAGCTGCGCGGCCGCGTCGGCCGTTCCAAGGTGCGCGCCTTCGCGCTCTTTACGCTGCCGGTCAACAAGGTGCTGACGCAGACGGCCGAACGCCGCCTCAAGGTCCTGCAATCGCTCGACACGCTCGGCGCCGGTTTCCAGCTCGCAAGCCACGACCTCGACATCCGCGGCGCGGGCAATCTCTTGGGCGAGGAACAGTCCGGCCATATCAAGGAAGTCGGCTTCGAGCTTTACCAGCAGATGCTGGAAGAGGCCGTGGCCGAAGTGAAGGGCATTGACGAGATCGCCGATACCGGCTGGTCGCCGCAGATTTCGGTCGGGGCGTCCGTCATGATCCCCGAAGACTACGTGCCTGACCTGCATCTGCGTCTCGGCCTCTACAGACGTCTGGGCGAACTGTCGGAGCCGTCAGAAATCGACGCCTTCGGTGCCGAACTGATAGATCGCTTCGGCCCGCTGCCGACCGAGGTGCAGCATCTCCTGAAGGTCGTCTATATCAAGGGGCTCTGCCGGATCGCCAATGTCGAGAAGCTGGACGCTGGGCCGAAAGGCGTCGTCATCCAGTTCCGCAACAAGGAATTCCCGAACCCGGCAGCGCTTGTTGGCTATATCGCCAAGCAGGGCTCGATGGCGAAAATCCGCCCCGACCAGAGCGTCTTCCTCATGCGGGATCTGCCTCAGCCGGAACGCCGGCTGGTCGCCGCAGCACAGATCATGACCCAGCTGGCGGGCTTCGCGAAGGGTTGACTCCCTCATCGTCAGCGCAGTCCAGACGCAAAAAACCGGATGGCAGGGAAACCATCCGGCGAGAAGACTGGGGTCAGTCAGTATTCAAGCAATTCGAGCGAAAGTGGGAACCGGTTTCGCGTCCGGAATTGCGTTAGGCAAAGCCTTACTTCGCAGCGCCGGCGGCGAACTTCATGTTGCGCGCGCTGATGCGGCGGACATTGCGCTGTTCGCCGATGATGGCGATCGTCGCGATAAGCCCGACGGGAACGATAACGGAAAGGATCATATGAACTGCAAACATCTCGTCACCTCATGTCTTGCGCGCCGAATGGGAGGATCCAGCGCCATTGGGGACAGTTTTATTGCAGTGCAACTGAAACCAGCTTGAACGGGCCGTTCATCTGGCGTTCAGAAATCTCCCGAAAATCGCAGTCAAAATTGACAAAAGAAAAGCCGGAGGGGCAGGGAACCCATCCGGCTTCATCTTTAAGGCTGGAGGCCTTCACTAAATTCAGAATACGGGTCGATTATACCCGTTTTGCGCGTCCTTGCTGCTCACATCTTCGTTACGCATTGCAACAATGGTTGCTGCAAAGGAGGCGGTGAACATCGCGGCGATCAATCCGGCGAGGGCAGACATGATGAGCATTTCAGTTCTCCTTCAGGTTCCGTGTCCGGTTTATCGTACGGTTCGCCGGGTTGACGCAGTTACAAAGGTGACAACGCGTTCTTTCAATTCTGTCCCGAACTGGCTTTCCAGAAGCAGTTCAAGTCCAAGAGCGGCTGTTGCTGCACCAATCATCAACACGGCAAGCATTTCCAAATCCTCAACGCCGGAACTCTAATTTGGTTCCATCTGGCTTCCTTCGTCCGGCATGGTTGACAGAGTATGAGGGCGAGGCTGAAGCATCCTTGAATGGTGCATTCATAGGGCGTTCAGCTTCAGGAGTGCCCCGCGATGGGCCATTTTGCTTGCAGCCGAAGAGCATCCGTGACAAAAGGCGGCGAACATTCTTGGGGTTCTGATGACCGTCGCCTTCTATCCAGGTTCATTCGATCCGATGACCAACGGTCATCTCGATGTGCTTCTCCAATCGCTGAACCTGTGCGAGCGGGTGATTGTCGGGATCGGCATTCATCCCGGCAAGGCGCCGCTTTTCACCTTCGAGGAACGGTCGGAGCTCATCCGCAGTTCCGTCATGGCCGTGCTGCCCAACGCAGAGGGCCGGATCGAGGTGGTCTCGTTTTCCAATCTCGCGGTTGATGCGACACGGCAGGCGGGCGCCTCGGTGCTGATCCGCGGCCTGCGCGACGGCACCGACCTCGACTATGAAATGCAGATGGCCGGCATGAACAGCCAGATGGCGCCCGACATTCAGACGGTGTTTGTGCCGGCAGGCGCCACCTCGAGGCCCATTACCGCCACATTGGTGAGGCAGATCGCCCTCATGGGCGGCGATGTCAGCGCATTCGTTCCTGCCGCCGTCCTCCAGGCGCTTGCCGCCAAGACGGCGCGCCACTGATCTCATCTTACGGAGCTTCTATGAAACTGTCTCACATTCTCGCCGCCGGCCTCGTTTCGATCGCCGCCTTCTCGGCCTCGGTTGCACGCGCTGCCGACGAGTTCCTGACCATTCAGCTGAAGGACGGTCCCGTTGTCATCAAGTTGGCGAATGACGTCGCTCCGAACCACGTCAAGCGCCTGGAAGAGCTCGCCAAGAAGGGCGAGTATGACGGCGTGGTGTTTCACCGCGTGATTGAAGGCTTCATGGCCCAGACCGGCGACGTCCAGTACGGCAACTCCGCCAAGAACTACAAGCCGCAGATGGCCGGCATGGGTGGCTCCAGCCTGCCGAATCTGAAGGCCGAGTTCTCCAAGGCTCCCTTCGAGCGCGGCACGGTCGGGATGGCGCGCTCCCAGGACCCGGACTCTGCCAATTCGCAGTTCTTCATCATGTTTGCCCCCGGTTCCTTCCTGAACGGCCAGTACACGGTCGTCGGCAAGGTCGTCTCGGGCATGGAATTCGTCGACAAGATCAAGCGCGGCGAAGGCAGCAATGGCGAAGTTTCGAACCCCGACAAGATGATCAAGGTGACGGTCGGCAAGCCCTGACCGGCTGCCGGCGTCGCGAACCAATAGACTGAAGGAGACACCCAATGGCCGAGATCAAGGATCCGGAAAACACCATCATCATGGAAACGACCAAGGGTAAGGTCGTCATCCAGCTTCTGCCGGATCTGGCCCCCGGCCACGTTGCGCGCATCAAGGAACTGGCTCGCGAAGGCGCCTATGACGGCGTCGTCTTCCACCGCGTCATCGAAGACTTCATGGCTCAGACGGGCGACGTGAAGTTCGGTAAGACGGGTGGCAAGGACTTCAACCCGGCCCGCGCTGGCATGGGCGGCTCCGAAAAGCCGGACCTGAAGGCCGAATTCTCCAACATGAGCCACGTGCGCGGCACCTGCTCCATGGCCCGTTCGCAGAACCCGAACTCCGCCAATTCGCAGTTCTTCATCTGCTTCACGGATGCACCGTGGCTTAACCGTCAGTACTCCGTCTGGGGTCAGGTCATCGAAGGCATGGACAATATCGACAAGATCGAGCGCGGCGAACCCGTTCGCAATCCCGATACCATTGTGTCGATGAAGGTTGCTGCAGACGCCTGATCGTCTCGCGCGATATCAAATATGCGCCCCGGCCTTTGCTGTCGGGGCGTTTTCATGTTTAAGGGCATCCCCGAAGTGCCCGGAAATCCAAAAAGACCATGCGTGTAGACCTGTTCGACTTCGATCTGCCTGAAGAAAACATTGCGCTGCGGCCCGCCGATCCGCGCGACAGTGCCCGTATGCTCGTCGTGAACGCGAATGCCGATCCGGTCCTGTCGGACAGAGGCGTTCTCGACCTGCCGGATTTGCTCCAGCCCGGCGACGCACTGGTCTTCAACGACACCAAGGTTATTCCGGCCCAGCTCGAAGGCTTCCGGACCCGCGAAGGCGGCGAAGGGGCGAGCATTTCCGTGACTCTCCACATGCGCGTCGACGCCGCACGCTGGAAGGCCTTTGCCCGTCCCGCAAAACGGCTCAAGTCCGGCGACCGCATCCAGTTTGGCCATGCCGGCGAGACCTGCATGTTGGGCACGCTTGATGCGACCGTCGAGGCGCGCGACGAGGCGGAGGTGACGCTTCTCTTCGATCTCTCCGGCCCGGCGCTGGACGAGGCGATCTTTTCCGCCGGTCATATCCCGCTGCCGCCCTATATCGCGGCCAAGCGTGCCGAGGACGAGAAGGACAAGACCGACTATCAGACCATCTATGCCCGCGAGAATGGCGCTGTTGCAGCGCCTACAGCCGGCCTGCATTTCACGCCCCGCCTTTTCGACGCGCTCGACAAGCGCGGCATCGAGCGGCATTTCGTGACGCTGCATGTGGGGGCGGGGACCTTCCTGCCGGTCAAGGCCGACGACACGTCCGACCACAAGATGCATGAGGAGCGCGGCACTGTGAGCGCCGAAACGGCTGCCGCGCTGAACGCGGTGCGCGCCCGCGGTGGCCGCATCGTTTCCGTCGGTACGACCTCGCTGCGGCTGCTCGAAAGCGCGGCCCGCGAGGATGGCGTGATCGAGCCTTGGTCCGGCGCCACCGACATTTTCATTACGCCGGGCTATCGCTTCCGCGCGATCGATGTGCTGATGACCAATTTCCACCTGCCGAAATCGACGCTCTTCATGCTGGTCTCCGCCTTTGCCGGCTTCGAGACCATGCACGCGGCCTACGAACACGCGATCGAAAACGGCTACCGCTTCTATTCCTACGGGGATTCGAGCCTGCTATTCAGGAACGACCGATGAGCCAAGCCTTTCAATTCCAGCTCAAGAACACCGATGGCAAGGCGCGCCTTGGCCAGATCTCCATGCCGCGCGGCGAAATCCGCACGCCGGCCTTCATGCCGGTGGGCACCGTCGGCACGGTCAAGGCCATGTATCTCGACCAGGTCCGCGATCTGGGCGCCGATATCATTCTCGGCAATACCTATCACCTGATGCTGCGTCCGGGTGCCGAACGCGTGGCTCGGCTTGGCGGTCTGCACAATCTCATCCGCTGGGAAAAGCCGATCCTCACCGACAGCGGCGGCTTTCAGGTCATGTCGCTCTCAGGCCTGCGCAAGCTCGACGAACAGGGCGTGACCTTCAAGAGCCATGTCGATGGCTCGCTGCACCACATGTCGCCGGAAAGGTCCATCGAAATTCAGGGCCTGCTCGACAGCGACATCCAGATGCAGCTCGATGAATGCGTCGCACTGCCGGCAGAGCGCAAGGAAATCGAGCGTGCCATGGAAATGTCGGTGCGCTGGGCCGAGCGCTGCAAGGTGGCCTTCGGTGACCAGCCGGGCAAGGCCATGTTCGGCATCGTGCAGGGCGGCGACCAGCCGGACCTGCGCGTTCGCTCGGCCGAAGCGCTCAAGGCGCTCGACCTCAAGGGCTATGCCATCGGCGGCCTCGCCGTCGGCGAACCGCAGGCGGTCATGCTGCAGATGCTGGAAACGACGCTGCCGGTTCTGCCGTCAGAAAAGCCGCGCTATCTGATGGGCGTCGGTACGCCGGAAGATATCCTGAAATCGGTTGCCGTCGGCGTCGACATGTTCGACTGTGTCATGCCGACCCGCTCGGGCCGCCACGGCCTCGCCTTCACGCGGCGCGGCAAGGTGAACATCCGCAACGCCCGCCATGCAGAAGATCTGCGCCCGCTGGATGAAGCGTCGTCCTGCCCGGCCTCGCGCGACTATTCCCGCGCCTATCTCCACCATCTCGTCCGCGCCAACGAGGCGCTCGGTGGAATGCTGCTCTCCTGGCACAATCTCGCCTATTATCAGGAGCTCATGCAGGGCATCCGCGCGGCCATCGCCGAGAACCGGTTCGCCGACTTCTATGCGGAAACGATGGAGAACTGGGCGAGGGGCGATATCGATCCGGTTTAAGACAGCCCATCATTTGACCTATCACAAAAAAAGACGCCCTTTAGAGGCGTCTTTTTTCTTGCTCAGGCTGCCCTGATTGTCTGTCGAAAGTCGATGCTTGGGATCGGTCAGAACGAAACCTTGATCCCGCCACGAGCGGCAAAAGAATAGGACTTGTCGCTGAATGCCGCTGCCTCGACGCTGCCAAAGAGGTCGAACTGCTGCGTGACCTTGTAATTCATTCCGACGCTGAGCGATCCGCCTGCCTTCGCCCGGGCTCCGCCGGCGCCCACCGTGAAGCTCGTCCCGGCCAGATTGGCCGCAAACCCGTCCGGGCCGACGCGCTGGGCTGCAATCGCCGCCGCCTGAACGTAATAGCTTGAGGTCAGGCCGCGGTCGTCCTTCACATTGTGCGTCAGGCGCAGCTCAAGGTGCTCCTCGAAGGACTGCGAAACGCTTCTGCCATAGCTGACATTCTGGCTCGAACCCGTCTCGGTATAGGGGTCGCTGAAGGCGCCGACATAGCGCAGGCGTCCCGTCGGCGTGAAGACCCAGCCATCGGCAATGTTCATGTTGTAGCCGAGAGCCACTTCCGGCGAAAGGAAGTAGCCATTGACCTTGCCGGTCGCCACTTCTGTCCCGTTGTTGATGTAGCGCTGTGTCGTCGCGTTAATCGAGCCGCCGGACAGCGTTGCGTCCAGATTGAACTTGTCGAAGCGATAACGACCATAAAGCCCACCGAAGACGGTGTCCGTCGTGACGTGATCGGCCGACAGCGATCGGTTGGTGCGCATCCGCCCGAGTCCGAAGAAGCCTCCGACCCGCCAGGTCGTGTCGTTCCAGTCATAACCGACCATCGTGCCGCCCGAGTAGGTGCGTTGCCCGCTCATGCTGCCAAAGGGATCCTGGAAATAGGCCCCGCCGAAGCTTCGGGACCAGACCAGATTGCCGTATCGGTCAACCGTCTGGCCGGAGCCGATCAGCAGTGCGCCGGTCGCATTGGCGGCGGCGGAGCTCGTCAGCACATTGGCAAAGGCCGCCTGCGCCTTGCTGGTCCTGAGCTTCATGCGGTCCGGGTAAAAGCCGGCCTTTGCCGAGGACTGCGATTGTTCGTTGACGGAGTCGCGCGGGAAGACGTCGCCGATCCCGATGTCCTGAACGATGACGTCGTTGCTGAGCAGGTCGCTGATCACCGAAGACGTGTAGCTGGCAACGATCGGTCCGGCGCTGTTCGCCGACAGGGGCGCGCTGTTGTCCACGACGACGATGTCGCCGTTACCGTTGACGAGGCCCGAGGTAATCAGCGTCTGGGCGGTGCCGCGCAAATTGATCGTGTTTGTGTTCAGTTGGTAGTTCTTGACGCCCAGCGTATAGCTGCCGGTGTAGAAGTTGGTCGTATTGCCGGTCTTGTTGTTGTAGTCGATGCCGTTGGTGAAAACCGAGCCGTCATAGATATTGAAGGTGTTGCCGCCGGCCCCAATCATGACGGCAGAGGTCATGCCGGAGATCGTACCGTAGTTGTTGAGCGTCGCATGGCCGCTGTCGAAGTTGATGCCGTAACCGGCATAGGTCTGTCCGGCGCTCCACGCGGCCGTGCTGCTGATCGTGCCACGGTTGGTCACTGTTGCAGAGCTCGTGACCTGGCTGAGAATACCGGATTTTCCGGAGATGGTGCCGTCGTTGACAATCGTTACAGACGAAGCACCATTCGTTGCGTGAACGCCGAAAAACGCCGAGCCGGAAATGCTTCCGCTGCTCTTGTTTGTGATTGTTGCGCTGGAACCGGTGATGAAAATCCCGGTATTGCCGCCCGTGATCGAGTTGAAGTTCGTGACGTTCAGCCCGCCGGAGGCCGCAATGGCACTCCAGCCTGCGGGGCCGATGATCGATCCGTTGTTTGTCAGATCCAACGCAGCGCTGGAGTCGATCGTATGTGCTCCGGAGCCGCTCAGTGTCCCGTTGTTTGTGCAGGTGCCGCTGGTAAAGCAGGCTGCAAGCGCCACATCATTGTGTCCGACAACAACAAGCACCCCGAGCGCCACGGAGTGTAAAAGAAAATGTTTATTCATACAAAGTCCCGCCCTCTGCCGAAGGCGTCTGGAGTCCTGCGGCCGATTTGATCGAAATGGAATTGCGGACGCGACACCCAATATGGATGCCGCATCGAAAACGAGCGAGAATCACCCCCGTGTATTCCGCCACACTCGCAAAACTACATGCAAAGGCTAAGGCTTCAACCTTTTTCGAGGCTTTTACAACTCCTTTTGTATATTGAATATATTATGTTTTTATCGCCGAGCGATGTGTGATTTGCCTGTCTGCGGCATCGGCCTTAACCGTCTGGTAACCATAAAGTAAAAGATCGCCCCGCTGTTGCGGCTTTGCCTGGGTGTTCCGCCCTTTTCCTGTCATGATTAAGGAACAGTTAGATTAAAAAGCGGCATAAGCGGCGGCGCGGGGAAACAGGCGTCGCCACTCGTCCCGCATACGTTTTTGTACTGTGTAGCGTTGCAAGGGGACAATCGAGTATGGTGGATCGCCGCGTCAAAACGGGACTGCGTCTGCTTACGCTTTCTTTCGCCATGGGGTCTCTTGCGGCCTGTGGCACCACAACTGCAACGAAGACAGCTTCAAGGCACGGCAAGGAATATTTCGCCGAGTCGAAATACGGTGTGAAGGCAAGCCCTCGCGTCGTCTATCATGGTCCGGTTCCCAAGGGTGGCGGCCGCGAGATGGTCGGCAAGCCCTATGTCGTCAAGGGGCAGGTCTATTATCCGAAGGAAGACCGCAACTACGATCGCGTCGGCTTCGCTTCCTGGTACGGCTCCGCCTTCCATGGCCGCTATACGGCGAACGGCGAGATCTATGATACCAGCGCGCTGACGGCCGCCCATCCGACATTCCCGCTGCCGAGCTATGCCCGCGTGACCAACATGACGAACGGTGCTTCGATCATCGTCCGCGTCAACGATCGCGGCCCCTACGAGCGCGGTCGCATCATCGACTTGTCGAGCAAGACGGCTGAAATGCTCGACATGAAGGGCCACGGCACTGCCAAGGTCCGGGTTCAATATGTCGGCAAGGCCCGCATGGACGGCCAGGATCAGGCGTTCCTCATGGCGTCCTATATTCCGAAGGGCAGCCGCATCATCCCGAGCCAGGTTGCGCCCGGCGTGATGGTCGCGTCCAACGATTCGCGTTTGCCAGCGAGCGCTCTGCCGAACCGCATTCAGATGCCGACTGCGGTCCCTGCGCCTCGCCGCGCGCCGACGCTGGCGCTCAACGAGCCCGCCAATGAACCCATTCCGTTCCAGGTGCAGTCGCCCAGCTTCGTCCTCCTGCCGGAGATCGGGCCTGTCCCGCGCGTCCGCCCGGGCACCCTCGAACTGGCCTCCGGCCATGAGCGCAGTCTGGCATCCGGTTATGTCAATGCCGAAGATCGCTCTGGCGCCGGCGCGCCTTTCCGGGCATTGGTCGCTGAAACATATGATTTGAACGCGGACAAGATTCGCGCATCCTATGTAGGCGATAACGGCGGCTGAGGCGGCGAAGCATTCCGGCTGCCCTCCGAGACGGAAGAACAGGGCGCAGACGATGAAAACCTGGTCAAAGGCTGCTTGCATCCTGACGGCATTCGTCGGGCTTTGGCTGTCGAGCCTTGCACCGGTATATGCCGGTGAGCCGATCGCGACGAAGGCGAAGCAGGCTTTCATGATCGAGGCCGAGACCGGCACGATCCTTCTGAACAAGAAAGCCGACGACCTGGTGCAATCCGCATCGCTGATGAAGCTGATGACGGCGGAATATGTGTTTCATCTCCTCAAGACAGGTGATCTGAAGATCGACACCGAATTTCCGGTGTCTGAACATGCCTGGCGTACGGGCGGCGCGCTGTCGCGCACGTCGACCATGTTTGCGGCACTCAAATCACGCATTCGGGTTGAGGATCTTCTCAAGGGTGTCATCGTCCAACAGGCAAACGACGCCTGCATCATTCTGGCAGAAGGCATTTCCGGGAGCGATTCGGCTTTTACGGAAAAGCTCAACGCGCGGGCCAAGGAGATCGGCCTGAAGAAATCTATCTTCGCCAATTCGTCGGGCCTGCCGGACGACGGCAACCGGATGACGATGCGTGAGCTGGTCATGCTGTCGCGGGACCTGCACGACAATTATCCGGAATTCTTTCCGTATTTCGCGATCCGCGATTTCGAGTGGAACAAGATCAGGCAGCGCAATCGCTACCCTCTGTTTGCGAGCGTCGAGGGCAGTGACGGTTTTGCCACGGGCTATTCCGAGGATGCAGGATACGGCATCGTCGCGACGGTTGAGCGGAACGGAGTTCGTCTCTATCTTGCCATGAGCGGCCTTTCCAGTCCGAAGGAGCGGGAAGACGAGGCCAAGGCGATCCTTGAGTGGGGGTTGAGCGCCTTCGAGAAACGGCAGATCTTCGCGGCCGGCGAGGTGATTGGCGACGTACCAGTCTATGGCGGTGCTGATTCGCGCGTCCCGGTGGCTGCGCAGACCCCGGTTTCCATCTTTCAGGACAAGCGGCTGCCGGATCGGGTGACAGCCCGGATCGCGTACGACTGGCCGTTCAAGGCCCCAGTCGAAAAAGGCGCAAAGGTCGGGGCTCTAAGGCTGTACAATGGTGAGGAAGTGCTGCAGGAAGTGCCTGTTTATGCCCAGAACGATGTTCCTGGCGGAACACTCACAGGCCGTGCACTTGACGCAGTGTGGGAGCTGCTGTTCTTCTGGCTCTAACAATGGATAGCGGACATTGCATGTCCGATCGGGAAAAGGCTTTGGCGGCAAACAACGGATTGTTCGTGACCTTTGAAGGCGGCGAGGGCGCCGGCAAGTCGACACAGATTCGGCTGCTGGCGGAGCGTCTGCGCGCCTCCGGTTACGAAGTGATCATGACCCGCGAGCCGGGAGGCTCCGCCGGTGCCGAGGCCGTCCGACATGTCATTCTTTCGGGCGCGGCAGAAGAATTCGGCGTTCGGATGGAGGCCATCCTGTTCGCCGCCGCACGCAACGACCATGTCGAAGAACTGATCAAGCCGGCGCTGGCCGCGGGGTCCGTCGTCCTTTGCGACCGCTTCATGGATTCCTCCCGCGTCTATCAGGGCGTGACCGGCAACCTGCCGCATGATTTCGTCGCCAATCTGGAGCGGGTCGCCATCAATGGCACGATCCCGGATTGCACGATCATTTTCGACCTGCCGGCTGAAATCGGACTGGCCCGCGCCCGCAAGCGCCTCGACGCGATCGATAGCGAGGCGTCGCCCGACCGCTTCGAGAGGGAAGAGCTGGAAACGCACAAGACGCGGCGCGAAGCCTTTCTCGATATCGCAGCCTCTGAGCCGTTCCGTTGCCGGGTCGTCGATGCGTCTGGCGAGGTGGAGGCGATTGCCGAAGCTGTCTACCGGATTGTCGAGCCCATGCTGCCGATTCGGAGCCGGCCCGTCAGCAATCGGGCGAGTGCCGCACGATGAGCAGTCCGGAAGACGCCATCCTGGATGGCGCGCGTCCACCGGCCGAGACCCTGTCACTCTTCGGCCATGACGCCGCGCTGGCCTTTCTGGGCCGCGCATACAGGTCCGGCAAGAGCCATCACGCCATCCTGATCGAAGGCCCTGAGGGCATCGGCAAGGCGACGCTGGCCTTCCGCTTCGCCAATCATGTTCTGGCCCATCCTGATGCGTTGTCCGCGCCGGAAATCGTTGCACAGCCTGATCCGGCCTCCACCCACTTCCGACAAGTCGCCTCGGGCGCATCGCATAACCTCATCCATCTGACGCGGCCGTTCGACGAAAAGGCTGGGCGCTTCAAGAGCGCAATCACGATCGACGAGGTCAGGCGGGCAGGGCGATTCTTTGCTCAGACGTCCGGCTCGGATAACTGGCGCATCGTCATCGTCGACACGGCCGACGATCTCAATCGCAATGCTGCCAACGCGATCCTCAAGATGCTGGAAGAGCCGCCCAAGCGGGCGATGTTCCTGGTTCTGTCGCATGCGCCAGGCAAGCTCTTGCCGACGATCCGGTCGCGCTGCCTGCCGCTGCCGCTGCGCCCGCTTTCGGATGCCGATCTGGAGCGCGCGCTCAACGCGCTCGGTTTCGAGATCAGCGCGCAAAGCCGCGACGCGCTTTTTGCCCAGGCCGGAGGCAGCGTCTCGGAGGCGCTCAAGCTCGTCAATTATGGTGGTCTGGAAATCCTGAATGCATTCGAGAACGTGCTGTCGCAAGCTTCTGGCGGGCAACAGAGACAGGACCTCATCAAGCTCGCAGATGCGCTTTCCGCCAAGGGCGGCGAAACGATCTTCGCCTTCTTCACCGACAATCTGATACGCCGAATCGAGCAGGACGCCCGCAGCGCCGCTCTGAACGGGGATCTGGCTGCTGCGGCGCGTATTTCGGAACTCTCCTCCGTCCTGAAGGATCGGATCGATACTTCGGTCGCCTACAATCTCGACCGCAAGCAGATCGTGATGAGCGCGATCGAAGCCTACATTGCGGGCTGATGCGGCGAGCATTTCCAGGAAGAGTTTACACCGGTTTTGCATCCGGAGTTGCCTAACGGCAAATACTTCTAGAACAGCATCTTGAGGCCGGCGGCGCCAAGCACCGCTGCAAGCGCCGGACGCAAGTAATGATCCGGCAGGCGCGGGGCCAGCAGGCTGCCCCCGATAACGCCCGGGATGGAGCCCAGAAGAAGGGCGCCAAGCATCAGCGGCTTGACCTCGCCGAGATACCAGTAGCCTGCGCCCGCGATCAGCGTCAGCGGCACGGCGTGAACGATATCGGAGCCGACAAGATCGCTCAGCTTCAGGAACGGGTAGAGGATCAGCAGGATGGTGACGCCCATCGCGCCGGCACCGACGGAAGAGGCGGTGACCATGACACCAAGCGTGAGGCCGAGAACCGCCGTCGCCACGGCGCGCTGGGTGGCGGTGAGCGGTGCACGCTCGCGCTGGATGTTCAGTGACAGCCGCACAATCAGCGGCCGGAAGATCAGGACGATAGACACGATCAAGAGCACGATGCCCAGTATCAGCGTCAGCATCTTTGACTGCGCCGTATGGTCGACGCCCGAGATGAAATAGAGTGTCAGCGCAGACGCCGGAACGCTGCCCAGCGCGAGATTGCGGACGATCTTCCAGTCGATGGTGCCCTTCCAGCCATGAATGCCGGTCCCGACGATCTTCGTCGCAGCGGCGAAGAGAAGATCCGTGCCGACGGCGGATGCGGGGTGCACGCCGAAGATCAGCACCAGGATTGGCGTCATCAGCGAGCCGCCGCCGACGCCCGTCAGGCCAATCAGGAAACCGACCACAAGACCGGATAACGTATAGAGGAGATCGAAACTGTCGGTCGGGCCCAGCGGCTCACCCTCCGGAGACTTCACCGGCGGGGAGCCGGCATCTGGATTCATGAAAGCACTGGATAGCGTCAGCAGGCAAGTTGTGTCAACGGAAGGCGATGCATCGGCAAAACGTGGTTTCGTTTGCAGGCAAACTGGTTTAGAAGCCAAACCAAAGTTTCAAGGCAGATATCAACACATGACCGACAAAGCGCGTTTCTATATCACAACCCCGATCTTCTATCCCAACGGCGCACCGCATATCGGCCACGCCTATACGGCGATTGCGACCGACGTGATGGCGCGCTTCCAGCGACTGGAGGGCCGCGAAGTGCGCTTCCTCTCCGGCACGGACGAGCATGGACAGAAGATGCAGCAGACGGCGGAGAAGGAGGGGATCACCCCGCTCGCGCTCGCCGACCGCAACTCTGCCGTCTTCCGAGACCTGTTGGCGCGCCTCAACTGCTCTAACGACGATTTCATTCGCACTACCGAAGAGCGCCATCGCATTGCCGTGCAGGCACTTTGGAAGAAGATGGAAGAGCGCGGCGACATCTATCTCGCCACCTATGGCGGCTGGTATTCGGTGCGCCAGGAGGCCTATTTCGACGAGAGCGAAACAACCGTCGGCACAGACGGTGTACGCCGCGAGCCGCTGGGCTCGCCGGTCGAATGGGTCGAGGAGGAAAGCTATTACTTCAAACTTTCCGCCTATGGCGAAAAGCTGCTGGCCTATTACGAGGAACACCCGGATTTCATCGGCCCGTCCGAGCGCCGCAACGAAGTGATTTCCTTCGTCAAGTCGGGTCTGAAGGACCTCTCCATTTCGCGCACGACCTTCAACTGGGGCATTCCTGTTCCCGGCAATCCGGCCCATGTCATGTATGTCTGGGTCGATGCGCTGACGAACTACATCACCGCTGCCGGCTATCCGGACGAAAATGCGCCGCTGTGGAAGTTCTGGCCGGCAATCCACATCATCGGCAAGGACATCATCCGTTTCCACGCCGTCTACTGGCCAGCCTTCCTGATGTCGGCCGGCGTCGAACTGCCCAAGCGCGTCTATGCCCATGGCTTCCTCCTCAACAAGGGGGAAAAGATGTCGAAGTCGGTGGGCAACGTCGTCGACCCGTTCAACCTGATCGATCACTTCGGCCTCGACCAGATCCGCTACTTCTTCATGCGCGAAGTCTCCTTTGGGCAGGACGGCAGCTATAGTGATGAGGCCATCGCCACGCGCATCAATTCCGATCTCGCCAATGGCATCGGCAACCTTGCCAGCCGCTCGCTGTCGATGATCTTCAAGAATTGCGACGGCAAGATCCCGGAATGCGGCCCGCTGACGGATGAAGACAAGGCGATGCTTGCCCATATCGACGGCGTGATCGATGTGGCACGCGCCGAGATGGGCAATTTCGCCATCCACAAGGCCGTGACCGCAATCATCGCCGCGGTTGCCGAGGGCGACCGCTACTTTGCCGGCCAGGAGCCCTGGGCACTGAAGAAGACGGATCCGAAGCGCATGGAAACCGTGCTCTATGTCACGGCCGAAACCGTGCGTCAGATCGCCGTTCTTCTTCAGCCCTTCATGCCGGCCTCGTCAGCGAAGCTGCTCGACCTTGTCGCCATTCCGGCCGATAAGCGTGGCTTTGACACGCTGGGCGCCGCCGGACGCCTCGTTTCGGGCACGGCCATCGATCAGCCCACGCCAGTCTTCCCGCGCTATGTCGCGCCGGAAACATCGGCTTGAGCGGAGACATTCAAGGCATGTTGATCGATACCCATTGCCATCTCGACTTTCCCGATTTCGCCGATGAGCGCGACGCGCTCGTCGCGCGCGCGGGCGATGCTGGCGTCCGGCAGATGGTGACGATTTCGACCCGTGTCGCCAAGTTCGATCAGGTGAGGGCGATTGCCGAAACCTATCCGAATGTCTTCTGCTCGGCAGGCACCCATCCGAACAACGCTGCCGACGAGCCGGATCTGCCCGTGGAGGCCTATGTCGACGCGGCACGTTACGAGAAATGCGTCGCGATTGGCGAAGCCGGTCTTGATTATCATTATGACTACGCGTCGCCCGACGTCCAGAAGCCCGTCTTCCGCCGCCAGATCGAGGCTGCCCGGCAGACAGGCCTGCCGCTGGTCATCCATGCGCGCAGCGCCGATGATGATATGGCGGAGATCCTGACGGAAGAAATGGGGAAGGGGTCTTTCGGCTTCATCCTTCACTGCTTCTCGTCGGGCGCCGATCTGGCCCGCGTCGGCGTCGAGCTAGGCGGCTACGTTTCCTTTTCCGGCATCCTGACCTTCCCGAAGTCGCAGGATCTGCGCGACATCGCGGCGACCGTGCCGCATGACCGGCTGCTGGTCGAGACGGATGCGCCCTATCTCGCGCCGAAGCCGTTCCGCGGAAAGCGCAATGAGCCGGCCTATGTCGCCCATACGGCGTCTGTCCTCGCGGAAACCATCGGTTTGAGCGTCGAGGAGACGGCGAAGTTGACGACCGAGAACGCCTTTCGCTGTTTTTCCCGGATGACGAAGGTCTGACGGCGTGGCGATCAGGCGGCGGTTCACCATTCTCGGCTGCGCTTCGTCACCCGGCGTTCCCCGCATCAATGGGGACTGGGGCGCTTGCGATCCCGCAAACCCGAAGAACCGAAGAAGCCGCGCCGCGCTGCTTGTCGAACAGATCGGCCACGATGGCGGCATGACCACCGTCGTGATCGATACCGGCCCCGATTTTCGTGAGCAGATGATCGCCGCCGGCGTCAAGCGCCTCGACGCGGTCATCTACACCCACGCCCACGCAGACCATCTGCATGGCATTGATGATATTCGCGGCTATTTCCACGCCCAGCGCCAGCGCATCCCAATCCATGCCGACGCCGTGACCATGGACCGGATCCGTGCAGGTTTCGGCTATTGCCTGGAAACGCCCGCAGGCAGCAATTATCCGCCCATCGTGGAACCGCACCTTATCGAAACGCCAGACACGCCCCTCACGATCGAGGGGGCAGGTGGGCCCATCACGTTCCTTCCCGTCCTGCAGGTGCATGGCGACATCATGTCCCTAGGCTTCAGGATCGGCGACGTCGCCTACTGCAGCGACGTCAGCGATTTCCCCGAAGCCTCGCATGACAAGCTTCAGGGCCTCGATACCCTGGTGATCGACTGCCTTCAGTATCGTTTCCATCCCAGCCATCTGTCGCTGGAACAGGCGCTCGGGTGGATCGATCGCTTCGCGCCCCGCCATGCGATCCTGACGCATATGCATATCCCGCTCGATTACGAGACGGTGATGGCCGAAACGCCGGCGCATGTCGAGCCCGCCTACGACGGGCTCCGTGTGGAATCTGACGTGACCGAAACGGTCAGCGGGTGAAGTAGGGCGCAAGGTTCTTCCGCACGCGCTCAAGCACAGGTGTTTCGACTGTCGTAGGATCGAATGCCTTGCCGGTAATCGCCTCGTAAGCCTTCATGTAAACGGCCGAGGTGTCGCGGATCAGCTGCTCCGGGATCTCCGGGATTTCATCTTTGTAAGGGTCGCAGCGCTCGTTGACCCAGGCACGGACGAAATCCTTGTCGAAGCTTTCCGGGCGCTCGCCGGCTTCGAAACGGGCCGTATAGCTTTCGGCGATCCAGTAGCGGCTGGAATCCGGCGTATGAATTTCGTCCGCCAGGATGATCGCCCCCGTCTCGTCGGTACCGAATTCGTATTTCGTGTCGACGAGGATCAGCCCACGCTCTGCAGCCATCTGCTGCCCGCGCGCGAAGAGCTTGAGCGCATAATCTTTCAGCGTCGCCCACTGCTCGGCGGTCAGAAGACCGCGGCTGACGATTTCGTCCGGTGTCAGCGGCTCGTCATGGCCGCCATCGAAGGCCTTGCTGGTCGGCGTGATGATGGCTTCGGGCAGTTTCTGGTTCGGCTTCAACCCGTCGGGCAGGGTGATGCCGTACATCTCGCGCTGGCCGTTCTTGTAAAGCGTCAGAATCGACGTGCTGGTTGTGCCGGCAAGATACCCGCGCACGACGATTTCCACGGGGAGAATGTCAAGGCGCTTGCCGATGACGACATTCGGATCGGGGTAGTCGATGACATGGTTCGGGCAGATGTCGCCGGTCTTGTCGAACCAGTAACGCGCGATCTGCGTCAGGATCTGCCCCTTGTAGGGAATGCAGGTGAGGATGCGATCGAAGGCGCTCAAGCGGTCCGTCGCGATGATCACACGACGATCGCCGGGCAGATCGTAGTTCTCCCGGACCTTGCCCTTGTAGTGGTTCGGCAGTTCGGGGATCGTGGCGTCAGCCAGGACGGGGGCGAGGACGGGCATGTCGGCCATGGGAAATCTTCCGGATTGTCGCCGGCGCGCCGGCAGATCGTGCCATGCGGAGCTCATGCTCGAGCGCCCGCGTTTCACCTTCGCTCTACTGGTGCGCCCGCGTGAGCGCAAGCCTGATCGCGCTTGCGTGCATCAGAGAAGCCGGCTTTCCCGCAACATTCCCGCCCGGGCCAGCACCGGATAGGCCAGCGACACGAGAAGCGAATTCACCTCCTTGAGGTCGCGGATCATGTCGATATGGATCGAGCTGCTTTCGAAGCTCTCCGGCGTTCCGCCCCGAAGCCGGCGCATGTGCATTTCCTCGCTCTGCTGGACCATGCGACGGACGACTTCCTTCCGCGCCGCCAGCTGGCGGGCATATTCGACATCCGAATTGATCAGCAGATTGAAAGCCTGGCGGGCATTCTGCAGTACTTCCGCATGGAGGTCCTTCAGTTCGTCCCATCCCTGTTCGGAGAAGCGGACATCGCGTCCCTGCTTCTTCCGTGCCCGTGTCACCATATTCTGCGAGATGATGTCGGCGGTCTGTTCCAGCTTGATCGTGACGCTCATCAGCTCGTTGCATCGCTCGGACGATTCATTGTCGAGAATGCTTTCGGAAATCCGCGCCAGATAGAACTTGATATCGCGATGCATACTGTCGATCTCGTCGTCCAGCTGCTCGATCGCCGCCATCTGTGTCTTGTCCGGCCGCTCGAAGAGATCGATGATATGGACCAGCATCAGCTCGATCTTGTCGCAGAGCGCGATGAGTTCCCGCAGAACATTGCCGGCGGCGCGATGCGGATCGACAAGTTCGTTCGGGTTCAGCGCCGAGAGCCGGGCGTCGATCACCCGTTCGGTTGCGACCGGGCGGATCAGGTAGCGCGTCAGAACCTCGCTGATCCTGTTGACGACAAGGAGGCTGGCGAGCACGGTGACGCCGTTGAAGATCAGATGGCACATCACGATCTTGTTGCCGACCGAGCCTCCGATCCAGTCGAGCGAGACCGGGTGCAGCAAGTCAAGAACCAGCGCGCCCATGGTGCTGACACCGCGGATCAGCATCTTGCCAAGCGGGATGACGCGCCCCTCCGGTGGTCCCCCGCGCGTCAGAACGGCGGCAACAAGGGCTGCGCCGAAATTGACGCCCAGAACCAGCGGAAGCACCAGTTCATTCGGGATAACACCGCGGTCAGCCAGCGATGCGAAAAGCAGGATGGCCGCAACGCTTGAATGAAAGAGCCATGCGACGATCCCGGCCAGCAGAAATGCCGTGACCCAGTCCTGCCGGAGATAGTCGATCACGACGGGCAGCAAACTGCTCTCGTTCAGGGGCGCGGCGGCCTCGGCAATCATGTGCAGCGATAGAACCAGAAGGCCCAGACCGAAGAGGATGCGGCCCGCCTGACGCCAGCCGCGCGCTTCCGTTGCGCGGAAGGCGACCGTACCGGCGACGAGCAGAATAGGCACCAGCAGGGAGAGATCGTGGCGCAGAATCCGGACCACGAAGGCGGAGCCCAGATCCGCCCCCAGCAAGGTGGCGATACCGATCGCGTTGGTGATGTAGCCGCTCGCCGAAAATCCGGAAATGATCAGTGCGACAGCTGTGGAGCTCTGCAGCAGGATGGCCATGACGAAACCGGCACCGGCCGCCGTGATCCGGTTGCCGAGGGCAAGCCTGAGCTTTCTGCGCAGCAGATCGCCATAGGCGCGTTCGACGCCGGTTCTCACCATGCGCGTTGCCCACAAAAGCATGGCCACTGCGCCGGCAAGATTGATGAGGACAACTGTTCCTGTCATTGCACTGCCTGAATGCGCGGACGATGTGCCCGCGTCTGGTCACGCATCATGCGCCGGGAAAGCGGCAGGCAATTGCGTGATAGCGACATCCCTCATCGCAGCATGACACTTTTGTGACGATTCGCAATCTGCGACGCGAGGTTCAGCCCACTCGCTTTTGCATCTCCATCGCCCCCATCGGTGCGTTGACCTTCCCGCCGGTAATGAAATAGGCGAACGCATCCAGCGGCGCAGGCGCAGGCGAACCTTCCGGCGAAAGCTCGGGAAGATCCTTCGGGATGCGCCCCGCGGAATAGGATCTCAGCCGGGTCGCCCACGATGAGAACGCCTCATCCGGATAGCAATGCGGATTGTGGTCTTCACCTTCTTGCAAACGCAAATAGACGAAATCACCCGTGATGTCGGCGATCATCGGATATTCGGCGTGATCTGCGACCACACAGGCCGTCTTGTGTTTCCTCAGGAGACCGACGAATTCCGCCGTCACGAAGGACGGATGCCGGACTTCCACCACATGCTTCAGCCTGATTCCGTCCTGCTCTTGCGGAAGAAGCGACAGGAATGCGCCGAAATCTTCCGGATCGAACTGCTTCGTTGGCATGAACTGCCAGAGAATGGGGCCGAGCTTCGGTCCCAGCTCCGTGATCCCGGAGGTGACGAATTTCATCACCGACTCGCCGCCCTCCGCGAGCACGCGCCGGTTGGTGCAGAAGCGGCTTGCCTTCAGCGAGAAGACGAACTCCTCCGGCGTTTCCGCCGCCCACTTCGCAAAGGTCGCCGGCTTCTGGCTGGAGTAATAGGTGCCATTGACCTCAATGGCCCGCAGCTTGCTGCTGGCATAGGCAAGCTCATCCTTCGCCTTCAGCTTCTCCGGGTAGAAATGGCTCTTCCACGGATCGAAGGTCCAGCCGCCAATGCCTGTGCGGATCGTTCCGGTGTCAGTCATCGGCGGTTACTCCCTTTACTATTCGGCGGCCTGATTGCGTCGAACCGGCCGGCGCGCCAGCAGTTCCTTCAGGAAGTGCCCGGTATGCGAGGCCTCGATCTTCACGATATCCTCCGGCGTGCCTTCCGCAACGATTCTCCCGCCGCCATCACCGCCCTCGGGTCCGAAATCGAGGATCCAGTCGGCGGTCTTGATGACCTCCAGATTGTGCTCGATGACGATGACCGAATTGCCCTGGTTGACCAGTTCGTGCAGCATTTCCAGAAGCTTGGCGACGTCGTGGAAATGCAGGCCCGTCGTCGGTTCGTCGAGAATGTAGAGCGTGCGCCCGGTTGATCGCTTGGAAAGCTCCTTGGCAAGCTTGACGCGCTGCGCCTCGCCGCCCGAAAGGGTGTTCGCCTGCTGGCCGACCTTGATATAGCCGAGCCCTACATCGAACAGCGCCTGCAGCTTGTCGCGCACCGAAGGCACCGCATCGAAGAACTCGACGCCTTCCTCGACCGTCATGTCGAGCACGTCGGCAATCGACTTGCCCTTGAAATGCACGTCCAGAGTCTCGCGATTGTAGCGCTTGCCGTGGCAGACGTCGCAGGTGACATAGACGTCCGGCAGGAAGTGCATTTCGATCTTGATGACGCCATCGCCCTGGCAGGCCTCGCAGCGGCCGCCCTTGACGTTGAAGGAGAAACGCCCAGGCTGATAGCCGCGCGCCTTCGCCTCCGGCAGACCGGCAAACCAGTCGCGGATCGGCGTGAAGGCGCCGGTATAGGTCGCCGGGTTCGAACGCGGGGTGCGGCCGATCGGCGACTGGTCGATATCGATGACCTTGTCGATATGTTCAAAGCCGTCGATGCGGTCATGCTCTGCGGGATGTTCGCGCGCACCCATGATGCGCCGCGCTGCCGCCTTGTAGAGCGTTTCGATCAGGAAGGTGGACTTGCCGCCGCCTGACACACCTGAAACAGCCGTGAAAACGCCGAGCGGAATGGACGCCGTGATGTCCTTCAAATTGTTGCCGCGCGCACCATGAACCTTGATTTCCTTGCCCTTCGACGGCTTGCGCCGTGTCTCGGGCACGGCAACGCCGAGCTCGCCCGTCAGATACTTGCCAGTGAGGGACTTGGGGCTCGCCATGATGTCGGCAGGCGACCCTTGAGCGATCACCTGGCCGCCATGTATGCCGGCGGCTGGCCCGATATCGACGACATAATCCGCCGTCAGGATCGCATCCTCGTCATGCTCCACCACGATGACCGTATTCCCGATATCGCGCAGGTGTTTCAGCGTATCGAGAAGCCGGGCATTGTCGCGCTGATGTAGGCCGATGGACGGCTCGTCGAGAACGTAAAGCACGCCGGTCAGGCCCGAACCGATCTGCGAGGCAAGCCGGATGCGCTGGCTTTCGCCGCCTGACAGCGTGCCGGAATTGCGCGACATGCTGAGATATTCGAGGCCAACGTCGTTGAGGAAGCGCAGGCGTTCGCGGATTTCCTTCAGAATCCGCACCGCGATCTCGTTCTGCTTGGCTGTCAGCAGAGACGGCAGGTCCTCGAACCAGTTGCGCGCATTGCGGATCGACATCTGCGTCACTTCGCCGATATGCAGCCCACCAATCTTCACCGCCAGCGCTTCCGGCTTCAGGCGGAAACCGTTGCAGGCCGGGCAGGGGCTGTCGGCCATGAAGCGCTCGATCTCCTCGCGCGCCCAGGCGCTGTCTGTTTCCTTCCAGCGGCGCTCCAGATTGGTCACCACGCCTTCGAACGTCTTCTCGGTCGTGTAGGCGCGCGAGCCATCCTTGTACTCGAACTTGATCTTCTCCTTCGTGCCAAACAGAATTGCCTTCTGCGCCTCATCCGGCAGATCCGACCATTTCTGTCCGAGCTTGAAACCATAGTGCTTGCCGAGCGCCTCGAGCGTCTGCCCGTAATAGGGCGACGAGGACTTGGCCCAGGGCGCAATCGCCCCGTCGCGTAGCGTCCGATGCGGCTCCGGCACGATCAGTTGGGCGTCAATCTTCTGCTGGAAACCGAGACCGTCGCAGGTCGGGCAGGCACCGAAGGGATTGTTGAACGAAAAGAGACGCGGCTCGATTTCCGGAATGGTGAAACCGGAAACGGGGCAGGCGAACTTCTCCGAGAAAAGAACGCGTTCGTGGGTTTCGTTGAGAGACTTGTTGGCCGAACCACCGGCGGATGTTTCTTCCGGCGGCAGCGGCTTGTCGGCGAATTCCGCAATCGCCAGCCCGTCGGCGAGCTTCAGGCAGGTTTCCAGGCTGTCCGCCAGGCGCGAGGCCATGTCGGGACGCACGACGGCACGATCCACGACCACATCGATGTCGTGCTTGTATTTCTTGTCGAGTGCCGGCGCGTCGGCGATCTCGTAGAACTGCCCGTCGATCTTGACGCGCTGGAAGCCCTTTTTCATGAGCTCGGCGAGCTCCTTCTTGTACTCGCCCTTTCGCCCGCGCACGAGCGGCGCGAGAATGTAAAGGCGCGTTCCTTCCGGGAAGGCGAGGATACGGTCCACCATCTGGCTGACCGTCTGGCTCTCGATCGGCAGGCCCGTGGCTGGGGAGTAGGGAACGCCGGCGCGCGCGAAGAGCAGGCGCATATAGTCGTATATTTCCGTGACAGTACCAACCGTCGAGCGCGGATTGCGGGAGGTCGTCTTCTGCTCGATGGAAATGGCTGGCGACAGGCCGTCGATCTGGTCGACATCCGGCTTCTGCATCATCTCGAGAAACTGGCGTGCATAGGCCGACAGGCTCTCGACATAGCGGCGCTGGCCTTCCGCATAGATCGTATCGAAGGCGAGCGACGACTTGCCGGAGCCTGACAGGCCGGTCATCACGATCAGCTTGTTGCGCGGCAGATCGAGGTCGACGCCCTTCAGATTGTGCTCGCGCGCGCCGCGAATGGAAATCGTCTTCAGTTCACTCATGGGATCCACCGGCTAGAAGGGGAGATGATGCCTTATGCCGAATTTACGGCCGGCCTGTCGAGGCGGATCGGCGGTTCTCGCGACCTTGCCCCAATTCATTTCCCGAATCTGTTGACAATCCTTAACAAGTTCAATAGAACAAATAAAGAACATTCTTCGGGGCAGGCGATTTATTCGACCTGAGTGATAAAGTGCAGCACCCTGACAGTTCGTGGCAGGATGTGCACGCCGCAGGGAAATGAGCTGTGGATTGGCTTTGTCGGCGGGGGGCAAAGCAGGTCCGCAGGGTTTAAGGTGGAAGAACTTTCGGGCAGACGGCCCGACAACGATCTTTAAGAACAGGGTTTGGTAGTATGGCTGGCAGCGTGAACAAGGTTATTCTCATCGGCAATGTCGGAGCCGATCCCGAAATCCGCCGCACCCAGGATGGTCGCCCGATCGCCAACCTGCGCATCGCGACCTCCGAACAGTGGCGCGACCGGAATTCTGGCGAACGCAAGGAAAAGACCGAATGGCACAGCGTCGTCGTCTTCAATGAAGGTCTTTGCAAGGTCGTCGAGCAGTATGTGAAGAAGGGCGCCAAGCTCTATATCGAGGGCGCGCTGCAGACCCGCAAGTGGCAGGACCAGAACGGCAATGACCGTTATTCGACGGAAGTCGTGCTGCAGGGCTTCAACTCAACGCTGACCATGCTGGATGGCCGAGGCGAAGGTGGCGGTCGTGGCCAGGGCGGCGATTTCGGCGGCGATTATGGCGGCGGCAACGATTACGGTTCGTCGGCACCTGCACCGCGCGGCGGCGGCGGCGGACGCGGTTCGTCCCAGCCTGCCGGCAATTTCTCGCGCGACATGGATGATGACATCCCGTTCTGATCGACCCTTTGAGTTGATCCGAAAAGAAACTGTCTAAGGGGAAGGCTGTGGCCCAGCGGATTTCTAATGTCGCGCTGATCGTTCGCGATTACGATGAGGCCATCGCCTTCTATTGCGGTGTCCTCGGCTTCGAGTTGCAGGAGGACACCTATCAACCGGAGCAGGACAAGCGCTGGGTTGTCGTCCGCCCGCGCGATATCGCAGGAAATCGCGGTACGGGGATCGTTCTGGCTCGGCCATCAAATGCCGAGCAGGAGCCCTTCATAGGCCAGCAGGGTGGCGGTCGGGTCTTTATGTTTCTCGCGACCGACGACTTCGACCGCGACCATGCCGACTACGTATCGAAGGGCGTGACCTTCGTGCGCGAGCCGCAGATCACGCCCTATGGCAAGGTCGCGGTTTTTTCCGATCTTTACGGCAACCTCTGGGACTTGATCCAGTTTGCGGACGGGCATCCGCTCGCCGTTTCAACTCGCTGAACAGGTCAGAGCACGGATTTCAGACCATCGATGACGAATTGCACGGAAAGTGCTGCCAGCAGCACTCCGAGAAGGCGCGTGAGGATGGCGCGGCCTGACCTGCCGAGGAAGCGGTCGATGCGGCTTGCGACCGTGAGCGAGACGAGGACCAAGAAAATGCAGATGCCGATGACGCCGATCAGCTCGATGCGATCGACGGCCGTGTGAAAAGACCCGGCGAGCAGGATCGTTGCGGAAATCGCGCCGGGACCGGCAATGAGGGGCAGGGCTAGCGGGAAGACGGACAGATTATGCACATGGTCTTCGACCACCGCCGTCTCCGACGTCTTCTGCTTGCGCGCCTCGCGGCGGTCGAAGATCATTTCGAAGGAGATGGCGAAGAGCAGCAACCCGCCCGCGATGCGGAACGCGCCGATCGATATGCCCATCGTGCTGAGGATGGCCTCGCCGGCAATCGCAAACACCGTCAGGATACCGAAGGCGATCAGCGTGCCGCGCAGCGCCGTGCGGCGACGCTCCAGGCCGGTCATGCCGTGGGTCAGTCCCAGAAAGATCGGCGCCAGCCCCGGCGGATCGATGGTCACGACAAGTGTCGTGAACGCGTTGACCAGCTGCTCATATCCCGCCATGACATCCCCCATTTGGCCATTTCGCCCGGCGCGGCGCGGCCTTTGCGCCGACAGTGATCTGAGTTTCGAGAAAGTTTCAAGCTTTTCCGCAAAATGGGCGCAAAACCTGTTGAGAACGGCCCCGAAAATTGGCGGTTCGCGGTGCTTTCCGCTATAAAAAACCACTGATTCCGAACAGAGAATGTGACCGAATTGACAGCGCAAATGACACCCGGCGGCAGGGGCCCGAGCGAAATCGAGCCCATTTCCATCATCGAAGAAATGCAGCGTTCCTATCTCGATTACGCGATGAGCGTGATCGTGAGCCGCGCGCTGCCCGACGTGCGCGACGGCATGAAGCCCGTGCATCGCCGCATTCTTTACGGCATGTCCGAGCTTGGCGTTGACTGGAACAAGAAATACGTCAAGTGCGCCCGCGTCACCGGCGATGTCATGGGTAAATATCACCCGCATGGCGACGCCGCGATCTATGACGCGCTGGCCCGCATGGCGCAGGATTGGTCGCTCCGCCTGCCGCTCATTGACGGCCAGGGCAATTTCGGCTCGGTCGACGGCGACCCGCCGGCGGCCCAACGCTACACGGAATGCCGCCTGGAAAAGGTCGCGCATTCGCTGCTCGACGATCTCGACAAGGATACGGTCGATTTCCGCGACAACTATGACGGCACGCTGTCCGAGCCGGTCGTCATTCCCGCCAAGTTCCCGAACCTGCTGGTCAACGGTGCCGGCGGTATCGCGGTCGGGATGGCGACGAACATTCCGCCGCACAACCTGTCTGAAGTCATCAACGGCTGCATCGCCGTCATGGACAATCCGGCTATCGAGCTCCTGCAGCTCATGGAGCATATTCCGGGTCCGGACTTCCCGACCGGCGCACTGATCCTCGGCCGCGCCGGCATCCGCTCGGCTTACGAGACGGGCAGGGGCTCCGTCATCATGCGCGGCCGCGCCCGCATCGAGCCGATGCGCGGCGACCGCGAGCAGATCATCATCACCGAAATTCCCTATCAGGTGAACAAGGCGACGATGATCGAGAAGATGGCCGAACTCGTGCGCGAAAAACGCGTCGAGGGCGTCTCCGACATTCGCGACGAGTCCGACCGCGAGGGCTACCGGGTCGTCATCGAGCTGAAGCGCGATGCGAACGCCGAGGTTATCCTCAACCAGTTCTACCGCTACACGCCGCTGCAGACCTCCTTTGGCTGCAACATGGTGGCGCTGAACGGCGGCAAGCCGGAACAGATGACGCTGATCGACATGCTGAAGGCCTTCGTGTCCTTCCGCGAAGAGGTCGTCAGCCGCCGCACCAAGTACCTGCTGCGCAAGGCGCGCGATCGCGCCCATGTTTTGGTCGGTCTTGCCATTGCAGTCGCCAATATCGACGAGATCATCAACCTGATCCGCCGTGCGCCCGATCCGCAGACGGCGCGCGAGCAGTTGATGGAACGCCGCTGGCCGGCCCACGACGTCGAGGCGCTGATCCGCCTGATCGACGACCCGCGCCACAAGATCAACGAGGACCTGACCTATAACCTCTCGGAAGAGCAGGCCCGCGCGATCCTCGAGCTGCGTCTGGCGCGCCTGACCGCGCTGGGCCGCGATGAAATCGGCGACGAACTGAACAAGATCGGCGAGGAAATCACCGATTACCTCGACATCCTGTCGTCGCGCCTGCGCATCCAGACCATCGTCAAGGAAGAGCTGATCGCCATCCGTGACGAATTCGGCACCCCACGTCGTTCCGAGATCGTCGAAGGCGGTCCGGACATGGAAGACGAGGACCTCATCGCCCGCGAGGACATGGTCGTCACCGTCAGCCATGCGGGCTACATCAAGCGTGTGCCGCTGACCACCTATCGCGCCCAGCGCCGCGGCGGCAAGGGCCGTTCCGGCATGGCGACGCGCGACGAGGATTTTGTGACGCGGCTCTTCGTGGCCAATACGCACACGCCGGTTCTGTTCTTCTCCTCGCGCGGCATCGTCTACAAGGAGAAGGTCTGGCGCCTGCCGATCGGCACGCCGCAATCGCGCGGCAAGGCCATGATCAACATGCTGCCGCTGGAACCCGGCGAACGCATCACCACGATCATGCCGCTGCCCGAGGACGAGACGACGTGGGAAAACCTCGACGTCATGTTCGCGACGACCCGCGGCACGGTTCGCCGCAACAAGCTCGGCGATTTCGTCCAGGTCAACCGCAACGGCAAGATCGCGATGAAGCTCGAGGAGGAGGGTGACGAAATCCTCTCCGTCGAGACCTGCACCGATCGCGACGACGTGCTTCTGACGACCGCGCTCGGTCAGGCGATCCGCTTCCCCGTCGATGACGTCCGCGTCTTTGCCGGCCGCAACTCCATCGGCGTGCGCGGCATGACGATGGCGGAAGGCGACAGCCTGATCTCGATGACGATCCTCAGCCATGTCGATGCCGATCCGGCAGAGCGCGCGGCCTATCTGAAGCGCTCGGCCGCCGAACGGCGCGCCATGGGCGTGGAAGAAGACGATATCGCGCTGGTCGGCGAGGAAGCCGGTGAGGTCACGGAACTTTCGGAAGACCGCTATCAGGAACTGAAGGCACGCGAGCAGTTCGTGCTGACCGTTTCGGAACGTGGCTTCGGCAAGCGCTCGTCGTCCTACGACTTCCGCATCTCGGGCCGCGGCGGCAAGGGCATCCGCGCCACCGACACATCCAAAACTGCAGAGATCGGCGTTCTGGTCGCCGCCTTCCCGATCGAGGAAAGCGACCAGATCATGCTCGTCTCCGATGGCGGCCAGCTGATCCGCGTTCCGGTCAACGGCATCCGCATCGCCAGCCGCGCGACGAAGGGCGTCACGATCTTCTCGACCGCGGCGGATGAAAAGGTCGTCTCGGTCGAACGCATCAGCGAACCGGAAGGTGAGGATGAGGCGGATGCATCGGCTGAAGCCGGTGTTGAGGCGGGCGAGGGCGGTGATACGCCTTCGGGAAGCCCCGAGTGATTGAAGCGGGATGCTCGCATCCGTGAGCATCCGAGCAATCGCGGCCGGATCGCCATAAGTTTGGCGACCGGTCGTATGCTTCGAATGAAGGTCGGCATGTGTCCAGCACTGCCGGCCTTTTTATTTGATGCTTCGGCTTGAGGTGGATCGCTCTTGCCAAGGCGAGCTTTGCTCACCAGATAAATTTCATCGTTCAACAGAGAGAACAGATATGCGCCTGCTCATTGCCCTGATCCTGCCCTGGCTGACCTTCTTCACCATCGGCAGACCTATTGCAGGCATCATCTGCCTGATCCTCCAGATCACGCTGATCGGCTGGCTGCCGGCTGCGTTCTGGGCCGTCTATGCGCTCGGGCAGTACAATACGGACAAGAAGATTGAGAATGCGTTGGGGCGGCGTGGCTGACGTCTTCGTTGCCTCGAAAGGCAGCGTTACAGCTCGGCGCGTTCAATTGATCGCGTGAACGACGCTGTAAGGTCTTGAATTAGATGCTGAAATGACAAAGGCCGGCTGATCGCCGGCCTTTGAATGCTTAAGACGCGAAGGTCGAATTTACTCTTCCTCGCCATCCTCGTCATTCGACAGCTGCAAGATCGCGCCCGCCAGCGTTTCCGGCATCTGCGCGCCCGAAACTCCATATTTGCCGTCGAGAATGAAGAAGGGGACGCCGGAGACGCCCATCTTCTGGGCAGCATCGATCTCGTCGATGACGGTATCCTTGTCTGCGTCGCCTTCCAGCAGCTTGGCGATCACATCGCCGTCCATGCCGGCTTCGCGGGCGATTTCGACGAGCACCTTGTGGTCGCCGACATTACGGCCTTCCTTGAAATTCGCCTTGAAGAGCAGGTCGGCAACCTTGTTCTGGATGTCGCGGCCGTGTTGAAGCGCCCAGTGAAGCAACCGGTGCGCATCAAGCGTATTCGGGCCAACCTTGATCGCGTCGAAGTTATATTCGATGCCTGCTTCCTTGCCGTACTGCGCGATCTGCGCGTGGGCGCTGTCGACCTTCTCCTTGCCGCCGAATTTGGAGGCGAGCCAAGCCTGATGGTCGATGCCTTCGGCCGGAATGTCAGGGTTGAGGCGATAGGGCCGCCAGGTGATGGCGACATCCGCCTGTCCTGCTGTCATGGCCAGCGCCTGTTCGAGCCGCGCCTTGCCGAGATAGCACCAGGGGCAGACGACGTCGGAGACGATATCGATGGAAACAGTTCTCAAGGCGCAGGTTCCTTTCGCAGGATCAGATCGTGTTTTCGACAGCCTATAGCCGCTTTTCGTCAGGAATGGCACAAAAACGCGAAGAACAGAGTGTTTCCGGATCAGGCGTTACTGCGCCTTGGCCGTCGCATCCCACCAGGCCGGAAGCGAATAGCCATAAAGCGGTGTGACGGGCGGATGCATCAGGTTTTTCCGGTGCGCCACCCATTGCTGGGCGATGTGATAAAGCGGAATGACATAGTATCGCGACATCAGCACGCGATCGAGCGCCCTGACCGATGCAATGAAATCCTCCTGGCCGCGCGCGCTGACGATGGCCGACAGGATCCGGTCTATCCCCGGATCGGCCACCCCGGCGAAACTGTCCGTGCCCTGCACGCCGCGGCTTGCCGAACCCCAACGCCCGACCTGTTCCACGCCTGGTGAGAGCGAAGAACTGTACGATTTTAGAACCATATCGTAATCGAAGGACTGCGAACGCTGCTGGTAGGAACTGTCATCGACGGTGCGCACCGCCACATCGACGCCGATGGCTGTCAAAAAGCGTTGATAGGCAAGCGCAACCTTTTCCTGATCCGGGCTCTGCGTCATGATCTCGAAGGTCAGCGGCTTTCCCTTGGCATCGACCATCTTGCCGTCGCGGATCGTGTAGCCGGCCTCCTTGAGAAGATCGACGGAGCGCTTCAGCACCTTGCGGTCGCGCCCCGACCCGTCTGTGACCGGCAGCCTGTAGCTCCCATCGAGGAATTCCGGCTCCATGTCCTTCTTGATGTCGCCGATCAGCGCCAATTCCTTCTCACTTGCCGGAACGCCGTAGCTTGAGAGATCGGAATTCTGCCAGAAGCTCTCCGTTCGAGCATAGACGTCGCCGAACAGGTTGCGATTGACCCATTCGAAGTCGAAGGCAAGCGTGAGTGCCTCGCGCACGCGGATATCCTGGAAAAGCGGCCGCCGCGTGTTGAAAACGAAGCCGAACATGCCCGACGGCAGTTTGGGTTTGAACTCCTCCCGGACGATGTCGCCAGAACGGACAGCTGGAAAATCATAGGCCTCGCGCCAATGCGTCGGGCTGCCGTCCGGATAGATATCGACATCGCCCTTCTTGAAGGCTTCGAACAGCGTCTGGTCCTGCAGATAATAGTTGATCGTGATGCGGTCGTAGTTCGCCAGCCCGCGCATCGTCGGCAGGTCGTTGCCCCAGTAATTGGGGTTTCGCTTGTAGACGATCTTTTCGCCGGGCTTGACCCGATCGAAAACATAGGGCCCGGAGCCGATCATCGGCGTCAGGCCGGATTGTTCGAACGTCTTCGGGTCGATCGCGTGCTTGGGCAGAACCGGGGACAGCGCCAGCAACAGCGGAAACTCGCGGTCAGCGTCTTTCGTAAAGGTGAAGCGTACGCTCAGGTCGCCCACCTTCTCCATTTTCTCCACCTTCTTCAGACGGTTGGAAAAGGGCGGTCGACCGTGGTCGCGCAGGAGTTCGAATGTGAAGATGACATCGTCCGCCGTCACCGGCTTGCCATCCGACCAGCGCGCGCGCGAATCGATGTTGATTTGCATGGATGTGCGGTCGTCGTCGATTTCGATGGACTTGGCGAGAAGTCCGTAAAGCGTGAAGGGCTCGTCGGCCGAGCGCAGCATCAATGGTTCGAAAACAAGGCTGCCGAACTGCGGATCCCACAGCCCGCGCGCTGTCGTGCGCATTCCCTTGAGCACGAAGGGGTTGAGGCTGTCGAAGGTGCCAACCACGCCATAGGTGATCGATCCGCCTTCGGGGGCCTGCGGATTCGCATAGGGAAAATGATCGAAATCGGCGGGCAGGGCAGGCGTGCCATGCATGGCGATGGCGTGCGCGGGCTCAGCCTGCGCAACGGTTCCAGAAAGACCAAAAGCGGCCGTGTATGCCACGACGGCAAATGCGAGCAGCAATCTCAAATAGGGGACCTTCCGCAAGTCATCGATTCGCGGGCGAGGTTACCATGCAATGGGTCCAAAACGCGGCTCGACTGGCGGGAAGGGCGCAAAAAACGGATTGCAGGGCTGGAAAAAGATCAATCACTTCTGTAACAGAAGGTGAAATTGCATGGGCCATTCAAATGCCTTATTTGGCCCACAGACACCGCCACGAGATTTGAGCTAGCCGGGCGCGCCGCGCCTGCGCTTGCGGAACGATGAGACCGGGAGACCAAAACCGAATGAATATCTCACTGAAGAAGTTCGCCGTTGCTGCTGTCGGCAGCCTGTCCTTGATGGTTGCCGGCACTGCCGTCAACGCCCAGGACGCAGCGCCGGAAGGTGCGCCGCAGGCTCTTCCGCAGGGCTGGTTCAAGGTCTGCACCAAGCAGGAAGACAACGATGTCTGCATCGTGCAGAACCTTCAGCAGGCCGCCAATGGCCAGCTTCTGACGGCTGTCGGCCTCATCACCGTTTCCGGCAAGGTCAACCGCAAGCTCATCCAGGTTTCGGTTCCGTCCGCCCGCGCCATCGCTCCGGGCATCCTGATGCAGATCGACGGCGGCAAGGGCCAGAAGCTCGACTACGCCGTCTGCATGCCCGACAAGTGCATCGCCGAAGCGCCGCTGACTGATGGTCTGATTGCCGCGCTCAAGAAGGGCAACGAAGTGGTCTTCACCTCGATCAACTTCCAGCGTGCGCCGAACCCGATCAAGATCGCACTCGAAGGTTTCGGTACGTCGTTCGATGGTGCCCCGATCGAGCAGTCCAAGCTTGAAGAAACGCAGCGCGCCCTGCAGGAGAAGACCCTGAAGGAAGCCGAAGCACGCCGCAAGAAGCTGGAAGACGCCCAGAAGGCTGCCACGCAGAACCCGAAGTAAGCTTCGGCCGGTCCATACTAAGAAAGCCCGGAACTCGTGAACTGACCCCCTCAAGTTGGACGGTTCATTGTCTGGGATGATTTAAGGGCTGGGTCCTGTATTGCACAGGGCTCAGCCCTTTTAGTTTCATGCGAATGCGATCGTTGTTGTAGTAGCGGATGTAGTCCTCGACGCCGTCGCGCAGGCTGTCAACGCTTTCGAAGCGGTTGGGATAGAAGAACTCGGACTTGAGCGTCGCGAAGAAGCTTTCCATGGCGGCATTGTCGAGGCAGTTTCCCTTTCGTGACATGCTTGCTGCGATATTGCTGCCTTCGAGCATCCGGCTCCATTCTGGCATCTGATACTGCCATCCCTGATCGGAATGCAGGATTGGCCTGTCGTCGTCATCGAGGCGGCTCAAGGCCTTGCCGAGCATGTCCTTGACCAGCTTGAAGACGGGTCGTCTGGCTGTCTCGAAGGCGATGATCTCGCCATTGTGAAGGTCCATGACAGGCGACAGGAACAGCTTCTCGCCAGCGACATTGAACTCGGTGACATCAGTCACCCACTTTTGGTTCATACGCTCGGCCTTGAACCGGCGCTGGATGAGGTCTGGTGCCACACGCCCGGCCTGGCCCTTGTAGGAGCGATACTTCTTGGGCCGGACCAGCGACTTCAGTCCCATCTCGACCATCAGCCGCAGAACGGTCTTGTGGTTGACTGCGTCTCCACCCGCACGGATCGCCGCCGTTACCCGGCGATAGCCGTAGCGGCCCTTGTGCTCCTCGAAGACCGAGCGGATCGTCGTCTTCAAGGCCGCATGCCGGTCGCCCGACGACAGTACCTTGAGCTGATAATAGAACGTGCTGCGCGCCAGACCCGAAAGCACCAGCAGCCCGTCAAGCGAATGGAGCGGCCTTAACGCCTGGACGGCTTGCGTCCTTTCGGCGCGTGACGCGCCTGCGTTAAGGCCTCCAGTTTTTTTAGGTAGGCGTTCTCCATGCGCAGATAGGCCAGTTCCGCCAGCAATTCCTCGCGGCTCCTGGCCTCGTCGCTCGGCCGCGTGTCAGATCCCGTGGCTATGACAGGTGGCTCCGGCATCGATCGCGGCCTTCCTTTCCGACGGGGTGCGAGGGCGGCGATCCCCCCATGTGCATATCGCCTCTCCCACTCCGCAAGGCAGCCGGCATTGCGGATGTTGAAGATCGCTGCCGTCCGTCGATGGGACAACCCATCCTTCCACATGTGCTGCAAAACAGAAAGCTTGAATGCTGCATCGTAGTGACTGATCTTCCGCGACAGACCAGCCAGGCCGTGTAACGCGTGCAACGCAACCCACTTGCGTGCCGTCGCGTAGTCAACGCCGAACCGACGCACAACCTCCTCGTAGCTGTGATCGCCACCTGCGTAAAACGCGACCACCGAGCACTTAAACTCAAAACTATGCTTGGACATGCAAAACCCCCGAAGTTGGGTGTCCAACTTTCGGGGGGCAGTTCACTCGTTCCGGGCTTTTTTGTTTGTGTCAGGACCAGAACTCTCTGGGCTTGCTCACGCTTTCGTCAATGCGCGACAATCGCCTTCGGCTTGTAATGTCCGGGATCGGCTGCCTCGAAGATCTGCGTGATCTGGGGGTGCCTCAGCGGCATACCGCTTTCGTCCGCCACGAGGTTCTGTTCGGAAACATAGGCGACATACTCCGTCTCGTCATTCTCCGCGAGGAGATGGTAGAACGGCTGTTCGCGTGTCGGCCTGACTTCCGCGGGAATGGAGTTCCACCATTCCTCGGTGTTGGCATATTCCGGATCGACATCAAAGATCACGCCGCGGAACGGAAAGATCCGATGGCGTACGACCTGACCAATCTGATACTTCGCGATACCTTGCTTCATTGTCATATTCCTTTCATAGGAATATTTGGTGCAAATTTCCCAAAGCGCAAGAGGGGAGGCGTTGCAGAAATGCGACACCTTCGTTGCTTGCCATATGTTAACACAGTCGGTGGATATTGGCTCCGATTTCACATTGGAGTTCCGTGATGCACAAGACCGGTCTGGCGCAGTTTTCCCCGGTGATGAACGTCGGTTCTGGAACCTTGCGCCTCGCCGAAGTCGTGAGCGCGCTGAGTGCCGCCCTCGACATGACGGACGGGCAACCCGTCGGGCACAGCGCCCGCTGTTGCTGGATCGGAATGCATATCGGCGAAAAGCTGGGCCTGGACGCCGCCCAGCTGCACGATCTCTTCTACATGCTTTTCCTGAAGGACCTGGGATGCAGCAGCAACGCTGCCCGCATCTGCCAGCTCTATGCGACCAACGATCACGATTTCAAACGTAATTCGAAGCTGATGGACCATAGTCTCGGTCAGGTCCTTCATTTTGTTGCGACGAACACAGCGGTGAAATCCGGTCTCGCGACAAAATTGAAGACGATCCTCAATATTGCGCGCAGCGCCGGCAACATCACGCGCGACCTCATCGAAACCCGCTGCGAACGCGGTGCGGAGATTGCCCGCACGATGCGTTTTCCCGAGACTGTGGCGCGGGGTATCCTGGACCTTGATGAGCATTGGGATGGCCGCGGCCATCCGCTTGGCCGCAAGGAGAGCGATATTTCGCTGATGGCCCGCATCGCGCTTCTGGCCCAGGTCATCGATGTCTTCCATATCACCGGTGGGCGTCAGGCTGCGGTAAACGAAGTTCGCAGGCGGGCAGGGACCTGGTTTGACCCGCAGCTCGTCGCCCTCTTCGATGTGCTGGCCGCGGATCTGTCTTTCTGGGCAGTCCTGGAAAGCGCAGACATCGAATCCCGGGTTTTTGCGCTCGAACCCGCCGGGAACCGCAGGCCACTCGATGATGATCTCCTGGATGACATCGCGGACGGCTTTGCACAGGTGGTTGATGCCAAGAGCCCGTTCACGAGCGGCCACAGCAAGCGCGTCGCGCTCTACAGTGACATGATCGCCGAAGAAATGGGCATGGAAGCCATGCGCAAGCGCTGGCTAGTGCGCGGCGCGCTGCTGCATGACATCGGAAAACTCGGCGTTTCCAATGAGATCCTCGATAAGGCCGGAAAACTGGATGAAGACGAATGGCGATCCATGAAGAACCATCCGGTTCTCGGCGGCCATATCCTGTCAAAGATCGAGGCCTTTTCCGGCATCGCATCCATCGCCCTGAAACATCATGAGAAACTCAATGGCAAAGGCTATCCAAACGGGATCGGCGCAGACGAACTCGACCTGGAAACCCGAATCGTGACCGTGGCGGACATCTTCGACGCGCTCAGCGCCGACCGACCGTATCGTGCCGCCATGCCAACCTCAAAGGCGCTGTCGATCATGCGGGAAGATGTTGGCACCGCTCTCGATCGTGAATGCTTCGATGCACTCGCTTCAGCCATCGGACGGCTTGAGGATGCCAAGGCAGCGGCCGAATAAATGTCATTACCGGGCCCGTGATCTCAGCATGGCTGGAGACGCGCTTATCATCGAATGTTCCATAATCTATCTTATCTGATAAAGATTGGCGGTTGGGGTGGGTTCAAGGATGAAGTGCAACGTCCCATGAAGAAAGCCTACCCGGATGCAGAGACCGCCGCCGGCGCTACTGCCTCGGCGGCCCCTTTCTCATCAGATCGGCATTGGCCTCGTCTGCCTGGCGCTGTGCCACATAGAGCGCATCCTGCGCGTCCTGCAGCCGCATCCGGACCTCGTCACGACGATGCCAAAGCTCGGCGCGTCGTCCGCGGTCTTTCTCGACCTTGATATCGTTGCTGATCTGCTCAAGTTCGTTTCTCGCGCTGTCGACCTGTGACTGCGCCGAGTAAACCCGACCGCCGATCTGCGCATAATAGGAAAACTGCTGCATCTGGTCGGCCGGACACATGCTCCCGTCTGTCCGCCCCCTCTGGCCGGCAGCAAGTCCGTTCTGCGGCGTGCAATAGTTGCGGATCCCCTTTTGCCAGCCGGCATCCCACTTCGCTGTGTCCACGGGAAGCTTGTACTGCGAGCACGCTTTCTGATGTTCTGCGATATAGGATTGCGGTTCGCCACTCTGACCGTTCTGCAGCCCAAGCTGCTCCCAGTCGACCGTCTGGCATTCGTTTTTGTTGAGCGTGGCACAGCCCGCCAGAAAAAGCGACATGACCATCGTGGCGCAAAACCCGAAGGTGACCCAAACTCTGGTATTCATCTTGCCCCCAACCCCAGAAATCCCCGCGGGAATACTAGGCGATCGCCTTGGCTTGTAAAGCCTGATCAGGCCAATTCGCAATGACCGTACCCCATGGCCGAAAATCTGCGTCAACACGGGAACAAAAGCGCCGGCAGCGCGTAATAAGGAGACCTTACAATAGAACGCCTGACGGGCGCCGGGGTTTCGGCCTCCGCCATTGGAGGAACGCTGGTGACGATCGCACAAACACTTCGCTCATTGACTGCATCGCAACGCAATACGGTCATCGCCAGCTTTCTCGGTTGGACGCTGGACGCATTCGATTTCTTCATCCTCGTCTTCGTCATAAAGGATATCGCCAAGGAGTTCAGCACGACCATTCCAGCGGTCTCGATTGCTATCTTTCTCACGCTCGCCATGCGGCCGATCGGCGCGCTGCTGTTCGGGCTCGCCTCCGATCGCTATGGCCGCCGCGTGACGTTGATGGTCGATGTGCTGCTGTATTCGGCGCTGGAGCTGTTGTCGGGCTTCTCGACCGGCCTGACGATGTTCATCGTGCTGCGTCTTCTTTATGGGATTGCCATGGGCGGCGAATGGGGCGTCGGCGCGTCCTTGACGATGGAAACCGTTCCAGCGCAGGCGCGCGGCTTCGTTTCCGGCCTGCTGCAAGCCGGTTACCCCGCGGGCTATCTGCTGGCGTCAGTTGTTTTCTTCCTCCTCTATCCGGTGATCGGCTGGCGCGGGATGTTCTTCGTCGGCGCCCTGCCCGCATTGCTGGTTCTCTACATTCGCCGGAATGTCGAAGAGTCGCCGGCATTTCTTCAACGGCAACGGTCTGCCCAGCAACCGTTCCTGACCGTGCTGAGACGAAACCTGCCGCTGTTCATCTGGACGGTGATCCTGATGACGGCGTTCAACTTCTTCAGCCATGGAACGCAGGACATCTATCCGACATTTCTGGAAGCCCAGCGCGGTTACGACAGTCACACCACCGGCGCAATCGCCATCGTCTACAATATAGGAGCGATCTGCGGCGGTCTTTTCTTCGGCAGCCTCTCGCAGCGAATTGGTCGGCGCAGGGCGATTGTCATTGCAGCGCTCCTGGCAATCCCGGCGGCCTGGCTCTGGGTTTATGCTCCCGGCCCCGTGCTACTGGCGATCGGCGCCTTCGTCCTGCAATTCTTCGTGCAGGGCGCCTGGGGTGTCATTCCGGTCCACCTCAACGAGCTGTCGCCGGACGAAGTTCGTGGCACGTTTCCCGGCTTTGCCTATCAGCTCGGCAATCTGCTCGCCTCCGGGAACGCGACGCTTCAAACGACGCTCGCCGCGCACTGGAACGGTAACTATGCGCTGGCCCTCTTCAGCGTTGCCGTCATCGTCGCTTGCGCCGTGGCCTTGCTTGCCGGCTTCGGCTACGAAAAGCGCAATGTCGCGTTCGGCGCCCCGGATGCAAATCCACCGGAAGGGCCGCAGACGGGTTCCCAGCGGCTTGCCTGAAGGACAAAGGCCAAAGACGGCGCATAAATCGCGCCGTCCCCCGTCCGCGTGTCCGAAGAATTTCACCGAAGCGCGTTGTCGTGAATACCGGAACACGTTGACGCGAAAGACAAAGCTGGTAAAAGCCGTTCCCAGATCATCAGCGCTGTTCGCCACAGACAGCGGGTGCGAAAGCTTCGCGGGCAACTCGCGCGGCTTCGCAGTTGGATCAGAGGATGGGTGTCCGAGTGGTTTAAGGAACCGGTCTTGAAAACCGGCGTGCGGGAGACCGTACCGTGGGTTCGAATCCCACCCCATCCGCCATTTCCCGTCACATCACTGCACAAAGGCAAGTTTCGCAAGTTGCGTTGGCTAATGAGTGGACAGCAGGAGACCATAGGCCTCGACTGACGTCGCTCAGGCGCCGAGGTGGCGGAGCTCTCCCACTTCCATACGAATGAGCTTGTGCATCCGGTGATGGATTTTCAGGTTGGGAATCACGCCGGCTCTCCAGGCGCTGCGAT
>DATMTA010000044.1:0-17018 GCA_035565055.1 Ensifer sp.
GTACACATGGGCGAAGACGACAATCGTGCCCGTAAAGACAACGCCCCCGCCAACATCGCCCTCATCAATCGCATCGCCAGAAACATCCTCCAAAGCATCGACGGCCCCAAGATACCTATCAGTCATCGCATCAAGAAATGCACATGGAACGACGACTATCTCGTCAACGCTATCACCCATATGCGATAGCCCTGCCCTTGTGGGGGGGGAGATTGGCTAGGGTCTCCTTCCCCGCTTCAAGGGGAGGATGGGGAGGGGTCTTTTTTCAACGGGCTGGAACTGCCCGGATCAGCAACCCAAGCCCTTGCATATCAACGGGCGCTGATGACAATGCCCCCAAGAACGAGGAGTGAGTTCATGTCCGCAACCCCCGCCCGCACTGATGCACGCACCGGCCCGTCCACCCGCGCCGTTTACCGCGCCTTCCGCACCATCCAGACGCGCTGGATGGACAACGACATCTACGGGCACATGAACAATGTCGTGCATTACTCGCTCTTCGACACGGCGGTGAATGGCTGGCTGATCGAGGCCGGATTGCTGGATCTGAAGGCGGGCAAGGAGGTCGGGCTCGTCGTCGAGACGGGCTGTCGCTACCACGCCGAGATGATGTTTCCGGACGTGATTTCCGCGGGCATCCGCGTCGCCCGCATCGGTTCTTCCTCGGTGCGCTACGAAGTGGGTCTCTTCCGCAATGACGAGGACACTGCAAGCGCCGAGGGCTTTTTCATCCACGTCTATGTCGACCGCGAAACGCGTCGGCCGAAACCTTTGAGCGAGGCGATGCGGACCACGCTGCAGACGGTCGCAGTGTAAACGCGATCATGGCTCGACCGTCGGCCATTGCTGTGCCTGCAGATCGGCCAGCAACCACTGCGCGGCCTTGCCAAGCGGCATGTTACGGCGATGTGTCGTGTAAAGCGGGAGGAGACCCGGCAGGACGCCGGTGTCCTCGATCTGCAGACGGACAAGCCGCCCCTGCCTGAGATGGTCCGCCACCAGATGGTGCGGCATGTTGCACCAGCCGAAGCCGCCAAGCAGAAACTCCAGCCGGCGACCGATATCCACAAACCGCCAGACCCGCGGGCTCACAACGCTGAAACTGGGTCCAGCCTGTTGCGCCGGATCGGTGAGAATCAGCTGGACGTGTTCGGCCAGAACTTCACGTTCAACAGGCGGCTTGGCGCTTGCCAGTGGATGTTTGGGCGAAACGACCGGCACCAGCGACACCGATGTCAGCGGGTGAGCCTGCATGTCCTGCGACACCAGGGGCATGAGCGCGCAGATCGCGATCGCGACGGTTCCATCGCGCACGCGGCGCTCCGCGGTCCAGAGACCTTCCGTGAAGATCGAGACCGGAAGATCCGGAAAGGTCTTCTGCAGCCGGGAAAGACTGTCCAGCACCGGACCTGTCGGCACCATGCTGTCGATGGCAATGCCAAGCTCGGGCTCGAGCCCCGCCGACATCGAACCGGCCATGCGCGAGAATTGTTCGGCCTGACGCAGCACCTGCCGCGCCTGCGTTGCCAACACACGGCCAGCTTCCGTCATCTTCGGCACCTTGGCGCTTCGGTCGAAAAGCTGCACCTGCTGAACGTTTTCGAGTGTTTGCACCGCATGGCTGATCGCCGATTGCGCCCGGCGCAGTTTCCGCCCCGCCGCCGAAAAGCTCCCCGTGTCCTGAATGGTGACAAGCACCAGCAATTGATCGAGCGTCAGCGCATTCAGCATCATCCATCTCCATTCGAGATGGATGATATCGAAATTCCATCTCTTCTTCAAATGGAGTGCGTGCGTTAGGCTTCCTCATCGTCACGAACAAGGAATTGAGACATGGACACTGTTGCAAAGGCCGGGTGGTCCGGCAAAACGATTGCCATCTGGGTGCTGCGGATTCTGGCAGCCGGTATCTTTCTATCTGCCTCCGCCATGAAGCTTTCCGGCCAGCAGCAGATGGTCGATGAATTCGCCACCATCGGCCTTGGCCAGGGCTTCCGTTACCTTACCGGCCTTCTGGAACTGGCAGGCGGCATTGCCGTGCTGATCCCGCGCTTTTCGCCGCTCGGCGCTCTTTTGCTGCTTTGCGTGGACGCCGGCGCCTTCGTCACGCAGGTCACAATCCTGCACATGGACTGGATCCACACGATCGTCATCGGCGCGCTCCTCGTCGCCGTCATTGCTCTGCAGCGCCCCGCACTCAAGGCGCTGATCGGCCGCTGACCGGCCAGCATCCCTGAAAGCCACGCATCAAAAACCCGGCCGGAGCAATCCGGCCGGATTTTTGATGCAGATATGAAGGGCCCCGCCGCAGGGATCGGCAGGGCCCGATAAAGTCACGCCGGCATGAACGAGCCGAACGTGACCTCCGTGTCGATGACGCGGACCATCGCGCCCCGGGAATGCGAATAGACATCGCTCGTCCCCGTGACCTGAAAGCCCAGCTTGTCCTGCACCTTGAGCGACGCCGGATTGTCGGCAATGGCGCCGGCAAACAGCGTCTCGCCCATCATCCGTCCAAAGAAACGCTCGATGATCGCGCTGACGGCCTCGGTCATATAGCCATCGCCCCAGTGGGATGGCGACAGCCAGTATCCGAGGTGCCAGCCGGTGCGGTCGCCGGCTTCGCGCCATTCGATGGTGATGCAGCCTTCCAGCGCACCACCATCGAAGGTGATGGCATAGGCCCAGCCGCTCATCTCGCCGGCTTCCCAGCTCCTGATCCAGTCCAGCGCATCATCGCTGGCATAGGGAACCGGGACCGAAGTCAGCATCCGGACAACCCGGATATCCTGCATTGCGGCAGCAATCCGGTACTGGTCCTCCGGCTTCAGCTTGCGCAACGTCAGCCGCGGCGTGCGAACGGTCGGCTGGGTGGCGAAGTCGAGGCTGCGTGCAGGCGACATGGCGTGGCGGTTGCTCCGCGGAAGTGCGAGCGCGCTCATCTCGAACCTCCCCAGCTTCTCAACGACATCCAGGTCCGCCGATCGAGCCGGTACCACTCGACCGGAACCGGCCCGCCCATGGCAAGAACCGAGACCATGCCGGTGCCCTGGAACTGGAACCCGCACTTGTGGATCACCCGCCGCGAGGCGACGTTGACGACGCGGCAACGCGCATCGATCGTCTCGATCGGCCCGGAGCGGAAAGCCATGTCGACGAGAACCTGCGCGGCCTCGGTCGCAAAGCCCTGGTTCCAGAACGGTTCGCCCAGCCAGTAGCCGATTTCGGCACGGCCCGGATCGCTCGCATCCTGCTCGATCCCGCAGCAACCCAAAAATCGCCCGTCATCCGCCTTGGTAATGGCATAGACGGCCTTGCCAATCCCGCCATTGGCGGCACGGCCGACAAAGGCTCGGGCATCGGCCACCGTGTAGGGGTGGGGCATGCGCGAAACCATCGTGGCGACTTTGGCATTGTTGGCGAGATGGGCAAGGGCGTCGATGTCGTCAATGTGGGGAGCGCGCAGAACCAGCCGCTCGGATAACAGGACGGGGGACGCACTTAAGGCCCTTTGCGGCGGAGATGGCAGTTCTGCCCGCTCTAGCGGGGACCGGGATGGTCCCTCTCTCAACAGTTCGCTTTGCATCGGTTCAGTCCTTTTCGAGACAAAAGAAAAAGGGGAGTTGGGTATCGCCCCATCTCCCCTTTTTGTCTCTGGCCTGAACCTGTTTCCAGGGTGCGCCAGCCGGGTCCATGGGACGCCGGCTGTTTTAGAGCGCTACCGGCTTATTCCGCTGCTTCTGCCGCTTTCGGCATCACGGACACGTACGTGCGGCCGTTGGCTTTCGTACGGAAGTTCACATTGCCGGCGGTAAGCGCAAAAATCGTATGATCCTTGCCGAGGCCGACGTTTTCACCGACGTGCCACTGCGTACCGCGCTGACGCACGATGATGTTGCCTGCGATGACGGCTTCGCCGCCGAACTTCTTCACGCCAAGGCGCTTGGACTGCGAGTCGCGACCGTTGCGCGAGGAGCCGCCAGCTTTTTTGTGTGCCATGGGAGTTCTCCTTTAAACCTAGTTCTTAGTTGCCGGCCGCGATGTCCAGGATACGGACAGTCGTCTGATGCTGGCGATGGCCACGGGTGCGCTTGGAATTCTGCCGGCGGCGCTTCTTGAAGGCGATGACCTTCTTGGCGCGGCCCTGCTCGACAACTTCCGCCGTCACGACAGCGCCTGCCACAACGGGAGCGCCGATCTTCGTGCCAACCATGAGAACTTCGGTGAATTCGATCTTGGCGCCTGCTTCGCCTTCCAGCTTTTCAACTGTCAGAACGTCGTTGGCGGCCACGCGGTACTGCTTACCGCCGGTCTTGATGACTGCGAACATTTTTTAACCTTTCATGTCCGTTCCGGCTCTTCCGACACAAATTGCGAGGGCGGCCGTCTTTTTATCAGTCGATTGAGCAGGTAAATCAAAGCCTTGCAGCCTCGTCCCACCTGCCGGTGAAATCCGCAGATCCTGCGGAACCAAACAGCGGACGGAGTCCATGCCATTTGACCGTCGCGGGATACGTGAAGGCTTCATGACTGTCAACCCAAGGCCCGATGATTTCTTGCATTTTCGCTCTTGCCAGCCCATCTATCTCTCGCTATGAGACAGCCCGCGCGTCAAACCGCGCCGACCAGACATGCGGAGAGGTGGCAGAGTGGTCGAATGCACCGCACTCGAAATGCGGCATACCTTCACGGGTATCGTGGGTTCAAATCCCACCCTCTCCGCCAGTCCGAACACCTTTGGCTTCCAGGGTTTTCACACTCGTCTCCGAGCTTTCTGGATTTAAAGGGCTGTCAGCCATCCGCTCCAAGCCTCACTCGCTGTACATGCGCCTTTTTATTTGCGCGTGCCAGCATTGCCTCGGATAACATTACCGCTACAATCGTGATGTCGACGGACGGATAGCTTTGGGAGGAGCGATACGTGAGACGGATGTGGCCAGACGAATACGCCGTTCTCTTGGACCAGGCGGAAGAGGTAGACCTTCATGTTCCGCCGGTTACGCGGGATGACGGTTCACAAACAAAGGCAACGACTCGCAGGGCGCTGAAGGTTCGCCTAAGCCAAGAGGACTTCGAGAAAATATGGCCGCTTGCTGAAGCGCGCTATCGTCTTGGCGGACGGCTTTCGGGCAAGGCGATCACGCTGATCACCAGCAATCCACATTATCAGAACTGGCATCCGGCAGACGGCGGCAGTGTGGAGAAAGTGTCAGAGAGCGGTCGGCACTATTCTACGCGGTTTGTTACCGTGCATTTTCTGCTGGACAACGTCCGGGAAACCGCTGAAGCGTAAGCACGACACGGCTATTTTCCCTGGAGCGCCCGGGCAGCATGGATTTTCACCGGACTGCGTCCGGGAAAGATCAACACCACACCGTTCTCGGCCGTCGCAGAAATGGTCGGCACGATCCTCTCCGCTGACCGCCAGCCCGGTTATGCGCAAGCGGGCTGGCGCGGTTCGCCGGCTTGGTTCGGCAGTGGACCGCATGATGTGACCGCGGCTAGAGCGCGCCTCTGGTTTCCACCGTGCTCCCGGTCAGCTGCTTGCGGACATAGAACCCGTTCGGGATTGCTTCCTGAACCAGCGGAACATGCGAGATGAGGCCGACGGCGCGGTTCTGGCTGACCAGCGAGCCGAGCACCTGCAACACGACATCGAGCGTGCCGGAGCCGTTTTCGGTGTCGAGACTGCCAAAGCCCTCATCGATGAAGATCGTGTCCAGCCGAACCTTGCCGCTGGCGCTTTCCACCACATCAGCGAGACCCAGCGCAAGCGCAAGCGCCGCGATGAAGGTCTCGCCACCAGAAAGCGTGGCGGTCGGGCGCGCCTTGCCTGTATGGCTGTCGAAGGCCTGGATGCCGAGCCCACGCCGCCCCCGCCCGCCTCCTTCCAGATCGCGCTCCAGCCGATAACGATGCGCGGTCATGGGCCCGAGACGCAGGTTCGCGGCGGCGAGAACCTGATCGAACATCGCACCGATCGCAAAAGTCTCCAGATCGAGCTTCTGGGGATTGTCGCCGTTGAAGAGCGCGGCAAGGTTTCGCAGCGGACCGGACGCCGTTTCCACCTCATCCAGCTTGCGCAGCGCATCGGCCAGCGAATCGCGAAGTCTCGTGAGCTGCTTCAATGTCTGCTCGGCGCCGGAGCGTTGATCCATCGCGTCGTTCAGCCTCGCCCCCGCCTCGCTCTTCTGGCGCTCCAGCGCCGGGATATCCGGTCGCTCCTGTCCGGCGACCAGATCTGCCGCCTTTCTCGCCGCATCCTGCGCCGTCGCCACCTTGCGGCGATAGTCTTGAACCCTGTTACGATCAGTCTCGACCGTCGCGAAGAAGGCCTTCAATTCGCGGTATTGCGACTCATCAAGGTCCAATTCCGTAAGGCGTGACTGAAATAGTGCGAGAGACCGGGCATGGCGATCAGTCGCGCGCTGAAGCGCATCTGCTGCTGCCTCAACCTCTCCGCCAGCGCGAAGGGCCATTTCACGTGCCGTCGTCGCCGCTCCTTCGGCACGGGTTCTGGCTTCGACCCGCCGGTTCAGCTCCTGCTCCACGCGGACCTGCCTGTCGAGGAGTGCCGCTTTGCTGCGCAAGCCTTCAGGCACATCAGAAAGCATCTGTTCAAGTGTCGCCCGAAGGCCGACCACCTGTTCCGAGCAGCCATTCCATTCCTGGCGAAGCCGCGCCACTTCCTTTTCGCAGGCGTCCGCATCGCCATTCAGCCGATCGATCTCACCCTCGAGGGCCACAATATCCGTCTCCGGCCCCAGCGCCAGCAGGTCTGCCTCGGCAGCCGCGATCTTCGCCTTGACGGCAACCGCGGCCTCCTCCGGTTTGGTGAGCGCCCCCAAACGGGCTCTACGCTCCGCCAGCAGACCTTCCGCAACCGCGAGAGCCTGTCCCGCGTTCCGTACCGTCTCGGCGGCCTCCGTCAGGGCGCGTTTTGTGTCGCGAAAGGCCTTATCGAGATCGAGATGCTCCACCGAGCCGCTTGCCGGGGTCGGATGCTCGGTCGAGCCGCAAACCGGGCACGCCTCACCGGGAACCAGCCGTGTGGCAAGATGCAAGGCCTGCACCTCGGCAAGAGACGCTTCTGCGGCCTCGAACGCCCGCAATGCCTCGCTCTCAGCGTTCAGCGCTGCCTGATGTTCGCCGCTCTTTTGCGCCACGGCTCCGCTCGCTGCCGCGACATCGCGTCCAGCCCGCTCGAAATCTTCCGCGGAACTCAGCGCGGCGCGCAGGGTGACAAGATGCGCAGTGACATCACGCCGCTTCGTCTCGTACTCGCGAGCCGTCTTGAGCCTTTCCGTCAGCGCATCGCGACTCTGCCGCAGAGTTTCGAGCCGCTGTTGCAGGGAAAGAACGCTTCCATTCGCCACCCGCTCGGCAGCAGTGGCATCCGCCAGTGAATTCGCGACCGTATCAGCCCTCTGTAGCGCCAGCGAAAATCGACCCAGAGCATCGAGTTCCTGCCGCAGCGCGTCGATCTCGCCCGCCCGGTTCATTTCGGCGACGAGCGCGTCCGCGGTTTCCTTTTCCCGAGTTACTGCAAGGGCAAGCGCGTCGATCGCACGCTCACGCTTTGCTTCCGCCTCGCGCCGGTCGCGGGCATCGTCGATCACCGCATTTTCAGTATCCCGGAGCCCCCAAGCACGTTCGGTCCTGACGACCAGCTCTTCGAGAGAATCTATTCCGGCCTTCTCCGCCAGGAGCCCGTCCAGCAGCCTTTGCGTCTCCTCAGCGTCGCGAAACTGCCGTTCAAGGATATTTGCCTTGTCGAGCAGGGCCTGCGCCGCCGTCCATTCCAGCCGCACGCCGTCTTCGGCCTCGCGCAGGACCGCGCAATTCGCCTCCGCCGCGGCGATCCCCGCGACAAGTGCATCGGCACTTTCGAAGCCCTCGGAGGCCAGCCGCCGCGCGCAAACTTCGCGTTCGGCGACCACATGGCGCTCGGCCTCGGCGGCATCAGCCTTCAACCTGGCGGCCAGGTTCCGGTAAAGCGACACATCGAAGAGATCGCGCAGGATCTCCAGCCGCTCCTTCGTCTTCGCCGCAAGAAATTTCTCGAACCGCCCCTGCGGCAGAAGCACGATCTGGCGAAACTGGCTGGCGCCATAGCCAAGAAGGTCCGAAACAGCCGCATCGACAAGCCCGACCTTTTTCTCCGCGATGATCTTGCCGCGATTCTCCTCGGTGATGGCATCGAGAGCCAGACCCGAAGCATCGAAGAGAAAGGCTTCGTGCGCCGTGCGCGTCTCGCCTTCGCCGCGCTGCTTTGGCCGCATCTGTTCGGGCCGGCGCAGCACGACGAAACGCTGCGCGCCGAGCTCGAAAACGAATTCGACCTCGGTCGGCAGCGCAGCATCCGCATGGTCCGACCGCAGCGACGCCGGATCCTGATCATCTTTCGCCGCTTCGCCGAAAAGCGCGAAGGTCATGGCGCTGAAGATCGTGGACTTGCCGGATCCCGTCTGCCCGTAAATGCCGAAAAGGCCGGCCGTGACCGCCTCACGGAAATCCAGCACAACCTTGTCCGGATAGGGCCCGAAGGCCTGCATCGTAAGCCTCAGCGGTCTCATGCGACCTCCTCCGCGTGGCGAAGCGCGGCGAGCGAATCGGCGACAATGTCTCGCTCGGGATCAGAAGGTAAGTCATCTCGAACAAAAGAGAGGAAATCGCCAATGACCTCCAGAGGATCGGTCACATGCACCCGGGCGTCGCCAAGGGCTTTGATCTCCGGCGCGCCTTGATCGCGCTCGTATCTGAGTTCGCAGGCATTGGGGAAATTCACGCGTAGCCGTTTCATGCCGTCGATCACCGGCACATCATCGGTCAGAACAACCTTGATGAAATCGTCCGAAGGATCGGCGAGAAGCAGTTCGGCATGTCTGCCCCTCAGGCTGCGGACACCGCGTAGGGGCCTGAACGGCAGCTCCGTGATCGCCACCTTCCCCTCGCCATCAATGTCAACGAGGCTCATCGACTTGGCCGAGCCCGCCTCGTCAAAGCCGAAGGCCAGAGGGGAGCCGGAATAGCGGATATGCGAAACGCCCACCGCTTGGGGTCTGTGCAGATGTCCGAGCGCGACATAATGCGCACCCGTGAAAATGTCCGGCGAGACGGTCTCGACCCCGCCGACGCGCACAAGCGGCCTTTCGCTATCGCTGACGGCGCCCCCGGCCACGAAGGCATGTGCGACGATGATCCAGCGGGCGCCGTCGGGAACATTACGACGCGCTGCCGCGACCTGCGCCTTCAACACGTCCTCCGGCGTCACCATTGCTTCGTCGGCAAAGCATTCCCGCGCGGCATATTCGTAGGAGAACGGGAGCGCCGAGAACGCGACGCTGCCATGCGCGTCTTCAAGAACAAGCGGCTTCTCGTCTGCGCTCACCGCACCGCGTATCAGCGCGCGCTTCATGTCCTGCATGACCTCCATGGCGGAGATGCGATCGGCCGAATCGTGATTTCCGGCAATAATGACGACAGCCGCACGCGTCTCCTTTGCGACCCGTGACAGGAATGCGTGGAACTGCCGGTAGGCCGTCGCAGGCGGCGCAGCGCGGTCATAGATGTCGCCCGCGATGATCAGCGCATCCGCGTCATGCACCTGCAGTGCCTCGACAATCTGGCCCAGTATGTGCGCCTGGTCTTCGTCAAGCGAAATGCCATTGAACTGGCGCCCCAGATGCAGATCGGCCGTGTGCAGGATTCTCATTGTGGATGCTCGCTGGACTCTGGACATGTGATCAAGCCGTTTGAACCGAAATCGGGCTTCCGATCAATGTCAAAGACAAACTGAAGACAAACAGACGACGACGACGCTCACTAAGCGCGCACAGGATCCGGCGGGTTGCCGGAATTTTCGTTGCGCCCCGTAGACAGAAGTCCGTCCACATTATATCGGTCCCCATTAAATGGGAGCCTATATAGTTTGACCGACAGACAAACACCCGCGTCCGAAACGCGCATCATCATGGACAGCCTGCGCCGCATCGTTCAGGCACTTCGCAAGGCCTCGGCTGACCCATCGGCAGCCCCCTCCTTGACCGCGGCACAGATCTTTCTTCTGCGCACGCTCGAGGCGCATCCGGGCGCCTCGGTCAACGATCTTGCCGCACTCACCCACACCCATCAAAGCAGCGTTTCGGAAGTGCTCTCCCGGCTGGAAGCGAAGGGCCTGATCGACCGGCGCCCGGCGGCCAATGATCGCCGGCGGGTGGTCTTGCGGCTTTCGGACGCCGGAGAAGCAATTGTCGGCCAGCAGGGCCGCACCCCGCAGGAAGACATGCTGCAGGCAATCGAGATGCTGTCGCCACAGATCCGCGCCGCCCTGGCCGAAGGCCTGAACGCGCTTGCCGCTGCAGCGGCCCCCGGCAGCGCGACACCTCCCCTGTTTTTCGAAGAGAAAGATACACAATGAGCGCGCACGATATCGAAAAGGCCTCCACCACGCCCGGCCTGCCACTAACGGCAGGTCTCGCACCTTTGATCGAGAAGGTGGATGTGGAAAGGCATCCGCGTGCGCTTGACCGCCGCAGCCTGCTGATCTGCCTCTATTGCATGGGAATTGCCGCCGTGGTCGCGGTGGTCGCGCGATTTCTGGTGCTTCTCATCGGGCTCATCTCCAACCTCGCCTTCTACGGTCGCATCGCAACCGATATGGCCTCGCCCGTCGGGAACGCGCTTGGGCTCTGGGTCATCGCGATTCCTGTCGCAGGTTCGCTCCTGATTGGCCTCATGGCCCGTTACGGCGCCAAGGCAATCCGCGGCCACGGGATTCCGGAAGCGATGGAACAGGTTCTGACCAATGACAGCCGCATTCCATTGCGGATGACATTTCTCAAACCCCTGTCCGCCGCCATCTCGATCGGCACGGGTGGCCCTTTCGGCGCCGAGGGCCCGATCATTGCCACCGGCGGCGCACTCGGCTCGGTGCTTGGACAGAAAATCCATGTCTCGGCAGAGGAGCGCAAGGTGCTTCTAGCCGCCGGCGCCGCTGCCGGCATGACCGCCATCTTTGCCACGCCCTTTGCTGCCGTCATGCTGGCGATCGAGCTTCTGGTCTTCGAATTCCGGCCTCGTTCCTTCGTGCCGCTCATGCTTGCGGCACTTACCGCCTATCTCGTCCGACCGTGGCTTTTTGGCAGCGAGGCGGTCTTCCACGTCCCGGAAATGCTGCCCGCCAGCCCGGCCGAGCTCGTCTCCTACGCAAGCGAAGGCCTGCTGATCGGCCTGATATCGATTTTCATCGTCAAGGCGGTCTACGGCATCGAGGACCTGTTCGAGAAACTGCCCGTGCACTGGATGTGGTGGCCGGCCATCGGTGGGCTCGCTGTCGGCGTCATCGGCTATTTCGCCCCGGCAACGATGGGTGTCGGGTATGAAAATATCGACCAGATTCTGAGCGGCCAATTCGTCGGCGTGACATTGGCGAGCTTTTGCCTGCTCAAGTTCGCCTCCTGGTCGCTGGCGCTAGGCAGCGGAACATCCGGCGGCACGCTCGCACCACTTCTCACCATTGGCGGCGCACTCGGCGTGATGATCGGCGAAGTACTTCAGTCCCTGCGGCTGGAAGTTGATCTGCGCATGGCGGCCCTTGCCGGCATGGCAGCCTGCTTTGCCGGCTCATCGCGCGCGCTCTTCGCCTCGATCCTCTTTGCCATGGAAATCAGCCGGCAGTTCAATGCGCTGATGCCGCTCCTGGCCGCCTGCGTCACCGCTTTCCTCGTCTCAGCCGCAACCATGCGCACGACCATCATGACGGAAAAGCTCGCCCGCCGGGGAACCCATGTACCGTCCGATTATGTGGCGCATCGCCCATAACGGCCGGCGCCTCGTCAACCCATCGGCGCCACAAAGGCGGGCATCACCTCGCCTTTGTCCACGGTCGACCTGAACCGCCGCGCAGTATCCAGCGCCTCGCGAATCGTCACATCCATATCGAGATAGCGATAGGTGCCCAGCCGGCCGGCGAACGTGACGCCGCCCTCCCCCTTTGCCTTGTCGACATAGTGCGCCAGCAGCGCTTTCTCCTTGACGAGACGGATCGGGTAATAGGGCGTGTCGCCCGGCTCGCAGGCGCGGGCATATTCGCGATAGCAGACCGAGCCCTCGTGACTTTCCCAAGGCGCGAAATGCTTGTGCTCGGTGATACGGGTATAAGGCACCGCGGCCTCGCCGTAATTCATCACGGCGCAGCCCTGAAAATCGCCCTTGAAGGTGAAGCGCTCGAAGTCGAGCGTCCGGTAGCCGAGCCGGCCATCCTCATAGTCGAAATAGCCGTCGAGCGGACCGCTGTAGAAGACATGGGCATAATCGCCCGCCTGCTGGCGGTGGAACGTCTCGCCCAGATGCAGGCGAATTGCCGGATGATCGAGGATGCGTTCGACCATCACGGTATAGCCGTTCTCCGGCATACCCTGGAAGCGGTGGAAGAAATAGTTGTCATCGTAGTTGAACCGCACCGGCAGACGCTTCAGGATCGAAGCCGGCAGGTCGGACGGCGCACAGCCCCACTGCTTGCGGGTATAGCCTTCGAAGAACGCCTCGTAGAGTGCACGGCCGACGAAGCGCAGCGCCTGCTCCTCGAAGGTCTGCGGATCGGCAATCGACGTATCGGCCTGTTCTTCGATAAAGGCCTTCGCCTCGTCCGGACGGAACGTCTTGCCGAAGAACTGGTTGATCGTATGCAGGTTGACCGGCAACGAATAGACCTGTCCGCCGACCGTCGTCTTCACCCGGTTCTTGTAGGGAAGAAAGGTCTCGTAGCGGTTGACGTAATCCCACACGTCCTCATCGTCCGTATGGAAGATATGTGGCCCGTACACATGCACCAGAACGCCCGTTTCGCCGTCCCGCTCGGTATGGCAATTGCCGGCAATATGGTTGCGGCTGTCGAAGACATCGACCTCAAGGCCCGCTTCGGCGAGATCGCGCGCAATGACCGCGCCGGTCAACCCCGCCCCGACGCAGGCAATCCTGCGGCCGCCCGCCATCAGCGGTGCCCCGCCGCTTCCGCGGTCCACAGCCGATCATCGAAGGGAATGGGCGCGAAATCATGCAATGCCGCAAGCTTCTCGAGATATTGCGCCCGATAGGTCGCATCGTCCTGATAGACCAGATTGGCCTGTACGAGCTCGGCGCCGATCTCATAATAGACATCGAGATTGCGCAGATCCGGCACCGGCGTTTCACCACGCTCGGCCTCGTCCTGCATTTCCCAGTAGATATCCTCAAGGCGGCTCGCGAGGCCCGGCATGTCCCGGAGCACGCTTGTTTCACGATTGGCGGCCAGCTGGTCCCGCACCTTCTGCAAGGCCTTCGGATCGCGGCCCAGCGCAATGGCGCGGGCGACATAGTCCTCCGGTCCGCCGCAGATGAGATCCGGCAGCCCCGCTGCATGAACGATCGAATGGCAGAAACGTGCCGCAAAGGTCTTGCCCGGGAAGGTCAGCACCGGCAGACCGACGGTGAGCGCATCGGCCGCCGTCGAATGCGCGCCATAGGGGAAGGTATCGAGGAAGAGGTCCGCGACGCCGACGCGTGCGAGATGCTGCGCATTCCCCGCCTTCGGCGCAAAGATGATTCGCTCCGGCTCGATGCCCGCCGCCTTGGCAAGATCGCGCAGGCGCTGGTCGACACTGTCGCCGCCGGTGAGAATCCACAGGACACTTTTCGGCACGGCAGAAAGGATCTGCATCCACTGTCCGAAGGTCGCCTGCGTGATCTTCTGCATCCCGTTGAAGCAGGCATAGACGAAAGCCTTTTCCGGCAGACCCGCTTCCTTGCGCGAAGGCTTGGCCGCGATCAGACGCTTGCGGTCGACCGGCTGCGTGCACGGGATATATTTGACCTTTTCCGAGTAGTAGACCCGGTTTTCCTCCGGCACGACCAGCTCGTCCGTGATCATGTATTGATGGAACGGGCTCGCCATGGAGCCGGGATAGCCGCAGAAATTGACGATGACCGGCGCCGGCCGATAGGCGAAGATCCGCGTGCGGGCGTGCTTGGTATAACCGTTGACGTCGATGAGAATGTCGATGTCGTCTGCCGCGATCAGCCGCGCAGCGTCCTGGTCAGTCATCTGGCCGATTTCGCGCCAGCAATCGATCGCAGCCTTCATGCGGATCTGCGTCGGGTCGTTGGCGACGGGATCGCCGCAGTAGTAGGCATAGATCTCGACGCGCTCCTTGTCGTGCAGTTCCAGCACTTCGCGCAACGCAAAGCCGACCGCGTGGTCACGCAGGTCGGACGAGACATAACCCACACGCAGGCGCGCGCCCGTGCCCACCTTGCGCGCCACCGTCTTGCGCGCAAATCCGCGCGTGTCCGGTCGACCGACAAGCGACTTGTTGTAGCGATAGGCTTTGGCGAGCTGGAAGATCGGATCGTCGGCATAGCTGCCCAGCGACAGCGGCGACAGGGCGTCGATCAACTGTCTGAGTGACACATGGTCCGAGGGTGTCAGGATCGGCCATTTGCACAGGCGTTGGCGGATCGCGCTCCAGTGTTGCCCGGTTTCCAGCCTGTCGGGACGAAGCTCGATGGCTTGCCACATGTAGGGCTCGGCCTCTTCCAGCAGACCGGCGTTTTCCATGACGCGACCGATATGCTGCAGCACCATGACACGGTGGTTCACCTTGTCGGGCGTGGCCTCCGCGGTGAGCTCGATGAAACTGCGCCACTGGTTGATCGCCAGCACGCCGAGCCCGGCATCTTCATAGGCGCGGCCAAGATTGATCTGCGCGTGGCCAAACTTCGGGTCGAGTTTGATGGCCATGCGGAGCGCATGGATCGAGCCCGTGAGGTCGCCCGCCTGACGGACGGTGACCGCATAATTGAAATAGACGAGATGAAGCAGAGGATGCGCCTCGTTGTAGGCAAGCCAGGCCTTGTAGACCTCGATCGCCTCGGCGCTTGCCCCGGCCGCCGCGCGCGCCTCGGCATATCCGAACAGGTCCGTCACCGAAAGGCGCTGCAGACGCGCCTGCTCGATCATCGTGGCGAATGCGGCGGCTGCATCGGTCCCCTGCGCCTGATTCACGGTCATGCTTCCCCCAAATCCCTTTGTCGCGCGTCACCCTTGTCGGGTCTTCATCGCCATGGATATATGCAGGAGCTTGCCTTAAGCCTGCCACGAAAGAGCAAGCAATCGCCGGAAACAGCAACGCGCAGACGCAAAACGGGCGAGTGCATGGCACCCGCCCGTTTCCGAGTTTGTAGTCTGTCGATCAGATCGCCTGATAGGCGGTCACGACCGCGCTCACCTGATCGTCGAGCATGGCCTGGATCTGCGAGGTCTTGAGCGCCTGCAGCTGGGTGCTCGACAGATTGGCGATGTCTGTTGTGGACAAGCCGGTGATTGCCGTCGTGCTGATCGCCGCGATATCGTCCGTGGCGAAGGTTGCGATATCCGCCGTGCTGAAGGCCGCGATCTGCGTCGAGCGCAGCGCCGCCACCTGTGCGGAGGTCAGAGCTTCGGCCTGATCGGTCGACATGGCCGTGATCTGGCTGCTGGTCAACCCTGCGACGCCGGCTGTGCTCAGCGCAGCGATCTGCGTCGTCGTCAGGGCGGCGACATCCGTCGTTGTCATGGCGCCGACCTGCGTCGAGGTCAATGCACCGAGCTGCGACGCGCTCAGGACACCGAGCTGAGCGGTCGTCAGCGCGGCAATCTGCCCGGAAGTCAGCGCTCCAACCTGCGCGGTCGACAAGGCCGCGATCTGGTCGGTCGACAGCGTTGCAAAGCCTGCGGTGGTTATCCCCGCGATCGCCTTTGTGCTGATCGCCGCCACTTCGGTGGTGGTCATGGCGGCAAGGTCCGCCGTGACGAAGGCCCCAAGCTGCGTCGAATTCAGGGCGGCGACCTGACTTGTCGAGAGAGCCGCAACCTGATCTGTCGTCAGCGCACCGATCTGGGTGGAGGTAATTCCGGCGAGCGATGCCGGCTTGATAGCCCCCAGCTGCGTTGTCGAGAGCGCTGCGACGTTGTCGGTGCTGAGTGCAGCCACCTGGGTTGTCGTGAACGCCGCAAGCTGGGTGGTGGAGACCACCGCAATCTGCGCCGTCGTCAGTGCATGAACCTGACTGGAGGTCAGGCCAGCCACCTGGGTGCTGGTCAGCGCCGCGACCTGATCGGTCGAAAGGGCCGCGACATTGGCTGTCGAGAGTCCGGCGAGCGACTTGGGGTTGATCACCGCGACGTTACCAGCCGAGAGCACGGCGAGGTTGGCCGCAGAGATCGCTGCCATCTGCGTGGACGTCAGGGCACTTGCCTGACCCGTCGTCAGCGCTGCAACCTGGTCCGTCGTCAGAGCACCGACCTGCGAGGAGGTAAGACCTGCAATCGCGGTCGACTTCACGGCAGCAAGCTGCGTCGTGGTGAGCGCCGCCACATCCGTCGTGTTCATCGCACCAAGCTGGGTCGAGGAAAGCGCGGCCATCTGCGTCGTGGTGACCACGGCAAGCTGCGCCGTCGTCAGCGAGGAGACCTGACCCGTCGTCAGAGCCGCGACCTGCATCGAGGTCAGAGCTGCAATCTGATCCGTCGACAGTGTTGCGAAGTTCGTCGTCGAGATGCCGGAGATCGCCTTCGTGCTGATGGCGGCAAAATCGCCCGCGCTCATCGCGGCAAGATCAGCCGAGCTCATGGCGCCGATCTGCGCCGAGCTGAGCGCCCCGACCGCCACCGTCGACAGGGCTGCAACCTGGTCGGTGGTCAAGACACCGACCTGCGCGGAGGTCAGGCCTGCAATTGCCGTCGTGCTGATGGCTGCAAGCTGATCCGTGGAGAGCGCTGCCACATCCGTGGTGCTCATCGCGCCCAGTTGCGTTGATGTCAGGGCGTGAATCTGCGTCGTCGTAACGACTGCCAGCTGCGCCGTCGTCAGCGAGGAGACCTGACCGGTCGTCAGGGCGCCCACCTGCGTCGAGGTCAGTGCCGCGACCTGATCGGTCGTCAGCGTGGCGAAGTTCGCTGTCGAGAGGCCTGCAATGGCCTTGGTCGACAGCACCGCCAC
>DATMTA010000045.1:0-44835 GCA_035565055.1 Ensifer sp.
CTTCCACGGGCTAAATCGCTGGAAAAATTGCGAAACTTTAACAGAAGAAGAATTTGTTTCGTCATCAAAGGTTCGTGAGCAGGCTTTCGAGAGTTTGAATAGCGCGCTCGTAGGCCGTTTATCCGGATTTTTTTGGTGCCGTTGTGGGAGAATGCAAAAAGATCGCTCGACACGATTAAGCTATTTGCTATATCAAAAACATGAATCGGAATATCATTGGAGGCCCTGGTGCCGACGCCGCAATACAAATTTGAACCATGCATCGACTTCGAACTCGCAATCGGCGAGAGCCCCGTCTGGGATGCGGAGCGAGGCCTCATATGGTTTGTCGACGTGATCAAGCCGGCGGTCTACAGTTTCGACGTGGAAAGCGGCTCGGTCGGAACCTACCCGATGCCGGACGCGGTCGGCAGCCTGGGCCTGCTTGCCGATGGCCGACTGATCGTTGCTCTGCGAACCGGTCTGCACATCTTCGAGCCCCGCGCGGGACAGCTCGAATTCCTGGTACATCCGGAGCCGCTGATGACCATGAACCGTCTGAATGACGGCAAGGTCGGCCCCGATGGCTGTTTCTGGGTCGGAAGCATGCACGATTCGCAACCTCGCATGCCGACGGCGAGCCTTTACCGGATCACCCCGCTTGGCGATGTCGAAACGGTGCTTGGCGGTGTGAAAGTCTCCAACGGTCTGGCCTGGAGCCCTGACGGACAGACCATGTATCATTCGGACTCGCGTGGCCCATATGTTCGCGCATTCGATTTCGATTACCAGACGGGCCGCACCAGCAACGAACGCGTGCTGATCGCGCTGGATGAAGAGCGCGGTCTTCCGGATGGGGCGGCTGTCGATGTCGAGGGCAATTACTGGAGCGCCGGCGTGAGTGCCGGAGTGCTCAACAGGTTCTCTCCGGACGGTGCACTGATCGGGCGGGTGGCTCTCCCCGCGCTCGCGCCCACAATGCCCTGCTTTGGTGGCCATGACATGAAGACCTTGTACGTGACGTCCCTGACGGCGGAGCGCGACGGCATACGGTCGACAGGAACGCTGCTCAGGGCGAATGTCGATATTGCAGGCGTCGAGATTTGCCGGATGAAGGCGCCCGACGAGTTTCGGCGTTGGGCCTCAGCCGCCACGGCCAATCGCGCGGACGGCCACACCGTCTGACGTTTTCCGGGAAAAGAGATATCCGGCTTTCCCAAAACAACATGCAAAGACAGAAAGACGAGGGTCTGCCAGGTTCGACATGAACCACCCAGACTCCAGGCATCGCGTCAAGGAGATCGACTTGGACCCGCAATCCGCCCACCTGCATACGAACCACGTCGTCGCTCTCACCGATATAGTGGGAGATCGCGGGATCCTGAGTGGCTCCGAGACGGAAGCTTATGAGCAAGGCGCCCGTTTTGACAAAGGCAAGGCCGCTTTCGTTCTCCGTCCTGGTTCGACGGACGAGCTGTCGGAAGCCGTCGCCTATTCCGTTCGCAACAATATCCATCTCGTCCCCCAGGCGGGCAATACCGGCGTCGTGTCCGCCTCCACGCCCGACGCATCCGGCACGCAGGCGATCCTGAGCGTCGACCGTTTGAACAAGCTGATCGAACTCGATCGGGACAATCGCTCGGTCCGCGTCGGCGCGGGCGTGCTCTTGTCCGACCTCAATACGGCACTCGAACCGGACGGGCTGTTTTTCCCGATCGACCTCGGGTCCGATCCCCGGATCGGAGGCATGGTGGCCACGAATACAGGCGGCGCGCGCTTTCTGAAATACGGTGACGTGCGCAGGAACGTCCTCGGTCTGACCGTCGTACTGGCCGACACCGAGGGCACGGTGCTCAAATTCGGCCGCGGCCTTCGGAAAGACAATACCGGTGTGGACTGGAAGCAGATCTTCATCGGGACATCCGGTTTCTTCGGGGTCGTCACCGAATGCATTTTGAATGTCGAACGCCTCCCCCGGGAAACAGCAACCGCCTTTCTCGTTCCGGCAGGCTCGCAGCAGGTGATGCCGCTGCTCCGAGCGCTCGAGGACCGGTTCGGAAGCGACCTGACTGCATTCGAAGGCATGTCGGGAAGCTCGATCCGGGCCGCACTGGAACACGTGCCGTCGTTGCGCAATCCCTTCCCGAAAGGCGAGGTGCCCGATTACGTCATCCTTCTGGAACTGAGCCGGTCAAGGCCGGCGCGCGACGGCGGCGAACCGCTGGACGCTGAGCTGGAGAGCGCGCTGGCGGAGATCTGGGAACTGAGCGAACCGTTGCTTTCGGACGCGTTTATCGGTCCTGCTCAGGAAATGTGGGCCTTGCGCCATGCGATCTCGGAAGGCGTGAAGGTTCTGGGCGTTCTCGTTGCCTTCGATCTCGCCTTCAGAAGGGGTGACGTGATGGCCTTCTGCGACCGCGTCAAGGCTGAACTGCCCGCCCGTTTTCCCGATGTCGGCGCCTACGAATTCGGTCACGTCGCCGATGGCGGAATACACTTCAATCTGGTTGCGAGGAACGACAGCGATAGCGCAGGTGATCCGCAGTTTGAACGCAGTCTGCGCGAATGGGTCTATGACATCGCGGTCAACGATTACGGCGGAAGCTTCAGCGCCGAGCATGGCATCGGCCGCAACAACCAGACGTTTTACAATAAATTCACGCCCGAAACGACCAGGCGGATGGCCGGACGCCTGAAAGAGATCATCTCGCCCGGCGGGCTAGGCACGGTGCGATTGGACTAGACTCCGATGCGCGCCGGCGGTTTGGGTCCGTGCGGCGTGCCATAACAAGGAACTGACATGTTCATACCTGCCGGCTCTTTGCGATTTGACGGATCATGAAATCCGGACTTCAGCGAGAAAAATCGATCCGGTTCAATGTCCCACTCTCAACCGGGATTGCGCTGAAGCTGGCGCGCGGCCTGTCGCCCGGCGATGACGCCTGCGAAGAAGGAAACGCCGACCATCATGCCCTCCAGCGGCTTGCGGCCGGTGATGGAACCGCCCGCAAAACCGCAGACTTCGCCTGCGGCATAGAGGCCGGGAATGGGGGACTGCCGATCGTCGAGCACCCGGCATTTGAGGTCCGTGACCACGCCACCCAGCGTCTTGCGTGCGCCGGCCTGCAATCGAACAGCCATGAACGGTCCGGATTGCAATGGATTGGCTGTGCTGAACCGCCGCCCGGTCGCAGGATCGACCATGTCCGTTCCGGCGAGCCGGTTCCAGCCATCGACGACGCTAAGCAGAGCGTCTGCGCAGACCCCCATCCGAGCAGCTAGGTCGGCAAGAGTATCCGCCTGAACGACATCCGGAGAGTTGTCAACAAACTGCTGCAGCACGGCGTCCCGCTGGGTTCCCGCCTCACGATAATGATCCGTAATGGCCACTTGTCGGGTCATCTCCGCATCGACGATCGCCCAGCAGTATCCGTGCTCCTGTCTCATCAGAACCTCGGCCGCGCTTTGCCCGAAGGTTATGGTCGTCTCATCCAGAAAACGCTCAAGCGAAGCGTTCAGCCAGATGCCCTTGTCGAGCCCCCGGATGGCGACACCGCGACTGGGATTGCGGAAATCGGCCGTGATGAACGGATAGAAATAGACCCTGTCCAGCCCATCGAGTGTGGCCCCGGCAGCGGAAAGCATCGGCAGGAGATCGCCGGAAGCCTGCTCGCCTCCGGCTGACAGGAAGTTCCGCGGAGACTTCGCCGCCGAGCGCAAAAGGCCCCAGTTCTGGCCAAACCCGCCGGTGGCGATCACAACGGCACCGGCTTTCATGCCGTGTTCGTCTCCCTGACTTGACCGGAAAGTCAGATGCGCGCCGGTTCCTTCCGCTCTGCGTAGACCGACGAGACTAAATCCCAGCCGGCACTCGATCCGGCCATCGCTTTGGACGGCCTTTCCAAGGCGGTCGGCAAGCGACGCTCCGCCGCCTCCGGGATAATGCCACCGGGCCGTGCTGTCTCTTTCGAATTGCAGAACCTCGGCAATCTCGACACCCAGTCCGACCAGGGCGTCATGCACATGGCGCTCTGCCGCGCGAAAATAGAAGCGCGCCCAGCGCTTGTGGACAAGGTCGTCCTGGCCTTTGAGGAGATCGGAAAGCGCAAGCTCCGGCGAATCCACGATTCCGCGTTGCCTTTGCGATGCGGTTCCCGCGACACAAAAGCCTCCACCGGCGCGCCGGGCGGTTCCCCCGAAACGCAGATCCTTGTCGAGCAGGACAACCTCGGAGCCCGCCTTGGCGGCGGCTATCGCTGCCGCCGCTCCCGCAACACCGGCTCCGATCACGACGACCCTGTTTTTACCCATGCCTCAAGACAACTCCCCGCCATTTCCTGCATCGTCTTCGTGCACAACTCGAAATTCGATCCGGCGTAACATGATCATTCCGTGGCGCATGTCCCCTTATCTGCTGACATCCCAAAATCGGCATGTTGTTATTCATATAGGTCCCAGCCAACCGATGACCGCCGTTGCAGTGACGTCGTGTTTTCGACATCCGCTTGTGCGGCCAGAGACCAGAGGGAGAGACGGTGAGCCTGAGAATTGGAATCCTGATGTCGCTGACGGGTCCGGGCGAACTGGACTGGACACCCGTCAAGCGTGCGCTCGATCTTCTACCGAAACAGGCAGGCGGCAGGGCTGTCGAGTTTCATCTCGCCGACGATCAGGCCGATCCGGCACAGGCTGTCCGGGAAGCGGAGACACTCGTCAACGAGCTTGGTGTCCATGCCATTGCTCATTTCTCGCTGAGCGGTCCTGCCATCGCAGTGGCCGCCGTGGCAAAGCGCCACGCGCTTCTGCATTTCGTGCTGTCGCCGATCGAGCTCAATCCGGGAGACGACGCATGGACGTTTCGCCTTTCCCCCCGCGCTTCCCTGATGGCGGAAGCCCTGATGAGCCGTATCAAGATTTCCGGTATCAGACGAGTCGCCTATGTGGGCACGAACGACAATTACGGTAACTCCTGGCGCCGCCTGATCACCTCATTGGGAAGCTCGCTTGGCGTGGAGATTGCGGCGCAAGCCGCGTACGCGCGCGGCGACACGTGCCTGGATGGAGCGGCAGCCGTAACCGATGCCGCCCCCGAATGCGTGATCATCGGTGGACCGGGCAACACGGCCCCAATGCCGCATCGGGCGCTCCGGGAAAGCGGCTTCGACGGTCTGATTTTCCACACATTCGGGGCCGACATGCGCGCCCTGGCCAACCAGCCCCGGCAGTTGTTCGACGGCACGTTGATGGTCACCGGTCCCGGCTCGCTTGCCGAGGCGGTCCCCGCAGATTCTCCATGTCGCGCGGAAATCGACGCTTACGAGCGGGCATATGCGGACCTTCACGGCGAACGGCCGGTCTCACAGGCGGCAATTTCCGTCTGGGACCTCAAGCGCATCATCGAGGCGACCGCATCGAAGATCGACCCGGCAGAGCCAGCATCGCGGCAGGGCCTGAAGGAGGCCCTCCTCTCCTGCGGCGCGATTACTGCGGGAAGCGGCGTTTTCCGGTATCGGGAGAGCGATCACTTCGGGCTTGGGGAGGAAGCGCGGATCATTGTCCAGCTGCAGGATGGCGTATGGCACCCCGTCTAGCCGTCCCTGTCAGCGGTCCCGCCCTCTGTAGACGTTCCGCATGGAAGGCAGGGTCGGCGTTCGGCCGACGCCATCATAATATCAAACAGATCGCGGCATCGTCACTGAATCGCGCGGTGTCCCGGAGAGGAATTGAGGTTTTCAGATGAGCGCCTTGCGAATTGCAATTGTCGGAGCGGGATCGGTCGGAGGGCACATGGCGGCCCGGCTCGCGCTTGCCGGTGCGGATCCGTGCGTGATCGCGCGGGGCCCGCACCTCGACGCGATCAGGAGAGATGGACTTAAACTGAGCTGGGATGACCAAACGGAGGCTGTCGAGATCAGAGCCTCCGACAATCCCTCGGACTTCGGTGCGCAGGATGTCGTCATCATTTCCGTAAAGTTTCCCCAGCTTGCCGATGCCATCGATCAGGCTTCTCCTCTGATATCAGAGGGAACCCGCTTCGTTTTGGCCGTCAACGGACTTCCGTGGTGGTTTCTGCAGGGAACATCGCTTGCCGGAGACGGGCAACTGGCCGAACAGCTCGACCCCGGCGGCCGCATCGCGGCGCGCATTCCCATCCTGCGTTCCGTGGCATGTGTGGTGACCTCTGGAGGAGCCCGTCTGGCGCCCGGCCATATCCGCAACACCACGCCAAGCATGAATAAGTTGGTTCTCGGATTGGAGGACGGGAGCCAGGATCCCGTCGCCGCGGAGTGTGCGGCACTTGCAAACCGTGCCGGCTATTCCGCCGCCCTGGTGACCGATATACGGCGCCATCTCTGGGAGAAGCTGGTCTTCAACGCAGGACTCGCGCCGGTCTCGACCATTGCGGAGCGCACCGCGCACCAAACCTGCAACGATCCCGAGACGCGTGCGCTGGCGATCAGCGTGATCGAGGAGATCATCACAATCGGCCGGGCACTGGGCATCGGTATAACCGTGGACGCTCAGGCCGTCACCGATCCACAGCGGGCTCCGCATCACAAGCCGTCGTTTCTGGCCGATCTGCTGGCGGGTCGTCCGTTGGAAATCCAGAACGGCCTTCTGGCGGTGCGCAGCGTTGCCCGCTCGCTGGGCGTTTCAGTCCCGCATCTGACAGCGGTTGCGGCGCTTATGGCGGCCCGGTCTGAAGTAGAGACTGCGAAGCACGCACAACCGTAAAGCCCGGGAGGCGCTCTCGCCGGGTGGAGAGACCCGGCTTGGAGAAACCGGGTTCGCCAACATGGAAAGCGCGAGTTCGCCAAATGCCTCTATGCGCATGGCGAGCGGGCTCCGCGCGGTCAGGCAGCAACCATATGGGTTGTAATCTTGCCGATGCACTCTATCTCGACCTCGCACACATCCCCGGCCTTCAGCCACAGGGGCGGCTTGCGCCCCGCGCCGACGCCTGCCGGCGTGCCAGTAATGATGACGTCCCCAGGCTCCAGCGTCATGACGCTGGAGAGAATTTCTATGACCTCCGGCACCTTGAAGATCATGTCGGACGTGTTGCCGTTCTGGACCAGTTCCCCGTTGATCCTGGTGGTAATGCGAAGCCCGTCGGCACCGGCCGGCAGTTCATCCGCCGTCACCAGGCACGGGCCGAATGCGCCAGTGCCGTCGAAGTTCTTGCCCATGGTCCATTGCGGCCCGCGGAACTGGAAGTCGCGATAAGTCAGGTCGTTGAATACGGAATATCCGGCAACATGGGAAAGCGCGGCTTCGCGCAAAACGCCACGCGCCCTGCTTCCGATCACGATCGCCAGCTCGGCCTCGAAGTCCAACTGCTCAGACAGCGGCGACACACGGCAGGGCTGGCCGGGACCGAGCAGCGAGGTGGTGGTACGCAGGAAGACGACCGGGTCCTTCGGGATCGGCATCCCGCCTTCCTTGGCGTGTTCCACATAGTTCAGGCCAAGGCAGAGTATCTTGCCCGGACGCGGTACGACAGGGGCAAGTTCACAATCTTCGACACGAGCGACCGGGCCGTCATATTTGGACAAGAGGCCGGCGACCCGTTCCATCGCGGCGGGGCCGGCAGCCAGGAAAGCGGTAATATCGGATGGCATGTCCGCGTCCAGCTGACGCAAGTCGATGACGTCTCCTCCCCTCAAGACGCCCGGCATCGAGACGCCATCGCGTTTGTAGCTGAATAATTTCATTTTTTTGGTCCCTTCCTCACGATTAGCTACATTACCATAGATAACTCTCAAAATTTCTACAATCTGAAAATTTATCGTTGAATATCGAAAATCTTGTGATAGCCTGAAAAAAAGAGGAGAAGACGGTGCGAACTCTGAAGGACGTGGCCCCCAAGAAATCCACTCAGGCCTCTGCGGTTTATGAGCGCTTGCGGGCCGATATCGTCTCCTGCGTCATCATGCCGGGCCAGAAGCTTCAGATGGAAATGTTGCGAGAGCGCTATTCGGCCGGCGCAAGTCCGGTGCGCGAGGCGCTCAATCGTCTGGTTACAGAAGGTCTCGTGACGCAGGTGGACCAGAAGGGTTTCACTGCCGCGCCTGTGAGCGTGGACCAGGTGCTCGATCTCACGCTTGCGCGCTGCTGGATCGGGGAGCAGGCGCTGCGTGCATCCCTGCGGCAGGGCGATGCCGAATGGGAAGAGAGGGTGATCCTGGCCTTCCATCGCTGGGAGCGGGCGTTGAGTGCTTCCGGCGGCTCGCGCGACGAGGCTTTCGGAAAGGTTCAGGCCCTGCACGCCGATTTCCATCGGGCCCTGCTATCGGCCTGCGGTTCACAGTGGGCCTTGAACTTCTGGGACGTGCTTTTCGACAGCGCCCAGCGTTATCAGGTCATGTCGCTGCGGCGGAGCGTGGAGAGGCGCAGCGATCCCGTGGCGGAGCACCGGGAGATCATGGAGGCGGCGCTGGCGCGGGATGAGAGCAAGGCCGTGGAACTCCACGATCAGCATATGAGGCTCACCGCCAAGATTGTCATGGAGTCGGACGGCGATCGCGAGAAATAGAGTTAGGCGCCGGTCAGGCGCCGCAGGGAGGAATTCATGGGTTCAGCAGTTGCCGTCGATATCGGCGGGACCTTCACTGACGTCGCGGCTTTCGAGCCCGAGACCGGAAGGTTGTATTTCGAGAAAACATCCACGACGCCGGCCCCTGACGAAGGCGCGTTGCAAGGCTTGAGAAAACTTTCGGCCGCAGGCCTGGATGTCTCCGGAGCGGAGATGCTCAAGCACGGAACGACGGTCGTCATCAATGCCATTCTGGAGCGCAAGGGCGCCAAGACCGCACTCGTGACGACACGAGGTTTTCGCGACGCGCTTGAAATTGGACGCGGCAATCGCCCGGAATCGTTCAATCTCATGTTCACTCGCGAACCTGCTTTCGTACCCCGCGACCTCCGCTTTGAGGTGTCGGAGCGCGTCAATGCGTCCGGCGAGGTGGAGGTGGCGCTCTCCCTGGAAGAGCTTGCCGCCGTCGCGGGTCGGCTGCGGGAACTCGACGTCGAGGCGGTGGCGGTCTGCTTCCTGCACGCCTACCGGAATCCGGACCACGAGCGGGCGGCTGTCCGCTATCTTCAGGAAAACACCGGTTGCTTCGTGACCGGATCGCACGAACTCTCCGGCGAATTCCGGGAATATGAGCGGACATCCACCGCGGTCATCAATGCCTTTGTCGGCCCGAAGGCGGGCCGCTATGTGAGCCGCTTTCGCGAAGGGGCCGAGACGGCAGGCTTCTTGGGCAATCTGTTCCTGATGGGTTCCGCCGGCGGTATGCTCACGCCGGAAGATGCCTCGTCCCGACCGGTGCTGCTGATCGAATCCGGCCCGGTCGGCGGGGCTGCGGGTGCCGCAGAAATCGGCCGCATCACGGGGAATCCGAATGTGATCGCCTTCGACATGGGCGGAACGACCGCCAAGACGGTGATGATCGAAAACGGCGAGGCTGCCACGACCCCGGTCTACTATGCGGCCGGCTACAATCGCGGCCACCCCGTGCAGGCGGCAGTCCTGGATATCGTCGAAGTCGGCGCCGGTGGCGGCAGCATAGCCCACGTCAACGAAGTGAACATGCTTGCCGTCGGGCCCGAAAGCGCGGGTTCTGTTCCGGGACCGGCTTGCTACGGAAACGGCGGGACGCGGGCGACGGTCACCGACGCGAATGTCTTTCTTGGCCGTTTGAATCCCGACAATTTCCTTGGCGGCGAGATGAAGCTGGACAGGCAGGCATCCGCACGCGTGATCGGGGAGCTGGCAACACGCCTCGGACAATCGCCGGAAGCGATTGCGATCGGCATCATCCGGCTTGCGACGCTGACGATGGCTTCTTCGGTCCGGATGGCGACGCTCGAACGTGGCTACGATCCGAGCGATTTCGCCATGGTCGCCTATGGAGGCGCCGGGCCGCTTCATGCGGCCAGCGTGGCGCGTGAAATGGGCATCCGCCGTGTGATCATTCCCGGTCACCCCGGTCATTTCTGCGCATTCGGTATGCTGTTCGCGGATTTGCGAAGCGATCTTGGCGAAACGGTCGGGGAGCCATTGGCGAAGATCGATGCCGAGACACTCGAGCGCCGCTTTGCGCATCTGTCGGAACAGGGCACCGCAGCAATGCGCGACGTCGGTGCAACACTGAGCGAAATCCGGGTCAGCCGCTTCGCCGACATGCGCTATCAGAACCAGGAGCATACGCTCAAGGTCCGCCTGGACGGGCCGGATGTCAGTCCGGCAGCCTTGAGAGACATGTTCGAGGATGTTTACAAGCGCCGCTATGGACGAATTACTCCGGCGCTGGCGGTTGACCTGGTCAACATCCGCGTATCGATCACAGGACTTGGGCCAAGACCAGAATTTCGCGAGCTGGATCCGAGGCTGGAAGACGCAGTTGCGACCCAGCGGCCGGTCTTCTTCGATGAAGGCTTCATATCCTGCAAGGTATGGCAAAGGGATGAGATCGCACCGGATGTTCTGATCGAAGGACCTGCGGTCATCGAGGAAAAGGCGTCCACGACCATCGTGCATCCCGGCGACACCGCGAAACTGGATGCATTTGGCAATATCCATATCGAAATCGGGGGAGCACGCCGATGAGCATTGTCGAAACCCGGACCTTGAACGAGGCAACGCGCTTCGATCCCATCATGATCTCCATCGTGCGCAGCCTGCTGGTCGCGATCATGGACGAATGCGAGATCAATCTTTCGAGAACGGCGCTATCGCCTCTCATCTATGAAGGCAAGGACTACTGCATCGGCCTCTTGAACAGGGATGCGGATACGATCGTGCAGAGCCGCGGTTCCGTACCCACATTCATGTCGGATCTCGGTGTGCCGGTGCGCGACGCTCTCGACATTTACGGCGAGGACGGCATCCATCCGGGCGACGTCTTCATGATGAACTATGCGGAGATATGCGGCCAGCATCTCAACAACATGGTCCTTTATGCCCCGGTGCACTACGAAGGCAAACTGGTCGGCTTCATGGCGACCCGTGCGCACTGGACCGACGTGGGCGGCAAGACGCCCGGATCGGTCAGCACCAATGCGACGGAAATTTTCCAGGAAGGCATCCAGTTCCGAACGGTCAAGATCTACAAGCGCGGGGAACGCTGCGAGGAAATCCTGCGCATGCTGCGCCATAATACGCGCTATCCGGATCTCGTCATCGGCGACATGGAAGCCCAGATCGCCGCCGTGGAACTCGGCGTGCGGCGGTATCTTGCCCTGATCGAGAAATACAGCTGGGATGTGATCGAATATTGCATCACCGATCTCTGGCAGCGTTCCGAACAGCTCGCGCGCGCCAGGGTGCGCGCCATTCCCAACGGCCGGTACACGGCCGAGGCGTTTCTCGACGATGACGGGATCGATCCGGACACCATCATCCCTCTGAAAGTGACGGTGATCATCGAGGACGACACGTTCACGGTCGATTATTCCGATTTCCCGCCGCAGACTAAGGGACCGATGAATTCCGGCGGCAATGTTGCTGAAAGCATTGCCCGCGTGGCATTCAAGTCCGCCATCTGCCCGGAAGGGCCGGCGACGGAAGGCACATTCCGGCCCGTCAAAGTGATCATTCCCGACCGGACGCTGCTCAGTGCGCGCGACAACGCGCCGATGTCGCTCTGGACCGTTTCGATCAAGACGATCGTCGACATGATCTACAAGGCCCTGTCGCAGGCCATGCCGGACGCAGTGCCGGCAGCGCATCACGGCTCCATGGGCGTCTATTCCTTCTCGGGCTACAATCCGAAAACGGGGCGTGAGTTTTCGACCGCCGACACCGTTCTCGGCGGGTGGGGCGCGAGACCCAATGGCGACGGCTTCTCACCGCTCAAGACAGTGACGCATGGCGACACGAAGCAGGTTTCCGCCGAAGTGGAGGAAGTGCTGTTTCCGCTCGTCATCGAAAGCCACGAGTGGCTTCCGGATTCGGCCGGCCCCGGCGAGTATCGCGGCGGTCTTGGCCTCAAGAAAATCTATCGGCTTCCGCTGGGTGCCCGTTTTGTTGGCGCTTTCGAGCGGGCGAAATGCCCGCCATGGGGTCTTTTTGGCGGCGGCTCGGCCGTGCCCGGCAAGATCATGGTGCAGCAGCCGGGCGAGACCTCGTGGACCCGCTTCCAGAAGGTGACCGCGCTGGAGATCAAACCCGGCGGAAGGGTTGCCCTTTATTCCGGCGGTGGCGGCGGCCGGGGCTATGCCTTCAACAGACCTGTCGAGAAAGTCCGGGAGGACGTGCGACTGGGATATGTCACCGCGGAAGGTGCGGAGCGCGACTACGGCGTCTCGCTTTCCGGCAGCGACCTGATTGTTGATGAAGCGAAGACCTCGAGACTTCGCGATGAAATGCGGGCTCGCATGACATCGGAGTAAAGCAAGTTCGCAAGCAGACTTATCTTTCATGGGAGGATGAAATGAGACTGTTGAAATGTGTAATGACTGCGGTTGCGGCTACGATGCTGGCGACAAGCGCATCGGCCGAAACCACAATCAAGATCGGATATACCGCGCTCGGCGATAACATGATCGACTTCGTGGCCATCGACAAAGGCTTCTTCAAGAAGCACGGCATCGATGCCTCGGCTGTGATGCTTCGCAATGCGTCCGTCATCGTGCCCGGGATCATTTCCGGCGACATCCAGATGGGGACAGTGACGTCTCCGTCCTTCGTCCAGGCCCTGGACAGCGGCCTGACACTCAAGGCGGTGAACAATCTTTCGCTGACCTCGAAGGGTGACAAGACGGCCGGCCTGGTCGTGCCGGTTGACAGCAAGATCACCAAGCCGTCCGACCTGAGCGGCAAAGTTCTGGGTGTCGGCGCCATCGGTAGCTTCATCACGGTGGGCACGCGCGAATGGCTGCGCCAGGTCGGCGTCGATACGTCGAAGACAAAGACAATCGAGACGCCAATGCCCCAGCTCGGGGACACCGTCCGCAACGGCAATGTCGACTATACGGTTCTGCCGGAACCGCTTCTTGCAAAAGCGCTCGCCAATGGCGGCCTGCGCCAGATCGTCAATCCGTTCGCTGAACTTCCGGAAGGAAAGGCGATCATGATCAACGTCGTCTCTTCGGACTGGGCAAAGGCGAACCCGGACGCGATTGTGGCCGTCAGGAAGGCGACCGAGGAAGCCAAGGCCTGGGCGCTCGACAACAAGAAGGAAGCGATGGACATCGTCGCGAAGTATCTGGACATACCTCCCGCGGTGGTCGCGCAGAGCAGCTTTCCGAACATCGAGGTCAAGATCACGCCGGAAAGCCTCGATTGGTGGGTTGACGTCATGAAGGCCCAGAACATGCTCCGCGGAAACCCGAAGCCTTCCGAAGCGGTGCTGAAATGATGAATACGGCAAGAACGGGCGGCCTTGCCGATCCTGAGGGCAATCAGAAAGAGCCGCTCGTGTCTTTCAAGGATGTGGGACTATCGCTCGGCGGCAGACCCATCCTTGAAAAGATCAGTCTCGATGTTCAACCGGGCGAGTTTCTCTGCATCGTTGGTGCTTCAGGGTGCGGGAAAACAACCCTGCTGCGGCTCGTCGCAGGATTGTTCAAACCGAATTCCGGTTCGGTTTCGGTCGCCGGCAATCAAGTCAAAGCCCCCAGCCGCTCGGTGGCCATGGTTTTTCAGGACTACACGAACGCGTTGCTGCCCTGGCGAGACTGCACCGGCAACGTATCGCTGGCTCTCGAAGGGCTTGGCATCCCCCCGGCAGAGCGCGCGGTTCGGGTCAGTGACCTCCTGGCGAAGGTCGGTCTGGCGGGGCACGAAAGCAAGTTTCCGGGGCAGCTTTCGGGCGGTATGCAGCAGCGGCTGCAGATCGCCCGGTGCTTGGCGCAGAACCCCTCCATCCTGCTGATGGACGAGCCCTTCGGAGCGCTGGACGCGCTGACGCGGCGATCGCTACAGGACGAACTTCTGCGTCTCGTGCATGACACCGGCGTCACAGTTCTCTTCGTAACCCACGATCTCGAAGAAGCCATTTATCTCGGCAACCGGGTCGTTGCGTTGAAATCCTACCCCGGCCGAATTGCGGCCATGCACAAGGTCGATCTGCCCAAGCAGCGCAACCATATCGAGACCCCGGATCTTCCGGCCTTCCGGAGCCTGCGCCACGAACTCTATTCATTTTTCGCGGACGATCACCGATGACACTGGACACGACCGAGCAGAAGCTGGCGTCAGGCGATCGCTCCGGTGAGAGCGACGCCACTTCTCTTTCCTTTATGCGGCGCTTCAACTGGGAAGGCATCCTGTTTCCCTTTGGCCTGTTGGCGATTGCCGAAGTCGCGATGCGTGTCACAGGCGTGCACAGCGAGACGCTTGCCACTCCCCGTCAGATTCTGGCCACGCTGATACACTCGTTCGGGAATGGAGTGATATTCGGCCTGAGTGCCGAAACTCTCTCCGCCGCCGCTGGCGGGCTCTTGCTCGGCTCGCTCATCGGCCTGCTTCTCGGTATTGTCTTCGGAGCATTCCCGCGCGTTTTTGAGCTCATGGAACTCACCATCGAGGTGATCCGTCCTATCCCCTCGATCTCGCTTCTGCCCATTGCCCTGCTCGTCTTCGGCTTCGGCTACGTCATGGAAATTTCGTTGATCGCGAAATCGACCATCTGGCCGGTCATGATCATGACTCATGCAGCAATAGCGGGTTTGCATCCCCGGCTGCGCGAAGTGGCGCTGCTGCTCGAGATGGGCCTGAAGGATCGGATTACGAAACTCGTCCTGCCGGCGATCATTCCCAGTCTGTTCGTCGGTTTTCGCCTCTCGGCCGGCGTGTCACTGCTGGTGGCCATAACGATCGAGATCGCCGCCAACCCGCGCGGTCTGGGTTATGCGATGATGCGGGCCGAGGAGACGTTGCGGCCGGATCTTCTGTTTGCGCTCCTCTTCTGGGTCGGCGTGCTCGGCTGGGGCATCAACGGCCTGCTTCTCCTGCTGCAGAAACTCATCAATCACCGCTTCGGCGGCGCGGGCGCGAGGTAATTCCATGTGGGCTCTGGACAGGACGATCAGGATTGCATTCAGCGTAGGATTTCTCGCCTTGCTCGTCGCGATCTGGCATCTGCTCTCGGTCACCGGTGTGGTGTCGCCGATCTATCTCCCCTCGCCCGCCAAGGCCTGGAGCGCGCTCCTTTTCGAAATGGGTGGAGGCGAGCTGCCATGGCTTATCCTGCGCACCCTCGAACATATGATCTTCGGTTGGCTTCTTGCTTCGGTCGTCGGTGTCGGGCTTGGAATGTCCATCGGGATATCCCATCGGGCTCGGCGACTGCTTGGCCCGACGCTTGAATTCTTCCGACCCTTGCCCGCCTCTGCGGTCTTTCCGGTCGCCATCGCGATATTCGGCCTCAGTGAGGGCATGGTCTATGTTGTGATTGCGTTTGGAGCCGTGTGGCCGACGCTTCTTGCCACGGTGAACGGCTTCACCCAGCTGACACCGCGCCTTAACGAGCTCCGCGCGCTTCTCGCGATCAACGCTTTCGACTTTGTGCGCAAGATCGCCCTGCCGAGCGCCATGCCCGACATTCTGGCCGGGATGCGTCTTTCATTGACCGTCTCGCTGATCCTGTCGGTCACGGGGGAAATTCTCTCCAGCAGCGAGGGACTGGGCTACTGGATCATGCTTCAGGCCCGCGCCTATCGGTCGGACAGTCTTTTTGCCGGCGTCCTGCTTTTCGGTGCGATCGGTTATCTCACGGCAAAGCTTCTCGGTCTGGTCGAACAGCGAGTCCTTCGCTGGAAACGCATCTATTGAGGCTGTGATGAAGATTTCGACGATCCTGATCGACGGATGCCCGGAGCTCGCGCTGGCGCTTCCAGTCCGGGAGGCCTTTGTCCTCTATCCCGTCCGGCAAGCGGCAGGGTTAGCCGGCATGAACCTGCCCGAGACATTCACGCATCCTGACGATCCGCTTCGGGCTGTGTTGATGTCCGGAGACCGCGATATCGACATGCTTCGCCGGATGGCGGACCATTGTGCGCGGGCTCTGCGCAACGGGAGCCTTGCCGGTGATACCCTTCTCGCAGAGAACGACGCGCATTATCTGCCGCCGATCACCCGGCCGGGCAAGATTCTGGCCGCTGGCCGCAACTATCATCGGCCGGGCGCAGCAAAGGTGGAGACCTCTGAAGCGGGGCCGCCAATCTTCGCAAAATTCCCCTCCACCATGGTGGGACACGGGCAGCCTGTCCACTATCCGCGGGAAACGCGCAAGCTGGACTATGAGGTGGAGCTGGCTGTGGTGATCGGCAAACGCTGCCGCGACCTGGCGCCGGAGGAAGCGCTCGATGTCGTGGCCGGCTACACCATTTTCAACGACCTTACGATGAGCGACATTCAGAAGAACGAGATCCAGAAAGGCCTCATGCTTTTCGGCAAGAACGCCGATTGCAGCGGGCCTTGTGGCCCCTGGCTCGTGACCCGCGACGAAATTGCCGACCCTGACAACCTGCGTCTTTCGCTCACAGTCGGGGGCGAAAGGCGCCAGGACGACTCGACCGCGTCCATGGTTTTCGACACGCGCAGCCTGATCGCCTACTGCTCGCGGATCGAGCTGCATCCCGGGGACATCATCCTGACGGGCACGCCGGCCGGAACGGCGGCACAGTCGCAGGACGCGGACAACCTGTTCCTCAAGCCCGGCGATCTCATGGATTGCTGGGTGGAGAAGGTGGGCAGGCTGTCGAACCCGGTTGTCGCCTGACGGCAGGGCTCGCAGATATCAACTTTCCGAAGGATCCGGAGAACGAAATGGCGAAATACGGCGATATTCTTTGGACACCGAGCGAGGATTTCGTAGCCAACAGCGGAATGACGAGGTTCATGGCCTGGCTGAAGAACAGCAGGGGCCTGTCTTTCGACAGCTATTCCGATCTGCAACGATGGTCGTGCGACGATATCGAAGGATTCTGGGCGGCAATCTGGGACTATTTCGAGATCATGTCCGACGGTCCGTATCAGTCCGTCATCGATGAGCACCGTATGCCCGGCGCCAAATGGTTTGCAGGAGCGCGCCTCAATTTTGCAGAGCATGTTCTGCGCCATGAAAGGAATGCGCCCGACAAGGTCGTGTTTCACTATCTTTCGGAAAGCCAGCCCCTGGCGGGCATGACATGGCGCCAGCTCGGCAGCCGGGTGAGAATGCTTGCGGAGCGGCTGCGCGCCTTGGGGATCAAGCCGGGAGACCGCGTCGCCTCCTATATGCCGAATGTTCCCGAGACCATGGTCGCCATGCTGGCGACGACCGCAGTGGGTGCGGTCTGGACCTCGGCGGCGCCTGAATTCGGCGTCGAGATCGTCCGCGATCGCTTTGCCCAGGTATCGCCTGTTCTGCTGTTTGCAACCGACGGCTACCGGTTTGCCGGCAAGACGTTCCCCCGTGATCGCGAAGTGACCGAAATCACGGCGGCCTTGCCGTCGCTGCAGCACCTCGTGTGGCTGCCGGTGCTTGGCGAGAGTTCTCCACCGTCGCTTGGGGTTCAGTCGGTCACATGGCAGGACCTTTTCGATGGCCCCGAGATTTCTCTGGAAAATTTTCGATACGAACGCGTTGGGTCCGACCACCCGCTCTGGGTTCTCTTTTCGTCCGGCACGACGGGACTGCCGAAGGCGCTCGTCCATGGCCATGCAGGCATCGTCGTGGAATTCTACAAGGCAGCTGCGCTCCACCAGAACCTTGGCAGCAGCTCGACCATGTTCTTCTATTCCACGACGGGATGGATGATGTGGAACACGCTGGTCTGGGCACCGATGATGGGCGGCAGCGCCGTGCTTTACGACGGCAGCCCGTCCTTCCCGTCGACGGAAAAACTCTGGGAGATGGCGAGCAAAACGGGCGCGACCGTTTTCGGCACCAGCCCAACCTTCATTGAAACCATGCGGCGGGCGAACTTCTGCCCCCGGTCGAAATATGACCTGTCGAAGGTCGAGCAGATATTTCTTGCCGGTTCTCCGTCGACTGCGGAGACATTCGGGTGGCTTTACGAAAATGTCTCTCCCGACCTGTGGGTGACATCCCAGTCCGGCGGCACCGAGTTCTGCAGTGGCATATTGGCCGCAAGCCCCACGCTTCCGGTCAGGGCGGCGGAGATCCAGGGCATGGCCCTCGGGTTCGATGTCGGCGTGGTGGGTGATGACGGTCGCGACGTGATCGATCAGGTCGGCGAAATGACGATCCGCAAGCCGACACCGTCAATGCCCCTTTTTCTTTGGGGCGACGAAGACTTCCGGCGATATCGGGAATCCTATCTCGAAGCCTATCCCGGACGCTGGATGCATGGCGACTTCATGCGGCTCACGCCGCATGGTGGCGCCTATGTCTACGGACGTTCCGATGCAACGCTGAACCGTTTCGGCGTTCGGATCGGATCGGCAGAGATCTACGGGACCATGGAAGCGATCGAAGGGATCGCCGACAGCCTGGTCGTGTGCATCGAAGAACCCGGCGGCGGGTTCTACATGCCGCTCTTCGTCTGCATGAAACCCGGCTTTTCGCTGGACGAACGCAAACGGCACGAAATCGTTCAGCGCCTGCGCAAGGAGCGCAGCCCGCGACATGTGCCGGACGAGATACTGGAAACGCCAACCATTCCATACACCCTCACGGGCAAGAAAATGGAGGTCCCTGTCCGCAAGCTTCTCATGGGATGGCCGCGGGACCGCGCCTATAGCGACGGCGTTCTGAGACAGGCTGGAAGCATGGAATGGTTCAATGATTTTGCGGCCCGGCGGGCCGAGAATGGCCAGAAGGGCCTCTACCATACGAAGATCGGGTCGAATTGAAGCTGCCCGAACATTTTGCAGCCATATACGTTGAAAAGGCAACACGATGAAACTCTCAAGCATCCAAACCTCATCCGGGGAGACCCGCACGACAGTCCTGCTCCAATCGGACGGCAGGGAGCTCCTGATCGACATCAATCGCGCGTATACGCGCCTGTTGCGGGAAAGACGCGATCACGGTCGCGCGCAGGCTTTGGCGGATGCTCTCGCATCGCGAGACATGCTCGAGTTGATCGAGGGCGGGGACGATAGCCTCCGTGCGATACGTGAGGCTCTGGATTATGCGATGGAGGAAATTCGCACCGATGCAGACCAGGCAGTCTGGATCAAGGCGCAGCTGGCTTACGATCTTGCGGACGTCCGGTGGCTGCCTCCTGTGCCCCGGCCGGGCAAGATCATCTCGGTGGGCGCCAACTATCGGGTTCATCTCGAAGAATTCAAACCAGAAGAGGATACCAGCGCGAAAGGCTCGGTCGGACGAGGCCTTGCCAGTGCCAAGACGCCGCCGGCATTCGGCAAGATGCCGTCGGGCCTGACGGGCCATGAGAGTTCGATCGCCTATCCGCGCTGGACGAACCAGCTGGACTACGAAGCCGAACTTGGCATCGTGATCGGCAAGCGCTCGAAGAACCTCACCAAGGACAACTGGAACGATGCGGTTTTCGGCTACATGAACGTCAATGACGTCAGCATGCGCGAGACACAGTTCGAGGAAATGGCGAGAGGAACGCTGATGCTCGGCAAGAATGCCGATGGTGCGTGCCCATCCGGTCCTTATGTCGTCACCAAGGACGAGGTCGGCAACCCGCAGGATTTGCGGATACAATGCTGGGTCAACGGGGAGAAGCGCCAGGACGACAGCACGATCAAGATGATCTTCGACATCCCTGCGATCCTGATGCACTATTCCCAGATGACGCTTTTTCCCGGTGACGTGTTCACAACCGGGAGCCCGGGCGGTGTGGGGATCGTCCATCGTCCGCCGGAACCCTATCTGCTGAAGGTTGGCGACACCATCGAGATCGAGATCGAGGGGCTTGGGAGGCTTCGGAATACGGTGGTTGCAGACACGGTCTGACGCGCCCCCGGCGACGGGATTGATCCGGGGGTCGGCGCGACGGTCCCCCGGTGCGATAGAATTGATAGCCGACGGAACGGGAGAGACTCGTCGGCGGTTCCGATAAGGGATATCCTTGATTGGTCTTGTGAATGGAGGAGCACAGGTGGATGAGATCATCGATCATTATCCGATCACCCGCGATGCTGCGGTCGATCGAGTTTTCGAGGACGTCGTCGGAGCGATCGGAAAGCCGGACATTGCAGATGTGGTCGTCGGAGCGATACGGCAGCTCGTTGATGCCGAGCGAATCCATGCCTTCCGCTTGATGGAAGCGGGTAGCGATCAGGAACCGTATTGTTCGTGGTCCGCCACGGGAGAGGTTGGCCAGCTCAATCGCGAATATCTGGCTCGCTATCAGCGCGCCGATCCAGTCGCCACGGTCATTCCTGCTGCAACCGGGAGAAACGCGGTCGCGATCCTGAAGATCAGCCGGGGTGATCTGAGCGATCCCCACTATCGGCGGCGGTTTTTCGATCGATACGATATTCGTCAGCGAATTTCGATCGTCAGACGTTACGGGCAGGCCAGCATCGTCATGTCCGTCGCCAGGCGCGGGCGGCTGTTCACGCCCTGCGAAAGCCGCGCATTGGAAGAGTTTGGCCGTTTCGTGCTGCCGGTTCTGGAGCGAAGCAGAACATTGACCGCAGGGGAGCCCGACATGCTTTCGCTGGAAGCCAGGTTCGCGGCGCGGCGCCCGGACATGCCCCTGCGAGAGCGGCAGGTTTGCGCCCGAACGATGATTGGCATGACTGCGGAAGCCGCCGCGCTCGATCTTGGTATCGCAACCTCGACCGTTCTTACCTATCGCCGGCGCGCCTATACGCGCCTGGGAATTTGCAGCGCCTATCAGTTGGCGACCCAGGTCATGCATTGAACCTGGGCGAAATCACGTCGCCCAGGCATTCAAAAGCATTCACGACGTCCTTCGGCCTCAGGCGATGCCGAAGATTTCCCGTGCTTCGCGCGGACTGGCCAGTTCGCGTCCGACACTGCGCACCAGTTCGCGCGCAGCGGCAACCAGTTCGTGATTGCGGGATGCGACTTTTCCATTCGGGAGATAGATATTGTCTTCGAAGCCGACGCGGATCGCATCGCAACCCATCGCCAACCCCATCGCAGCATAACGGAACTGTGCCTTGCCGGCGCCCAGCACCCCCCATTTGGCGTTCGGGAAAAGCCGCTTCTGTTCGTCCACCGAATAGACGAGCGCGCGGGCGGTGGGCGGTGTATGGCCGATGCCGGCTCCATGCAGCATCCACAGATTTGCGGCATTTCTGTCCAGGATCCCTTCATCCGCGAGCCTCGCCAGACGATGGACGATGTTCACGTCTGTCAGTTCGAACTCGACGGTCGATCCCAACGCGTAGACATGGGGTAGTGTGGAGCGCAGGAAATGGAGCGTATTGGCATAGACCGTCTCGCCCGGATATCCGCCCTCCGGATGCCAGAAATCCACCGATCCGGCGGCAATTCCGTATAGATCGGGCCGAGGATCGATCGTCAGCAAACCGAGCCGTTCCTCGTCGGTTGGCCAGATCATGTTTCCGGTTGCCGGATCGCGACGCACGCCGATACCGTTGGTGGTCTGGATCAGAAGGTCGCATGAATTGCGGATGCGCCTGATGATATCCTCGTAGATCCGCGTATCTGCCGAATTGTTTCCATCCTTGTCACGCGCATGAATGTGGACGATGGCCGCACCTTCAGCGGCACACAGCGCCGCGTCCTCGGCAATCTCGGCCGGCGTCAGCGGCACCTTCGCACCATCGCGGTCGCGCTGCATGCCACCGTTCACCGCCGCGACAATAACAACCTTGTTCTCAGTCAATTGATGTTCCTCACCTTGCTGTCACTCCAGGGACGGCTCGCTGCCATTCCTGACTTTCACGAAACGGTTCATGGCCTCCAGGATTTTCGGCATTCCGGCATATGGCAGGACCTGCAAGATGACTTCGCGGATCTCCGTGTCGGTAATGCCGACCTTGTGCGCGAGCTTGAAATGCTTCGTCACGCCCGGTGCGCCCAACGCGACCAGGACAGCGATGACGATCATTTCGCGATCACGCAGGTTGAGGCCCGGGCGGGACCAGATGCCCCCGAAGTTGTTTCTCAGCACAAGCCGCCACAAATCCTCATCCATCTCCCGGATTTCGGCGTTGTCGCCCCAGCCGAGACGCTGAAGAACATCTAGGCCCGCCTCCTCCAAAGTCTCCGCTTCCGTCATGGTGAAGCCTTCCCGCGCTGCCATCCGCATGGAAGGATCTTTTATCGGCGAACACCTCTCGGCGTTGTCGATAGATCTGACGACAGCGCCGGCAGTGCGATCGTGGTCTAGGTCGGTCTCTGCATCGCTCTTCTGCTGGGCGAGCGCCAAGGACGGGAGCTATGGCATGAACGGGACGGCTGGCGACAACACCGGGGAAGAGGCGATCAGGAGCGCCAAGGCGATCGCAGGACATCACTACCTGCATCCGCACACGACCGAGGGCTCAATGCGGTTCGTCTCCCCGGACGTGATTTACCAATCCGGTCCCGAAGGCCAGAGAACCTATTCGCATTGGGAAGAAAATCATCATCGCCTGCTCGGCGCGTTCGAGATCACCGGCGCCGAAATCCTTCATCAGGTCGCAGAGGGGGATCTGGTCATTACCCACTGGCGGGGAGAAGCACGCCATATCGGCAAATTCCAGGACCTCGACGCCACCGGAAAAACCGTCACCATGCGGGGCTACGGCATGGACCGTGTCAGCGGTGGGCAGGTCGTTGAGCATTGGGGACTGCAGGATGCATGGGGACTGATGCGGCAGCTTGGCTTTGTCGCGTCTGCTGCGAAACAGGGAAAGACATAAATCGGCATCGCCAGCGGCCTTGCCGTATTGCCGGGACATTGAAAAATACAGGGAGGATGAAATGTCTGGATATCTGTCGCGCGTCTTGACCGCATTTGCGGTCGCGGGAGCGCTTTTTGCAGGGAATGCGCAGGCGCAGGAATTTGCTGGCAAGACGCTGAAGGTCGCGACCTTCGGGGGATCCTGGCAGGAATGGGTAAAGGCGAACGTCGAGCCCAAGTTCAAGGCCGCAACCGGTGCCAACGTGGAGTATATTTCCGGGTTTCCGATGAAGCACCTGACCTCCCTGATTTCCTTCAAGGGGCAGGCTGCGCCATTTGACGTCGTCGAACTTTCCGACGACGTCACCTACGAGGCGCTGAAGCAGGATCTGCTCCAGACCGGCCTCGACATGGCTCTTATTCCGAATGCACAGTATCTCCCTGAACCCTGGCGCAACATGGATAATGCCGGTCCCGCCTATTTCGTGGTGCTTCAGGGCGTCATCTACGATGCCGACAAGTTCAAGGCAGCGAATATCGACGCGCCGAAAAGCTGGGACGATCTTGCCAATCCGGCACTTGCGGGCCACGTGGCGCTGCCCGATGTGTCCTTTACCTACCGCCCGATCTATGCGGCGATCGACGCCGAAAAGACTGGCGACCAGGCCAATTTCAAGGGCAGCCTCGACTGGGTGTCCTCCATCAAGAACCCGGTGATCTACGGCGACGCGCCGACACTGCAAACGCGTTTCGGCGGTGGTGAAATCTGGGCGGTTGTCGGTGCCGCCGGCTATCTTCAGCGCCTGTCGGCGAAGAGCCCCAACCTCCGGTTCGTCATGTTTCCGGGGCCGGGGAAAACTCAAGGGATCGGCGCCTTGGGTCAAGTGCGTATCGTCAAGAACAGCCCCAACGCCAAGCTGGCCCATTACTGGATCAACACCTTCCTGGATACTGAGGTTCAGGTCTCCCTGGCCCAGAAGATCGGCTTTGCTCCGGCCAACATCAACGCCGCGAAGACGGCAGCGCAAGATCCGAAACTTGCTCCTCTCGTGATGTCGGATGCATCCGGTCTGGAAAAGCTCTTCCAGGCGGACTGGAGCAAGCTCAATCCGGTATTGCCGGATTGGATCGACCGCTGGAACCGTGCGGTGCGACGTTAGGAATGGCAGTCATGTCGCGACATGTCTATGCAAGACTCATCTGGGCGCCGATCCTGTATCTGGCGCTCAGTCTGGGGGTGGCAGTCTTCATCTTCTTGCGCAACAGCCTCTACACGAGCGCGGGCTTCGGCTCGATCGTCGCGACAGTCAGTGCCAGCAATTTCCAGAAACTTGTGTCGGATTCCTATTATGCGGAGGTCCTTGGGGAAACGATCCTGGTTTCTTTCATCGTCGTCGTGATCAGCGCCTGTCTCAGCCTGCCGATCGCCCTTTATCTGCGACATTTTTCGACCGCCCGCGCCCGCATTTACCTCGTCATCGTGGTCGCATCCAGCGCGATGAGCCTGGTGGTTCGCGCGCTCGGATGGATTTCGATCATGAATGACAACGGTCCCATCAACGGTTTGCTGAAGGCTCTCCACCTGATCGAGACCCCGATCGCCATGATCGGCACGAATGGGGCCATCATTACAGGCCTCGTTCACGGTTTCGTTCCAGTCTTCGTCCTGACGCTGTTTCCGGTGACGCAAGCGATAGACCGATCCGTCGAGCAGGCCGCGGAAGGTCTGGGGGCCAGCCGATGGCAGACGCTTTTCACGGTCCTGATCCCGCTGAGTATGCCTGGCCTCGTCTCGGCAAGCCTCATCACCTTCGCGATGTGCATGGGCGCGTATACGACCCCGGCTTTGCTCGCCGGCGGAAAGGCGATGCTGTTTCCGATCCTCATCCAGCAGCAGGCCATGGTGGTGCTCAATTACCCTATGGCCGCGACGCTTGCTTTCGTTCTCACCATCATCGTTCTGGGAATTACATGGTCGTCGCTTGCCGCGGCCCGGTATTTCGAACCCAAGGAGGCGCGATGAAGCCGCGGTTCGAACAGGGCTATTGGCTTGTGCTGGAAGTGGTCGTCGGGATTGCGATGGCATTCCTTCTGCTTCCGCTTATCTTCGTGGCATTGAACTCGATCGGGCCTGCTGGCCTTGCCTATTTTCCGCCGCCCGAGTTCAGCATCTCGTCCTACACGACCATTCCGGTGAAATGGCTCTGGTCAACACTGGCGGCCATAGGCCTCGGACTGTCTTCGACAGCCGGTGGGGCGGTTCTGGGCACGCTGGCCGCGCTGGCACTCGCCCGCGGCGGGCTTCGTGCGCGAGGTCTCGTCGAAAGCCTGTGCCGCAGTCCGTTGCAAATCCCGTCGCTGGTCCTCGGTGTGGCCTTTCTTCAGTTCTACAGCTGGGCGGCGTTGTCGGGAGGCCCAGATCTCCGCGGCTCTTATATGGGGCTGGCAATCGCCCACACCGCCGTGGCAACGCCGTTCGTCATGGTGGTCGTTCTGGCGCGCCTGAAGAAATTCGACTGGTATCTCGAAGAGGCGGCGCAGGGTCTGGGCGCATCCCCTATGCAGACCTTTGTGATGGTCACCCTGCCCATCATTGCGCCGGCCGTCTTGTCCGGCTGCTTCTTCGCCTTTCTGCTCAGCATAGACAATGTGCCTCTCTCGCTTTTTCTGGTCGGTGCCGGCCAGCCGCTGCTGCCTGTCGATCTGTTCAACTCGATACAATTCGATCTCACGCGCACGGTCTACGCGGTATCCACCATCGTCAGCGCGATCACGACGGTTGTTGTCGCCACAGCATTCCGGCGCCTGACGTCGGTTTTCGCGGCTTCGGGCTAGCGAGAGAACTTCTTGGAAGCGGATGAATTGAAATTGAACGGATAACCGATGCTTGCAGTCGAAAATGTAACCATACGCTACGGGGCTTTCGTTGCCGTGAAGGACATCTCCTTCCGGGCCGCCAAGGGTGAGTTCATCAGTCTCCTCGGGCCATCTGGTTGCGGGAAGACAACGCTGCTTCGTTCGATCGCCGGCTACGTGCTGCCGTCCGAAGGCAAGATATTGCTGGATGGTCGCGATGTCACGAATCTCCCGGCGCGCGATCGCCGGATCGGGATGGTCTTCCAGAACTATGCATTGTTTCCGCACATGACGGTGGCGGCCAATGTCGGGTTTGCGTTGCGGGTGACCAAATGGCCAAAGCAACAGGCCGTCGAGCGCGTCCGCGAAATGCTCGACATCGTGCAGCTGCAATCCATGGCGGATCGTTATCCGGGCCAACTTTCCGGCAGCCAGCAGCAGCGGGTTGCTCTCGCACGTGCTCTCGCATTCGATCCGCGACTGCTCCTCCTGGACGAGCCTCTCGGCGCGCTCGACCTTCGCCTGCGCGAGGCGATGCAGACCGAGATCATGCGGCTGCAGCGGCGCACGGGCGTGACTGCGATTTTTGTCACGCATGACCAGGGCGAGGCCCTGTCCATGTCGGATCGAGTTGCAGTCATGAACCGCGGCAACATCGAACAACTCGCCGCGCCGCGGGAACTTTACAACGCGCCGCGAACCGAATTCGTCGCCGACTTTGTCGGCCGTTCGAACATTTTTCAACTGGAGCGCAAGGGAAATCGTTGGCACATCATCGGTACCGAGATTTCCCTGCTCGCGGAACCGGGCACGGAAGACCAGCGCGCTGCATTGTCGATACGTCCAGAACGTATCCGGCTTTCCCTTGAACCCGTCGATGGTGCCCTGGCCGGCACGGTGACTTCAGTCATCTTCAACGGACTCCATCAGGCGGTTAAAGTGACGACGGCGTCCGGCCTGGAGGTCGTCGCACATGATCATGGCGATTGGCACGATGGACAAGGCGTCTACCTGTCATGGAAATCGAACGACGCGAGGATTGTTTCCGCCGGTTCGCGGCCCGAAAGCCGAGCCTAGACAGCACTCCTCTAGATGGCAGCGCGACCGGTGGAGGGATTCTAGATATAAGAGCGTTCGATCACCGTCCGCCAGGCCTGATAGAACGTGATGGAGAAGCGTTGCGCCCTGATGAGATCCGCACATCCTGTTTCCAAATAGCCTCTTGGGGCACGAAGCCCTCTTTCAGCCAGGATTTACAGAATGCCGATCAACTGTCTCGTCAGCATCCTCGAACCTGGCAATCTGTCTGGCTCACAGGAGCCAGATTGGCGAAGTGCTGTGCAGCTGGCTGGCGCATATAATTGGCGCCCGGCTCAGTGAGTATCGCCCACGCGATACGCGGCAGTGCTGACGGGGAGCCAAGCCTAACCAGGCTGCAACGTCTCGCGCCTTGGCAAATCGTGCGGGGTTGCCGACCGCTGACAAAATAGCTGTAGCCGCAAGTGGGCCGATGCCAGGAACGGTCATCAGGCGCCGTGCGCGCTCGTCACTGTCTGCGACCTTCTCGATGCCGTCAGGACGAGGCATCCACTCCATCAGCTCTCAATGGAAACCGACACCTAGCGCGCTGACCCTTCCAGCCTGCCGCGGCAAGGGATGTCACGAGAAGCGCCATCGCTCCGACGCGGCTTCCTGAATCGAGCTTGGCGACGGCGCCTCACTCTTGCCGGGAGAGCCGTTTCAAAGCGTCGATACCAACCGGGGGAACAGCCTGAAACGGCAGAATATAGGCTCGCTTCGCCAATTTTTGTCTGATCCGGTCGATCTGCACCCGTTCGCCCGCAAGGCGCGACTGCAAAAGCGGGTCTTGTGTGCCACTCGCCGCCATGGTCCTGTTGACCACCCAACCGTAGGGCTCAATCTTTGCACGGCGCAAATCTTCCTGCAGCATCGCCGCTTCCGAGATCGGCGTCGTTTCGGGAAGGGCGACGAGGATGACGCGCGTATATTCCGGGTCCCGCAGCCGCATCAGAGGCGTGACGATCCGGCCAGGGCTGGCCGGCTCCATCTGTCGGGTCATCTGACGATGATAGGCGCCCGTCGCATCCAGCAGGAGAAGCGTGTGTCCCGTCGGAGCGGTATCGATGACCACAAAGGCGTCGCGAGCCTCTGCCACGATCCGTGAGAAGGCGTGGAAAACAGCGACTTCCTCCGTGCAGGGCGATTCAAGGTCTTCCCGGAGAAGCGCCTTGCCTTCCTCATCGAGATCGCGTCCGCGTGAAGACATGACTTTCTCGATGTAGCGTTTGGTTTCGGCAGCCGGATCAATCCTGTCAACAGTGAGGCCGGGCATGCTTCCCTCGACGACAAACGACAGGTGCGCCGCCGGATCAGTGGTCGTCAAATGCACGGCATGGCCTCGTTCGACCAGGCCGATTGCAACGGCCGCAGCGACCGTCGTCTTTCCGACGCCGCCCTTTCCCATGACCATCACCAAGCCTTTGTGGCCGCCGGCGATCTCGTCAGTCAAATTCGCAAGCGATGGCAGGGTGACCTGCTCGCCCACCACCGGTTCCTGCATGGCCGATACCTGCGACTGAGGCGCGAACAGGGCCCTCAGTGGATCAAGACCCACCATGTCGAAGGGAAGCATCGGAAACTCGTCGCACGGCAGCCGGGACAGTTCAACGGGCATCGTCGAGAGTGCGGTCTCCTGTGATCGCTCAATGCCGACTGCAATCGGATCGTCGCGCTTGGTCGCACGAAACCGACCATTGATCGCGAGCAGCTGGTTCTTAAGCCCGAGGGCCGCCAGTTCGCCCGACGTGCGTGAAGCCTCACGAAGGGCGCTCGCGTCCGGACGGGCGACCAGAACGATGCAGGTGCGCTTATCATCCCCCAGGCACGAAAGCGCCTTCTGGAAACGCGCCTCCTGCATCTTCAGGCCCGAGTGCGGACCCAGGCACGATGCACCCCTGTCATTGCCCGCAAGAAAACCGGTCCATGCTTTTGGAAGACTGAGAAGCCGTAATGTGTGACCCGTGGGTGCGGTGTCGAAAATAATGTGGTCGAACATCGACATGTCGTCTGCAAGGAGTCCCACAAAGGCATCGAACGACGCAATCTCTGTCGTGCAGGCTCCGGAAAGCTGTTCCCGGACCGTGTTCCGTTCGCTCTCGGAAGCGTTGGCTGCCATCTGCGCCAGTACGCGTTCGCGATAGTCTTCGGCCGCCGCTTCCGGATTGATGTTCATGGCATACAGGCCGGCGACGGACGGCACTGGGGTTGGGATATCCCCGAGCGATGTCGCCAGCATTTCGTCCAGATTGGAAGCAGGGTCAGTGCTGACCAGCAGCACCCGCTTCCCGCCATCGCAGAGCGTGATTGCGCACGCACAGCTCAAGGACGTCTTGCCAACCCCACCCTTCCCCGTGAAGAACAGGTAGCGCGCCGGGTTGGTCAACATCTGCTGCATCTGGGCCATAGCGATCTCACTTTCGGAAAACCCTAAATGACTGAGGCCGAACCATCGTTGATCGACCTCAATCGTCACGAATGAGACGCAGATTTTTTCGGCAGCGTTCCGTCGTCAAACGACTTGAGACTTTTGACTTCGGAAGAATGGAGTTTCCGGCTCGGTTTGCGGATTGATTTAAGCGGCTTTGGCTTGGCAGCGCCTTCACCTCGTCGCTGGTCGCCGAACGGGCGATGTCTCCGGCAAGCCGCTCCTTGCCCGCTTCGAGGAATTTCTTCGACCAGCTATAATATAGGCTCTCGGCGATCCCCTCGCGGCGGCAGGTCGCGGCAATGTGGTCCTCACCGCGAAGGCCCTCCATCACAATACGGATTTTTCCCCCGCCGAATGGTGCTTGCGCGTCGCGCGGCGGATGTCCTTGATCGTCTTCTCCGCCGCCGACGTCTGCGGCCCTGTTTTCTGTCTCATGGGCGTTGATGTCGGACACTCGACCGCCCACCAAGCGACGATCTCCTTTATCGACAACAATATATGCAAATCCCGTATTGTCGCCAACTTAGGTGACAATAAATTTTAATATAAACGATCTTCAGCCCACGAAATAGAGGACAGCGCACGACGGTTTCTGTCAGTACGCGGAGCGATATATTGCCAACGCGTCCGCTTCTTCTACAGGACGTGGATTGTTCACGAGAAGCCTTGTTTGACGCATCGCGTCTGCCGCTAGCCTTGGTAGCCAATCTTCCGTGATCTTCATCTCGCGTAAGGTCTGCGGCAGACCGCAATCTCGTGAAAGCTGGCCCAGGCGATCACAAAATGCAGCCACCCTCTCCTGCCCGGCAAGTTGAGCAAGGTCGGGGAAAACAAGAGGCGCAAGATCGACGTAGGCATCATGTGCGGTGGCGGCGTTGAAGCGCAGCACATGCGGCAAGACCAATGCGTTCGAGAGCCCATGAGGAATATGAAAATGTCCCCCAAGTGGATATGCCAACGCATGAACTGCAGCAACCGGCGAGTTGGCAAAAGCTTGACCTGCGAGCATGGAGCCGAGCAACATATCGGCTCTCGCCTTCTCATTGCGGCCATGGTGGACGGCGGTCTGGATGGCCGGGACCATCAGCTGCAGCGCCTGAACAGCCAGCATGCGCGATAGCGGATTGTTGTTCGAGCTGCGTGACGCGTAGGCTTCGATGGCGTGTACCATGGCGTCGATGCCTGTTGCTGCAGTGACATGCGCAGGCAGACCGTAGGTCAATTCCGGGTCGAGCAGAGCGATATCCGGCAGGAGAACGGGAGATACAACGCCCATCTTCTCCGATGCCCCCGTGGTGACGATGGCAATGGGCGTCACTTCCGATCCCGTGCCGGATGTCGTCGGAACCAGCGCAAGCGGCAACCTTGGCCCCTTTGCTTTTCCAACGCCGTAAATCTCGGCGAGCGTTTCCTGCCCTGCAGCCAGGAGAGCAACCAGCTTGGCAACGTCCAGCGAAGAGCCGCCCCCTATTCCGATGACGCCTTCCGCTGCAAACGACATTGCAAGCTCTGTCGCGCGGTTCACGACGCTTTCCGGAGGATCCGCCTCAACATCGGCGAAAACGGTCGCATTGACGCCGGCCCCTGCGAGCACATCGAGGGCGCGATCCACAATCCCCGTGGTCATCATGCCGGGATCGGTGACAACGATCACCCGCTTTCCTAACGAGGCTACAGCGGCTTCTCCGAGGCGATTGAGAGTTCCGGCGCCGAAAATGAAGCTTTTCGTCGTGCTGAAGGTAAACATTTCCCTGAGGCCTATTCCATTGATCGCGAAGGGACCTGCGCGCATGAGCCGCGCAGGTCCCGCAGGCGCGCTATCCGATATCCGAAGCTTCACGACCTCGTGTGATCTGGGAGATAGTCACGGCGAGGATAAGCGCACCACCGTTGAAAACGTTGGTGACCCAGAGAGGTATGCCCAGCATCGAAAGACCGGTAATGCCGGTTGCCAGGAAATACACGGCGACGATCGCTCCCCATGGGTTGAAGCGTCCAGGCTGAATCGTGGTGGCGCCCAGAAATGCGGCGGCAAATGCCGGCAGCAGGAAATTCAATCCGGAATACGGATCTGCCGAGCCTAGAACGCCTGCGTAAAGGATACCGGCCGCCGAGGCGAGCACCGCGGACATGACCAGCGCACCCACGCGCACCTTGTCCACTGAAATGCCGTTCAGTCTGGCCACCTCACGACCGCGGCCCACGAACAGGAGACGCCTTCCTAGCGGCATGTAGTCGAATATGTACCACATGATCAGCGCGGCGAGGATCGCATAGTAGAAGGCATAGGGAACACCGAACAGCCTGTATCCGACGGCGGCCATGATGAGCCCGTTGTCGATCCCGCCGATCGTGGAAGAGTTGGTGATCCACTGCACGATGCCGCTCATCAGCGACGTCGAACCGAGCGTCACGACAAGCGACGGCACACGGAAATAGATGATGAAGAGCGCGTGAAGCAGGCCTATGACGACGCCCATGAGAATGACGATCAGCAGAACCAGCAGGATCGGCATCTCGTGCCACACGTTGAGAACACCGATGGTGGAAGCCGAAAGTGTCAGCGTTGCACCTACCGATAGATCGTAGTCCCCTGCCGTCAGCGGCACGATAATGGCCAGCGCGAGCAACGCTGCCGGGGAATAAGAGGCAAACATGATGGAAAAGTTGCCCCAGGTGAAGAAGGAGCTCGGCATTGCCAAGCTGAAGAGCGCGATGATGAAGGCCCAAACGAGCAGCAGTGCATAGCGCTCGAAGAGGCGCAGGAGATGACGTCGGGACGAATGGTTTGATGCGGTATTGGCAGTGTCGTTCATAGAGCGGCTCGCTGCGAAACAGGAATGGAATTGGAGAGCGCCGCAGAGGCATAACATGCCTCGGAGATGCCTTCCTTTGTGAGTGCGTCGCCACTGAGTTCGTGGCAAATCCGGCCTTTGGCGAAAACCAGTACCCGATCGCAGATGTCTGCAAGCTGCTCGGCCTCCGAGCTTGCGCAAATGATCGACATGCCCTCGGCAGCGGCTTTGCGCAGGGCTGCGAATATCTGCTGCCGCGTGCCCACATCTACACCCTGCGTGGGCTCGTCGAGCAGCAGCAGACTGGGCGAGCGGTTCATCCAACGCGCGATCAGCACCTTCTGGGCATTACCACCAGACAGCGCAGAAAGTTTGAGATAGGGATCGTTGGGCCGCACCTCGTATTGCGTTCCCAAGATATGAGCTTCATCGATCATGGCACGGTTTCTGAGGCGTCCCCCGCGAAAGAAGCGCCCCACATCGGGCAGGAACATGTTGTCGACGATGGGCAGGCTGTCCACACCGCTTGCGCCCTGTCGATCTCCCGGCAGAAGTGCAAAGCCTCGGCCGATGGCGCTCTTGGGCTCGAGCGTCTTTTGCTCGAAAGGCTCTTCGTCGGCGAGCCTGATGATTCCGCTTGCCGCCGGTCGAGCACCGAATGCAAGATAGGGAATTTCCTCGTAACCCGAGCCGATCAGACCGGTCAGCCCGAGAATTTCCCCCTTTCCGACATGGAAGTTCGAGGGCTCAAGCATCCTGCCGGCAAGGTTCTGGAATTGTGCAAAGACCGGCAGTGTCGAGGGATCGCGCTTGGCATGACCGCCACGGCTGATACTCTGGCCGACAATCATTTCCACGATCTTCTCGTGCGTGGCGTCCCGACGGTCCAGTTCCCCGGACTGCTTGCCATCCCGCAGAACAGTGATGCGATCCGTGATCTCCATCACTTCATCGATGTCGTGGGAGATGAAGATGACGCTGCAGCCGGCCTGGGTGATCGACCGCACGAGAGCGAAAAGCTGCTGTACACCGCTGGCGGGCAGGAACGGCGTCGGCTCGTCAAGCAGAACGAGACCGGGCTTGCCGGTGATCGCGCGCGCGGCCTCGATCTCCTCAAAGGCGCGAACAATCGCCAGAAGCGCACGTTGCACGGGGCTGAGACGATCGACCCGTTCATGAGGATCGAGATCCAAGCCGAAGCGTTTGAGCGCGCTGATCGCGGCAGCTTCTTCGGCGGCCCAGTTGATGAAGGCGCGACCTCCGCCGGTCAACTGCACGATGCGAAGATTCTCGAGCACGATCAGGGATGGCACAAGGCCGAGATTCTGATGCACGAAAGCCATCCCCAATCGGCGCGCGTCGCCGCCGCGAACTGGTAGAGACACTTTCTGCCCGTTGAAGTGAAGGCTTCCGCCCTCATCCGGCGTGTGAAACCCGGCAAGGATTTTCACCAACGTCGACTTGCCGGACCCGTTCTTGCCAAGAAGGCCGTGAACTTCGCCCGGCATGACATCGAATGACACGTCCTGCAGCGCCCTTGCGCCGCCGAAAGTCTTGGAAATGTGTTTGACTGAAAGGACCGGGAGCGCGCTGGGCGCTCCCGGCTCCGTCGAAGGGCCATGTCCGGCATGACCAGTCGCCTGCGTCATTACTGAATACCCCAGAGCTTGCGGAAACCGGCCTTGTAGGCGTCGCCGTAGCCGGTGTCGAACTTCGCCGGCTTGCCGGCCTCAGCGGCATTGTTCTTGTCAAAGATGTAGAAAGGCACGTTGAGGGCCGTCGGCGTCTTCAGGCCGCACGCATCACGCAGGTGCCCGTCCACCGTTGCGTAGGCGATCCAGTCGAGGCTTTCGCCGATGTCCATATCGGCAAGGCCCTGCTGGATGTAATCAAGCACGAAAGGCGTGCCGTTGAAGGTCGCAACCTTCACCTGGCCCGTCTTGCCAGCCAGACGCAGGGCGGGAATCACGAACTGCGACATCGAGTCGTAGATCGGGATGACCACGTTGATCTCCGGATGCGCCTGAACGGCCGACTGAACTGCCGGCTGGATCTTCGTACCCCATTCCGTTACGCCGACGTTGATTTCCTGGACGATCTTGCAGGTCGGGCAGTTGGCAGCCAACTGCTTCTTGAAATTCTCGACCAGCGGAATGGTTGGCGGCACTTCCTTCGAGACAACCAGAGCAATGTTGGCTTTTCCATCGGTGGCAACGGCCGACCAGTCGGCGAGGATCGTGCCAATCTCGCCAAAGCCGATCGTCAACGAGGACGAAACCACGGGATTCTGCTTGAAGCTGGGATCGTAGAAGTGCGAAGTCATCACCTTCACGCCCGCCTCCTTGGCGGCCTTCAGCTGAGGCTCGATCGTGCCGGGATCGATGCCCGAGATCAGATCGATGATATCGTATTTTTCGCGAGTCGCCATTTCGACGCCCTGAACCCACTGGCTCGGCTGGCCCTGGTTTTCCCACTCGCGGACCTGAAGACCAACTTCGGCGCCTGCGGTCTTCATCCGGTCAATGATCCCCTTGAGGAACGGATTGCCGCTGTTGTTCGGGATCGAGAGCATTTTCTTTCCCTTCGCGCAGGACTTCGCATCGAAGGGTTCGCCAGGCGCCGTAAACTCCGGCTTCGACTGGTATTTGACCAGATTGGCCTTGGCGCGAGCAAGGCCGTCCGCGGCCTCGTCAGCAAATGACGGCGCCGCCAGACACATCAAGGCGGCGGCAGAGGTGATTGACGCCAGCAGAAAGCTCTTCTTCATCGTAGTCTCCCAGACTTTATCGAAGCCCCAACCCCTTGTCGGGGATATTTTTGAATGCGTATGCATTGTTTGCGCAAAGTGGTTCGCAAGTCAATTGTGTTGCTTCTCCTTTTTGCAGGAATTCTTGATGGTGGTCGGATCAGCCTGGAAGCGTGACATTCCGCGAGGCCAAGGCCTTTCCTATTGAAACGGACCGAGAGGAAAGCTAGTTTGCATAAATGCAAAACAACTTTGAATGCGCATGCTGAATATCGGACCGCAGGAGTCTTGACAGGGATGAAACGCAGCTCAACCAGAACGACATCGTTTGACGTGGCTGCCCTGGCGGGCGTGTCCCAGTCAGCGGTTTCGCGTGCCTTCACGCCCGGTTCCAGCATTGCAGAGGAAACACGCCAGAAGGTGCTGGAAGCGGCACGCAAGTTGAATTACGTTCCGAATTCGATCGCAAGCAGCCTGACGACAAAACGGTCAAACATCGTTGCGCTGATCCTAGGCAATCTCGCCAATCCCTTTTACGTACATGTCATGCACGCCTTCAGCAGAAAGCTGCAGGAACAAGGGCGACAAGTGCTGATTTTCACAGTGGATGCGGGAGCGGAGAGCGACGACGCCATCCTCCACGTCCTGAAATACCAGGTCGACGGCGTGATTCTCACCTCCGCGCAGCTGTCGACGCGCATGACCAGCATGTGCCACGATCGCGGCATCCCGATCGTGCTCTTCAACCGTTACATTCCCGGTTCCGATGCCTCCGGAGTCCGCTGCGACAATACCGCAGGTGGGCGCGCACTTGCCGAGGCATTTCTGGCGGCCGGCGCGAAGAGCTATCTGATTGTCACGGGTGATCCGACGGCCACGACGAGCGCCGACCGCGTGTTGGGCTTCATGAACCGACTGATTGAGGGCGGCATAAAGCGCAGCGACATCACACAAATTGAAGGAAACTCGTCCTACGAGGGCGCATTCAGCGCGACCATCCGGCATTTTTCTTCTGCGGATGTGAAGCGGCCCGATGCCATCTTCGGCGTGAACGACATCATGGCGATGGGCGTCATGGATGCCCTTCAGCTGCGATTGGGTATCAAAGTGCCCGATGATCTCATGCTGGCGGGTTTCGACGACATCCCCGAAGGCAGGCGTGCACCCTACCATCTGACAACTTTCCGCCAGCCCATCGATCAGATGGTCAATGAAACCCTGGCCATTCTGCATCTCGACGAACCGACACGACCCATAGAGCGCGGGATCGACCGGCGTATTTCCGGGCGCCTGATCTGGCGCAGCACAGTTCCTGTCCCGCAGGACAACGGTTGAACGTAAACTTCACAATTTGGATGTGCAGGAAATGGGGCCTTTCGGCCCCATTTCTGATATTTCATTCTGCTGCCTGACGCTCCGGCGGGGTGAAACCGAAATCAAACGGCGGCGGCGCACCTCGCTCTTCCTTCAGTCTTGCTCTCAAGGCCTCGGTCGCCGCCTCGTCAGCCTGGTTCTCGGCCGTCAGCAGGACGCCGTAACCTTCTTCGGCCTGCTTGGCAGAAACGAGGCCGTAGCGGACGTCCCGCGCGACAATGGCTGCCGAACGCTCCAGCGGGTCGCCCCAGCCGCCCGATCCTGCGGTCTTGAAGACGACGCGATCGCCCGGCTGGACCTTGAGGTTGTCGATCTTCGACGGGATGCGCGTCGGTTCGTCTGAGCCCGCCTTGATGACCCACTTGCTCGACGTTCCGCCATGCAGACCGCCGTTGATGCCCCACGGCGGAACCACTTCGCGGTCGTCATGGATCGAAACCTGACCGGGCTCCAGCACGCGATAGACCTTCTCGATCCCGGCACCGCCGCGATGGAGGCCCGGCCCGCCAGAGTCCTGGATCGGCTGGTAGCGCTCGACCAGCACCGGATAGTAGTTTTCGATGTACTCGATCGGCGTGGCGGAGAAGAGCGGCCACCAGGCGTGACCGTCAAAGCCGTCGCCCTTCGGGCGTCCCGGCACGCCGCCGAACAGCAGTTCCATCAGCTGGAAGTACTTGTTGTCCTTGTCATGGCCAGAGAAGATGAAGTGCGGGCTCGTGCCGTAACCCGCCGCCATCGAAAGCTGCGGCACGAACTTGCCGAGCGCCCCGGCCTGGCAATCGAAGAACCGGGTATGCGTGTTGAGCCGGTTCGACAAAGCTGCCGGGAAGCGCGGATTGAGCAGGCTTCCTTCCGGCAACACAACCTCGAAGAGGTCGTAGAAGCCCTCGTTGAACAGCACCGAAGGATCGAAGGACATGATCATGTAGACGCCGAAGAACAGCTTGCAGAGCCCTTCGTGAATATGGAAGTTGATCGGCCCTTCCGCCTGCCCGTCGGTCCCGGTGAAATCGAACACCGCGACGTCGCCTCGACGCGAAATCGTCAGCGTCATGCGGAACGGTCCATTTCCCAGACCATCGTCATCGACGTAGTCCGTGAAGCTCACGGGCTCTTCAGGAATGTACTTGCGAATGACGACCCGCATGGCTTCGCGCGTGCGATCAAGCAGCATGTCGCAGGCCGACATGTATGTTTCGCGACCGAAGCGGTCGCACAGTTCCTTCACGCGGGTGGCTGCAGTGCGGCAACCGGCGATCAGGGCCATGAGGTCCGCACGGTTCATGTCCGGCGTGCGGGTGTTGTTGAGCATGATGTCCAGCACGCCCTCGTTCAGCACGCCCTTGGAGTAGATGCGCACCGGTGGAATGCGAAGCCCCTCCTCCCAGATTGTCCGGGCATTGGCCGGCATCGAGCCCGGCACTGAACCGCCGACGTCGACCATGTGGCCGAAGATCGAGGAGAAGCCGACATGAACGCCCTCGTGGAAGATCGGCATCATCACGCACCAGTCGTTGTTGTGCGAGATTGAGCCCTTGCAGGCATAGGGATCGTTCCAGACGAAGATATCGCCTTCGTTGATGTCGCCCTGGAACTTCTCCACGACCGACGGGATATAGGAGCCGAACTGGCCCACGATCATCTGGCCCCGCTCGTTGCAGATCATCGGGAACTCGTCATGCTGTTCGCGGATGACGGGAGACAACGAAATGCGAACGACGACGCCGTCCATTTCAAACCGGGCATTCTTCAGCGCGTTCTCGATAATATCGAGGGTAATGGGATCTACTTTGACAGCCATGGTGTTCATGCCCCCTTCGAAACAGGCCAGATCAGGATATTGCCGTGCGGATCGATCTCGGCGTAGTGCGCCGGAAGCAGCACAGTAGTCGTATCGTACTGGCGAATGATGGCCGGGCCCTCGACGCGAGCGCCCGCGCCGAGCTTGGCGCGATCGTAATGAGGCGTGTCCACCCAGGCGCCGTTGAAATAGGCGGGACGCGTCTCGAGAATGGCGTTCTTGACATCCTCACCTGCGGAGGCAAGCTTTGCCTCCTCCACCGGCGGCGTTGCACCGCGCGCGACGACACGAAGAGCAACCAGTTCGACCGGCACGTGGAAACGAACGCCGTAAAGCCGCTCATGGATGTCGTGGAAGTCGGCAAGTGTCCGGGTGATATCACCGCGCTTGCGCACGTCTTCAGCGCTCACCGGCACCGCGACTTCGAAGCCCTGCTGCTCATAGCGAAGGTCGAGAGAGAACGTGATGGAGGCATCCGCCTTGGAGACTTCCTGTTCGACCAGCCACTCCTGGGCCTTGGCCTCAAGATCGCCGAAGCGAGACCAGATCTCTGCAGGGTCGAGGCCGACCGTCGAGCGGATGTAGGTCTGCACGAATTCGTTGCGGAAATCGGCTTCAAGAAAGCCGAGCGCACAAAGAACACCCGGGTTCGTCGGCACCAGAACGGGATAGCATCCCAGCAGTTCGGCCATGGCGTTGGCATGGAGCGGACCGGCGCCACCAAAGGCGACGATGCCGAACTCGCGGGGATCGAGACCGCGCTGAACCGTGATGACGCGCAGCGCGCCAAGCATGACTTCATTGGCGATGTCGATGATACCCTTCGCGGCCTCTTCAGGCGAAAGGCCGAGCTGGTTGCCAACACGCGCAACGGCTGCCCGCGCGCCTTCGACGTCCAGCGTCATGTCGCCGCCCAGCAGGACCGGGGGCAGATAGCCAAGCACGACATTGGCGTCGGAAACTGCAGGTTCCGTGCCTCCCCGGCCATAGGATACCGGGCCGGGGCGCGCACCGGCGGAGCGCGGACCAACGCGAAGCGAACCCGTCAGTTCCGATACGTCCGCGATGGAACCGCCACCAGCGCCCACCGAGCGGACATCAAGCGTCGGCACCTTTGCCGGGAACATGCCGACTTCCGTGGAGCGCGAAATGGTGGCTTCGCCGTCGATGATGACCGCAACGTCGGTCGATGTGCCGCCCATGTCGAAGGCGAGAAGCTTCGAAAAGCCCGACCGGCGTGACAGCATCATGGTCGAGGTTACGCCGCCGGCGGGACCTGAGAGTACGGTGTGGACCGGACGCTCCGAGGCTGCCGAAGCGCTCATCAGACCACCGTCGGACCGCACGATATGCAGGCGCGCCCGCACCCCATCGGATTTCAGGCGGTCTTCGATACGTGACAGATAGCGCTTCATGATCGGGCGAACGTAGTCGTTCATCACCGTCGTGATCGCGCGATCGTATTCGCGGAATTCCGGCAGGATTTCCGACGAGAGGGAGACCGGGATATTGGGAAACTTCGAGGTGACGATGTCGCGAAGTGCCCGTTCATGGGCGGGATTGGCATAGGAATGCATCAGCGAGATCGTCAGCGCCTCGATGCCTGAAGAGCACAGGTCCTCGATCAGCTTAGTAGCGACCTCGAGATCGAGTTCCCGCACCACTTCACCGCGCGCATTCATGCGCTCTGGAATCCCGCGCGTGTCGGCGAGCGAGGCAAGCGGGTCCGGCTTTTCCATGTTGATCCAACCGAACAACGGGCCGGGTGTCCATGCCTTCGCCAGATGCAGCGTGTATTCGAAACCTTCCGTGACCAGCAGGCCGACCCGTGAACCCTTGCCTTCCAGCACGGCATTGGTCGCAACCGTCGTGCCGTGCAGAATCAAGTCGATATCCGAAGGAGAAATCCCGGCCTTCTCGCAGATGAGCTTCACCCCCGCAGCGACGCCGATCGACTGATCTTCAGGCGTTGACGGTGTCTTGGCCTGAAAAGTCCTGCTCGTCTTTTCGTCGTGAAGCAAAAGATCGGTGAACGTGCCACCCACATCAACGCCCAATCTCATTTCTGTTCCCCTAAGCGCATTGTCATCTCCTTTTTTCAATTCGCATGCTCGAACATATTGCATGCGTATTCATTTCAGCATAAATTGGGTTTCAGCTTTTCCGCAAGAGGAAACATTGGGGTCACGCCAGATTTCCTTTCTTGCAGCTGAAGCGCCCGCCAATCGCCTGCTTCTCAAACGTATCGGACATCACATCGGAAATGACTGCAAGAACGCTCTATGAGAAAGTTTGGGACAGCCACGTCATCAAGAACTACGATGATGGTACGTCGCTCCTGTATATCGATCGTCATCTGGTTCAGGAGGTGTCCAGTCCACAGGCATTTGCAGGATTGATCGCCGAAGGGCGGGAATTCAGGCGCCCGGCGGCGCATATTGCCGTAGCCGACCACGCCGTTCCGACCGTTGACAGACATCTTCCGCTGCCCGAAGGCCTCGCCGCCCGGCAGGTGGCCCGCCTCATGGAAAACTGCGCCCGGTTTGACATCGGCTATATCGGCATGAACGATCGCGAGCACGGGATCGTGCACGTCATCGGTCCCGAACTCGGCTTCACGCTTCCCGGCGCAACGCTCGTCTGTGGCGACAGCCACACATCCACCCACGGCGCTTTCGGCGCGATCGCCTTCGGCATCGGCGCAAGCGAATGTGAATGCGTATTCGCGACCCAGTCGCTGAGACAGCGCAAGCAGAAGACGATGCGCGTCAATCTTCTCGGGACGCTACACCAGGGCGTCACCGTCAAGGACATCATTCTGGCGCTCATTGCCAAAATCGGGACGAATGGCGGTGTTGGCTTTGCCATCGAATATGCGGGACCGGTCATCGGCCAATTATCGATGGAAGCACGCATGACGCTTTGCAACATGTCGATCGAAGCAGGAAGCCGGGTTGGAATGGTCGCCCCGGACGATACGACCATTGCCTGGGTCTCGGGGCGTCCTCTCGCTCCCGCGGGCGCGCTCCTCGATCGTGCTATCGCGTACTGGAAAGGCCTGCCGAGCGACGCCGGCGCCAGATTTGACCGTGAAGTCGAACTGGACGTGTCTGCCCTTGCACCACAGGTTTCCTGGGGCACCAATCCGGGGGAGACCGCTTCCGTGACCGCGAAGGTACCTGATCCGGCGGAGGAATCCGACCCGGTGAAACGGCAGAAGATGGAGCGCAGCCTCGCCTACATGGATCTGAAGCCGGGCACGCCGCTGGAAGAGATCGCCATCGATCGCGTGTTCATCGGCTCCTGCACGAATGGCCGCCTTGAAGACCTGCGCATTGCCGCCGCCGTGGTCTCCGGCCGCAAGGTTGCCCAGAATGTCGCGGCAATCGTCGTGCCCGGATCGGCGACAGTCAGACTTCAGGCGGAAGCCGAGGGTCTCGACAGGGTCTTTCGCGAAGCAGGCTTCGAATGGCGAGACTCGGGCTGCTCGATGTGCGTGGCCATGAACGACGACCGCTTGAGACCTGGGGAACGCTGCGCGTCCACATCCAACCGTAACTTCGAAGGTCGGCAGGGCCAAGGCGGACGCACTCATCTGATGAGCCCGGCCATGGCAGCCGCTGCGGCCGTTGCCGGCCGCCTCATCGACCTCCGCAAACTGGAGAGCTTGCACTGATGGAAAGGTTTACCCGGCTTACGTCGGTCGCTGCCCCGCTTGCGGAAGCGGACATCGACACGGATATCATATTTCCTGCCCGTTTCCTCCTTCTGCTGGACAAGGTCGGCCTCGGCAAACACCTGTTCCACGAGCGCCGGATCGGTCGCGACGGCAGAGCTACGGATTTCGTTCTCAACACACCGCCCTTCGATGAAGCGCGTATCCTTGTCGCTGATGCCAATTTCGGATCCGGATCGAGTCGAGAACAGGCGGTCTGGGCGCTCGCCGATTTCGGAATCCGCTGCGTCATTGCGCCGAGCTTCGGAGAAATATTCTATTCAAACTGCTTCAAGAATGGCGTCCTGCCGATCGTCATAACGGGTGAGGCACATGCCAACGTCATGGCGGCGGCCCGCACCGCCGAGCCGTTCACCGTCGATCTGGAGGCACAGACGGTGCTCCTGCCGAACGGACCATCCATCGGTTTCGAGATCGACCCCTGGCGCAAGCGCGCGCTTCTCCTTGGGCTGGACGAGATCGGCGGCATTTTGGCCGACGATGAGGCAGATATTTCCGCGTTCGAAGTTCGTCACCGCGCGGTCAGCCCGTGGCTGTTCCTCGATGACGGACGCATGGATCAGTTTTTAGACCGGAGAGACGGCAAGTGACGGATCAGGACCTTTCCTCCAACTATCAGGGTGCATTCGGCAAGCGGATCGGCTTTGGCAAGCGCCCTGTCCTTCTGATGATCGATTTCGTCGAGGCCTATTTCGATCGAGGCTGCGCGCTCTTCGCCGACGTGGAAGATGCATTGGCTTCGGCGCTGAGGCTTCAGGAGGCCGCCCGCAATGCCGGCGTGCCGGTCATCTATACTAACGTCGTCTACAACAAGAGCGTGCTCAATGGCGGGCGCTTTTATCAAAAGTCGATGACGCTTCACAATTTCATCGAAGGCAGCCCCATGGGGGCGTGGCCGAAGGGGCTGGTCCCGCGTGACGATGAACTCGTCATCTCCAAGCAGTATCCATCCGCCTTCTTTGGCACGTCGCTCGCCTCGACGTTGACCACGCTTGGCATCGACACCGTGATTCATACCGGGGTGTCCACCTCGGGCTGCGTCCGCGCCACCTGCGTCGACTGCTGCTCACACGGTTTCATTCCGATCATTGTTCGCGATGCGGTCGGCGACCGCCACCCCGCACCGCACGAGGCTAACCTGTTCGACATGGACGCCAAATATGGCGACGTGGTCCGGGAAGCCGAAGTGATGACCTATTTCGCCAATCTAGGAAAATCTGCATGACCAAGCCCAACCTGAAAGCAGCCCTCACCTCCGGCCAGTTCGTGGTCGCGCCGGGCATTCACGACATGATCACGGCCGTGGTCTCCAACAAGGTCGGCTTCGACTTCGTCTATGCCTCCGGCTACTGGATGACCGCATCAGCCTTTGGCCTGCCTGATGCCGGGATTGCCAGCTATACCCAGATGCTCGACCGTGTCAGCACGCTTTGCCGAACCGTCAATGCAGCGGTCATCGCCGATGCCGATACCGGCTATGGCGGTCTTCTCAACGTGCATCATACCGTACGTGGATACGAGCAAGCTGGCGTTGCGGCGATACAGATCGAGGATCAGGAATTTCCGAAGAAGTGCGGCCACACACCCTTCAAGCGCGTCGTGCCGACGATCGACATGGTCGAGAAGATCAAGGTCGCGGTTGAGGCGCGCAAGAACCCCGACATGCTGATCATCGCCCGCACGGATGCGCGCCAACCGGAGGGTTTCGAAGGCGCCCTCAAGCGCGGCCTTGCCTATGGCGAGGCGGGTGCGGATATTGTGTTCCTTGAAGCGCTGGAAAGCGAGGAGGAAATGCGCGAGGCCTGCCGCCGCGTGCCTCGGCCGATGATGGCCAACATGGCCGACGGCGGACGTACTCCCATTCGTTCATCGAAGGATCTTGCGGCGCTCGGCTACAAGCTCGCGATCTATCCGTCGGCAACCGGCCTTGCCGCCGCCGCCGCGGCCGAGAATGCACTGACCGTGCTGAAGACCGAAGGCACCTCCAATTCGCCGAACCTGCCACTGTTCAATTTCTCGGAATTCAATTCGCTGATCGGCTTCGAGGATGTCTGGAGTTTCGAACGGCGCTGGGCGCGCGATGCCGGGGAGACCAGATGATGACCGTCGCTTGCATCGGCGCCGGCACGGTCGGGCGCGCCTGGGGTGTGGTCTTTGCCCGCGCCGGTCAGGAGGTCCGCCTTTATGACTCCATGCCTGGCGAAGCTGCCGGTCGGGCCCGCGACGGGGCCCGCCGGACACTGGAGCTCTTTGCCGAGAACGGGCTTCTCGATGAACCGGTGGAAACAGTCCTGGCCAGGATCGTGCCTGCGCAGTCGATCGCCGATGCAGTCTCGGGCGCGGCCTATGTACAGGAAAGCGTTCGCGAGGATCTGCAGATCAAGCGGGAGGTCTTTGCCGAAATCTCGGCATTTGCGCATCCCAATGCGATCTTGGCCTCCTCGACATCCGCACTTCCCGGTTCGGAATTCATGGGCGAAGTGGCCAATCCCGAACGCGCGCTAGTGGTGCATCCCGTCAATCCGCCGTCGCTGATCCCGCTTGTGGAGCTTTGCGGCACCCGCTGGACATCGCCGGACACCGTCGTAAAGGCGAAATCCTTCATGATCGAGGTCGGCATGAAGCCGATCGTGCTGAAGAAGGAGATCGACGGGTTCATTCTCAACCGTCTGCAATTCACTCTTGTCGCGGAGGCTTTGCATCTCGTCGGAGAGGGCTATTGCGATCCAGAGGATATCGATGCCGTGCTGACCGACGGGCTGGCCCTGCGCTGGGCCTCGATCGGCCCCTTCGAAGTTGCCCATCTCAACGCACCGGATGGCATGCAAGGGTTTATTGATCGACTGGGTCCGATGATGCGCCACATGGGACGCGAGGCGCGCACGGATTACGATTGGACCGACGAACAAGTTGCCAGGACGCATGCGCGCCTATGCGAACACATTCCTCTCGACTCCATCGCTGCACGGCAAGCCTGGCGAGACGGACGGATACTGGCCTTGCGCCGCATGAAACGCGACGTGCCCGACCCACTCAGCTGAAGTCGCCTGCCGTTCCAAACAATCCTAGGAGGAAGAAATGAAGTATTTGAAGACCGGCATGGAAGCATCGAGTGTTGCGGAGAACGACCGCAAGGTTCGCGAGGTCGTGGAAGCGACGCTGGCCGATATCGAGAAGCGCGGCGATGCGGCGGTGCGGGATCTGTCGATCAAGTTCGACGGCTGGGACCGTGAGGATTATCGCCTGACGCAGGCCGAGATAGACGCCTGCCTGAACGCC
>DATMTA010000046.1:0-8773 GCA_035565055.1 Ensifer sp.
TCCTTGCTGCCGCTGAGCAAGATTAAGAACCCCTCATCGCCTCACTCCGTTCGGCACTTCTCCCCAAGGGGAGAAGAGGGAAGGAACCACACCCTTGGTCGAAGGTCTCCAAACACCATCCACTTGTTAGGGAGATGGCCGGCAGGCCAGAGGGGGTCTTCGTTTCCACGAAAACCTACCCGCCCAAACCTCAAACCGCAATCACCCGATGCACGGTCTCCGTCTCTCGGGCAACTTCCCCAAACGGTGCCACCGTCCACTCCCACGCCCGAAACGCCGGAGGAGGGGGCTCGCCGCCGAGAAGATCGCCCATCCCGACAACCTCGCCCTTCCGGTTGCGCAGTTCATACCCCGTATCGGTGATCAGACAGGGCATCCACGGCCCGCCAAGCAGATCGGCCAGATGCTGCCGCACGACCCCACCGGGCTCCGGTGCATGAAGCGCCATCTGCGAAAGGAGGCAGGCGGAGATGACCAGATCAGGCGGCTCCGCCTTCAGGAAATCCAGCCCCGTCGCCAGGTCGCGCTCCACGAGCCGCACATTCTCCCGCCCCAGCCGCCGGACTGTCAGCCGCGCGGAGGGAAGATGCACCAGATCGTAAAGCTCCACTTTCTGAAATGACTTCGCCAGATAATCCAGCGGCACGTCGCGCAGCAGCCCCGAGCCCAGCACCGCAACGCGTCTCCGCTCGATCACCTGTCCGATCTTCTCCTCGATAAAGGCTTGGCAATTCTCCTCATGCGACGCCCACGCCTCGGCGCACCGCCGCGCCCGCGACCACAGGCCGACGGAACCGGCAATATCGCGCGGCTTGCGGCGCGAGGAGGTGGCAAGGGCGGCGGTGAAATGGAGGGCTTCGAGGATCATGTTCCTAGCGATAGACCTGTTTGCGATGGTCGATATCGACGACGAGGACAATCATCCTGTTGTCCTGAATGTCGCAGAGAACGCGATAGTCCCCGACGCGATAGCGCCAAAGATGGCCAAGGGCTGTACCTTTCAGTGCATCACCGATTTGCCGCGGATCTTCCAGAAGCGCAACGCGCTCCTCCAGAAAGCGCTTGATCCGTTTTCGCACCTCTCGTTCGAGCTTCTCAACGGATTTTCGGGCGGCCGCGTTATACTCAATCGTCCAGGCCACGCCAGAATTCCTCTGCGCTCACCACCTTGCTTTCCCCCGAGTGAATGCGCGCCAGCTCCGCTTCCGCAAGGGCGATATCGTGCAGGTCTTCGAGCTTCTGGACAACGAGGTCGAGCACATAGGCGTCCGGCTCGACACCACCGCGCGCGGCCTCCGCCGCCACCAGTTCGTGGATTTCTTCCGGCATTTCGATCGTGACGCGCTTGTTCATGGACGTGTTCCGTTAAACCACCCGCAGAATAGCACTTTGACGTCCCTTTCGCCAGTCTGCGAAGACTTGCCGCAAGGCCCCCGATCCTCTAAGACACCGCCACACTTTCAAGAGCAGAAAAAAACGGTCAGACCCATGAGCGACAACAAGAAAAAGCCCCAAAAGCTGAAGGCCCGGCTGCCGCGTGGCTTTGTCGACCGCCAGGCCGCCGATATCCGTGCCGTCAACGAGATGACCGGCAAAATCCGCGAGGTCTACGAGCGTTATGGCTTCGATCCGGTGGAAACGCCGCTGTTCGAATATACCGATGCGCTCGGCAAGTTCCTGCCCGACAGCGACCGCCCCAACGAAGGCGTCTTCTCGCTGCAGGACGATGACGAGCAATGGATGAGCCTGCGCTATGACCTGACCGCGCCGCTCGCCCGCCATGTGGCCGAAAACTTCCAGGAGATCCAGCTTCCCTACCGCACCTACCGCGCCGGCTACGTCTTCCGCAACGAAAAGCCCGGCCCCGGCCGCTTCCGCCAATTCATGCAGTTTGACGCCGACACCGTCGGCGCGCCGGGCGTCCAGGCCGATGCCGAAATGTGCATGATGATGGCCGACACGCTCGAAGCGCTCGGCATCAAGCGCGGGGATTATGTGATCCGGGTGAATAACCGCAAGGTGCTGGATGGGGTGCTGGAGGCGATCGGGCTTGGTGGTGAGGAGAACGCCGGGCGGCGGCTGAATGTGCTGCGCGCCATCGACAAGCTCGACAAGTTCGGACCGGAAGGGGTGCGTCTCCTTCTCGGCGAAGGCCGCAAGGATGAGAGTGGCGATTTTACAAAGGGTGTCGGTCTAAACAGCAAATACATCGATATCATTGAAGATGTACTGAGTCCTAATTTTGTAGTGCAAATTTTTAACCCGGGTCGCGGCGCGTCCTATTCGTACCCGCGTTCTTGTGCCGAAGCTGGCGTAGATCTTCACTCTTCGAAAGATTTCTTAGAGGCCATTGAAAGTTTCATTATTTTGAATGAACTCTTTGTAGGAGCTGGTTATGGGCAGGATCGTATCAAGATCGATCTGTCCTGCGTCCGCGGCCTCGAGTACTACACCGGCCCCGTTTACGAAGCCGAACTGACCTTCGACGTCACCAATGAAAAGGGCGAGAAGGTTGTCTTCGGCTCGGTCGGCGGTGGCGGGCGCTATGATGGGCTCGTCTCCCGCTTCATGGGCCAGCCGGTTCCCGCCACGGGCTTCTCCATCGGAGTCTCGCGCCTGATGACGGCGCTGAAGAACCTCGGCAAGCTCGGCGCCGACGAGGTCATCGCCCCCGTTCTCGTGACCGTCATGGACGGCGATGCGGAGGCCATGGGGCGTTACCAGCGCTTCACACAGGCATTGCGCAATGAAGGCATCCGCGCCGAAATGTACCAGGGCAACTGGAAGAAATTCGGCAACCAGCTGAAATATGCCGACCGCCGCAGCTGCCCCATCGCCATCATCCAGGGCGGCGACGAGCGCGCGCAGGGCGTCGTGCAGATCAAGGACCTGATCGAAGGCAAGCGCCTCTCCGGCGAGATCACCGACAACACCGAATGGCGCGAAGCCCGCGTCGCGCAGGAAGTCGTGCCGGAAGCCGAACTCGTCGCCAAGGTCAAGGAAATCCTGGCCGCACAGGCGGAAGACAGGGCAAAGGCGAGAGGATGACCGTTCTCGCGCTCGACCACGTCCAACTTGCAATCCCGGAAGGCGGGGAGGAGCGCGCGCGCGCGTTCTACGCTGACCTTCTTGGCTTCCGTGAAGTGTCAAAGCCCGCGAGTCTTGCGGGGCGGGGCGGGTGCTGGTTCGAGCAGGGCACCGTGAAATTGCATCTCGGTGTCGATAAGACCTTCGTGCCGGCGCAGAAGGCCCATCCGGCTTTGCTCGTGAGCGATCTTCCGATCTTGCGTCAAGCGCTCGAGGCGGCAGATTACCGGGTCTCCGATGATGTCGCACTTGCCGGTTATCTGAGGTTTCACGTTTTTGATCCTTTCGGTAACCGGATCGAACTTATGCAGAAGACTGATGATTTGGAGCGGGCATCGTGACAGCTGGTGTGCTTGATACCCCCCTCTGGCCTGCCGGCCATCTCCCCCTCAAGGGGAGAGATCGGATGTGGCGCGGCCGCTTGCTCCTCGCTCCACCGGTGAGGGGGAGATGTCACGACGTGACAGAGAGGGGTATTTGATGCCCGTCGCCAAACTCCCAACCTTCGCGCCCGATCTGATCGCGCTCTTCGAAAAGCGCGGCACGAGCCGGATCGACACGCCGGTCATCCAGCCGGCCGCACCCTTTCTCGACATGGCGGGCGAGGACCTGCGGCGACGTATCTTCCTGACGGAGAGCGACACGGGCGCGAGCCTTTGCCTGCGCCCGGAATTCACCATTCCGGTCTGCCTCCAGCATATCGAAAGCGCCACCGGCACGCCGAAGCGCTATGCCTATCTCGGCCAGGTGTTCCGCCAGCGCCGCGAAGGGGCGAACGAATTCTATCAGGCCGGGATCGAAGACCTCGGCGACCGTGACGTGGCGAGCGCCGATGCCCGCGCCATCTCGGATGCATTTGCAAGCCTGAAGCTCGCGCTGCCAGGCCGCGCCTTCACCGCCACGCTCGGCGACCAGTCCGTGTTCGAGGCCGTCGTCAAGGCGCTCGGCCTACCATCCGGCTGGCAGAAGCGGCTGATCCATGCGTTCGGCAATGCCATGCAGCTCGAAATGCTGCTGGGCGAACTCGCCGAGCCGCAGGCGGCGCAACCGCTCGCGGCTGATATCGAGGCTATGTTGGCGAGCGGCAATCTCGATGCGCTCGCCGCCCATGTCGAAGAGACCATGCACGCGACCGGCTATCTCACCAATGCCAGCCGCACCCCGCGCGAAATTGCCGCCCGTCTTGCCGAGAAGCGCGCGCTCGCGTCGACCCGCCTCGATCCGAAGGCGCTCGACGTGCTGGAGGAGTTCCTGTCGCTCGATCTGCCCTTTGCCGATGCGGCAGCAGCACTCGCCGGTTTTGCCGACGCCGCAGGCCTGACGCTCGATGGCGCGCTGTCGCGCTTCGACGCCCGCGCCGCAGCCCTGGCCAATGCCGGCGTGGACCTCACATCGATTACCTACCGCGCCGCCTTCGGCCGTCCGCTGGATTACTACACAGGCCTCGTGTTCGAGATTGCCGAAGCCGGCAGGCCGGCGGTGCTCGCCGGTGGCGGCCGCTATGACCGGATGCTGACGCTCTTGGGCGCGAAGGATCATATCCCGGCTGTCGGCTTCTCGCTCTGGCTGGATCGCATTGAGGCAGCCAAGGGAGACGCAGCATGATTACGATAGCGCTGCCCTCCAAGGGCCGGATGAAGGAGGATGCGTCCGCCATCTTCGCCCGCGCCGGGATGAACATCGTCAGCGTCGGCAATGACCGCTCTTATCGCGGCCGCGTCGAGGGCTGGGACGATGTCGAGATTGCCTTTCTCTCGGCGTCTGAAATCTCCCGCGAAGTCGGAAGCGGCCTCGTCGATTTCGGCGTCACCGGCGAAGACCTGATGCGCGAGGAATGGGCCGAGGTCGACACGAAGGTCGAGTTCGCCGCCCGCCTTGGCTTCGGCCATGCCGATGTCATCGTCGCCGTGCCGGAAATCTGGCTCGATGTCGACACCATGGCCGATCTTGGCGACGTGGCTGCAGACTTCCGCGCCCGCCACGGCCGCCGTCTGGAAATTGCCACCAAATACTGGCGCCTGACGCAGCAGCATTTCTCGGCAACGCACGGCATCCAGCTCTATCGCATCGTCGAGAGCCTGGGCGCCACCGAAGGCGCGCCGGCGGCAGGGCAGGCGGATATCATCGTCGATATCACCTCTACCGGATCGACGCTGCGCGCCAATCACCTGAAGATCCTTTCCGACGGCGTGATCCTCAAGTCGGAAGCCTGCCTTGTCCGCGCCCGCAAGCCGGAGCATGAGGGCAACGAGACTGTCGCGAAGATCATCTCCGCCGTCCGCGCCGCACTCTGAAACACCTTCGATTGAAGACATGGAAAAGCCCGCCGGATCGCTCCGGCGGGCTTCTTGATGCAGCGTCTTGGGAGGGATGCTTCGATCAGGCCGTCTTGCGGCCGTCGATCGAAATGCGGCCTGGGCCGGCCACCATCAGAGCGAGGAAACCGCCGGCCATCGACAGATTCTTCAGGAAGTTGATCTGCTGGTTCATGTCGGCCATGGCCTGTGCCGGGTCATGTGTGATGGACATCAGATGGAAGAGAATGCCGGAGACGATGCAGAAGCCCGCGAGCAGGAACGCAACGATTTTCGTCTGGAAGCCGAGGAGAATAGCGAGGCCGCCACCAAACTCGGTCAGGATGACCAGGGGCAGAAGGAAGCCCGGAACGTGCATCGCTTCCATGTAGGCTACCGTCCCGGCATAGCCGGTGATCTTGCCGAAGCCGGAGATGATGAAGATGGCGGAGAGCAGGATACGGGCCGCCAGGCTGATGTAATTGTTCATGATTTCGTTACCTCGGGGTTGAAGTTGACGATGAGGTAACAGTTTTCATTGTCGTCATAAAGGTGAAAAATAATACACTGATTGTTCTGTTTTTGTGAACGAAAACCTCATCAATCTTTTGTGAGGGGCGGTTGAATTTTCCGTGACATGCCTTCAAATTGCGCCTCCCGCCGCCTTCCAGATCACTATCACCCCCGAGGAGACAACCATGACAAGTCTTGCCGATTTTCCGATCACCAAGCGTTGGCCCGCCACTAATCCGGACGCGATCCAGCTCTATTCGCTGCCCACGCCCAACGGCATCAAGGTCTCGGCCATGCTGGAAGAGACGGGTCTGGCCTATGAGCCGCATCTCGTCGATTTTGGCAAGAACGACCAGATGACGCCGGAATTCCTCTCGCTCAATCCGAACAACAAGATCCCTGCCATCCTCGATCCGCATGGCCCCGGCGGAAAGCCGCTCGGCCTCTTCGAATCCGGCGCGATCCTCGAATATCTCGCGGAAAAGTCCGGCAAGTTCCTGCCCGCTGATCCGACGCTGAAATGGGAGACGATCGGCTGGCTGCATTTCCAGATGGGCGGCGTCGGACCCATGTTCGGCCAGCTTGGCTTCTTCACCAAGTTCGCAGGCAAGGAAATCGAGGACCCGCGTCCGCGCGAACGCTATGTCGGCGAGGCGAAGCGTCTTCTTGCCGTTCTCGACAAGCGCCTGACCGGCCGCGACTGGATCATGGGCAGCGAATACACGATCGCCGACATCGCCATCCTGCCCTGGCTTCGTGCGTTGACGGGCTTCTACGAAGCGGGTGAGCTGGTCGGTATCGACAATTTCCCGGCAGTGAAGGCCTGGATGGAGCGTGGTCTGTCCCGCCCGGCGATGGTCAAGGCCTTCAACATTCCGGCGCGTCCGGCGTGATGGTCTAAGCCACCCGTTTCTATCGTGCTGACCATGCCGGATGATGGGTATGGTCAGCCCCTAAGTATCTTTTTACTGATGCGTCATGCCGATCGCGGATGTAACCACTTCCTGGTTCAGCGTGAAATGCGGAAACAGGAACACGCCATAGATCGTCCCGGAATATTTTCGCTCCAGACCGCTCGATTCTCCGATGCAGAAGACCGGCTGACGACGTCCGTTCAGCGGATTATGGATCGTCGTCGAGAAACAGAAAGACGACGAGTGGGTCGTCGCCTGCTCGAAGAGTTCCAGAAGCTTGGCCCGGTCACTCGGATCATAACGGCGCACGAGGTTCAGCAGGCCGCATTCGCCGCTGTCCAGCCCATGCATGGAAACCGCGCGTTCGCCGAGCTTCAGGAGCCCGGTCGACAAGTCGCCAGACCAGGCCTCAGAGATACAAAACTGCGATAGCATCGGCAGGTCGTCCTTGCCGGCCGCTTGCGCCCGGGGGGAGGTGGACCGTGCGATCTTGAACACTGGGAATTCTCCCGACACAATTGAATGGATTTCGGCGCAGATCTGATATCTGCAGTCACCCGGTCTCAGGCTGTGACATGACCGGGCATTTCAAGGAGCCGTATTCTGTAGCAGTCGGTCGCGCGCTGCGCGGCAAATTGCAACATGCTGTCATCGGACTTGCCTGTCTCCCGATAGCCAGCGCTCCACTTGTTTCAAATTAGAAAGCAATGAAGCAATTAAAGATGGCAAAAGAGTTAAATTTGGCGAAGGTGTCAGAATTCTGTCCCTTATTGGTACGTTTTTAATATAATTATATCCGTAAATTGGCAATATGTCGCAAAATTGCGCCATTCGGCGAGAAGCCGGGCCTCTTTCGACCGCTTCACGCTCTGTAATCCGATGAAGATCTGAACGACTTTTTTGGCGAATTCTCGCAGAAGTAGAGCGCGAGTGCGTCACCTGCCGCCGATTCTTACGGGTCCACAGCCATCGACCGAGGCGCCGTTCAGCGCGCTTGACCGCTGAACCAACAAAGATCATTTGCGCGCTTGACGCGCTGAACCAGCAAGGAGCATGGGCCAGCCGCAAAAGCAAAAGGGCGACCCGGAGGTCGCCCTTTCGTCCAATCCCTTTGGGGAGATGGATCACATCATGTCCATGCCGCCCGTTCAGCGCGCTTGACGCGCTGAACCATCTTTGTTGATGGGCGGCTTTATGGACCTGTCGTGACCGGCCTTTGGCCGATCACATCATGTCCATGCCGCCCATGCCGCCCATGCCGCCAGGCATAGCCGGACCGTCCTTCTTCGGCAGTTCGGCAATCATCGCTTCCGTCGTGATGAGGAGCGAGGCAACCGAAGCAGCGTTCTGGAGAGCGGTGCGAACAACCTTGACCGGGTCGACGATGCCCATGGCGATCATGTCGCCATATTCGGACGTCTGGGCGTTGTAGCCGAAGTTGTCGTCGTTCTTGTCGAGGATCTTGCCGACAACGATCGAAGCTTCGTCGCCTGCGTTTTCAGCGATCTGGCGAACCAGAGACTGCAGAGCGCGGCGAACGATGTTGATGCCGGCTTCCTGGTCGTCGTTAGCGCCCTTGACGGTGATCTTCGTGGACGAACGCAGCAGGGCGGTACCGCCGCCGGGGACGATGCCTTCCTGGACAGCAGCGCGCGTTGCGTTGAGCGCGTCGTCGATGCGGTCCTTGCGTTCCTTCACTTCAACTTCCGTTGCACCGCCAACGCGGATGACGGCAACGCCGCCAGCGAGCTTGGCGAGGCGTTCCTGCAGCTTTTCGCGGTCGTAGTCGGAAGAGGTTTCTTCGATCTGGGCCTTGATCTGGGCAACGCGGCCTTCGATTTCAGCCTTGGCGCCAGCGCCGTCGACGATCGTCGTGTTTTCCTTGGAGATCGAAACCTTCTTGGAACGGCCGAGCATGTCGAGCGTGACGTTTTCGAGCTTGATGCCGAGGTCTTCGGAGATGAC
>DATMTA010000047.1:0-5202 GCA_035565055.1 Ensifer sp.
GTCGCCGGTTCGCCTCCCCTTGGCACCGCGCAAAGCTCAGCGCCGCCTGCCGGCAGGAGCTTGAGGAAGCGGACAAGCTGCGCGGTCAGGCGCTCGGGCGATGCGTCCGCCCCGCCCCTTGCATCCTGTCCGGGATTGCCCTTTGCGACGGCGCGCCGACTTGCCTGAGACCTCTTGTCAGTCATGGGCGACCTCGCTGAAATGGCCGAAGGCGAGAAGGACGATACGCTCGATGGCGGAGACGAATTCGTCGAAGTCGCGATCGTCGCGGCGGTCCTCGACGACGGCACAGGCATGGGCCACGGTCGACCGGTCGCGGCCGAAACCCTCGCCGATCGTCGTCATCCGCATCTGCAGGGCGACATGGCAGACATACATGGCGATCTGGCGGATATGGCAGGCGAGCCGCCGGCGTTCCCGGCGCATTCCGATGCGGTCGCCGGAGACGAAGAGAAACTCCGCCGTCATCAGGCGCACCGACTGGCAGATGACGCGTTCGGGACGGGTGTCGCGAAGGATCGTATGCGGCGGGCGGCGTGCCGGCGTGCGGTCCGCCTCGGGGTTGAACGGCGCAGGCCGCTCCCGGTCTCTGCTGGAAATCATGAAGGCCTCCTATGTAATAGGAATTTATTCATACACCCTAGAGGCATTTCGTGGATGTTTGGAAGCGCTCATGGACAATCTGTGATTGTTTTTTCTTAAAATTTTGGAAATTTCCTCCGCAATTTTGGGATTTTTTTCCTCGCCTTATGAAATCGTGCATCAACGAAAAGGGCGGACCCCGCAAAGGACCCGCCCTGTCTCACTGACGATGGATGCGTTCTCGGTCAGGCGAATGTCAGCCGGCCGATCTCGGTGAAGCGCGTCAGTGCGTCGGACTTGCGCCAGGTCTTCATCACGGTCACGGTCGTGAAGGTGATCAGCGCCTCCAGGCCGAAGACCGGCATATAGGCGAGCGCCCAGCGGCCCCAGTCGGCAACTGCGAACGAGTCGTTCGAGATCATCAGCCAGAAGGCGACCATGGCGGAGACGCCGGCAAAATAGACGGCATCGATGCGCAGAACGCGGGCGAAGCTGAAGCGATCCGCCGCGTTTGCGGCAAACAGGCGCTTGCCGAAGGTCTCGTGCACGGCGGCCATCGGCAGCATGAGGGACAGGGAATTGACGCCGAGATGGACGAGATCCTGCGGCTCGAAGAAGAAGCCCTGCAGGAAGAGGCCGAGCGCAAAGCCGAGCATGGCCGGCGCAAAGCCGAAGAGCAGATAGACGGTCGTAGCACCAATCAGGTGCAGTTCGGACGGGCCGACGGCGAGATGCCAGGACTGCATGAGGACGGAGAAGACGATGGCTGCAAGGCCGGTCTTGACGATGTTGAGCGGCGCGCGGACGAGCGCCGGCAGCTGCGTGGCGACAACGGCAAGAGCAGCCGCATTGGCTGCCGTCACGCGCAGGGGATCGATGATTCCAGGTTCGATATGCATGTTCGTTTCCTTTTTATGCGCCCACCGCGCAAAAGGTGATTTATCGAACCGCAACCTTGTGGCTGCGGCGGTCCATGGCAGGTCTCCTGGCTTGCGGGTCGTCGCCTTTTCCTTCGCCTTATCAGTCATCTTTCTGGCATGTCGCGCATATGGACAGGCCTTTGACCAATGGCATTCGAAGGTAGGCTCTCCGCTCACAGTTGCGGGGGCAGCCACGGTTTCGGGTCCTGATGGATACGCCTCACCGTGTTCCCTTTTAATCCTCGCGCCTGGGGCGCGATGGAACCACTGTGACAATTGCTAGACGCTTTGGTGACGGCGGGCAAGCGGGTGAGCGCCACAGACTTGTGGAGTTGCGCCAGCGCAAAGTCTTCGCGCGCGATCTCAGGTATCCGGTCAGATAATGGGTGGAGAATCACCCAACCCATCGGGCAAGAATGCCGCATTGACCTTTCAGGGGCTGCGGCCTATCGGTGGTGAAGGACGAGGGAATTTTATCTGCCATGCAGCCGAAACGGGCGACATTGCTGGGGATCGTGACGCGCTTCTTCTGCGCGCTCGCCCTCCTGTCGCTTTCGCTCTCCGCCCCGGCTGAGGCCAATTCCCGGGCTCTGTCTTCCGAGGAAGTCGCGGCCTACATGCTGCCGGACGGCTCACTGCCGTCGCTCTGCGTGACGATCCCCGACGGCTCCGGCCAGGGCAAGATCGTCAAGCTGGGCGCCGATAGTCTCGGTCTGCACCATCATCATGTCATCCTGCCCGTTCCCGCCGAAACGGCAGGCGCGCGCCTCGTGCTCGTGGCCGAACGGCTTGTTCCGGCACGGCCGGATGCGCTTCGCCATCTCCTCTATCCGCCGGGCGCCGGCCCGCGCGCACCGCCCGTATCCGCCTGACAGATCGAACCGGCGTCGCGACCTCGCGTCCGGCGTCTTCTGTCACATGCGGACCCGTGCCCTGCCCCATCGAGGCGCGCCGTGTCCGCAAGCCAAGCGGAATTTTCCCATGCTTCATCTTAACACCCGGCAGGACGCCCTGCCGCATCCGATCGTCTTTCATCCTGGCCTGAGGGCCGTCATCACCGAAAAGCCGCTGCTGCAGTTCGTCGCCCCCGGCGAAGACCTCGCCGCCTCAGCCGCCGGCACAAGGCTCTACCGCGTCGTCGACGGTTGCCTTGCTGTCTACCATCTTCTCGCCGACGGCCGCCGGCAGATCACGGACATCGTCGGCCCTGGCCGGACGATCTCACAGCAGCCGGAAGACGGCGCAAACAGGTCGATCAAGGCGCTGACCTATACTGAGGTCGAAGTGCTCGACGCGACCACCAGCCCCATTCTGGCGGCCGAAACCGCGCTTGAGGCGCTGATGCGGCTCACCCGCCACGCAACCCTGCTGGGGCGCATGAATGCGTCCGAGAAGGTGGCAAACGGGCTTCTCGACCTGGCCGAGCAGTTCCCCCGCAATACACGCCAGGGGCGGCCGGTGCTGACGCTCTATCTCACCCGCGGCGATCTTGCCGACTGGCTCGGCCTGACGGTCGAGACCGTGAGCCGCACGCTCAACCAGTTCAAGCGCGAGGGCGTGATCGACTATTCCCATGCCGAAATCGTGACGCTGATGCGGCCCGCGCAGTTGCGGGCGATCGCCTCCGGCAACACCTCGACGGTCTCCGCCCGCGCCAGCAAGGGAAAAGCATGATGAGCCTCTTCAAGACACTGGCGCTTTCGGCCGCCGCCCTTCTTCTCGGCGCCAGCACCGCGCTCTCCGCCACGATCACCGACATTCTCGACCGCAAGGTCGAGGTGGCCAGCCCGCCGCAGCGCATCCTGCTCGGCTTCAATTTCGAGGACTTCATGGCTGTCGGCGGGCCCGGCGTCATGGCCCGCGTCGTTGCGGTTTCGGCGCCCGTCTGGCGCGACTGGCGGCCGGCCCAATATGCGGCCTATGTGAAAGCGATCCCCTCCATTGCCGACAAGGTGGATGTGGGCGACACCGAGGCCGGCACGTTCTCGATCGAAAAGGCGATTTCGGCGCGGCCTGACCTCGTCCTCCTCGCCGCCTGGCAGTTCAAGGCGCTGGGCGAGACGGTCAAGCAGTTCGAGGCAGCCGGCATTCCGGTGGTCGTCATCGACTACAATGCGCAGACGGTGGATAAGCACCTGCGCTCGACCACGATCCTTGGCGACGTGCTCGGCCAGCCGGAACGCGCGAAAAAGCTCGGCGATTTCTACAAGGCCTCCGTCGAAGACACGATCGCCCGTGTCAAGGCGGCGCAGAAGAGCGAGAACGGGGCACCGAAGAAGGTCTATATCGAGCTCGCCCAGAAGGGTCCGGGCGAATTCGGCAATTCCTATGGCGATACGATGTGGGCCGGGGTGATCGACATGGCCGGCGGCGCGAATATCGCCAAGGGCCAGGTCGGCAACTGGGGGCCGTTGCGTCCCGAATATGTGCTTTCCGCCGCACCGGATGCGATCTTTCTCGCAGGCTCCGAATGGCTGAACAAGCCGCAGGCCGTCTCGGTCGGCTTCGGCGCGGAGCCTGCGGTCGTCAACCAGCGCATCGCCGCATATCTCGGCCGGCCCGGCTGGGATGCGCTGCCGGCGGTAAAGACGGGTGAGGTTCATGCCGTCTATCACGGCGGTACCCGCACGCTCTCCGACTTCGTCTATGTGCGCTACATGGCCAAGGTCCTGCATCCGAAAGCGTTCGAGGATGTCGATCCGAATGCGGAAATCCGCGCCTTCTACAAGGCCTGGCTGCCGATCGAGGCGAATGGCGTCTTCATCCAGCAATACAAGGCTGCCGGGCAATGAGCGAGGCGGCCGTTCTTGCAAGCCCCGCTTCGGGGCGCGCGCGGTCCGCTGCGACGGGGAAACTCGTCGCGCTCGGCCTCTGCGGACTGGCGCTGATCGGGGCGCTCGCGGTCGATCTTTCGACCGGGCCGTCGGGAATGCCGCTCGACAGGCTTATCCCAACCCTGCTCGCCGGCCCGAACGGGGCCGACCGCATGGCCGCTACGATCCTCTGGCAGCTTCGGATGCCGGAGGCGGCGATGGCGGCACTGGTCGGAGCCTGCCTCGGGCTTTCGGGATTGCAGATGCAGACGATCCTCGACAATCCGCTGGCGAGCCCGTTCACGCTGGGCTTTTCCGCCGCCGCCGGCTTCGGCGCGGCCGTCGCCATCCTGTTCGAGCTCAGCCTGCCGCTGCCGGCGCTCTATGCGATCCCGGTCGCCGCGTTTGCCATGACGCTGCTGGCCGCGGCTATCGTCTATCTGATTGCGCGCGTCACCGGGGCGAGCCCGGAAGTGCTGGTTCTGGCTGGCATTGCGGTTCTGTTCTTCTTCCAGTCGCTGCAATCCTTCCTGCAATACATGGCCTCGCCGGAAGTGTTGCAGCAGATTGTCTTCTGGCTCTTCGGCAGCCTGCAGAAGGCGACGTGGAGCGGGGTTCTGACCGTCTCGGTCATCCTCCTGCTCACCCTCCCCTTCATCGTCCGCGACTGCTGGCAGCTGACCGCGCTGCGGCTCGGTGAGGACAATGCGGCGAGCCTTGGTGTCAAGACCTGGGCGCTGCGCCGCCGCACCTTCGTGCTGACCGCGCTGCTGACGGCGGCGGCCGTGTCCTTCACCGGCACCATCGGCTTCATCGGTCTGATTGCGCCGCACGCGGCACGCGCGCTGGTCGGCGAGGATCACCGCTTTGCCCTCCCGCTCTCGGCG
>DATMTA010000048.1:0-42127 GCA_035565055.1 Ensifer sp.
TGACATCGCCAGCGTGGTAGACACATTGGGAGAAGAGTATCTCAGGGACGCGCTTAGTCGCTATGTCGAGAAAGCCTCGAACGCCCTTACCGCTGCAAAAGCAATGAACCCAGAATTTGCAAGAGCAGTCATGCAACAGCTCCGCTATCGTCCGGCATTTGCGAAAATACCGGACGACGCACAGGCAGTCACAATCGGGCTACTTGAGTCGGTCTGCGGCTCGAAATGAGCCTCACACCAGCCGGCTCTGCTCCAGCGCCGCTTCCACGAAGCTCTTGAACAGCGGATGCGGGTCCAGCGGACGGCTCTTGAGCTCCGGGTGATACTGTACGCCGATGAACCACGGGTGATCCGGATATTCGACCGTTTCGGGCAGAACACCATCCGGCGACATCCCTGAGAAGACGAGGCCGCAATGTTCCAGGCGGTCCTTGTAGTCGATGTTCACTTCGTAGCGGTGGCGATGGCGCTCAGAAATCTCGGTCGAGCCGTAGATCGAGGCGATCAGCGTGTCCTTCTTGAGCGCGGCCTTGTATGCGCCGAGACGCATCGTACCGCCGAGATCGCCGGCTGCTGAGCGCTTCTCAAGCTCGTTGCCCTTCACCCATTCCGTCATCAGGCCGACGACCGGCTCCTTGGTCGGCCCGAACTCGGTCGACGAGGCCTTTTCGATGCCGGCGAGATTGCGTGCCGCTTCGACGACGGCCATCTGCATACCGAAGCAGATGCCGAAATACGGCACCTTGCGCTCGCGGGCAAAGCGCGCCGCATTGATCTTGCCTTCCGAGCCGCGCTCACCGAAGCCGCCCGGCACGAGGATGGCATTGACCTTCTCCAGATACGGCGCCGGATCTTCCTTCTCGAAGATTTCCGACTCGATCCATTCGAGCTTGACCTTGACGTGGTTGGCCACGCCGCCGTGATAAAGCGCTTCGATCAGCGACTTGTAGGCGTCCTTGAGGCCCGTATACTTGCCAACGATCGCAATCGTCACCTCGCCCTGCGGCGTGTGGATGCGGTTGGACACCTCTTCCCAGGGCTCAAGCTTCGGCTGCGGGGCTGGCTCGATGCCGAATGCGGCCAGAACCTCGTTGTCCAGGCCTTCCTTGTGGTAAGCCAGCGGCACGTCATAGATCGAGGCCACATCCAGCGCCTGGATGACAGCAGACGGACGCACGTTGCAGAACAGCGACAGCTTCTTGCGTTCGGCTTCCGGAATTTCGCGATCGGCGCGCACCAGCAGGATGTCGGGATGGATGCCGAGAGCCTGCAATTCCTTTACGGAGTGCTGCGTCGGCTTGGTCTTCAGCTCGCCGGCTGCCGGGATATAGGGCATCAGCGTCAGGTGAACGTAGACTGCGGTGCCGCGCGGCAGATCGTTGCCGAGCTGGCGGATCGCTTCCATGAAGGGCATGGCCTCGATATCGCCCACAGTGCCGCCGATTTCGCAGATGACGAAATCGTAGTCCTCATTGCCCTCGATAACGAAATTCTTGATTTCGTTCGTGACGTGGGGAATGACCTGCACGGTCGCGCCGAGATAGTCGCCGCGACGTTCCTTGTCGATGATGTTCTTGTAGATCCGGCCCGTCGTGATGTTGTCGGTCTTGGTCGCCGAACGCCCGGTAAAGCGCTCGTAGTGGCCGAGGTCCAGATCGGTCTCCGCGCCGTCGTCGGTGACAAACACCTCGCCGTGCTGCGTCGGGCTCATCGTGCCCGGATCGACGTTGAGATAGGGGTCCAGCTTGCGCAGGCGAACACGGTAACCCCGTGCCTGCAACAATGCTCCGAGAGCTGCGGCCGCAATGCCCTTGCCAAGAGAAGAGACCACGCCGCCAGTGATGAATACGTATCGCGCCATGGGAGTCACCGGATACCTTTAATCGAACGATTCCGCTACCCGCAAAATTCAGGAGCCCCTGAAAATTCCGTGGATGGCGAATCGATTCTAGCCAAAAGAAAACCGGCAGCCAGTTGGCTGGCTGCCGGAGGATTGTTTCAACCTGTCGGCCTTACTGGCCGGAAGGAACCTTGGTCGGGTCGGCCGGCGCAGTTGCTGCCGGTGCCTGAGTAGCAGGCGCCGAGGCAGCCGGAGCCTGCGTTGCAGGTGCTGCACCCGTTGCCGGAGCGGCGGGAGCAGCAGGCGCATTCGCAGCCGGTGCACCGGCAGACGGAACGCCATTGTCCGGTACGGCCGGCTTCGTCTCAGCCGGCTTGGTGCCACCGAGCTGGTCGAGAATGCCGTTCTGCTGGCCCTGCTGGGTGATCGGGATCCGGTCGAGAATGTCGGTCGGCTTCGCCTGGTAACGGGCAAGAATGCCGAGCGCCAGCGAGGTGATGAAGAACAGCGTCGCCAGGATCGCGGTCGTGCGGGTCAGCGCATTGGCCGTGCCACGGGCGGACATGAAGCCCGAGCCGCCGCCGATGCCGAGACCGCCGCCTTCCGAGCGCTGGATCAGCACGAGGCCGACAAGCGCCAGCACGATCATGAGGTGAATGACGATGAGAACAGTTTGCATAGTGGCATGTCCCATGCCGCGCGAAAACGCGGCAAAATAATAGAAGTTGGCGGCTCTTTACACGAGCCGTCCCATTATTCCAAGTCCCGACGGTTCAATTTGCCGGGTTGAAAATAAAGTCAGCCCTGAAGGGTCTCGTAAGCCTTGCAGATGGCGAGGAAATCGGCGGATTTCAAGGAGGCCCCGCCGACCAGAGCGCCATCGACATTGGCGACGCCCATGAGTTCCACCGCATTGTTCGGCTTGACCGACCCGCCGTAGAGAATCCGCATCTTTGCACCCTCGCCCGCAAACCGGCTCTTGAGTTCAGCGCGCATGAAGGCATGGGCCTCTTCGACATCGACGGTCGACGGCGTCAGGCCCGTTCCGATCGCCCAGACGGGTTCATAGGCAATCACGGTGTTTTCCGCCGTGGCGCCATCCGGCAGCGAGCCGGCAAGCTGCGTCTTGAGGACCTCAAGTGTCTTGCCGCCCTTGCGCTCGGCTTCCGTCTCGCCGATGCAGACGATGGCAACAAGCCCGGCCGCCCAGGCGGCTTCCGTCTTGGCGCGGACTTCGGCATCCGTTTCCTTGTGATCCGTGCGGCGCTCGGAGTGGCCGAGGATGACGTGCGTGCCGAAGCAGTCTGCAATCATCTCGGCGGAGATGTCGCCGGTATGCGCGCCCGAAACCTTGGCATGGCAGTCCTGTGCGCCGATTTCGAGCACGCTGTCGGTCGCCAGAGCGGTTGCCACATAAAGCAGCGTCACCGGCGGACAGATGAGCGTGGAGATGTTGCATTTCAGCGCGCCCACGCCCGCCGCCATCGCCTTGATCTCGTCCAGCGAAGAGCGGGTGCCGTTCATTTTCCAGTTGCCGGCAACCAGCGGGCGGACATCAGGCGTCATCTCGAAAACCTCTCCTCATCGATTTCAGGTCGGCAATGCCAATAGCGGGCAAGCGCCCGCGATGCAACGTTCAGTCGCTGCTCGGCACCGAATAAAAGATTGCGATTGACCGTTGTTAACTTGCGTTCTTCTATAGCCGTCAGCGGCGGGATTTGGAGCATGTCTGCGGTTCGGATTTTCAATCGGGCAATATGGGGCGTTTTCTTCGTCCTGTTGCTGGCTTTTGGCCATTGCGCAGAAGCTGCCGGCCGCGTCGCGTTGGTCATCGGCATGTCGGCCTATCGCAATGTCGTGCCGCTGGACAATGCCGCCAATGATGCAAAGGGCGTGGCGGCAACGCTGAAATCCATCGGCTTCGATGTGACCGAGGCGATCGATCAGCCGCTCGGAGGGTTGATTAAGACTATCAACGACTTCTCCTTCCGCTCGGAAACCGCCGACATCTCGCTGGTCTACTATGCGGGCCATGGCGTCGAGGTGGGGGGCGAGAATTTCCTCATCCCCGTCGATGTCACCCTGGGGAGACTTGAGGAGATCGGCCAGCAGGCCCTGCCTCTCAACAGTCTTCTGTCCGCGGTGGGAGGCGCGCGCAAGCTGCGGGTCGTCATCCTCGATTCCTGCCGCAACAATCCCTTCGCCGAGCAAACGAAATTCAACGAAAAGCCCGCAACGCCTAGCATTGTCATGACGGCAGCGGACAATCTCCGCGAGGGGCGGCTCGCCGCCCCGACGCCTGAACAGGGCACGCTGGTCGTCTATGCCGCCAAGGCCGGCGACGTCGCACTCGATGGCGAGGGCGGCCACAGCCCGTTTGCGCGCGCGCTCATCGACCGCCTGCCCGACCGCGACACCGAGATCGGCATGATGTTCCGAAAGGTCCGCGATGAAGTCATGTCCGAAACCCAGAACCGGCAGGAGCCGCATTTCTATGGCTCCCTGCCCGGCCTTCCCTATTTCCTCGCCGGCGGGGACGCCGCTGTCGCTTCGCTCGCCGACCGCCGCACGGCCTGGGCATCGCTCGGCGACGGCCAGAGGATGCAGCTTGCGTCGCTTGCAGAAAACGGAAATGCCCGCGCCCTGATCGGCCTCGGCTACATGTCCCTCGCGCCCGGCAAGGATCACTTCGACCCGCAAAAGGCCCTCCGCTACTTCTCCGATGCAGCCGACAAAGGCGATCCCGAGGCCATGTTCGAACTGGCCAAACTTTACGAGAAAGGCATTGGCACGGAACAGGATTTCGGCAGGGCGCTGGCGCTTTACCAAAAATCCGCCGATCTCGGCTTTGCCGACGCGATCAACGATCTCGGTTTCTTCTATTATCAGGGAGCGCAGGGCGTGAAACGCGATCCTGAAAAGGCGGTTTCTCTCTTCATCAAGGCGGCAGATCTGAAGCATCCGCAGGCCATGTACAACGTCGCCTCGCTGATCGACGATGGTGTCATCAAAGGCAAGACGCCTGACGATGCCGCGCGCTATCTCTACGCGGCGCTCCGCTCCGGTGTGAAGGATGTTCTGGCGCAATTGACGGAGCGGCCGGAGCAGTTCAAGCTCTCCACCCGAAAGGCGCTGCAGAAACTGCTGGCCGAGAACGGTTTCTACAAGGGAGCCGTCGACGGCGGCTTCGGCAAGGGGACCGTCAGGAGCCTGCAGCTAGCCTATGGGGAATAGCGATTGGTGCGAATCCGGATCAAGTGGCTGATATGGGGCAATCGGCATGAGGAGACATGCGAAAGCGGCGTTGGCGGGTCTGGTTTCGCTTTGTTTCGCCCTGCCTGACCTTGCCTACCCCCAGGCGGCCGGTCCCGGTGTGGGTGCACCGGGCGGCCAGGGCGGACAGGCAGGACCTGCGGCCGCCCCCTCCAGCCCCGGGACCTCGACGGCTGATAACAGCTCCGGCGGCTCCCCGATCATCGTCTATACCGATCTGAACTGGCTGCTCACCAATCGCATTTCGAAGGACTTCAACGCTGCGGTCACCGAATGCGGGCGCTATGACGACGTCTACCGCATCGACTGCCTGCGCCAGAACATGCAGCGGATTGCCGCGTCGCTTCCCGACGACGGCGACTATGGCAAGGTGAAGCGCATTCTTTCGGATGCAGCGGGCCGGCTCGGCAGAATCGTAGACAAATACGCCGACCCAAAGGCTCCGCGCCTGACACCGCCGCCCGGCGCCAATCCGCGCTTCCGCCAGAACCGCAGCTACAAGGCCGTGCGTCGTAACAAGCTGCGCCAGGCCATGACAGAAGCGGCGCAGGTCGTACAGGAAGCCGCCACACAGCTCCTGCGCTCGTCTGAAAACTCAACCGCGCGGCTGGCGCACTACCAGTCGATTTCGGTGGCGGTCGGTTCGACGAAGGTTCTGCTTCGGTCCCTTTAGAAGCTAAGACCGCCGGAAGAACCAGTTCAACGTGTCGCGCCAATCGAGCATCCGCAGCGGAATGCCGTGAGAGCCTGTGTTGAAAAGCACGAAGCGTGTCGGATAGCCCTTGTCGTGCAGCTTCCGATAAAGTCCGTCCTGATCCTGCCAGGGATAGACCGTATCATCAGTTCCGTGGGTAAAGAAAAGCGGCAGATGCGCTGTGTAGAACGGCGTCGTCTCGAACTGGCTGTCGAGGACGCCACTCATCAGGATCATGCCGGACAACACCGCAACCGCCTGCGGATCGCGCGCGACCTCGCGGCAGATCAGCGTCCCCATGGAGGCACACGCGAGAATGACGGGGTTGCCGCCGGACGTCTTCGACAGGCTGCGGATCAGCGCCGAGACATCAACCGCCCCTGCGGCATCGAAACTCTTGACCGTGGGTGCGACATAGACACCGCCATTGTCTACCGCCAGGTTCTTCAGCCGGTTGAAATTGCCGCCGAAGCGTTCGTCGCTGGCCCCAAGCTTCCGGTCGACGCCACGTCCATGGATGAAGACCACGCTGAATTTCTGGTTGCCGACCTTGCCGGCAGTGAAAATGTCGAGCTTGTGCCCTGCCCCCATGTCGACCGTATCGAAGGACTGGTGCCAGGTGACTCCCATGGATACGTATTGCCACTTGACCTTGCGCTCCGGCTCGGTGTCGCGCTGATAGATGTCGCGTTCCTTGCGATAGTCCACCTTGATCCAGTCGCCATTATCCTTGCTTTCGAGTATCCCCGGATAGGCGAACAGGTCGTCCTTGAATGGCTTCAGCTCCAGCGCGGACGCCACAGACGGGGCAATCAAGGCTGCAACAAGACAAACCAGCGTTCGCAAACGCAAATGAACTGTGGACACATGTCCCATCAAAGAACTCCCTGACCCGCCTCATCTTGCCAACATGGCGGGTGATACGCAATTTCGGGGCCAGCTTTCACGGTTTCCCGGTGCCATTGCCTGCGCTACAAGACAGGAGAACATTTGGGAAACGATTCGCGCCGCGTTCTATGTGAACCCAAGCGGCGCACGAAAACCAGACACGAGCACCAGATACGCCACGATGGACAATTCGAACGATCTTTTTGCGAGCATGGCCCCCAAGGCCGCTGAAAGCGCGGAGCGCAAGACGGAGGTCGCTGCCGCCGCACCTGCGCGTGCTGCTGCTGCGCCGGTTCTGTCAGCTGTCCCTGCTCCGCCGTCACCGCCGAAATCGACCGGTGACGATTACGGCGCGTCCTCGATCCGGGTGCTCGAGGGTCTCGAACCCGTGCGGATGCGCCCCGGCATGTATATCGGCGGCACGGACGAGAAGGCGCTGCATCACCTCTTCGCCGAAGTCATCGACAACTCGATGGACGAAGCCGTGGCCGGCCACGCCAACTTCATCGAAGTGAGCCTCGATGCCGAAGGCTTTCTGACCGTCACCGACAATGGCCGCGGTATCCCCGTCGAGGAACACCCGCAGGCACCCGGCAAGTCGACGCTGGAAGTGATCATGACCAAGCTCCATGCCGGCGGCAAGTTCGACGGCAAGGCCTACGAGACTTCCGGCGGTCTGCACGGCGTGGGTATCTCGGTCGTGAACGCGCTCTCCGACGTTCTCGAAGTCGAGGTCGCTCGCAACAAGAAGCTCTATCGCCAGCGCTTCTCGCGCGGCATTCCGCAAGGCCCGCTGGAGGAGCTTGGCGACGTTCATAACCGCCGTGGCACGCGGACGCGCTTCCATCCCGATCCGCAGATTTTCGGCGCCGGCGCCAAATTCGTGCCCGCCCGCATCTTCCGCATGGCGCGCTCCAAGGCCTATCTCTTCGGCGGCGTCGAAATCCGCTGGAACTGCGATCCGTCCATCCTGCCGGAAAGCGGCGAGATCCCGGAAAAGGCGGTCTTCCACTTCCCCGGCGGTCTCAAGGACTATCTCCAGGCTTCGCTTGGCAAGGACTTCACCGTCACCCGCGAAATCTTCGCCGGCAAGACAGAGAAGACCGGCGGCCACGGCGCGCTCGAATGGGCGATCACCTGGTATGGCGGCGATGCCATTCTCAACTCCTATTGCAACACCATCCCGACGCCCGAAGGCGGCACGCACGAGGCGGGTCTGCGCATTGCGCTCACCAAGGGCCTGAAGAGCTACGCCGAACTCACGCAGAACAAGCGCGCCGCCAACATCACCACCGACGACGTGATGATCTCGGCCTACGGGATGCTCTCCGTCTTCATCCGCGAGCCGGAATTCGTCGGTCAGACGAAGGACAAGCTGGCGACCGTCGAGGCCCAGCGCATCGTCGAAAACGCGTTGCGCGATCCATTCGACCATTTTCTCGCCGGCAATCCGCAGGAAGCCGACAAGCTTCTCGAGTGGGTGATCGAGCGCTCCGAGGAGCGGATGCGTCGCCGCAAGGAAAAGGAAGTCAACCGCAAGACGGCGGTGCGCAAGCTGCGCCTGCCGGGCAAACTTGCCGATTGCGCGCAGAACACGGCGGAAGGTGCCGAACTCTTCATCGTCGAAGGCGACTCGGCTGGCGGCTCCGCCAAACAGGCGCGCAACCGCGCCAATCAGGCCATCCTTCCCCTGCGCGGCAAGATCCTCAACGTCGCCAGCGCCGGCCGCGAGAAGCTCGGCGCCAACCAGCAGATCGCCGATCTCATTCAGGCGCTCGGCTGCGGCACGCGTTCGAAGTACCGCGAGGAAGACCTGCGCTACGAGCGTATCATCATCATGACCGATGCCGACGTCGATGGTGCCCATATCGCCTCGCTTCTGATCACCTTCTTCTATCAGGAAATGCCGGAGTTGATCCGCGAGGGTCATCTCTTCCTCGCCGTCCCGCCGCTCTACAAGCTGACGCAGGGCGGCAAGACGCTCTATGCCCGCGACGACGGCCACCGCGCGGAGCTGATGGCCAAGGAATTCACCGGCCGCGGCAAGGTCGAGGTCAGCCGCTTCAAGGGTCTCGGCGAAATGTCGTCCGACCAGCTCAAGGAAACCACGATGAACCCGAAGACGCGGACGCTGCTCCGGGTCGATGTCGATCGTGAAGATCCGGAAGGTACGCGCGACAGTGTCGATGCGCTGATGGGCACCAAGCCGGAAGCCCGCTTCCGCTTCATCCAGGATCGCGCGGCCTTTGCCGAAAACCTCGACATCTGATCGCGCGATCGAAACCTGCCAACCTGCCTGTTGAACGCCTGCCACAGTTCGGTGATATTCCGGCCTATAACGGGAAGAGCGGGCACAAAGGATTGCCGTCAGGCAATGCTGCCATAGAGGACGGACGGGAAGAGATGCAGGTCAAGACTGCGATGATCGTCATGGCGATCATGGGCTGCGACGACAGCGCAACGAAGTGCACGCAGATTTCGCTGAGCGAGCCGAAGTGGGATACGGTGGCGGCGTGCGACAAGGACAGCGAACAGGAACTGGCGCGCTATTCGAACGTGCACTATCCGATGGTGATCGCTATCTGCCAGTCGCCCGAGGTCACCAAGGCCCAGGCAATGCAGGACAACACGGCCGCACAAACGCAGGCACAAACGCCTGCGCCTTTGCCGCCCACGGCTGAGACGGCCACGAAAGAGCCCGAGAAGCCCAATCTTCTGCAACGGACGTTCGGCGTCATCAGGGAGGCCATTCCGACGACGGAGGGCGTGAAGTCCGCCGTCACGAAGCCCGTGCACGTGATTGCCGACGGGTACAGCTGGGTGGTGCGCAAGATCAAGCCGGATTGAGTCAATCCGAGACGCCCGTGATCGAAGGGATCGCCGCGAAACTCTGATCGCACGGGATTCTAGAAGCTTGCGCTGAGACGCGCGTTGAACGCCGAGCTGCTGCTCGCCCTGCCAAACGCACCCTGATACTGAAAGTTCACATCCAGCCCCTTCCCCAGATCGAAGCCGATACCCGCCTCGACGATTCCAACATCGCGGGACCTATCAAGTCCGGAAACCGAAAACGGGCTGCTGCCGCCGATCGAGGCGTTTGCCGCGAAAGCGTTTCGGCCGAACGTGTGCCGCCAGCCAAGTTTGCCGACAAGTCGTGCTTCGACATCGCCGAGCGACAGGCCCTGTTTGAAACGAACGCCCGCATCGACCGTCTGATTGAAGCTGCTGGCCACCTGTCCGTCAAGCGCAGACGCGCCCCCGCTTTCGCGGAAGGGTTGGCTGTCCTGATAGACCGCAGTTGCCCCCAGAAACGGCTCGATATACCCGCTGTCGTGGCTGAAACGGTAGCTTGCCTCGCCGAAGACCTGTTGCGTGAAGCCGAGATAGCCCGCCTGTTCGTTCTCGGAAAGCGTGGAAAGGGTGATCGCTCTGGAGGTGGAGATCTGATGCACCGCCGAGATGGCGCCATAGCGAAAGCCAAACCCGCCAGCCGCATGGCTGCCATAGGCTCCGGCTTCGAACGTATCGACCTTAGCCGTGGCGTTGATGTCGCTCAGGTTGATCCGCGTGCTGCCATAACCGCCGAGAATACCTGCCCGCCAGTCGCTTGCCTCGAAGATATCCGCACCCGCCATGACCAGATTGGTATCCTGCACAAGACCGAAGGTCGCCGCAGTCGGGCGATAATTCGTCCGGCCGGAAACGGTCGAAATCCAGTAGGGTTGATCCGAACCATTGGCCAACCGCTCCGTCAGGGCGGATTGGGTGTAGGCGGCACTATCCATCAGTGCACGCTGCACCGAGGGGTGGAGCTCGCCCGCGAGGCTTCGAAGCCCCGTCGCTTTGCTGTCATTGTTCATGAACAGCACGGCATCGTAGATCGTGCCCGGTCCCAGCTGATCGATTGCGCCTGCGACGCCATTGGCATTGGGCGGGTTGCTGCCGGTGACGAACGCTTCGCGCGTCAGCGTCAGATAGACGTTGTTGGCATCATAGCTGAGCGTCGGCACGAGATAGGCGAAATTGTCGGTCACGGAGCCGAATGTACCGCTGATTCCGCCGGCCGCGGTGACGATCCTGTAGGTCTGAGATTGCGGAAATCCGGCACCCGTGTCGAGGCCGCTTTCGGAGGTCGCATAGACGGCGGCGGTAGGGCCGATGATCGCCTGCCCCGTCGCATTGACACGGTCCGACGCGCCGGCAGCATTGGCTTCGACGACATAGGTCGAGCCGCTCGAAAGGGTTGCATTGCCGGCAACGGAGAGCGTGCCGATGGAATTTCCGGGCGTGACGAACGATCCCGCCTGGGCGACAAAGGAATTGACGCTGCCGCTGCCGCCAAGCCTCGCCCCGCTCTCCACGAGAACATCCGAGGCCAGCATACCGTTCACTGAAAGGGTGCCTTCCGTGACGTAGGTCGGCCCGGTATAGGTGTTGTTTCCCGACAGGATGAGCTTGCCGGTGCCAAGCTTGCGGACGCTGCCGCTGCCGGAGATGGCTGCCGCGAACGTCCCGTTGAAATTCTGGTCGAAGATCAGGCTGGCATTGTTGACGATATTGCCGCCGAGACTGTCGCTGTTCACGGAAAGGCTGCCGCCCGAGATGGTGGTCTGGCCGTAATAGGCACTTGTGCCCGTGAGCGAAAGCTTGCCCGCTCCTTGCTTTGTCAGTTGTCCAAAGCCTGAAAGCACGCCCCTGAAGGTCCCGTCGCTGGCCTGGTCGAAAACCAGGTTCGCGCCGTTATAGATATTGCCCTGAAGGCTCAGCGCATTGCCGATCAGCGTGCCCTGATAAAGCGTGGTGTCCCCCGAATAGGTATTGGAGCCCGTTAGCGTCAGCGTACCTGCGCCAGCGCTGACAATGCCGCCCTGCCCCGAGATGGTCCCGCTGAAGCTCGAATTACCCGTGCCGTTGATCGTCAGGTTCTGCCCGCTGGACAGTCCGATGCTACCACTGCCCATGAGCGTGTCGATCGTTGTTCCCGTCTGCATATTATAGGAGCCGTTGACGGTCACAGTCCTGTTGGCTTTGAATGCAGCAGTATTGGTTGTCGTCAGCGAGGCACCTGCAGCGATTTCGACGGCGCCATCCGTAACGCCATCCAGGCTGTTCACACCGTTGAAAACAATCCCGCCGCCCGATTGCAGGATGCCTGCATAATTCGAGCCCACGACAGTCAGCACGCCGCCCGTCCCGATCCGCGCGCTCGGACCTCCGATTAGGTGATTCAGCGTCGCATCTTGGGCTCCAAGATCGAGCGTACCGCTGACGGTCACGGATCCGAGGCGTCCGATTTCGACTGCGGTCCCCAGCCCGCTGGCATCAAGCCGTACCCCGTAGCCCACGGTTAGTGAGCCGACATTGTCGAGGGTTCCGCCGAAAACTGCATCGTCACCGAACCAGACACCGCCTTGACCCATTGTCCTGTTGAACGTGAGTGCCCCGACGTTTCTGATCGTTCCGGTAAAGGTGCCGCCAGAGACGTAGAGATCGCCGCCGGAAGCAACAAACGTCCCTTGACCACTCAAACCAAGAACCTGGAGATAGTCTGACGCGTTCAGTTTGAGGGTGGCGCCACTCGCAATGCCGATGTTCCGGTAAGCCAGAGAATAGGTGGAGGAGCTGATGAGGGTGCCACCATTCACGTTGTATGTACCGGAGAAGATCGCGCCATTTGGAGCCGGCAGATCGAGAATGATCGTGCCGGTATCGACGGAAGAACCGAAATTAAAAGTGGATCCCTCCTCTTTGGGCGCCAGGCGCAGATGAAGCGTTGACGTTGCCGTTACGGAAATCGTGCCCGTGTCGCCCGAATGGACACCAATGCGCGCCTGAAGCGTATCTTCGACACCATACGTGCCATAGCGAACATGGCCGCCGTCCAGCCATGTGATGTCATTGAGATCGCTACCGGTGTAAATCGTGCGGTTTCCCGTCACCACCTCGTCAGCCCAAACAGACGTTGCAGCCAGCGTTGAAACGCCGGCCAGCAAACGAACGCAAGCCCCTTGGAATATCTTGTTTCTCATATGGAATTTGCCGCCGCATCCCCTGTTCGCGGGCGGACCATAGGAACCCGGCGGCTGTCGCGCCTGCGCAAACTTTGCATCGATTGGAAACAGGCGGCACGGGTTCGGCACGAAACACGAAAGGAGGATTTAATCAGAAGGGGAAATCATGCACGAAACTCTCGATCTTCACTGGAGTTCGAGCCCAAAACATGCGTTTTATCAGTTTGTGCTGAAATTCGGCTGCCATTGCCGCAACCCGACAACGGAACCGACATGAACCAATTTCTGACGGACGATGCACCTTATCGCGCGGCGATTAGCCATTGCGCGGCGTCGATCCTGCCCATGCATCTGGGCGAACGCCTGATCAACAAGATCTTCGGACGCACCGTTCCCTCCCATGCGGCCGGTTTGATCGCCATCATGCACGCCCAGTCGCAACTGGGCCTTGGCGAACCGGCGACGCTGGGCGTCCTGCAGGATTCCTTCGGCAGCCGTCGGACGCTGGCGAGCTTCGTTTCGCTTCTCAAGCTTGCCAACTTCGTGGATGCGGTGGAGAAGCCCGATGATCGCCGGATCCGGTATCTCGTGCCGACCGCGCAGATGACAGCTGGCCTGCGCGAGTGGCTGTCGCATCATCTCCGCTGCGCCGAGATCGCCGGAATGGAGCTGCCACACGACAACATGGCACAGCGGTTTTCCTCCGATCAGGAATTCTCCACCCGCTTCATCGCCGCGTCGCGTTCCGTTCTGGAACGCAGCAGACAGGCCCTCAAGGGCGAGCATGGCTGGGCCTGGTTTGATCAGTTCGACTGTGGAGACAGGATCGCGCTGAAACTCTGTGCGGAGCATTTCTCTGCCGAACCCAATCGGGAGGGGCATCGCTGGTTCCCGCTGGGAAGCCGCACGCTCGCGAGCCAGCTCGGCGTCTCGCACTCACATGTCCGCAACGTCGTCAACGCGGCGGAAAGGCAAGGCTACCTTTACCAGGATCGTGGTCCAGGAAACGTGCTTCTGAGCCACGACTTCCTCGCAGACGTCCGGGCATGGCATCTCATGTTCTGGTCATGGGTTGCCGAAACTGCGGTCGCCGCCCATGCGGACACGGGCGGCCTCGCAGAAGGCGCGGTCACTGCGACATCAGAACGAGCCGCCGGTTGATCGGCGTCACGGGGCGGGCATTGCTCGAATAGATCGAGGTGAAGGCCTGGATCGAAGCCTGTTCGACCTTCAAGGGCTCGCGCGCGACCATCCAGGTGACGATTTCGCTGCAGGGCGGCGTCTCAGCGAACCCTCGTAGGTCCAGTATTCAAGACCCTGCGGGAGCAGGTCGCTCGGCGTGAACGCCTCCACCTTGCCCTCGGCTCCTTCGCTCTGCGGGAAATATCTGGCGAGCATGGAAAAGGCATCGTGCTTCTGTTCGGGCATCATGAAAACGCCGAGGACGAGCAGGTCTCCGTCCTTCTTGTTCTTGTGCACGAAATGCACTTCCATCGGATGCGTCATGCCGTCGACGAGATGCTCGCTCGGCGCATGGAAGTGGAACTGCAGCAGATCATAGACCTTGCCGTTGCGCGCGATCGAAGACCCTTCCGGCATGTTGACCTGGATCGTATGACCATTATTGATAATCTTGGCCGTCGTCTTTTTCCAGGAAACGGTGATCGGGTCGACCTCGGCCTTTATTGCTGAGGTGATGTTGATCGGCGACTGTTGCGAACCGGTGGAGCAGGCCGCATTGGCCTTGTCGAGATCGCCCCAATGCTCGGGCCCGTGCTCGCCCTTGTATTCCCAGTGCGCGCCTTCGGAGGCTCGTGCCAGCCCTGCGCAGGCGGCACAACTACCCACCGCGATGAAACCGCGGATCAAATCACGTCTCTTCATAATGTCCCCCTGCCCGGACCTTGAGAACACGCGCGCGAAAAGCGCCATTGGCCGGGCTGAAAAAAGAATAAACAACAAAGTATTGATAAGAGGTTGCACAACCTTCCGTCAAGTCCGCTATCCCGGACCTCAGGCTGCCTCGCTCAGCAGATCCTGAACATAGGCCTTGGCCATCTGCCGCATCTCGGAGATGGCCAGTCGCTCGACAGCATCGACCAGCGTGCGGCCTGCATCCGAAAGATCGCGCGCCTTGCGGCAACGCTCGACCAGACGCAGAAAAATGCCTGCATCGCCGGGGATATCCCCGCCCTCTTCGCGCCAGATCATGACGGCCTCGCAGAAAACGTCCGAGACGTCGCGGCTGATCGAACCCGCTTCGATCAGGGCCCGGACGGCCCGCGGGCGACCGGAAGAGAGGATCGCACGGGCCCTGCCGCGCGCCACCCCTGAGAGGTTGGAGACGACTTCGGCGAAAAAGGCCGTCCGGCCTGCGCAAAGTGCGTGAATGAGGAGCAATGTTGTCAGCCGGCCTTCGACGCGCAGATGTTCCGCCATTTCGGCAAGCTCACCCTCGGTCGCGCTGGCAAGCACCCGCACCAGCGCCGCCTCGCAGGCCTCGCGCCGCATCCGCTCACGCTTGCGCGGCGGGATAAGTGCCGCGACGAGACCGGCATCCGCCAGCGTTTCCCCCAGCTTTTCAATGAGGATGTGTCTCGCTGTGGCTGGCAGATCGCTCCGCTGCAGCAGCAGTTCACGGATGGTCGCATCCCGGCCGCAGCGTGATGCCAGGCGCACCATGACGCCGTCGGTCAGCCGGGCGCCCTCGTTGCGCAGCAGAAGCGCGATCTCAAGCCGTCCGCCGACCTCCGTCAGCGCAGCCGACACCGTGGCCGCGACAGCCGGGCGAACTGCGACGGCTGCACGGATTTCTGCGCTGCCACGCCCCACGAGATCGATAAGGTCGTTGTCGGTGAGCACGGGCGAACGGGAAACGACGGTTGCGGCGATGTCAGTCCGGTCTTCGGTGAGGGCCAGAATGACCGGCCGCGGCGCATCTTGATCATCCGCCAGCGACTGCGCCAGCTGAAGCCGTGTCTTCGGCGACACGTCGTCAAGAAGGTAGGTCGCAGCAAGATCATACGTCTGGCGAGCGCCGCTTGCTGGCGCAGGAAGCTTTCCAGCGGTTGCGTGCTCGCTGACGGGCTCAAGCCGGGTCTGGGTTTTGGTCCTGTCCGACCGACGCAGGAAGGTTCCGAAAATCAACCGCTTGCCCCTGAATGCTGACTCAGTTCTATTGTTGGGACGAGCTTAGGCCGGAATTGGTTTAAGATTCCTTTACCATGCCGCTTGGCGGTTTCTTAACCAGGACAGGTACCCATGACCGTCATCCTGCGGGAAGACAAGGACCGGACGCATGTTCTTGTTTCGGAGAGCGACGTGGCGCGCCTGCGCCCGGGAATGCGGTTTCTCAACGTCGTGACGCCACGCAGTCTCGAGGCCGACCGGGCTCTCATCGCGCAGATGACTGCAAGAGAATGGGACGGCGTCTGCCTTTCCGGCATCGAAACGCCCGCCGATCTCGAAAAAGCTGGGGCACTACTTCGGGTGGCAGAGGCCAACCGGGGCCTGCCACCCTCCTCGCTCTCGATCCTGGCTATTCCCGATACCGCGCGTGCGGCCCTGCGCCTCACCGAGTTCGACCGCGCGCTGTCATTCCTGTGCGGTTTCCTGTTCGATGCCCATGCCCTCTCAGATGCTTCGGGTGCTGCCATGGAAAGCGACCTGATCGCAGATCTTCGGCTGCGTTTGCCGCTTGCCGCACGCGCATCCGGCGTGGAAGCTTATCTGAAAGTCACCGACACGGCTGCGGACACCTGGTCGTCGGCGATCCGCGACGGCTATCGCGGCCTGTGCCTGACGGAGACCTAACCGGGCTACCGGCGACGGCTTCAAATCTAGAACGTCTTGGCCGCATCCACGATGCGCAGTTGCACCCGCCGCGAACTCTGCCACATGTCCGCCGACAGCGTGCCGGCCAGATGCAGCGAGGCGCCGCGCGACGCAAGCAGCAGGTCGCCAAGCGGTGTTGCGATTGCCCGGAAGGCAATGGCCTCCAGCCGCGTGCGATCCAGCCCCTCGAGGCTGACCTTGATATGATTGACGCCCACCTGCCGGGCATCAAGGATCTTGTGCGAGGGCAGCGCGAAAACCGGTTGCGCGTGACCTGAACCATAGGGGCCGGCCTGCTCGATGAGATCGATGAGCTCCAGCGTCGCGCCGGAGGCCGAGAGCGCGCCGTCGATCTTCAGCGATGCGCCTGCCGCAATGTCGAGAACCGCGCTGCCCGCATGTTCCTCGAAGAAGGCCCGCATGGCACCTAGCTTCGCCCGCTCGACCGTCAACCCGGCGGCCATGGCATGGCCGCCACCCTTGACCAGCAGCCCCGCCTCGACGGCCGCACGCACCATCCGTCCCAGATCGAAGCCGGCAATCGAACGTCCCGACCCGGAGCCCTTGCCGGATGGATCGAAGGCGATCGCGAAGGCCGGACGCTGGAACTTCTCCTTCAGGCGAGCCGCCAGCAGACCAACAATCCCGGGATGCCAGCGGCTGCTGGCCGTGACGAGGATCGAGGCCTTTTCCGCTGTCCCGTATTCCGCCAACACTTCCGCCTCGGCTTCCTCCAGCATCGCGGCTTCCATGGCCTGCCGCTCGCGGTTGAGCCCGTCGAGCCGCTCGGCGATCTCGCCTGCTTCAACCGGATCATCCAGCGTCAGCAGGCGGCTACCCAGCGCCGCATCGCCGATCCGCCCGCCCGCATTGATGCGCGGGCCGATGAGAAAGCCGAGATGATAGGGTGTCACCGGACCGGAGAGACCGGCCACCTTCAGCAGCGCCGCCAGGCCGGCATTCTTCTGATGCCGTGCCGCAATCAGCCCCTTCACGACATAGGCGCGGTTCAGGCCCTTGAGCGGCACGACGTCGCAAACGGTCGCCAGCGCCACCAGATCCAGAAACGAAAGGAGGTCGATCGTGCCCGCCGCCGGATGGCCGGTTTCCTTGAGGACCCGCAGCGTCGCGACGAGAACGAGAAAAACGACTCCCGCCGCGCAAAGATGTCCCTGCCCCGAAAGATCGTCTTCCCGGTTCGGATTGACGAGCGCATGGGCGACCGGCAGTTCATGTGTCACCTGATGGTGATCGATGACGACGACATCGATGCCACGCTCCGCTGCGACGGCCAGAGACTCGTGACTGGTCGAGCCGCAGTCCACAGTCACGATCAGCTGTGCCCCGTTGTCGATCAGTTGCCCGATCGCCGCCGGGTTCGGCCCATAGCCTTCGAAGATGCGGTCGGGAATGTAGATCGTCGCCTCGACGCCGAAATGCTGGAGAAATCGGCAGAGCAACGCCGAGGAGGCCGCACCGTCGACATCATAGTCACCGAAGATGGCGACGCGCTCGCCGCGCTGGACCGCCCGGGCGATGCGCGCGGCCGCCTTGTCGCAATCGGTCAGCGAGGACGGATCGGGCATGAGGTTGCGGATTGTGGGATCGAGAAAGGCCGGCGCCTCGTCCACCGCAACGCCGCGCCCCGCAAGCACCCGCGCGATCAGTTCCGGAATGCCATGAAGCTGCGCCATGGCCAGCGCGCGGTTTTCACCGGCCTGACCAAGCCGCGAAACCCAGCGCAGTCCGCTGACCGACCGCTCGACATTCAGGAATGTCTGCGGTTCGGGATCGATCGGTTGTGCCATATCCTGCCCTTCATCTGCGGCATCTTGTCTATTGCAAGGCCCAGCGGGTCAAGGTGTTGCGGGATTTTCCACACCGCGTCAGCGCGCCAGCGCCGCCACCGGATCGAGCTGCGAGGCATTGCGCGCCGGCAAGAAGCCGAAGACGACGCCGATCAGGAAGGAGCAGACGAAGGCAACGGTGATCGACCCGCTTGAAAACACCAGCGAGAAGCCCACGTTGGCGGCGTTGAACGCCCACCCGAATCCGAGCGCCAGCGAAATACCAAGACCACCGCCGATCAGGCAGACCAGCACCGCCTCGATGAGGAATTGCTGCAGGATATCCGTCCGCCGTGCCCCGACGGCCATACGGACCCCGATCTCTCCGATACGCTCAGAGACCGAAACCAGCATGATGTTCATGACCCCGATCCCGCCCACGATCAGCGAAATCACGGCAATCGCCGCCACCAGCAGGGTCAGTGTCTGGGTTGTCTGCGTGATCGTCTGGCGGATGTCGTCGGTGTTGACGATGAAGAAGTCCTTCTTGCCGTGCCGGTCTGTGAGAAACTGGGTGACGCCAACCTCCGCGATATCGGTCGCCGCATCGTCGGCTACGCGCACCGTGATCGAACGAAGCGACTGGCTGCCGACGAAACGCGCCTGCACGCTGGTGAACGGCATGTAGATGTTGAGATTGTTGCGGCCGCCGAAGCCGCCCTGCTGGGAGGCGATGACGCCGACGATGCGTACCGGCTTGTCGCCGAGGAACACGACCTGCCCGAGCGGGTCGACCCCCGCATCGCCAAACAGCGCAGTCGAGGTATCTGCATCGATCACTGCGTTCTGCGTCAGGTTCGCCACATCCTCGTCGCCGAAGAGCTGGCCAGCTGTCAGCTTCGAGCCACGCACCGCGAAATATTGCGAGCCGACGCCATTGACGAGCGCGCTAGCAACCGTCGAGCCGAAGCGGGCCTGCGCGCTGGTCGACACGGTCGGCGTCACGGCCGCGACATAAGGCAGTTGCGCGAGCGCTTCCGCATCCGCCTCGACCAATGTCGTGACCTTGCCAGAGCGGACATCGCCGAAGCCGGCGCCTGGGAAGACCTCCAGCGTATTCGTGCCTAGGCTGGAAATGTTCTCCAGAACCTTTCGCTGCGACCCCTCGCCCAGCGCGACGACACAGACGACCGACGCAATGCCGATTATGATGCCGAGCATGGTGAGGAACGTGCGCAACCGATGCGCCTTCAGCGCCAGCAGCGCCATCGCAAACGCCTCGCGGAACCGGTCGATCATGCCGAAGAGGGCAAGCCCTTTCCCGAGTGTCACCGGCTGCGCAGACGCGGAGGAGATAGAACCCTCGTCATTCGCCTTTTCGCCATTGACCCTGTCGGCGACGATGACGCCGTCCGCAATCTCGATGATCCGCCCCGCGCGGCGGGCGACATTCATGTCATGTGTGACGATGATGACCGTCTTGCCCTCGCGGTTCAGCTCATCAAGAATTTTCAGGACCTCTTCGCCGCTCGCCTGGTCCAGCGCGCCGGTCGGCTCGTCTGCAAGAATGACGTCGCCACTGTTCATGAGCGCACGGGCGATGGAGACGCGCTGCTGCTGCCCACCCGAAAGCTGGCCCGGTCGGTGGTCCATTCGGTCCGGCATACCGAGGCGGGTCAGCAACTCGCCTGCCCGGCCCTGTCGCCGCTTGCGCTCCACGCCGGCATAGATGGCCGGCACTTCGACATTGCCCAGCGCCGTCAGTTCGGCCAGCAGGTGGTAACGCTGGAAGATGAAACCGAAATGCTCCCGCCGGAGTGCCGAACGTTCGTCGCCGTCGAGCTGGCTCGTCTCACGGCCGGAGACGACGTAGCTGCCCGATGTCGGGCTGTCGAGCAGGCCGATCAGGTTCATCAGCGTCGATTTGCCCGAGCCCGATGGCCCGACGATCGCGACCATCTCGCCACGTTCGATCGTCAGATCGACATCCTTGAGAACGGTCAGAAAGCCGTCGCCGGAGGGATAGTCGCGGCGGAGGCCCTTGAGTTCGATGATTGGCTGGCTCATGGCGCCGCCCCTCAGAACATTGGCGGCGGACCGCCACGCCGTGAAGACGACGATGTCTGCCGATCGGCTGCGCCCTCACCGACCACAACGCGCTCGTCCTTTTCAAGGCCTGACTTGATCTCGGCGAGCGTCTTGTTGTTGAGGCCTACCTCGACCTTGCGCCGCTCGATCGAACCGTCCGCCTTCTGCACACGGACAAAAGTGCCTTCCTTGCCAGCAACCAGCGCCGAGGACGGAACGGTCAGGGCATCCTTGGCTTCACCGAGAATGACCCGAACTTCCGCCGTCATGTAGGTGCGGAAGCGGCGATCCTTGTTATCGATGTCGAAGGTGCCGATGTAATAGACAGCCGATGAAGAAGCGGACGAGGACGAGGACGTCGATCCCGAAGATGTTGAAGATACGACGGCGCTGTCGCTGGTGATTGATTCCGGCGCCGGTTCGATCGCGGCCAGAACCGCGTCATATTGCTTGCCGGGCTCCCCGACGATGTTGAAGCGCACCTTCTGCCCTGTCTTCACCCGCACGATGTCCGCTTCCGAGATTTCCGCCCGGACTGTCATCGTGTCGAGCTCGCCGAGGATCACGATCGTCGGCACCGACTGGTTGGCATTGACGGTTCGGCCTTCCTGGTTGACGACGGCCAGCACCGTGCCAGCCATGGGCGCCGTGATGCGTGTATAGCCCAGATCGGTCTCGGCCGTCGCAACGGCGACCTCAGCCTCAACGATCTGCGCCTGCAAGGCTGCAATCTGTGCTTCGATGGCCTTCAGGTTGGTCTGCGCAGTCTGCAGGTCCGCGAGCGCGCCAGCGCGGCTCTCATAGACCTGTTTCTGCCGATCGAGGACAGTCCTGGCGTTTTCGAGATTGGCCTGCTTTTCGGAAAGCTGCGCCTGAACGTTGGTGAGCGCCGCCTTGGCCTTGCGCACGTCGTTCTGCTGCGGAACGGAATCGATCTCGGCAACAAGATCGCCTTCCTTCAGTTCGTCGCCGGGCTTCACATGCAGCGCCGTGATACGGCCCGAGACCTGTGCGCCCACGGCCACCAGTTTTACCGGCTTCAGGATGCCGCTCGCGAGAACCGTTTCAGACACGGTGCCGGTCGCAACAGGCGCCGTGATGTAACGCGGCGTTTCTACCGTAAAATAGCGCTTCCAGATGAAATATCCGCCCGCAGCCAGCACGGCGAGCAAGATCAAAGACAAAAACAGGCGGGATTTCATGTCCTCTTTCCGGTTGGGGCCGATCTGCAGACCGTCCGTCAAAACAAGCACGGTGAGCTACGCTCGGTCTCAGGCAATATGGGTACGCGCTTCCGCGCATACCAGCCATGACCGTCAGCAAAGCCACAATGCATCGCCCGATCCGGTAAGGTGCCCGCCTGAAACCCGGATCAGATATAAGTCCCCTTAGCAGAGGAAAGCATGGAAGGGAAGTTGCCCGACTGGACAGGCCGCCGCGTCAGGGCAGAAGCCTTGCCAAGTCTCACGGCCGCTCGATGCGGATCACCTGCGGCTCGCCGACCAGATAGCCCTCGCCCTTGATGGACGCGACGGCGTTGCGCACCGCGTCTTCCATCGTCTCGTGGGTCACGAGGATGATGGTCTTCGGGCCGTCGGGGTCTTCGTTCGAAGGCCGCTGGACGATCGATTCGAGCGAGATCTGGTTTTCCGCCATACGGGTCGCGATGCTGGCGAAGACGCCGGCCCGATCTTCGACCGTCAGACGAATGAAGTAGCCGCCTTCATGCGAGCGCATACCGGCGCGCGTGTACGGGGCCAACGACTTCGCAGGTCTCCCGAGCGCCGGCGCGACCTGCGCGCCCGGACGCGCCTTGGCTATATCGGCAATGTCGCCCATGACGGCCGAAGCCGTTGCGTTGCCGCCCGCGCCGGGGCCCACCATCAAGAGCTCGCCAAGCACATCGCTTTCGATGGCCACGGCGTTCGTCACGCTGTCCACCTGCGCAATCACGCTGTCGCGCGGCACCATGGTGGGATGCACGCGCTGCTCGATCCCGCTCTCGGTCTTCTGAGCCACACCGAGGAGCTTGATCTTGTAGCCGAGATCGGCGGCAGCCCGGATATCCTCGATCGAGATGTTGCTGATGCCTTCGAGATAGATGTCATCGGCTGCGATCTCGGTCCCAAAGGCCAGGCTCGTCAGGATCGACAGCTTGTGTGCCGTATCGTTCCCTTCGATGTCGAAGGTCGGATCGGCCTCGGCATAGCCCAGTCGCTGGGCGTCCTTGAGGCAATCCGCAAAGGACATGCCTTCCTTCTCCATGCGGGTCAGGATGTAGTTGCAGGTGCCGTTCATGATCCCGTAGACGCGGGAGACCGTGTTGCCGGTCAGCGACTCACGCAGCGCCTTGATGACCGGAATGCCGCCGGCCACGGCCGCTTCAAAATTGAGGATCGAACCCTTTTCTTCCGCCAGCGCCGCGAGCTTCACGCCATGCGCCGCCAGAAGCGCCTTGTTGGCCGTCACCACATGGAGACCGCGCGAAAGCGCTGCCTCGACCGCGGCATGGGCCGGATCGCCTGCGCCGCCCATGAGCTCGACGAAGACATCGATATCGGCATTTTTCGCCATCTCGACCGGGTTGTCGAACCACTGCGCCTTGGAAAGATCGACGCCACGGTCGCGCGTCTTGTCGCGGGCTGTCACGGCCGTCACCCTGATCGCGCGGCCGCAGGCAATCGCCAGCATGTTGTCGCGTTCGGCAAGAATTTTCGCGAGCGAAGCGCCCACGGTTCCCAAACCTGCAATGCCGATTTTCAGGGCATCAGTCATGCGTCATTCCTGATTTTGGTTGGAGGGCCCGCGAATGATATCGCGGGCGAAGGAGATGAAGTCAGCGGCGCGCCTCGAGCGAAATCACGTTATGCAGCGTGTCGTCCGCCGTGCCCAGGAACTTCTTGATGTTGCGCGCAGCCTGGCGGATACGGTGTTCGTTCTCGACGAGCGCGATGCGGACATAGTCGTCGCCGTGCTCGCCGAAGCCGATGCCGGGAGCCACGGCCACATCGGCCTTCTCGATAAGAAGCTTGGAGAATTCAAGCGAGCCAAGGTGGCGGAACTTTTCCGGCACCGGAACCCAGGCGAACATCGAGGCAGCAGGGGCCGGAACGTCCCAGCCGGCGCGGCCGAAGCTTTCCACCATGACATCGCGGCGGCGCTTATAGGTCTGGCGCACTTCCTCGATATGCTCGTCAATGTCCGGATCGTTGAGCGCCGCGGTCGCCGCCACCTGGATCGGCGTGAAGGCGCCGTAGTCGAGATAGGACTTGACCCGCGTCAGAGCCGAAATCAGCCGTTCGTTGCCGACGGCAAAGCCCATGCGCCAACCGGCCATCGAGAACGTCTTCGACATCGAGGTGAACTCGACGGACACATCCATCGCACCCGGCACCTGCAGGATCGACGGTGTCGGCTTGCCGTCGAAATAGATTTCCGAATAGGCAAGGTCGGAGAGCACGAAGATCTCGTGCTTCTTCGCAAACGCCACGACGTCCTTGTAGAAATCAAGTTCGACAACGGTCGCCGTCGGGTTCGAAGGGTAGCAGAGGATCATGGCGATCGGCTTCGGGATGGAATGCGCAACCGCACGCTCCAGCGCGCGGAAGAATTCCGCATCCGGCTCAACCGGGATCGAACGGATCACGCCGCCCACCATCAGGAAGCCGAAGGCATGGATCGGATAGGACGGGTTCGGGCAAAGCACCACGTCGCCCGGCGCGGTGATCGCCTGCGCCATGTTGGCGAAGCCTTCCTTGGAACCGAGCGTCGCCACGACCTGCGTGTCGGGGTTCAGCTTCACGCCAAAGCGGCGGGCATAATAGGCGGCCTGCGCACGGCGAAGACCGGGAATACCCTTGGAGGACGAATAGCCATGCGTGTCGGGCCGCTGCACGGTCTCAACCAGCTTGTCCACGATGAACTTGTTGGTCGGAAGGTCGGGATTGCCCATGCCAAGGTCGATGATATCCGCGCCACCGGCTCGCGCGCTCGCCTTCAAACGGTTGACCTGTTCGAAAACGTAAGGTGGCAGGCGTCTGACCTTGTGAAACTCTTCCATCATCGGCTCCAGGACGGCTGCCTGAAGACCGGCGCACCGTCGCAGTTGGCAAGGTTCGTCTTGTTGTTGTGAAGCGCAGTCCGGCGCGAACCTCTCTCAAGCCGGACACGCGAAGGCTTATGGCCCAAAATCCCTAAAACGCAAGGACAAATTGTCGTCAGCGGGCCCTGTCAGTTCGAGGCGGGCGCGTCGGACTTGCCGGCCGCCTGGGTCGCCGCGTTCAGCTTGCGCATTTCCTCGACCTTCCGGTTATACTCGGCTTCGGAGACCTTGCCCGCCTTACGTTGATCAGCCAGCGCCTGAAGCTTGGCACCCATGGATGCCGCCTCTGCGTCGGTCATCTGCGTTGTCGCCACCTCACGCTTTTCACCGACATAGGGATAAATATTGGAATTGTTCATACCCGCCGGCGTTGGCGTGTTTTTGACAATATCGCTCGACATGCAGCCAGACAGCAGCACGGACGACAAAAGCGCTGCCGTTACGACCGGCACATGACGTTTCGCTAGAAAAAACAATGTGCCGCCTCTCGAATCTGCAATCTCGCGTATAGAACTCGTTCGTCTTTTACGGCACAATGGCGCAAATCAAAACGACAAAATTCCGGGAGGACGCGAATTGGCGGAGGAGATGCGGGGAGGAAACGGTGAGAAGGCGCCGTCTGGCGCAATCGATCCGGCCGTCTACGAGCCCTATATCCTGAAAGACCCGGAGGCGATGACCGTCAATCTGGCCCGCGCGGTGCAGAATGCCGGCAAGGCCGCCACGCTGTGGCTGGAGCCGCGCGAAAAGGGCGAGATCGTCGATCACGTCGTCGAACCCGTCGGCGATATGGTGCGTACACTCTCCAAGGTCATAGAATACTGGATGACCGATCCAACGCGGACCCTGGAAGCGCAGACGCGGCTGATGGGATCGATGATGTCGGTCTGGATGCATTCGATGCAGAAGCTCAACGGTGAAGCCACCGGAGAGCCCGCGGCGAAGCCCGACAAGCGCTTCGCCGACAAGGACTGGGAAAAGAACCCTTTCTTCGATTTCCTGAAACAGGTTTTCCTCGTTGCCTCCGACTGGGCCTCCCGCCTGGTGGCGGAAACGGAAGGGCTCGATGCCCATACGCGCCACAAGGCCGAGTTCTACATGCGCCAGATCATCTCGGCGCTGTCTCCCTCCAATTTTGCGCTGACCAATCCGCAGGTCTATCGCGAGACGATCGCCAGCAATGGCGAAAACCTCGTGCGCGGCATGAAGATGCTGGCGGAAGACATCGCCGCCGGCCATGGCGACCTGCGCATCCGCCAGACCGACATGTCGAAATTCGCTGTCGGCGTGAACATGGCCGTCACGCCCGGTAAGGTCGTGGCGGAGAACGATATCTGCCAGATCATCCAGTATGATCCGACAACGGAAGAGGTGCTGAAGCGCCCTCTCCTCATCTGCCCGCCCTGGATCAACAAGTTTTACGTCCTCGATCTGAACCCTGAAAAATCCTTCATCAAGTGGTGCGTCGACCAGGGTCATACTGTCTTCGTGATCTCCTGGGTCAATCCGGACGAGCGCCACGCAAAGAAGGACTGGGAAGCCTATGCGCGCGAAGGGATCGACTTCGCGCTGGAGGTGATCGAAAAGGCAACGGGCGAGCGCAAGGTCAACGCCATCGGCTATTGCGTAGGCGGCACGCTGCTGGCCGCGACCCTTGCGCTCCACGCCAAGGAAGGCAACGACAGGATCCGCTCGGCAACCTTCTTCACCACGCAGGTCGATTTCACCTATGCCGGCGATCTTCAGGTCTTCGTCGACGAGGAGCAGCTGAAGACCATCGAGGAAACCATGAAGCCGCACGGCTATCTCGACGGCTCGAAGATGGCGCTTGCCTTCAACATGCTGCGGGCCTCCGAACTGATCTGGCCCTATGTCGTCAACAATTACCTCCGCGGCGTCAAACCCACGGCCTTCGACTTGCTCTACTGGAATTCCGATTCCACGCGGATGCCGGCCGCCAACCATGCCTTCTATCTGCGCAACTGCTATCTGGAGAACAATCTCTCGAAGGGACGCATGAAGATGGGCGGTCATACGCTCGACATGCATGACGTGAAGATCCCGGTCTACAATCTGGCCGCACGCGAAGATCATATCGCGCCCGCCAAGTCGGTCTTCGTCGGCAGTCAGGTTTTCGGCGGCGACGTAACCTATGTCATGTCCGGCTCCGGCCACATCGCCGGCGTCGTCAACCCGCCCTACAAGCCGAAATATCAGTACTGGACCGGTCCGGCACCGGAGGGTGACTTCGAGACCTGGGTGAAGCAGGCCGTCGAAACTGCAGGCTCCTGGTGGCCGCACTGGCACACCTGGATCGAGCAGCAGAACAACAAGCGGGTCCCTGCCCGCACGCCAGGCGGTGAGAGTATCAATCCGATCGAAGAAGCGCCGGGCTCCTATGTCCGTGTGCGGGTCTGACCTTGCAGTTTGACCCGCCGCTGGTCGAAGGCAGGCTGATCTCCCGTTACAAGCGCTTCCTCTTCGATGCCGAACTCGAAGACGGCACCGTCATCACCGGCAATTGTCCCAATACCGGCTCCATGCTGGGTCTCACTACGCCCGGCAGCCGCATCTTCATGTCCACGCATGACAAGCCGGGCCGAAAGTATCGGCATCAGTTCGAGATGATAGAGGCTGACGGCACGCTGGTCGGCGTCAATACCGGGATGCCCAACTGTATCGCCGAGGAAGCCATTCTCGCCCGCCTGATCCCGTCGCTTGGCGACTACCCGGTGCTGGTCCGCGAAAAGCGCTATGGCGTGAATTCCCGCATCGATATCCTCCTGTCCGGCGAAGGCCTGCCGACCGCCTATGTGGAGGTGAAGAACGTCCATTTCAGCCGGGTGCCCGGCCTCGCCGAATTTCCCGACACGAAAACCGAGCGCGGTGCCAAGCATCTGGCAGAACTTGGCGACATGGCGGAAGCCGGCCATCGCGCCGTCATGCTCTATGTCATCCAGCGGGGCGATTGCTCAAGCTTCCGCATCTGCGGCGATCTCGATCCAGCCTATGCCACCGCCTTCGAGCGTGCTCGCGCCCGCGGCGTTGAAGCCTACGCGCTTGATTGCGCGGTTTCGCAATCCCAAATTACGGCGAAATGCTTGATCCCGGTTGTGTAAGCCGGCATAGAGTAGAGATACAAAAGCCGGGACATACCGAATCGACATGGTCAACTATATCGACGCCGCCACCGCACCGATGAAGAACACGGGCGCGATCCGTATTTACGGATCCGACGCCTTCGAGGGTATGCGCCGCGCCTGCCAGCTGACGGCACGTTGCCTGGATGCACTCGCGCCCATGGTGCAGCCGGGCGTGACGACCAATGCCATCGACCGTTTCGTCTTCGAGTTCGGCATGGACAATGGCGCGCTGCCCGCGACGTTGAACTATCGCGGCTACACCAAATCGACCTGCACCTCGATCAACCATGTCGTCTGTCACGGCATCCCCGATGACAAGCCGCTGCGTGACGGCGATATCGTGAATATCGACGTGACCTATATCCTGGACGGTTGGCACGGCGATGCAAGCCGCATGTATCCGGTCGGAGAGGTCAAGCGCGCCGGTATCCGTCTTCTCGAAGTCACCTACGAGAGCCTGATGCGCGGTATTGCCGCCGTCCGTCCGGGCGCACGCACCGGCGCGATCGGGGAAGCAATCCAGACCTACGCGGAGGGAGAGCGCTGCTCGGTCGTGCGCGATTTCTGCGGCCACGGCGTCGGCCAGCTCTTCCACGACACGCCCAATATCCTGCATTACGGTCGCGCTCATGAGGGCCCGGAAATCCGCGAAGGCATGATCTTCACCATCGAGCCGATGATCAATCTCGGCCGCCCCCATGTGAAGGTGCTGGCGGACGGCTGGACGGCGGTCACCCGTGATCGCTCGCTGACCGCACAATACGAACACACCGTCGGCGTGACCGCCACGGGCTGCGAAATCTTCACCCTCTCGCCCGCGGGGCTGGACAGGCCGGGGCTCACCTGATGATCGGAAACGGCGGCAAGGATCGTCTGGACGAACCGGCAGAAGCCGAGGAGCCCGACGATTTTTCCACCGATACGCAAGCCGACGAGCGTGGCTTCTTTGCCGAGCCGCGCCAGCGCCCGAAGGCGGCGGCCAAGGCGACACAGGATGGCAAGGAAAGTCCTGCTCCCGAGCAGCATTATCACGGCCATCGTGAGCGCCTGCGCAGCCGTTTCCGCGACCATGGCGACACCGCGCTCGCCGATTACGAAATCCTGGAACTGCTTCTCTTCCGCCTGATCCCCCGCCGTGACACCAAGCCGATCGCCAAGGCGCTGCTCGACCGCTTCGGCACGCTTGCCGGCGTCTTCGGTGCTGAAGCCGCACGCCTGACCGAGGTGAAGGGCGTTGGCGAAGCGGTTGCCACCGACATCAAGCTGATCGCCGCCACTGCCCACCGGATGTTGAAAAGCGAGCTCAAGGGCAAGAAGGTCCTCGCCTCATGGTCCTCGGTGGTCGACTATTGCCACGCTGCCATGGCCTACGAGACGCGCGAGCAGTTCCGCATTCTCTTCCTCGACAAGCGCAATGCGCTGATCGCCGACGAGGTGCAGCAGAAGGGCACGGTCGATCACACGCCGGTCTATCCCCGCGAGGTCGTCAAGCGTGCGCTCGACCTCTCCGCCACGGCCATCATTCTCGTGCACAATCACCCCTCGGGTGATCCGACACCATCGCGGGCCGACATCGAGATGACGAAGACGATCATCGAGACCGCCAAGCCGCTCGGCATCACGGTCCACGATCACATCATCATCGGCAAGGAAGGCCATGTCAGCCTCAAGGGGTTGAGGCTGATCTGACACGCTTTCAGCACCTGCGAACGCAAACGGCGCGGGTCATGCCCGCGCCGCCTGTATTTCACCACCGGCTTACCACCGGCTGCAACATCGAAATCAAGCCGCGCTTTCGACGCCCTTGACGAACCAGTCCATGACGGCCAGGTCGGCAAGCTTCATCGTTTCCCCTTCCTTGACCTTCAGCGTGCCGGCCTGATCGTAGATCGGGCCCTTGAAGATGTCGTAGGAGCCATCCTTGTAGCCGGCCTGCACGGCATCGGCGAGCTTCACCACATCAGCCGGAACGGCCTTGTTGTAGGGCGAGATCTTGACGGTACCTTCCTTGAAGCCGTCCCAGGTGTCGGTGGACTTCCAGGAATTGTCGAGGATCGCCTTGACGCGCTCGACATAATACGGACCCCAGATGTCTTCGATGGCCGTCAGGTGGGCCGACGGTGCGAAGCGCGACATGTCTGCGCCCTGACCGAAGCCATAAAGCTTCTTCTGCTCGAGGATCTGCAGCGGGCCGGGGCTGTCGGTGTGAGTGGTGACAATATCGCAGCCAAGGTTGACGAGCGTTTCGGTCGCAGCAGCTTCCTTCGGCGGGTCGAACCAGCTGTCGATGAGCACAAGCTTGACCTTGGCATTCGGGTTCTGCTTCTGCGCAGCAAGGGCGAAGGAGTTCACCCCGAGAACGACTTCCGGAACCTTGTAGGAGCCGAGATAGCCGAGCGTGCCGGACTTCGACATCTTGCCGGCGATCGTGCCGAGAACGGCGCGGCCTTCATGGAATTTCGAGTTATAGGTGGCGACGTTGTCGGCGCGCTTGTAGCCGGTGCAATGCTCGAACTTGACGTTCGGGAATTCCTTGGCTACCGCAATCGTCTGGTCCATGTAGCCATAGGACGTCGTGAAGATCAGCTTGCAGCCCTGCTGTGCCAGATCGCGGATGACCGGGATGGCCGATGCGTCTTCCTGGACGTTCTCGACATAAACGGTCTCGACCTTGTCGCCGAGTTCCTTCTCAACCTGTTCGCGGCCCTTGTTGTGGGCCCAGGTCCAGCCGTAGTCGCCGACCGGGCCAAGGAAGATGAAGCCGATCTTGACCTTGTCAGCCGCGAAGGCCTTGTTGCCGAGAACCGGCAGCGTCGCGGCAGCGCCGGCTGCCTGCATGAATGTACGGCGGGTAATGATAGCCATGGTGAACTCCTATCGTCAGGGCGTTTCAGGTTGAGGGAAGGAACGGCTTGCCGAGGCAGGCCGGGGCGTTGCCGCCCGAGCGGTCGCGCATCGAAATCACCGAAAGCGCAATGACCGTCATGAGGTAGGGCATGGCAGCCCAGAACTGCGACGGCAGGAACGAGAAGCCCGACGCCTTTGCGTAAAGTTCGAGTGCCATCAGGATGCCGAAGAAATAGGCGCCGACAAGCAGGCGCCCTGCCCGCCAGCCGGCGAACACGACCAGCGCCAGCGCGATCCAGCCGCGACCGGCCGTCATCTTCTCGGCCCACATGGGCGTGATGACCATCGAGAAATAGGCGCCGCCAATGCCGGCCATCGCGCCGCCGAAGGCGATCGCCGCATAGCGCACGCCCTTGACCGAATAGCCGATGGAATGGGCCGACAGATCGTTCTCGCCGACGGCGCGCAGGATCATGCCCGAGCGGGTCGATTTCAGGAACCAGCCAACGATCGGCACCATGGCAAGCGCAAAATAGACGATCGGCGAATAGCCGAAGATCACCTTGAGATAGGGATCGTTCGCGAGCGACGCGGGAAAGACCGAGCCGAAGACCGGAACGATGAAACCCGTGTAGGACAGGCCGATCAGCGATGAAAGCCCGGTTCCGAAGATCGTCAGCGCCAGTCCCGTCGCCACCTGGTTGGAATTGAGTTCCAGAACCAGCACGGCAAACAGCATGGAAGACAGCGCGCCACCGGCAGCGGCGCCGAGAATGCCGATCCAGGGGTTGAACGTGGACACGGTGGCACCGAAGCCGCAGATGGCGCCCATCAGCATCATGCCCTCGACGCCGAGATTGAGCACGCCGGCCTTCTCGACAACCAGTTCGCCAAGCGCTGCGAGAAGGATTGGCGTTGTCAGGCCGACGACGGTGATGATGGCGGCAATGATGAATTCTGTCGACATCGCTTATTCTCCTGCCGCCGGAAGAGGTGTTGCCTTCGGGCTCGCCACGAAGCGCACCCGGTAACGGATGAGAATGTCGCTTGCCAGGATGAAGAACAGCATCATGGCCTGGAAGATCCCCGCCGTGGAGTTGGGAATGTGTACGGTCGTCTGCGCGATCTGTCCGCCCACATAGGTCACGGCAAGCACGATGCCCGCGATCAGGCAGCCGATCGGGTTCAGGCGTCCGAGGAAGGAGACGATGATCGCCGTGAAGCCGTAGCCGGACGGGAAGCCGAGATTGATCGCTTTCAACGCGCCGGCAAATTCGAGCGCACCCGCAAGTCCCGCCATGCCGCCGGCGATCAGCAGCGACAGCCAGATCGTCTGCTTGGCGTCGAAGCCGCCGTGGCGCGCGGCATCCGGCGCGCTGCCGACGACGCGGATCTGATAGCCGAAGACCGATCGGGACATGATGATCCAGAATACGAAGGGCAGGATGAGCGCGATCGCCACGCCGAGATGCACGGTCGTGCCGGGAAACAGGATCGGCAGCGTCTGATCGGCATGAAGCGGCGCTGTTGCCGGGAAGTTGCGCCCGTTCGGATCCTTCCACGGACCACCGACGAGATAGCCGAGAACCTGCAGCGCCACATAGGTCAGCATCAGGGTTGTCAGCGTCTCGTTGACATTGAGCCGTGTCTTGAGAAAGGCCGGGACAACCGCCCACAACGTCCCGCCGACGATCCCTGCCAGGATCATCAGCGTGATGATGGCGCCACCGCCTGCCCCGCCCGCGGCGATGCCGACACCGGCGGCAGCCAGCGCCCCGATGATATATTGCCCCTCGGCACCGATGTTCCAGATCTGCGCGCGGTTACCGATCGAAAGACCGAGCGCGATGATGATCAGCGGCGCTGCCTTCACGGCCACGTCCTGCCACTTGTAGGTTGCGAGCAGCGGCGTCAGGAAAATGTCGGTCACGGCGCGGCCGCCCTTGATGCCCAGCGCATCGAAGACGATGACACCGATCAGCATCGTCAGCAGCACGGAGGCGACCGGCGTGACGAACTGCATCACCGTCGAGGGTTCGGGTCGCTTTTCAAGCTTGATGCGCATGGGCCAGCTCCGGATGCAGGTTAGCGGTTGCGGCCGGATCGCCATGGACGCCGCCCATGAGCAGACCGATTTCTTCGATATCGGCGTCCGCGACCTTCATGGCGGGCGACAGCCGTCCCTCGTTGATGACCGCGAGCGTGTCGCAGAGCGAGAGAAGTTCATCGAGATCCTGGCTGATGACGACAATGGCAGAGCCCGCCGCCGCCAGATCGACCAAGGCCTGATGGATCGCCGCCGCAGCACCCGCATCCACGCCCCAGGTCGGCTGGGACACGACCAGAACCGCAGGATTCTGCATGATCTCGCGCCCCATGATGTATTTCTGCAGATTGCCGCCCGAGAGCGAACCCGCCGTAGAACCAGGCCCCAGCGCCTTGACCGCGAATGTCGAAATGACCTCGCCGGCATAGGTCTTGGCTGCCCGCTGATCGATGAGCCCGATCTTGACCATCCCGAGCCGATCGCGCGCGGTAAGAACCGAATTGTCAGCCAGTGTGAATTCCGGCACCGCGGCGTGTCCGTTGCGCTCTTCCGGCACGGAGGAGACGCCGGCCAGCCGCCGCTGCTTTGCCGTCAGCCGCCCGAGCTTTGCACCATCCACGGTGATTGCTCCCTCGTCTTCCGACAGCGTCTCGCCTGAAAGCGCCAGCAGCAACGCGTTCTGCCCGTTGCCAGCGACGCCCGCGATTCCGAAGATCTCACCCTCGCGGACGGTGAAGGTGATGTCCTTGAGCGACACGCCGAAATGCGAGCGTGCCGGCATGTTGAGGCGATTGACGATGAGCTTCTCGCGACCGATGGCGCGGCCTTCCGCTTTCTCGATGGTCTTGAGATTGCCGCCGATCATCTTCTCGGCCATGGAGCGCGAAGTCTCGACGGATGGGTTGCATGTATCGACCAGCTTGCCGCCGCGCAGAATGGTCGCGGTGTGGCAGAGCGCCTTGATCTCATGCAGCTTGTGCGAAATGTAGAGGATCGAACAGCCCTCGCTGGCGAGCTGCCGCAGCACGATGAAGAGCTGCTCCACCTCCTGCGGCGTCAGAACAGACGTCGGCTCGTCCATGATCAGAAGCTTGGGGTTGAGCAGCAGCGCGCGCACGATCTCGATGCGCTGGCGCTCCCCCACCGAAAGCGTCGAGACGATGCGATGCGGTTCGAGCTTGAGGCCATATTGCGTCATGACCTCCTTGATGCGCGCTTCGAGTTCACGGGCGGGGATCTTCGCATCCATGCCCAGCGCGATGTTCTCGAGCACCGTCATCGCCTCGAAGAGCGAGAAGTGCTGGAATACCATGCCGATGCCGAGCCGGCGTGCAGCCTTGGGGTTCGCCACCACGATGCGCTCGCCATTCCAGCGGATTTCGCCGCCATCGGGCTGCATGATGCCATAGATCATCTTGACGAGCGTCGACTTGCCGGCGCCGTTCTCGCCGAGCAGAGCGTGAATTTCGCCCGGCTGCACCGAAAAGCTTACCTGATCGTTCGCAAGCACGCCGGGAAAACGCTTTGTGATGCTCTTCAGCTCAAGCCGCGCCGTTGTCTCAGTTCCCATCGAAAGTCCCCTTGGCGCCCGCAGCAAACAGGATGCCGCTTCGCCCGCCGGCATTCAGACCGTAAGGCAAGATCGACGAAGCGTGAATATGATTTGATCCAGCCCCCCGACCGGAAAATAACAGACTAAAGAAAGCGTTGATCGCTCCGGCAAGACGCCGAACGTCGACCCGGGACCCAGACGGACTCCCACCCCAAGACTGCTGCAACGTCACCAAGTTCCCCTGCTTTAATTTTGTGCATTAGTTGGTCTGGCTTTCGCACCGCACACAAGCACATTGTTTCGCTCGTTGCGTTGCAAAAATTGCAACAGTGAGATTAAGCGCTTTTCGAAGCGATTGGCAAGCTGTCCATTTGCGTCCTGATGAGATCGACAACCGCAGAGGTTGCGGAACTCAAACCCTGACTGGAGCGTGTGATCAGCGACAGTTCCTCCGGCGCAAGCAGGCGCCCGGCCAGCGGAATGAACTCCAGACCCGCATCCCGTTGCAGGTCCATGAGATTGCCGGCGTTGAGGAATGCGATATGCCGATTGTCCGCGATCAGCCGCTTCATCAAACCTGTGGAATTCGTCACAAGACTCGGCACTGTCTGGACGCCGGAGGCCCCCAGCGCGCTGTCGATCAGCCGGCGGGCCGCGATCGAGAAATCGGGCAGGATGAAAGGATAGTTGATGCATTCGGACAAGGGCACGCTCGGCCTGCCCGCCAGCGGGTGCTCGCTCGACACGATCACGCCGGACGGAGCCTCCACCGCCTTGAGTTTATGGATGTTATGTCGGTCCGGCACATTGAAGCAGACGGCGAGATCAAGCTCGCTGTTGAGGATCTTCTCGGTGATCAGCGCCGTTCCGCCCACAAAGATGTCGAGCGTGAAATGCCGGAACCGCGCCTGGATTTCATCGAACAATGTGCGGGCAAAATCGCCCGCAAGACATTCCATGAGACCGACGGAAACATGACCGCGCCGCAAACCCTGCAGCTGCTGCAGCCTGACCTTCGAACGCTCCTGATCCGCCTTCCACTTGCGGATATCGGCGATCAGCACCTCGCCGGCCGCCGTCAGCCGCACGCCGCGCGGCAGTCTCTCGAAAAGCTTGAGCCCGTAATCATCCTCAAGGTTGAGAATGCGGCGGTTGAGCGCGGATGGCGAAACGTTCAGATGCTCGGCCGCCTTGCGGATCGAACCGAGCCTGGCGACCTCGTCGAAGAGAAGGGCGGCGGGCGAAATGAGAGACATGCGCTTTCCAATGTGCGAACAATTCGTACGGAAGAAGCTCTACAATGACTTGAATTTCGCGCCGATCAAGGCAAGTCTTCCGCACCGCACGAATTCGCGCAACGTGATGAATCGACCTCGCGACGGTTCGCCTGGAATTGCGCCGCACATGAAGGGACAAGAAGCATGGCCATGGTATGCGAAGAACTGGATCACGAGGCGCTGCTGAGAATCGCCATCGCCGAGTCCCAAAAGGCGCGCGACGCCGGCAATCATCCGTTTGCCTCCATCCTTGTCGGCCCCGATGGCAAGGTGCTGATGACGCAGCACAACGCCTACATGCCCGACCACGACATGACCGGCCATGCCGAGCGCGTCCTGATGACTCGCGCCTCGACGACGCTGCCGCATGACCTCTTGAAGGAATGCACGATCTACACTTCGGCCGAGCCCTGCGCCATGTGCGCCGGCGCAATCTACTGGACGGGTCTGAAGCGCTGCGTCTACGGCATGACCGAGAAGCAGTTGAAGGAAATCACCGGCAACCACCCGGAAAACCCGACTCTCGACCTTCCCTGCGAAGTGGTCTTCGCCGCCGGACAGCGCAAGGTCGAAGTGATCGGTCCGATCCTGGTCGAGGAATCGGCCAGGGTGCATGAGGGCTTCTGGGGCTAATCAGCCGGCGGAGACGCCCTTTGCAGTGATGCCGGCGGAGCCCATGTTTTCACGATAGGCCTGAGAGGCAGTCCGCATCTCCTGAACCGTCGCGGCAATGCGGGCGGCTTCGTTGGCGTGGGAGCTGCCCTGTGCGAAAAGCGAATTGATCACGCTTTCAAAGGCCTGGCGCGTATCGGGATGGGAGTCGACGAAGGCGCGCTGCGCGGCGTTGCGGCCCTGGATAATCTCCTGCATGACCCCCATCTGCTGGGCGGCAAAACGGTCGGCTGCATCGCTCGCGTGCTCGCGCGACATGATGGGCTGTGTGCCTGAAACCGATCCAATGGTCATGACTCGTCCCTCAATCCACCAGAACAATATACCGCACGTTGTAGCATCAGCGTGTGAAAGCCGGGTCAATGCAATTCGTTGCATTTGAATCAATCTGCTTCAACATGCGCCTTGCCGGGTTCGGTCACGGATTTCATCATCTGACCCTTGTCATGGCCGATATACGTTGATATCAATCCATATAGCTGAAGCGTTGGCTCGGGAACTGGGAGGGGCTCATGCAGGAATCGCCGTATCGTTGGGTTGTCGTGGCCGCTGGCGGCTTCATGGGCTGTGTCGCCATGGGCGCGCTCTTCTCCCTGCCGGTCCTCCTGACGCCCATGGTCAATGAAACCGGCTGGAGCCGCACGGGCATATCCGCCGCAATGACGATCGGCTTCCTTTCAATGGCCGCAACCGCCATGATCTGGGGCGCCCTCTCCGATCGCTATGGCGCGCGACCGGTGGTCGCCTCCGGATCCGTTCTCTTTGCGGCAAGCCTCTGGGTGGCGGCGCACGCGCCCTCGCTGATTGTCTTCCAGCTTGCGTTCGGCCTCCTCGCGGGCGGCGCAGTCTCGGCCTTCTTTGCGCCGATGATGGCGACGGTGACGGGCTGGTTTGAAACACAGCGTGCGCTTGCGGTCTCTCTTGTCTCGGCGGGCATCGGTCTCGCCCCGGTGACCATGTCGCCGCTGACCGCGCGATTGATCGAGAGCTATGACTGGCGCATGGTGCTGACGATCATGGCCGCCCTCGTGGCCGTCCTGACATTGCCCGCATCCATGCTGCTCGCCCGGCCGCCGGCACCGCCGGCGCCAGCCCTGTCACCGTTGGGAGACCTGCCGCCGGACGCGGGAATGACGGTCCGTCAGGCGATTGCCTCGCCGCAGTTCATCGTGCTCGTCGTCACCAATTTCTTCTGCTGCGCCACCCATTCAGGGCCGATCTTCCACACCGTGAGCTATGCGCAGATCTGCGGCATTTCGGCGATCGCGGCGGTCTCCATCTATTCGGTCGAAGGCATTGCCGGCATGGCCGGACGCATCGGCTTCGGCGTTCTGGGCGACCGGCTGGGTGCCAAGCGCGTTCTGGTTGGCGGGCTTCTCGCACAGGCCTTTGGCGCGCTCGCCTACGCCTTTGTGAGCCAGCTGGCCGGCTTCTATGCCGTCGCCGTCTTCTTCGGCTTTATCTATGCCGGGATCATGCCGCTCTACGCGGTGCTGATCCGCGAGAACTGCCCCATGAAGATGATGGGCACGATCATCGGCGGAACGTCGATGGCCGGAAGTCTCGGCATGGCGACAGGGCCGGTCCTTGGCGGCTACATCTATGACGCGACCGGCGGCTATGCGACAATGTACATCGCCTGCTGGGTCCTCGGCCTCATGGCTTTCCTGGTTGCCATGACATTCCGCCCCTTCCCGAAATCAGCAATCGGCCTCGCGCCCGCCTGATCGACGGCAGAAAAGCGAAGGATCGTTCAAATTGTAACGATCCTTTTCAGCGCCTCTTTGCGCCTCGGTTGTAAAACGGGGCTCAGGAGACCGGCAAGAGAAGAAGAACAAACGCCAGACATCGCCAGTCTCCCGGGAGACATCAGCGATGACCATCGTTTCCGGTTCCATGCCGCCCCATTTTCCAGAAGGCCGCAAGATCCAGGCCAATAACGGCGCCACGAACCTTCAGGCCGCCGCAGCCAACCGCGCTGCCGAAAACCACGACACGCCCTATTATCACGGCGACTACAGCCTGCTGACGCAATTGATGGAACTTGCCGCCAACCCCAGGGCACCGGGTTCGGGCGTCCCCTTTCGCGTGGCCCACACGGCCTATCAGGAACATCTCAAGCTCGGTCCGTCGACGGCCTTCAAGTAAAGCTGTGAACGCGCCCCGGAAAATCGATCAGGAAAAAGACAGATACTTAAAATCCTAGCTTTTGAATTGAGCATAAATTCCAATTTGGCATTTAAGTTCGAGATTGAAAACAAGACAGGAAGAAAAGCCTGCCGCATCGACGGGTAGATGCGACGGCTCCCCTCACCAAGACTTGCCCGGTTGGAAGAAGGCAAACCAATTGACTTGGTTCCGCCCGCGAGCGGAACAAGCGTGGTCAAAAGAAAGGTCTGAAATGCAAGTTTCCCAGAACACTGCTTCGTATGCATCCGCTCCTGTTGCTCAAAAGAAGGGCCGCGAGCTGAGCAAGACCCAGCAGGCCGTGCAGGCCCAGCTTGCCCACAACAAGCAGCAGGCCAAGGTTGACGCCGACAAGCTGGCCAAGGTTTCCGGCAAGCAGGTCTCCAACGACGCAACGACGAGCGGTTCGGCCGCCGCGACATCCACTTCCGCTGCGGCTGCCGCGACCGTGGCCAGCACCGCCACGGCTGCAACGACCTCCTCCAAGCCTGCCTCCAAGACAACGAGCGCCGCGAGCACGGACACCACCCAGTCCACCACGACCCAGTCGGCCCGCAAGCAGTCGGTTTTCGAAAAGCAGCACGCCTACAACCAGTCCATGGCCAAGCTTCACGCCTCCATGCTGGACAAGGTCACCAAATCCGACACGGCGAAGACTGACGCGACCAACACGAACACCGGCTCGGCCGCAGCGGCGCAGGCCGCGACCGCGAAATACATGGAAAACAGCGGACAGAGCTCTGGCACCACCACGACCTATTTCCGCGCCTGACTTTCGGGCCAAGGGGGGCATCCGATCGCGAAGCGGCGGCCGAAAGGTCGCCGTTTTTTCGTTTGACGGCGATGTCAGAGCTTCGGCGCGTATTGCGTCCCGTCGACCGTTTCTGGCCGCCCCTCCAGGAACAGGTCGCTGACCCGAGGCGCAGTCTTCGCAATCGTCCGTCCGCCCTTGATCACGAAGAGCCGGTTGGCCTTGAGCCGCAGCGCTTCTGCCGCATCCCGCGCCTGCAGGATGACGAAATCGGCCTTGGCGCCATTCTGGATCCCGTAGCCTTCGATGCCCATCGTCTTCGCCGAATTGGTAGTCAGGCATTGGAAGATCTTCTTTTTGTCCTCGATGCCCGCCATCTGCGCCACATGGATCGCCATGTGGCCGACCTCCAGCATGTCGCCGGAACCCATGTTGTACCAGGGGTCCATCACGCAATCATGGCCGAAGGAAACGTTGAGGCCCGCCTCCATCAATTCCTTGACCCGCGTCATGCCGCGCCGCTTCGGATAGGTGTCGTGGCGGCCCTGCAGCATGATGTTGATCAGGGGATTGGGGATGACGTTGATCTTCGCCTCCGCCATCAGCGGAATGAGCTTCGAGACATAGTAATTGTCCATCGAATGCATCGACGTCAGATGCGAGCCGGCCACACGCCCCTGCAGGCCAAAGCGCACCGTCTCCGCCGCCAGCCGCTCGATATGCCGCGACATCGGATCGTCGGTCTCGTCGCAATGGATATCGACCGGCAACCCGCGCTCGGCAGCAATCCGGCAAAGGGCCGCCAGCGACTGCCCGCCCTCGTCCATCGTCTGCTCGAAATGCGGGATGCCGCCGACAATGTCGAGGCCCATGTCCAGCGCTCGCTCCAGCGACTTCACGCCGTCCGCCGCGCGGTAATACCCATCCTGCGGGAAGGCGACGAGCTGCAGGTCGATATAGGGCTTCACCCGCTCGCGCACCTCGATCATGGCTTCGGCTGTCACCAGCCGGGGATCGGACGTGTCGACATGGCTGCGGATGTAGAGGAGCCCTTGTGTAACCGCCAGATCGCAATAGCGCAGCGCCCGCTCGACCAGTGCCTCCTTCGTCAGCATGGGGCGCAGCTCGCCCCAGAGCTGGATGCCCTCAAGCAGCGTGCCGGAGACATTCATCCGCGGCAGGCCGAGCGACAGCGTCGCATCCATATGAAAATGCGGATCGACGAAGGGCGGCGAGACGAGCCGCCCGGTCGCATCGATCACCTCGCCCGCCTCCGCCGTGATACCCGCTTCGACGGCTGCGATCCTGCCGCCGCTGACGGCGATGTCGATGCCGGTGCGGCCATCGGGAAGGTTGGCGTTCTTGATGAGGAGATCGAACATGGGCGGGATACTCGAATGAGGAGGGATGCGTCCAATCTTTGCGATGCACGCGCCCGCGTCAAGCCTCGGCAAAGGCTTGCCCCGCCTCCTCCAACGGCTTAAAGCCGCTCCATGCTGATCCTCGACAACATCATCTCCGATCGCGGCTCGAAATATGCCGTCTCCGGCGGGCCATGCCGTTCAGCCGTCGAGGCAAAGGCCTTTATCGATGAGCTGAAGCGGACGAAGAAATTCGCCAAGGCGACGCATAACATCTGGGGCCTGATCTGCGCCGACGGTCCGCTCAAGAACGACGACGGCGAAAGCGGTGCGGGTGCGATCATCGTCCGGATGCTGGAGCGCGAGGAGCTTTCCGATCACATCGTCGTCGTCACCCGCTGGTATGGCGGCAAGCATCTCGGCGGCGACCGCTTCCGCCATGTGACGGATGCCGTGCGCGCCTACCTCGACGCACTGAAAGGCTGAAACAAGTAGGGCGGAACCGAAGTCCCGCCCCTTTATCTCGTTCAAGCCACCCTGGCGGCCCGCGCGGCCTTTTCGGCCGCCTTGCGCTTCACATCCGGCGGCGTCGCCTCGTCGGCGAGCGTGGAAAGCGCTTCGGCCAAGGTCATCGACGTCTGGTTCTGCGAACCGAGACGGCGGATGTTCACCGTCCGCTCTTCCGCCTCGCGCTTGCCGCAGACGATGATCGCCGGCACCTTGCCGACGGAATGCTCGCGGATCTTGTAGTTGATCTTCTCGTTGCGGAAGTCCGTCTCCACATGGAGACCGGCGTCGCGCAGAAGCTCAGCCACCTCGCGGCCGTAGTCATCCGCCTCCGACGTGATCGTCGCGACCACCACCTGCACCGGCGCGAACCACAGCGGCATATGGCCGGCGAAGTTCTCGATGAGAATGCCCAGGAACCGTTCCATCGAGCCGCAGATGGCGCGATGGATCATCACCGGCTGCTGCTTTTCCGAATTGTGGTCGATATAGAAGGCGCCGAAGCGTTCCGGCAGGTTGAAGTCGACCTGCGTCGTGCCGCATTGCCATTCGCGGCCGATGGCGTCGCGCAGCGTGTACTCGAACTTCGGCCCGTAGAACGCACCCTCGCCCGGCAGGATGCCGGTCTTGATGCGGCCTTCCGACTGCTCCTCGATGGTCTTGAGAACCTCCATCATGACGCTTTCGGCACGATCCCACAGCGCGTCCGTGCCGACCCGCTTTTCCGGCCGCGTCGAGAGCTTCACGACGACCTCGTGGAAGCCGAAATCCTCATAGACCGAGAGGATGAGCTTGTTAATGCGCAGGCATTCCGCCGCCATCTGCTCGTCGGTGCAGAAGATATGCGCGTCGTCCTGCGTGAAGCCGCGCACGCGCATCAGCCCATGCAGCGCGCCCGAAGGCTCGTAGCGATGGACATTGCCGAATTCGGCAAGCCGGATCGGCAGATCGCGATAGCTCTTCAGACCGTGCTTGAAGATCTGGACATGGCCCGGGCAGTTCATCGGCTTCAACGCGAAGACGCGGTGGTCGCGCTCGGCGTCCTGCGGGTTCTCGAAGGCCGCGGCCGATTTCACCGCGAACATGTTGTCCTGGTACCAGCCCCAGTGGCCCGAGGTCTCCCAGAGCGACTTGTCGAGCACCTGCGGGGCGTTGACCTCCTGGTAGCCTTCGTGCGCCAAGCGGCGGCGCATGTAGGAGACGAGGTTCTGGAACATGCGCCAGCCCTTGGCGTGCCAGAACACCACGCCCGGACCCTCTTCCTGG
>DATMTA010000049.1:0-31581 GCA_035565055.1 Ensifer sp.
GTCGCGCCAATGGCGCGCAGAAGTTTGGCATCCTCGGCCCGCGGATAGAAGCCGCGAGCTTTCCGCTTATGCCAACTGGCTGGTCAAAATGGGGGAGGGGGTCAGGACGAGTTGCCGTCAGGCAAGACAGTCCCTGAACCAGGCTGAAGCAAGTCTGTTTCGCTCCGCCGCGTGGTTGTAGATGGTGTGCTCGCCGTCCGCCCAACTGAGCTTGCCCGACAGAGGATGCTCGTTGCCGGTCAAAAAAATATCCTGGGCACCGAGCGGAACCAGCGGATCGGCGCTGCCCTCGATCACCTTGACCGCACACTCCAGACGTTGCCGCGCCGGATCGAAGGTCAGAATTTCCATGGCGTCGCCGCACGCATCCAGCGTCTGGCTGCCGAATATGGCCGCCAATTGCTCTGCCGGGGTGCGAAAGGCCGGTGGCTCGACACGGGCCGGCGCCCCGTTGATGCAGCACGCGCCGATGCGGCGGTCCGCCGCCGCCGTCAGCGCAGCAAACAGTCCTCCGAAACTGTTTCCCCAGATTCCGAACCGGTCGAACCCGGTCTCGGATTCAAGGTAGTCGATGAAGCGGCTGAAACCGGGAACGGTATGCCTGCCGGCGAAGATCCCGCCTTCCATCCGCGTCTCGCCCTGGCCCGGCCCATCGGCAAGCACGCATTCGAGCCCTTGGCCAACAAGGGCTTCGGCGATGGCGCGATAGGCCGTGGACCATCCGCTCAAGCCGCCAAAGACCAGCACCGCGCCGCGAGATTTTTGAAGCGGTTTGACGTGCCAGCCAAAAAGCTTGCCTCCCTGAAAATCCAGCGCGATCTTTCGTGTCGGCAGGCTCGCGCCGGCTGCAAATTTCATAAAGTCTTCCGTCATGCGCCGGTTGATGGCCACCTTGCGGTCGACATCGAAGTTATCGATGAGCTGGGCGAAGATCAGGCTGACGGCCGCGCGGTGCCAAAGCTCGGCCCCTGCTCCACTTTGCCCGGCTGCCTCCTCGTCGCGCTCTGCAAGTCCTGTCAGAACCTCCACCCAGTCCGATCCTGCCGTCGTCGCCGCGTGGACATGATGGGCATCGGCCTCGTCCATCCCGTAGTCGGTCATGCGACTGACGGGCGCGGCGCGCCGCATGGCTTCCAGAAGCTTTTCCCTGTCATCCATGTGCGCGTTCACTCGCTCTGGGCTGCACCCTTGCCACTGGCTCCGCCCATTTCAGCGTCTCTCTGAGCGTGTCGACAAGGCTGCCGACATCCGCCGCCTTCTCGGCAAAGCCGAAGACGTTGGTGTCCGGACGAAGCAGGACTGCGTCCTTGTTCAAACCACGCAGGTACTCAAGATAATGACCGTCAGGTTCCCGCAATCGGGTTACGCCGTCGCCGTCATGATCGCCGAGCGTGAGTACGAGGCACCCGAGTTGCTCGAGGAACCGCCTTTGGCCGGCTGAAAGCTGCTGCAACGGGTTCGTCTGCGACAGGAGAAAGAACCTGTAACCGGTCAACTCGTCGAGCAACGCTTTCCGGTCGCCGATATAGATTTGCCCCTGCGGCGCGACAGTTCCGATTCCGCTGGCTTTCGACCCGGGAGCGGATTTCTGCACGATCCCGGTTTTGATGGCCGGGAAGGGCGGCGGCGGCGGGAGCAGCTTCATCTTGAATATCAGATCGCGGAAGAATGCCGCGACCCGGCTATGCGTGTTGGCCACTTTGCCGAAGCTGCACGCGGTCTTCATGATATAGGTGACATGTTCGCGACGTTCGCGCTCGTATTCGTCCAGCAGCTGATCGCCGGTTTGGCCGCGCAGCACGAGGTCGAGCTTCCAGGCCAGGTTGGCGGAGTCGCGGATCCCCGAGCAGGCGCCCTGCCCAAGATAAGGTGGCATCGTATGCGCCGCGTCGCCCGCAAGCAGCACGCGACCCTTGCGCCATGTCTTCGCAAGACGGCACTCGAACGTGTAGACGATCTGGCGGATGATGTTGATGTCGTCCGGCCCTATGTCGTGATATTTCTTGAGAATCCACCAGGCGGTTTCCGGCGCTTCCAGGCTTTCGGTCGACTCGTTGGGAAGAACCGCGAATTCAAAGCGCTGGCGCGAATGTCCGATCGGCATGGTCATGTGGCCGCGGGCGGGATCGCAATACTGGCGCGTCTGCCGCACCAAAGCGGGCAATGGGCGCTTGCACTCGCCGTCGATATTCAGCCAGCGTTCGTTGAAGCCGAAGTCTTCGCGGGCAATGCCCAGCGTTTCGCGGACGATGCTGCGCGCCCCGTCGGAGCCGACCGCATAGCGAGCGTAGACCGTCTCCGTCTTGCTGGCAGACTTCACCGAGATCTCGACCAGCTGATCGCTTTGCGTGAGGCCCGAAACCTCCCAGCCCTGACGGACGGTGACATTTGGAAACGAGCGTATCCGCCTATCGAGCGCCGTTTCGATGTCGGGTTGATGGATCGATATATGGGCGGGGTGTCCCATCGGCACTGTCGGGATAGCGCCGACATCGAGAAGTTCCTGGTTCTTCGCGTTCACAAACTTGAAGGAATCCACCGGAGAAGAATCCCGCAGTGCATCCTTGATGTCGCAGCCAAAGCTCAACAGCCTGGCAGTCTCGCCGTCCATATGCGTCAGACGCGGGCGACCATACAGGCTCGGCCACTTTTCCAGGACGATGACCTTGTGCCCCATCTGGCCAAGCAGTGAAGCCAAAACCATGCCTGTCGGCCCATAACCGACGACTGCTACGTCGAAAATCTCGTTCGTCATTGTCTGCCTCCCGTCGTGCGACCGCACGTCTCCACGCAGCCTCAATCCTCCGGGCGGCGCTTCATACCGTTGCGAAGAATGACAGTTTTGTTGCCATAGCGGAAATCTATTGTTTTTATCAGAAGCATCCATATTGTGGATGGGATATGGGGAGGACACGATGCGGTTTGAGGGCCTGGACCTGAATCTTCTGGTGGCGCTGGATGCGCTGTACAGGGAGCGCAATTTGACGGCTGCTGCGCGCAGCATTCATCTCAGCCAGCCGGCCATGAGTGCGGCGGTTGCGCGCCTTCGGCTTTACTTCCAGGACGACCTGTTTGTCATGCATGGACGCGAACTGGTGCTTACACCGTTGAGCCTTTCGCTGCTGGAGCCGGTGCAGGACATCTTGCGCAGGGTGAAGCTGACGCTGAACCCGCAAGCGGCATTCGACGCTGCCAATTCAAAGCGAACATTCCGCATCATCATCTCCGACTTTCTCTCGATCGTCTTCTTTTCGAAGGTGGTGCGGCAAGTGGAGATGCTGGCGCCGCAGGTCAGTTTCGAACTCCTGCCATTCGATGACGACCCGGACCAGCTGTTGCGAAAGGGGAGCGTCGATTTCCTGCTGTTTCCCGACGTCTATCTGGGCGATGAGCATCCCAAGACGGCGCTTTTCGAAGAACAGCTTGTCTGCGTTGCCTGCGCATCCAACAAGGAGGTGGGCGAGCAGATGTCGTTTGCCGACTATATGCGCTGGGGACATGTGGCGGTCCGATTTGGAAGATCGCGGAAGCCCTCGATCGAGGAATGGCTGTTGCTGAAATACGGTGTGAACCGTCGCATCGAGGTGGCCGCGCAGAGCTTTTCGGTGCTTCCCTCCCTGATCGTCGGAACGCGCCGCATCGCGACGATGCACAGGCGCCTGGCGGAACATTATGCGCAGTTCATGCCCCTCAGGATCCTCCCGCTACCGTTGCCTCTTCCGGACTTTACCGAAAGCCTGCAATGGCCATCACTGGCGGATCGAGACCCGGCGAGCATCTGGATGAGAAACCTCATCAGGAGCGAGGCGGAGCGTGAGCGACATTCGTGACCGCGAAGACGGTTAGCCTCTCCCGCGTGACGATATTAGTTACGGCAATGATGACAACAAAAGAAACGCGATTGGTCTCGGCCAACCGCGTTCTTTAGCCTCTCTCACAATAGCCCGAGACATATCCGCTGGAGGCGGGGCTTTGCACGTGCAGGCAGTTTTTTGCCCAGGCACGCGCTGATTTTATCGAGAGGGAGGAATTCATGCGTTTCATTCAAAAGGCGTTCGCGAGCGTTGCCACAGTGGCGATCTGCGCTGCCATGTCGGGCGTGGCCCAGGCACAGCCGACCGAGGTCATTCACTGGTGGACGTCCAAGGCTGAATCGGCCGGCATCAAGGTGATTGCCGACGCTTTCAACAAGGACGGCGGCGAGTGGAAGGACGAGGCGGTCGCCGGCAGCAGCGCGGCCAAGACCGCTGCGATCAACCGTATCGTCGGCGGCAATGCGCCGGACGCAGCCCAGTTCAGCATGGGCGCGGACATCAACAATCTCGTGGAAAGCGGCCTGCTGGCCAATCTCGATGCGGTGGCTCAGGCCGGCAACTGGTCGAAGGTCATCCCGGCCTCCGTCATGAGCGCGATCAGCCGCGACGGGCATGTCTATGCGGTTCCGGTCCAGCTTCAGGCCACCAATTTCCTCTTCGCCTCCAAAGCGGCACTCGACAAGGTCGGTGCCACCATGCCGAAGACCTGGGACGAGTTCTTCGCAACCAGCGACAAGCTGCGCGCGGCGGGCATCGTACCTTTCGCACAGGCCGGCGATCGCGACGTCTGGTTCATGAACACCTTTGCGGCAGTGCAGGCCTCTGTCGGCGGCGCTGAAGGCTGGAAGCAGTTCACCGGACCGAAGGGCGCCGACTATGTGCGCTCCGACGCCTTCAAGCCGGTGGCCGAAATTCTCGCCAAGCTGCCCAAATATGCCGATAGCGGCGTATCGGGCCGCCAGTGGAACGTCACCAACCAGATGATCCTCAAGGGCGAGGCCGGCTTCTTCATTATGGGCGGCTGGGCCATCGGCGAAATCATCGCCGCCGGCAAGAAGCCGGGCGAAGACGTTCTCTGCTCGATCGGCCCGAACAATGCGCCGGCCGTCGTCAACGGCGACGTCTGGGCGATGCCGGTCAAGGGTGGAAGCCTGACGGACGCGCAGAAGAAGCTTGCCGAACTGACGACCTCGGTCGATGTCCAGTCCAAGTTCACCACTGCCATGGGCTCGCTGCCGATCCGCAGCGGTGTCGATGCCTCGGGCTACAATGCCTGTGCCGCAGCCGGTGCCAGCGCCATCGAGAAGGGCAATTCCGTCTCGGCGCTGATGATCCCGTTCTCGCCGGAAAAGGTCGGTGCGCTGGGGGCTGAGCTCAAGGTTCTCTGGGCCAAGCCCGATGCGAAGCCGGATGATTACGTCAAGGCTATCGCCAGCGTCCTCGAAAAATACTGACCTGACCCACCAAAGCCGGCCGGCGCTTCCGGCCGGCTCCATTCCTGTCAGCATCATGCGGGGTTAGAACAATGCCTGGGCTTTGGCGCGGAAGGTTGCAGGTCGCACTGGCCATGCTTCCGGCTTGGATTATCGTCATCGGCGTCTTCATTGGCGCGATGATCTGGACCTTTGTCATCTCGATGACGAATTCCAGGCTGATCCCGATCTACAAATTCAATTTCTTCGACCAGTATGTGCGGCTGATGGGCAATGACGGCTGGCTGGTTTCGGTCGGCAATCTCGTCGTTTTCGGCGTGCTCTTCATCGTGGTCTGCCTTGTTCTCGGCTTCCTCATGGCCATCATGATGGACCAGAAGATCCGGGCCGAGAGCCTGTTCCGCACGATCTTCCTCTATCCCTATGCCATGTCCTTCGTCGTCACCGGCCTTGTCTGGCAATGGGTGCTGAACCCGACCTTCGGCATTCAGGCGACGGTGCGCGGCTGGGGGTTCGACAATTTCGTCTTCGACTGGATCGTCCGGCCGGACCGCGCCATTTTCGTGCTGGTTCTGGCCGCCGTCTGGCAGGGCAGCGGCCTCGTCATGGCGATCCTGCTTGCAGGGTTACGCGGCGTCGACGAGGATCTCTGGAAGGCAACGAAGGTCGATGGCATCGCCAAGTGGCGCGTCTATACCTCCATCATCCTGCCGATCATCGCGCCGATGGCGGCGACTGCAACGGTCCTGCTCTCCGTTTCCGTCGTCAAGGCCTATGACCTCGTCGTGGCGCTGACCGGCGGCGGGCCCGGCAATGCGACCGAGGTGCCGGCCAAGTTCGTCATGGAAAACCTGTTCGAGCGGCAGAACGTGGCGCTGGCCAATGCGGGGGCGATCATGATGCTCGCCGCCGTCGTGATCATCGCCACGCCCATCTACTATGCGCGCCGCATCATGGCGCAGAAAGCGGCAGGCTGAACCATGGCGCAACGTGCCGAGAAGACCATCGCCCGCTTCGGCGTCTATGCCTTCCTGATCATCATGGCGGCCTTCTTCCTCATGCCGCTCTATGTGATGGTGGCGACCTCGCTGAAAACCATGGATGAAGTGCGCGGATCGTCGATCTTCGCCATTCCGATGCGGCCGACGCTGGAGGCCTGGACGACGGCGTGGAATGCGGCCTGCACGGGGCTGACCTGCGCGGGCGTCTCGGTCGGATTCTTCAATTCGCTGAAGATCATGATCCCGTCGACCTTCCTGTCGATCCTGCTGGGTGCGGTGACGGGCTATGCGCTCTCGTTCTGGCGACCGAAAGGGGCGGGCGTGATCTTCGCGGTCCTCGTCGTTGCGGCCTTCATTCCCTATCAGGTCTTCATCTATCCGCTGGTCCGCGTTCTCTCGCAGGTCGGGCTCTACAACAGCCTTGGCGGCATCATCATGGTGCATGTCATTTTCGGCCTGCCGGTCATGGTGCTGATGTTCCGCAACTATTACGCCGGCCTGCCGCGCGATCTGTTCAGCGCGGCGCGCGTCGACGGCGGCGGGTTCTGGGACATCTTCTTCCGGCTCATGCTGCCGCTTTCCCCGCCGATCCTGATCGTCGCGGTGATCCTGCAGTCCACGCACATCTGGAACGACTTCCTGTTCGGCCTGGTCTTTGCCGGCTCGGACAACCGGCCGATGACGGTGCTGCTCAACAATATCGTCAACACCACGCAGGGCGAGAAGGCCTACAATGTCGACATGGCCGCGACCATCCTGACGGCCCTCGTTCCTCTCGTAATCTACCTCGCATCCGGACGCTGGTTCGTCCGCGGCATTGCCGCCGGTGCAGTGAAGGGATAACCGATGACCGCTGTTTCCATCCAAGACCTCGAAATCCAGTTCGGCTCCGTCAAGGTTCTGCAAAACCTCAATCTCGACATCGCCAGCGGCGAGTTCATCGTGCTTCTCGGCTCATCGGGCTGCGGGAAATCGACGCTGCTCAATTCCATTGCCGGTCTGATCGACGTGCATGGCGGCAAGATCATGATCGGCAACCGGGACATGACCCATGCCGAGCCGAAGGATCGCGGCCTCGGCATGGTGTTCCAGTCCTATGCGCTTTATCCGCAGACGACGGTCGAAGGAAACCTCACCTTCGGCCTGCGCGTGGCGAAACTGCCGAAGGATGAGATCGAGCGCCGCGTGGCGAAGGTCTCCGACATGCTGCAGATCAAGCCCTATCTGAAGCGCCGCCCGGCCGCCCTTTCCGGCGGACAGCGTCAGCGCGTGGCCATCGGCCGGGCGCTGGTGCGCGATGCCGATGTCTATCTCTTCGACGAGCCGCTTTCCAATCTCGATGCCAAGCTGCGCGCCGAACTGCGCGTCGAGTTGAAAACCCTGCACGAGGATATCGGCAAGACGATGATCTATGTGACGCATGATCAGGTCGAGGCGATGACGCTCGCCACCCGCATCGCCGTCATGCAGAACGGCGTGATCCAGCAGCTTGCCTCGCCGGAAGAGATCTATAACCGCCCGGCCAATCTCTTCGTTGCCGACTTCATCGGGTCGCCGGCCATGAATTTCCTGAGCGGCACGCTTGTACCGCAGGGCGAGCGGGTCGAATTCCGGCTCAAGGACGGCCATGCGCTCGACGTCACGGCCTATCCCTTCGCAAGCAAACCGGCTGGAAGGACGGAGGCCATTCTGGGCATCCGCCCCGAGCATCTGGCGATCGCGCCGCGCGAGGACCTTCTGCCGCTCGACATGACCGTGAATGTCATCGAAACGATGGGCGCGGATACGGTCATCTGGGGCACCTGCGGCGGCGAGAAAATCTCGGTGAGGGTCAATAGCGAGCTCAAGCTCAACCCGGCGCGCGGCAGCACGCTGAAGCTCGGCTTCTCGCTCGGCAGCGCATCGCTCTTTTCCAAGGCCGATGGCGTGCGGCTCTGAATTTCATGACTATGGGTGCGTGAGACGACATGACTGACGAAATCTGGATCGAAGAGACGCTTGCCAGGCTGACGCTTGAGGAAAAGGTGTCGCTGCTCTCGGGCGCCAACTTCTGGGAAACCGTTGCCATCGAGCGCCTGGGCGTGCCCTCCGTCAAGGTCTCTGACGGGCCGAACGGCGCGCGTGGCGGGGTCACGGAAAACGGTCCCACGGCGGCCGTCTTTCCCTCCGGCATCGCGCTCGGGGCCAGCTGGAACCCGGAGCTTTTGAAGGAGATCGGCAAGGCGCTGGCGCAGGAGGCCCGCACCAAGGACAGCAATGTTCTCCTCGCGCCCACCGTCAACATGCATCGCGGCCCGCTCAATGGCCGCAATTTCGAATGCTATTCGGAAGACCCGCATCTGACGACGGAAATGGCTCTTGCCTATATCGGCGGGCTGCAGACGCAAGGCGTCGGCGCGACGATCAAGCACTTCATCGGCAATGAAAGCGAATACGAGCGGATGACTATGTCGTCCGATATCGATATCCGCACGCTGCGCGAAATCTACCTGCCGCCCTTCGAGGCGGCGGTGAAGGCAGGCATCTGGGCGCTGATGTGCTCCTATAACCGCCTCAACGGCACCTTCACCAGCGAGCACAAATGGCTGCTGCATGATCTGCTGAAAGTCGAATACGGTTTTGACGGCCTCGTCATGTCCGACTGGACGGCGGTCAAGAGCGTTGCGGAAAGCGTGAACGCCGGTCTCGACCTCGAAATGCCGGGCCCGGCGCTCTATCGTGGCCAGAAGCTCATGGATGCGATTAGCCGCGGCGAAGTCGATCTCGACATGGTGACCGATGGCGCGCGCCGCGTGCTGCGGCTTGTCGATCGCTCGGGGGTGCGGAAGACACCGCGCGTCAGGAAGGAAACCTCGGTCGACCTGCCGGAACACCGCGCGCTGATCCGCCGCGCCGTCGCGGAAGGATCGGTTCTCCTGAAGAATAGCGGCATCCTGCCGCTCGATGGCAAGAAGCCTCTGAAAGTCGCCGTGATCGGGCCCAATGCGGCCGTGGCGCGGATCATGGGCGGCGGCAGTGCGCGGGTGAACGCGCATTACCGGGTGAGCCCGCTCGACGGGCTGATGGCGCGCGACAATCTCGAAATCGTCTTCGAGGAAGGCTGCACCAACCATCTGCTGCTGCCGGTCGTGCCGGGTCCGATGGTCACGCATTTCTACAACAACGAGGATTTCAGCGGTCCGGCGGTGTTCACCCGGCAGTACCCGGCCTCGGACGCCAAGTGGTTCGGCTCGCATGAGCCGGGCGTCGATCTGCATCTCTTCACCGCGCGCTCCTCTTTCGAGGTGACGCCGGAGAGAAGCGGGCGCTACGAACTGGGTCTTGCCAATGCCGGTCTCGCGCGCCTCTATGTCGATGATGTGCTGACCATAGACGGCTGGGACGGCTGGGCGCCGACAGGGGCCACCTATTACCATTTCGGAGGCGACGAGCGTCAGGTCGAAATTGAGCTCGAGGCCGGGCGGACCTACCGGTTTCATGTCGACTATCGCTCGACGACGGGGGTCATGGACGGCATTCAGGCCTTCCGCGTCGGCCTGTCGCTGCCGCCGGGGGAAGCTGGGCTTGTCCGCGCGGAACGGGCTGCGGCGTCTGCCAATGTTGCTCTCGTCTTTGTCGGGCGCACGCCCGAATGGGACAGCGAAGGCCGCGACCTGCCGGGCATAGACCTGCCGCGCGCGCAGGACGAGCTGATCGCGCGCGTGGCGGCGGCCAATCCGAACTGCGTCGTGATCCTGCAGACCGGCGGCCCCGTTGCCATGCCTTGGAAGGACAAGGTCGCGGCGATCCTGCAAAGCTGGTATCCGGGGCAGGAGCTCGGCCATGGCGTGGCCGATGTTCTCTTCGGCGATGCTGAGCCCGGCGGGCGCCTGCCGCAGACCTTCCCGGAACGGCTCTCGGCCAATCCGACCGTGGGGAACTATCCCGGCGAAAACGGCCATGTCGCCTATCGCGAGGGCGTGTTCATCGGCTACCGGCACTATGACCGCGCGGATGGCGAGGGCGTTCTCTATCCGTTTGGCTTCGGTCTGTCCTACACGAGTTTTGAACTCGGATCACCGCAAGCCACATCGCAGTCTATCAAGGCCGGTGAGACTTTCACCGTCACGATACCCGTGCGCAACACCGGCAGCCGGACGGGGAAGACCGTGGTTCAGGCCTATGTCGCGCCGCCGGAGGGGAACGGCCGCCCGGTGAAGGAATTGCGTGGCTTCCACACGCTCATCCTGCCGGCGGGTGAGGAAGGTCAGGGAGAGATGACATTTGGAATGCGCTCGCTTGCCTATTTCGATGCGGAGCGGAATGCCTGGCGCGCCCCAGCGGGCGACTACACGATCCTGATCGGCACATCGTCCATCGATCTGCCGCGCAGCCTCACCGTCACTCTGGAGGGTGACTGGGAAGAGGTCTGCGCGATGGCGGCCCCGTAAGAGCACGGGCCGCAGCGAAGCCGGACTCCCCCAGCGGCTTCGGAGCCTTCCCGCTTTATCACTGAGGCGGGAAGGCTTTTACGTTCGGGACGTCCTGAGCGTCAGCGCGGCATGTCTTCCGGCTGACGATATTCATAGGGGCACGCCTGGAAGTCGTGAAGAATGCCGCTCATCTGTTCGACCATCCAGTTGCGCGCGTCGCTGCGCAGCGTCTGCCCGCCATGCCAGAGCAGCCGGACCTTGAAATTCGGCATGACGAAGGGCAGCGGCAGCCAGCGCAGATTGAAGCGTTCCGAGAAGCTTTCCGCCGTGCGTGACGGGAGGACGCCGATGAGGTTGCTCTGGCTGATGACGAAGGGCAACGCGGTGAAATGCGGCAGGACGATATGAACCTGCGCCGGTTTCGATCCGCCGACCGTCGCCAGGCTCGAAACCTGCCAATGTTCGGAAGCCCCGTTGACGACCGCGTGGTCGGCGGCCAGGAACTCGTCCAGCGTCAGCGTATCGCCGATAGTGGGGTGATCCCTGCGGATCAGGGCGACATAGTTCTCCTCGAAGAGATCGCGCTGACGGAGATCCGGATCGATCTTCTTCAGATTGCCGATCGCAAAATCGATCTGCCGCAACTTGATCTGCTGTTCGACCTCGTGAACCGCGAGCGGCACGATGTCGAGGCGGATACAGGGCGCGATGGCGGCGAGCGTTTCGGCGAGCGGCGGCAGGAACGTCATCTCGCCGAGGTCGGAGAGTGCGATGGTGAAATGCTCCTTCGCCTCCGCGGGCACGAAGGGTTCATCGGCCTTCAGCGCGTGATCGAGCCGGTGGAGCGCCGTGGCGCATTCGCGATAGAGATGGGTTGCATGCGCCGTGGGCGACATGCCCTGCGGGCCGCGCAGGAAAAGCGGGTCGCCGGTAATGTCGCGCAACCGCGACAGCGCCTGGGATACGGTCGGCTGCGACATGTTCAGCCGGTTGGCCGCCGCCGTCACGGTCTGGCACTCGTGAACGGCGACGAGAATGCGCAAAAGGTTCAGGTCTTGCATGTGAGCCTCCTCCCGAGATGCCCGGCATTTCCGCGCAGGTCAGAGACGCGGCGCAACTCCATCGACAAGGGTCAGCAGATTGGCGAACGTCGTCGTGACCGGCGTCGCGATGCCCAGCGCTTCGCCGGCCTTGCCCACGGCGCCGGTGATCGTGCCGATTTCCATGCGCCGGCCGGCCAGCCGGTCCTGCAACATGGATGGCTTGTGTTGCCGGTGATTGGCAAACGCATATTCGACCGACTGGCGGATATGGTCCGCATCGACGGCAAGGCCGCGCGCCTTCGCGATCGCCACGACCTCATCGAGGATGGTGAAGACGATGTCGCGCGATTCCGACCGGTCGCCCATTTCCCCGACGGTGAGGCCGGTAATCGCTGCCAGCGAGTTGAGGGCGGAATTGAAGGCGAGCTTTTCCCAGATCGCGACTTCCACCTTCGGGTCGGGCTTGCAATTGAGGCCTGCCTCATCAAGGGCCGCGGCAATGGCGTTAAGCGCCGGCGATGCCTCGCCATTCGCGGACCAGACCTTGATCTCGCCTTCGCCCGGCACATTGATCAGGCCGGGCTCGATGAGCGTCGAGGGCCAGTTCGTCATGCCCATGACGATGCGGTCGCGCGGGATGAAGGCCTCGATGGCCTCGACATTGCCGATCCCGTTCTGGACCGTGAGCGCCCATGTCTCGGGGCCAATCAGATGCCGGGCCGCGTCCATCGCCGAGGTCGTGTGCATTCCCTTGGTGAAGACGATCAGGAGATCGACGGGATCGGCATAGCCATCTGCCGCGCCCACGGGCAGGCGATAGGAGTTTTCACCGAAGAGGCCGGTCATTCGCAGGCCTTGCCCGGTGATGGCGTCGATCATGGCGCCCGACACCTCGATCAGCGAGACCTCGTGTTTCTTGTCAGCAAGGCGGCCGGCAAACAGGCTTCCCATGGCGCCAGCCCCGATCACAGCAATCTTCATGCAAACCTCCCTTGGACTCTTTCCGGCTTTCTGTTGCCGCCGCGTGCGTTCGAAATACCTTTATTAGAATAGTTTGTCATCAAATATTTTGACATCAAACTATCTTGCCGGAAACGCAGGCGTTGGATAGTGTGCGGACGCAGAAGAGGCAGGCAGATCGAACCTGCGGATCGGCTGCCCATCTGCGGCGGTCAAGGCCGCGCAGGTCATGCACCGGCAGATCTGCCGACGGAGGAGGACCATGAAGAAGATCAAGCTCCTGATCGACAACGAGCGCCGCACGGACCCTGTGACGGGCGGGGTTGCACCCGTTATGGGTTGGCCACGGGAGGCGCAAATGGCGGTTGGCGGTGTGAAGGCTTCGGGTTACGGTCGCGTCGGGGAAGGTGCTGCGATTGCCGATTTCACCGCGCTGCGGTGGAGCACGGTGGAAGACGCCCAGCAGCGCTCCCCGTTCTGACGCCAAACGGAGAGCGATCGTGACAGCAAAAGGCAATCCCGTCGAAGCCCTGCCTATCCAGAATGAGAACGACGTTCTCATTCCGGCGGCCTTCAGGGACGTCATCGGCTACCATCTGCGTGTGGCCCAGGAAGCCTCTTTTCAGGCCTTCAATGCAACGCTTGAAAAGACCGACCTGAAGCCGGGCTGGTACTCGATCCTCACGATCCTCTCCGAATATGATGGCCTCACACCGTCGGAATTGAGCAGGGTCTGCGGTCGCGACCGCTCGACGCTGACGTCGACACTGAAGGGGCTTTCCATCCGCGGGCTGATCGAACGCCGGCAGAACCCGGACGATCAGCGCAGCTACAGCGTTCGCCTCACGGAAGAGGGGCGCCGAATGTATGCGCGGCTCCATGCCTTTGCCGAGGAACACGACCGGCGTCTGGACGCCATCGTGGGTGAGGACAAGGCCACTCTCATTGCGGTCCTCGCAAGGATCGTCGGTGCGCTCGGCAAGGGCTGAGGCACCATCGTAGCGGACCCGGATGGTCTAGACCACCCAGCGCCGCTGCCGCCGGAAGACATTTCGAAACTCGGGATTTCCCGCGCAATTCGGCTTCGGAGGAGAAGCCGGAAACGGTTGCGGCTTGCCTGCAACCTCAACAAGGAGGAAGACATGTTCGACAGAATTCTCAAGGGCGGTCTCATCGTTGCCGCCATGGGACTCGGCTCGGTTCTCTCCGGTGCTGCTGCGCCGGTCGCAGCCGCCGACAAGCCGATCAACCTGAAGATCTCGCTCTGGGTGCCGCCGACGCATCCGCTGGTCAAATCCGCCAAGGAATGGGCCGACAGCATCACCAAGGACTCCGGCGGCACGATCACCGCCTCGATTTTCCCGGCCGAACAGCTCGGCAAGGCCTTCGACCACTATGACATGGTGCGCGACGGCATTGCCGATGTCGGCTATGTCAGCCCCGGCTATCAGCCCGGCCGCTTCCCGCTGATCAATGCCGCCCAGCTTCCCTTCACTGTCGCCAACGCGACCGGTGGCACGGCGGCTGTCGACAGCTGGTATCGCAAATATGCCGGCAAGGAGATGGCGGACACGCATTTCTGCCTCGCCTTCGTTCATGATCCGGGCAGCCTGCACTCGGTGAAGAAGATCACCATGCCCACCGATCTCAAGGGCCTGAAGGTTCGCCCGGCGCAACAGACCATGGGCGAGATGGTGACGCTGCTTGGCGGCACGAATGTTCAGGCTTCGGCGCCTGAATCGCGTGACGCTCTGGAGCGCGGCATTGCCGATGCCATCACCTTCCCGTGGAACTCGGTCTTCCTGTTCGGCATCGACAAGGTGACGAAGTTCACGCTCGACGTCCCGCTCTATACGACCGCGTACACCTGGTCGATGAACAAGGACGTCTATGACAACGCCTCGCCCGAGCAGAAGAAAGTGCTCGATGCCCATTGCAACACGGAATGGGCCGTCAAGCTCTCCTCCGCCTGGACCGAATTCGAACATGCCGGCCACGCCCGCATGAAGGCGGCTCCCGGTCACGAGGTCGTGGAGCTGACGCCGGAGCAGATCGACGCCTGGCGCAAGGCGGTCGCCCCCTTGCAGGCCAATTGGGAAAAGCAGGTCACGGCCAAGGGTTACGACCCCAAGCAGGTTCTCGGCGACCTGAAGACGAGCCTTTCCGACAACAAGGCCGCCTTCTGAGCGGACCCGGCCGGCCCTTGCCGGGCCGGCCCATCGATCACGGTCAATGGGAGGAAGCCATGACGCCCAACATGAATGAAGGCCCGGCGGCAGCCGTCCAGCCGCCGCAGAACGGCATGGACCGCTTCATTGCCGGGATCGAATGGATCGCCGCCGGATTTGTCGGCCTTGTCGCCGCCGACATCTTCATCTCGGTGATGCTGCGCTATTTCTTTTCCTATGCGATCCCGGACGGTTACGATTTCGGACGCCTGTTCCTGGGTATCCTGATCTTCTGGGGCATCGCCGCCACCAGCTATCGCGGCGCGCATATCACCGTCGATCTCGTCTGGGAAAATGTCCGCCCGAAATACAAGCGGGCAATCGACATCTTTGCGACACTCGTCCTGCTTCTCGTCGTGACGGTGCAAACGATCATGCTGTTCGACAAGGTCGTCCAGACGCGTGCGCAGCACGTGCTGACCTACGATCTCCAGCTTCCCACCTGGCCCTTCTTTCTCGTTGCCTGGCTCGGCGACGTGGCCGCCGTGCTGCTGATTGCGGTGCGCACGTTCCGCCTCGTCTTCTATCCGCAGCGTGTCAACGAAGACCACGTTATCGAGCCGGTGGAGTGAAGCCATGACCCAGAATTTCGTCGCCGTATCCGGTTTCGTCGTCCTCTTCGCGCTCATGCTGCTGCGCGTGCCCGTCGGCATGGCCATGGGCCTTGTCGGGGTGACGGGCTTTGGCCTGCTCGCTGGTTTCGGACCCGCCCTGAAACTCATCGGCCAGACGTCGATGCGCACCGTGACCGATTACACGTTCGGCGTCATCCCGATGTTTCTCCTGATGGGGGCTTTCGTCTCCAATTCCGGCATGAGCCGGGAACTCTTCCGTGCCGCCAACACGTTCATAGGCCACCTGAAGGGTGGACTGGGACTTGCGACGATCCTGGCCTGCGGTGGTTTTGCCGCGATTTCCGGCTCGTCGGTCGCCACGGCCGCCACCTTCTCGACCGTGGCCTATCCCGAGATGCGGCGGCTGAAATATCCGGAGTCCTTCGCGGCCGGCACGATTGCGGCCGGCGGCACGCTGGGGGCCATGTTCCCGCCCTCGACCGTGCTCGTCGTCTATGGGATCATTACCGAGCAGGACATCAGCAAGCTCTTCATGGCCGGCCTGATCCCGGGCATCATTGCCGTGCTCATGTACATGACCACGATCGTGATCCTTGGTTTCGTACGCCCCAACCTGCTGCCGGCTGCGGCGAAGAGTTCGTGGTCGGAGCGTTTCCAGGCGATCAAGGACATCTGGGCGCCGCTTGCACTGTTCCTTTTTGTCATCGGCGGCCTTTATGGCGGTCTCTTCACGCCCACCGAGGCCGGTGGCGTCGGGGCAGGGGGCGCGTTCATCATCGGCGTCCTGCGCGGCAAGCTCGACCGGCAGAAGATACTCATGTCGCTCCTGCAGGCAACGCGCACGGCGGCAGCGGTCTTCACCGTTCTCATCGGTGCGCTGATCTTCGGCTATTTCCTCACGATCACCGGGACCCCGCAGAAGGTCACGGCCTTCCTGACCGGGTTGGGGCTGAACGCCTATGGCGTGCTGTTCCTGATCCTGCTCATGTATATCGTGCTCGGTTGCCTCATGGACGCCATGGCGATGATCATCCTGACGGTTCCCATCGTCTATCCGGTCATCCTGTCGCTCGGTTTCGACCCGATCTGGTTTGCCGTCATCATCGTCATGACCGTGGAACTCGGCCTCATTCATCCGCCGGTCGGGATGAACGTCTTCGTCATCAAGAGTGTCGTGCCTGAACTCAGTTTCTCCAAGATCTTCAGGGGCGTTGCACCCTTCATCGTCACCGACCTCGTGCGGCTGGCGCTCCTCATTGCCTTCCCGGTCCTTGCGACCTGGCTTCCCAGCCACCTTTGAACAGATTGAAAACGGGTCAATTCATGATGGATACAAAAGCTTCAACCATTACCGCCGGCGGCGCACTTCTGGCGCGCCTGAAGGCCGTGGGCGTCGACTACATCTTCGCCAATTCCGGAACCGATTTCCCGCCGATCATCGAGGGTCTTGCAGAGGCTTCCGCCAAGCAGATCCCGCTCCCCAAGGCCATCGTCATTCCCTATGAAAGCGCGGCCATGGGCATGGCGCATGGCTATTATCTGGCAACGCGGCGCGCGCAGGCGGTGATGGCGCATACCAATGTGGGTCTTGCGAACTGTGCGATCGGCGCGATCAATGCGGCGACGGAACATGTTCCCATGCTGCTTTTTTCCGGCCGCACGCCGGTCGTCGAGAAGGGCCGCCTCGGTGCGCGCACGGTACCCATCGGCTGGGGCCAGGAGATGCGCGATCAGGCCGCGATGATCCGCGAGACGGTGAAGTGGGACTACGAGCTGAAATTCCCCGAACAGGCGGTGGACATCGTCGATCGCGCCTATGCCATTGCCAATTCGACGCCACGCGGCCCGGTTTATCTCAGCCTTCCGCGCGAGGTTCTGTGCGAGCCTTGCCCGTCGGAGGAACTGGAGGATCCGGCCACGATTGCCGCGGCAAGCGCGGGCCCGCGTCGCGGCGATATCGAGGCGGCTGCGAAGCTGCTGAGCGAAGCGAAGAACCCGCTGATCATCGCGCAGCGCGGTGCCGGCTCGGCGGAGGGTTTCGAGACCCTCTCACGGCTCGCTGAGGACTGGGGCATCGCGATCTGCCAATACTGGGCGATCCAGCTTGCCGCACCGACCGATCATCCTATGGCCGTGGGCGGCGATCCGGCCGAATGGCTCGCGAAGGCCGATCTCGTGCTCGTCATCGACAGTCTCGCGCCGTGGTCGCCGGACATCCATGCGCTGAAACCCGGCTGCAAGGTCGTTCACATCGGCGAAGATCCGCTCTATGCCCGCTTCCCTATCCGCAACTTCCGCTGTGATCTGGCACTGGTGGGCGACACCGCCGATGTCATCATCGACCTTGCAGCTGCAGCCTCCGGCTACCTGCCGGAGACGGAAAAGGCGCGTGACGATCGCCGCGCAAAAGTGGCCTCGGCTGCCCGCAAACGCCGTGCGGACGTTCTGGAGCGTGCGGCCGCGGGGCGTGGGCCGGTCATGTCGAAGGCCTTTGTCAGCACCTGCCTCTCGAAGGCCATCGAAGGCCGGGATGCCGCCGTCTTCTGCGAGCTTGGCGCGCCGCTTGAAGAGCTGACGCTCAGCGCGCCCGACACCTGGTTCCAGGAACCGCATTCGGGCGGTCTCGGCTGGTGTTTCCCGGCAGCGCTGGGGATGAAACTCGCGCGGCCGGACAGGCTGATCGTCGCGACGATGGGAGACGGGTCCTACATGTTCTCCAACCCCGTCGCGTGCCACCAGATCGCTGAAGCCGCCGATATTCCGCTGCTCATCCTCGTCCTCAACAATTCCGAATGGGGGGCCGTGCGCCAATCCGTTCTCGGCGTCTATCCGGACGGATATGCGGCAAAATCGAACGCCATGCCGCTGGTCTCGCTGTCGCCTTCGCCAGACTTTACCAAGGTTGCTGCGGCAAGCCGTGCCTGGACGGCCCAGGTGGCGGAAGCCGACGACTTGCTGCCGACGCTTCTGGCCGCCATCGAACAGGTCATGGTCCAGAAGAGACAGGCCCTGGTGGAAATCAGGATTGCGTGACCATCGACAGCGCCAAGCTGGCGCCCCGGTTGCGACCGGAGACGATGCAGCGAAGAGGCCGGGGGCGGCGCCAATGCGCTGCCCCCATTGCTTTTCCCTAGCTCACTTCAGCACGGGCTCCAGCGCGACCTCGCTGCGACGCGCTTGAGAGAAAAGCGCAATCGCGGCGACCGCGAAGAAGCAGATCGCATAGCCGATGGCATGATAGCCGAAATACTTGATCAGCGTGCCGGCCAGGATCGGACCGATGGCCGCACCCGTCATGAGCATGGCGGGGGTTGCCGCCACAGCCCGACCCGATTTGTCGAGCTTCGACAGGAGGCCGAACGCATAGGTATGCGTGAAGATCATCACGCCGACATAGACCGCACCGGCGGCTGCGTAAGGCGCGAAGGTCGAGCTGAAGATGATGATGAGCGCCAGCGTTGCCTGAACCATGGGGCCGATGAGGACAACCTTTTCCGCTCTGACGCGGCTTTCCAGGAAGGCGGCCAGCGGCGGCGGAAGCAGGTTGATGAAGCCGAGCACGATGAAGACGCCGGTGATGGCGTCAAGCCCGAAGCCGCGATCGGTGCCGATCTGCTGAAAGAAGCCGAACACCATGGACTGATTGACCGCCATCATGCTGACGCCGAGGATGCCGGCCCAGACCGGCAGGCCCAGCTTCTCCGGCACGCCGGCGGCCTGTTTTGCGCCGTCTTGATACGGCTTCGGAAAGGCGATGAGGGCCACGACGGCTGCGACGATCATCAGCACGGTGAAGATCTGGAACATCGATGCGCCACCATGGGCGGCGATGAACTTGGGCGCAGCACCCAGAAAGGCGATGGCGAACATGCCGAGCGCCGTGCCGACGATGGCAAAGAGCCGGTGCGGGTTGACGCTCCGTCCGATCGTACCATGCGTCATCGAAAGCGCCGACCCGGCGCTGAGTCCGGCGAGCAGGTGACAGACGGCCATGATCGCATAGGCGGTCGAAAGGGAGGCAACGGCGAGCGCAACCGCAGCGCAGGCGAAGCCTCCCGTCGCCAGCAGGCGCCCGTTGATCCGGTTGAACCGTGGCGCCAGGAACAGGCTGGCCGCGACCGCTCCGGCGAGGAAGAGAGTGACAAGGCTCCCTGCCTGCTGCGGATCGAAATGATAGGCAGCGATCAGAGTGCCGACCCACACGGGCAGGGCCAGCAGGTCGATCATTCCCGCCACATGTGCGACCGACAAGGCAATTCGGCCTGACCATTTTTCATTCGTTGACATTGTCTCTCCTCCAAGAAAGTCCGGTTGAATGTCGATTTCTTCGTATCGTCCCCGCCTGTGAAACCTGCGCGCCGAAAACGTGCGCGTCCGCTTACAAAGCTCTGGGTATCTGCCCCTCCTGCCAGCCTTCACATGATGAAGGTTGGCTCGCATTCCGGCGGGATGCGGCGCCTCCTCTCGCGCCGTCCCATCCGAAAATCTGCTATTGCGCGCGCGCCATCGTGCGCTCGAGAATGCGCGTCACGGTCTCTGCCTGTTCCAGCATGGGAATATGGGCGGCACCCTCGATGACCGTCAGCTCCGTCCCGATCGCGTCTGCCAGCACCTTTCCGGCTGCGGGCGGTGTCGCCTCGTCGAATTCGCCGACGGCAATGGTCGCGGGCATGGTGATGTTGGGTGCTGTTGCTCGGCAGTCAGCAATCGCCAGTGCGTCGCAGCCGGCGGCGTAACCTTCCGAGGAGGCGCGCGCGAGCATGGTGGCGAGACCGCGGCCGCGGGCAGTGTCGCGCTCGCCCGGCGTGATCCAGCGGGCGTAGACGCCCTCCGCGATGGAGGCCAGACCATCGGCCCGGATCTTTGCGGCGCGTTCCTGCCACATGCGCGGATTGAGCGACACGATGCTGGAATCGAAGACCGTCAGCGTCTTCACCCGTTCCGGATGCGTGCCCGCCACGGACTGCGCGACCATGCCGCCGATGGATACGCCGGCCAGATGGAAGGTGTTCAGACCCAGCGCTGACGCGACGCCCACGACATCTTCCGCCAGGATTTCGATGGTCAGCGGCACGTTCGAGAGCTCGCTGAGCCCATGGCCCCGGAACTCGGGGCAAACGACGAAGTAATCGCGAGACAGCGCCTTGATCTGTTCCTGCCACAGATCGGCGCAGGCGCCGAGCGAGTGGAGCAGGATCAGGGAAGGCCTCGATTGGTCGCCATGGGCGGCGACGTGAAGATTGCAGTTGTTGATGGTCAGGAACATGGGACTTCAGAACTCCTCATTGAGCGTCGCGAGCGCCTTTTCAACCACCGCGGTCTGGGCGGCCGGCGGCGCCTGTTCGCGTTCGAGGCGGCTGATTTCGAGGGAGGAATCGACGACGAGTTTGCAGCGGTCGTAGCGGCGCGCCATGAAGGCGCTGAGCCCGGAGGCAATGTCGGCGTTCCGGCCGATTTCCTCGCCCAGAACAAGGCCGTCCTCGATGCCCATCCCCGCGCCGGAGGCCAGCTGCGGTGTGGTGGCATGGGCAGCATCGCCGATGAGCACGGTTCGCCCCTTCGTCCAGTCTTCGCCAACGAACACCGTTTCCAGCGGACGACAGACGATCTGCGAAGAGGCCGTCAGGCCCTCGCGAACGTCTTTCAGAACGCCGCCATAGGGGGAGAGCAGGTCAGCAAGGAGGAGATGTTGCTTCGTTTCATCGCGCCAGATCGGCTCTGGCTGCGCCTCCACGTAGAACATGTACATGCTGTCCGGCGAAACCGGGTTGAGGCCCACCTTTCCCTGTCCGCCCAGGAAGAACGTGCGGCGCTTGATCTCAGGATGCCGCGGCATCATGAGGCGCCAGCAATACTGACCGGCATAGTGCGGACGGGGGGCGTCGGGAAAGATCTGCTGCCGGGTTTGCGAATAGATGCCATCCGCACCGACGACCAGATCATAGCGCGCGCTTTTGCCCGTGCTGAAGACGATGTTCACGTGATCGGCTTCATTTTCCAGCGTTTCGACCGTGACGCCCAACATCATCGTCGGCTCGAGCGTCAGCAAGCGGGCCGAGATCATGCTGTGGAGCGTCGGGCGCAGGATGCCGCCGGCGCTCGGGATGTTGCCCAGAGCGTCGCTGCGCGTATCGATGGTCGAAAGCTTGCGCCCGTCGACGGCGCAGACATCGATGCCGTCCGCCGCGTAACCCTGCCGCAGGACCTCGTCCAGAACGCCCAGCCGGCCCATGGCGCGAAGGGTCGGCCCGGTGATGGTGATCCCCGCGCCATAGACCTTCCAGTGCGGATCGCGATCGCAGACATCGACCGACAGACCCGCCTGCCGAAGCGCAATGGCTGCGGACATGCCCGCGATGCCGCCGCCAATGACGAGAGCCCTGCGTTCAGCCTGCATGACGGCCCCCGGCGCTCGCTCCGGCGGACTGTTCAAAACGTCCGATGCCGATGCCGGTGTACCAGTCGTTCACGGCGCGATAGTAGGTGCGCTGGAACGGAAGGCCGTCAGCCGCGCCCATGGCCGCCATCCACATGCGGATTTCCTCCGCGCCGTTACCGGCTGTGTGGACGAAATCGGTCGCGTATTGAATGACCGCATCGTGGTCTCCGGCTTCCATCAGTTCCAGAAGCCTGGAATCGAAGTCGCGGTTGACCATACCCATGCGCGGGGTGGCGATGTCATGGCTGATGCCGCCGGTCGCCAGGATCGCGACGCGCTCGACGCCCTTGTAGTTGCGGATGGCGCGGCCGAGGAATTTGCCGAAATTGTAGCAGCGGCGCATGGTCGGCATGGGCGGCTGCACGCAGTTGAACAGGATGGGCACGATCGGCAGATCAGGATCGAGCCCGGCAAGCTCCAGCGGCGTCAGCGCACCGTGATCGAGCACCATTTCCATCGAGAAGGACGGGTCGAATTCCGCCTGCAGGGCCTCCTGAAGGAGATAGGCGCCGAATGCCTGGTCGCCGGCAAAAATGCGCCGCTTGGCCTTGAGCCAATGTTCGATCGGGCTCTCATACTGTTCACCGACACCGATGCAGAGGGCGGGGAAATTGTTGAGGAAGAAATTGTGAAGGTGGTCGTTCGAAAGAACCACCAGCGCATCGGGCTTGCCGCTTTCGAAATCGCGTCCCATGGCCTCATACGCGCCGAAGATCTCGTTGCGCAGATCGGACGGGATGCGGTCCGGAAAGTTCAGCATGACGGGCGTGTGGCTCGCCGTGTAGATGCCGGTCAGTTCAGCCATTTGTCGTCTCCTTCTTTCATGAGGCTGCGGAGTGCGGCAAGCGACACGTCCTCGGGGATGCGCACGCCGATGCAATGGGCGCGCAGCAGATAGGGGTTGACGCCGGCTTCGTAGAGCGCGGCCACGTCATTGCTGGCGATCTTGTGCGCCATCTCCGGCGTCAGCTTGTAGCGGGCGAGATAGGCGGTCTTGTCCTGGTTGTAGGCTGCGAGGTCATCGGGCTTGTGGTGGAGCTCGTAGAGGACCTTGTCGAGGAGATAGGCCTCTGTCGTTGGCATCATGTGCCGCCAGTTACTCATGGCTGTTTCCTTTCGTGACATTCAGTTGATCCGCAACCCAGGCGACGATCGTCGGGACCGTATGCGGTCCGAAGCCCATGTGACCGCCGGGGAAAAGCCGCACCGTCTTCGGGCTGCCGTGTTCGAGCAGCAGATGGATGTCGGCGATGGGGCATTGCTTGTCCTCTTTACCGTTGACGAGCAGGAGGGGCGCGCAGGGGCGCGACAGGAGACCCTGGTCGAGGAGCGACAGGACGCGAAAGCCTTCGATATATTCAGCATCGTTGGAGGCGCCGAGCATGCGGCTGCGGGTCTCCACCAGTTCCATGAGATAGCTGTCGGGGTAGCGGGATTGCTCGACCCAGTCGCGCTGGAACATGTAATGCACCCCGCCACCCCAGTTGACGGCGCAGCGCAGCTTTTCCGGTATCAGATGGGCGAGCTTGGTGGCCCAGTGGCCGCCGAAGGATCGTCCGATCAGGCCGATGCGCTCGCCATCCAGTTCGGGATGCGCGCGGGCCCATTCGATGACGGGCAGGAACTGTGCTTCACCATCCCGGCGCGCTTTCAGCGGCGACTGCCCGGTGCCGACATTGTCCATGGCAATCGTGGCAATGCCCGCGGCGACCAGCGTGTCGGAGAGCTCCGTCATCTCCTCCTTCCACGCATCGACGCCACCCCACATGATGACGACCGGCGGACGAGCGACATTCTCCGGCTTGCGGAAATAGAAGCGGATCTCCGGCTGCAAGGCGTTGTCTGCCTGGAACGGGATCGTCACGGGGACGATCGGCGGAGATGCGAGCGCACCGAACTTCGCATAGGCCTCAAGTTCGAGCCGATAGCTCTCTTCCTTGGCCGGATGGTTGGGGCAGGGGAAGCGCCCAAGGAAATAGAATCCGTAAGCCTGATAATAGGCATCGCGTGCAGCCGCGAGGTCGCCTGCCGCTTCGAGCGTCTTGCCCTGTTCGAGATAGCCGTTGCCGGTGGCGATCCACGCGGTGGCCCAGTTTTCGCCGTCGAGGCCCTTCAGCCCGTCAATGGTGCGAAGCGTGGCTTCGGGATTGGTGAGCCCGAGCGGATGGATCCGCTTCTTGAGCCGGTCCCGCATCCATTCTTTTGCGTTTTCCAGCGAGCGGGGGCCGGAAAGCTCCCCGGGTGTGGCCTGTTGTGTCACGATGAACTCCATAGTCTCTGGATGTTGGTCAGCCGGCATTCACCAGATGGCCGTCAGTCTTTCCCGAAGGGTGTCGGCGGTCGCGAGCTTGAGGCCCAGCGCGTGCAGGCTCTCGGCGACCGGCTGGATCAGCGCGGCATTGGAACTGGCGACAGTCCCATCCGGCAGATGCATGTTGTTTTCAAAACCGATACGGATGTGACCGCCGAGAAGGGCCGAGGCCGTGACGCAGGCCGCTTCCTGCATTCCGAAGGCGCAGGTGCTCCAGCTCGCAAAGCGATGGCTGCCGGGCATGAGAAAGGGGATCAGATCCGCCGGTTCCGACTGCTGGGAGGCGGTGTAGCGGCCAAGAACATAGAGCACATCAATATCATCGGCCGGGATCACGCCACGCGCGAGAAGCGCCGAAAGCCTTTCCTGGTCGTGGCGATCATAAAGGATGATCTGCGGGAAGACCCGCTCCTTGCGCATCCAAATCAGCAGGTTTTCAAGCGCCCGTTCATGCTCGGGACCGGGCGCCAGTTCGCGCAGCGCCAGCGACACCGCTTCGGGCCGGACGGCGCGGACCAGCGCAACCTGTTCCTCCGGGGTATAGACGCCCAGAGCCTCGGTCGTGATCTGGATCACCATGCGGTCGCCGACCCGGGCGCGGATGGCCTCGATGGCGGCCCGGTAGAGACCGGCGTCAAGAACATGCCGGCCCTGATCGTCGCGGACATGCAGATGGATCATGCTGGCGGATGCCGAAAGGCAGGCCTCGGCGCAATCGGCCAGTTCGCCGGCGGTCATCGGCAGGGCAGGGTGATCAGCCTTGGTCTTGCGGCCGCCATTCGGCGCGACCGTGATGGCAACAGGTGCGGTTCGGGCGGAGCCTGACATGGCCTCCGTCGATGTGTCGTTCTGACCGTTCATCGCGCAAACATCCCCGGTGCGAGAGCTGGAAGGTGGTCACGGCAAAGCTGGGAAACAGAGACCTGGAATGCGGAGTGAGCACGTTCAATAAAGAGTCGAGGCCACGCCTGCCCGTGATGAACACCCGCCAAAGAGAACGAAGCGGCACTCGTGGTAGTCCCAGCCTGAGCTGCGCCCGGGGCGCAGAAAATCGCGGCCAGACGACCGGAAAACCGATGGAAAATCGACATTTCTTCCTCCCATGCTCGCCACGGCGAGACCCATTGGCTGGTTCGCCCGGGTGAGCGCTCTTCCAGACCGCCACTCCAAAGGCGAACTAAAATTGAGCATGTTCAATAATTATCGCTCGGAAGTCAGTTGTCAATCCTGAGCACGATCATTTTTTTGGATTAACGTGCCGATGCGCCGGGTGCCGTTTGGCTACTGCAAGGCTTCCGGGCGCGGGGCCAGACCGCACATGATGACGCGAATCTGCCGCCCAAGCGCCTCCATGCCTTCGTCCAGAGACGGATTTTCAGCGGAAAGCCAGCGGCGAAGCTGCACCTGATAAACCGCGAAAATCGCCTGCGCGACGCATTCGGGCGTCTCCGGCGAATAGATCAGCTTCTTGTCCATCGCGTCGGCAATGACGTCACGGATGAGATTGTTCAGTTCCGTGCGGGTCCGGCTGAACCGTTCTGCCTGCTTGCCGGACTGGTAGAAATACATCTCGCGCAGGGCAGGGCGGGACAGCGCGGGCCGCATGAGGAAGTATTCGAAATGCATCCGCAGCACGAAAAGCAGGTTGGAGAATACCGAAGCGTCCGCGCTGATGCCGGCTGCGGCCTTGTGAATGCAGGCCTCGAGCTCGTCGTTGACGATCAGAAACAGAAGGTCCCGCTTCGTGTCCGCATAAACGAACACAGTGCCGAGACCGACGCCCGCCTTGTGTGCAATCTCACGCGTTGTCGTATCGTCATAGCCCTTCGACATGAACAGTTCGACGGCGGCTTCCTTGATGTTTCGAAGCTTCTCTTCCTTGTTTCTTTCCCGCAGTCCCTGTTTTTTCACCGGTCCAACCTTGTCGTGGATATCTCTGCCTGAGACTTGGAAACGAAGCCATCGCCCGATCTGCCGAACCGGCATCTCCGCGGATACCGGCCGCCGAAACGGCAAGGATCCCCACAGTCTACAAGCCGACGCACCTGTGAACAACACCGCGAATCCTGCGTGGCGACGCCGCGCGACTCGTATGCCATTCATGCCCGTTTCGGAATTTTGGCGTCAAGGCTTGACCGAGCCCCGCAAACATGAATATTGATCATGCTCAATTTCTGCACGAGGAGGTGCGGGAGTGAGCTTTCCGCCGCGCGATCCGGCCAGGCCGGCGCGAAGCATCCATTGGGAGGAGTGACGCAGTGAGATGCGACAAATCGGATCGATAGCGAGAAGCCCCGGTCGCAGGCGGGGCACGTTCACCACATTTTGCCTTTCGTCGGATTCGGCAGGCGCGCGGCCCCGGTAGTCGCATGTGCATGACCAGAGACCGGAATTCGAGAGGCACTGCGGCGCAGCAGCGACAGCCATCAACCTGCGGCCGTCCATCACCCGTAAATTGACGACCCGTCGAGAAGACAGACTTGGGAGGAATCCATATGAACGATCATAGCGTGGCGTCGCAGGCGCAAGAGTCCCGCGAACTGTTGATCCGGGGCGGCCATGTCCTGCCCATTGATCCGGCGATGCCAGAAATGGCGAGGGGCGACGTGCATGTCCGCGATGGCGTGATCGTCGCCGTGGCGGAGAACATCAACGCGCCAGGCGCGGAGATCATCGATGCAACGAACATGGTGGTGATGCCGGGCTTCGTCGAGACCCACTGGCACATGTGGAACGGCATCTGGCGCGGTATCGTCGACGATGCGACGGCCTATTTCCGGGCACATATGCTCCTCCACCACTACACGGCGGAAGATCACTACGCCGCCGTGCGCTTCGCAGCCCTCGACGCAATCAATGCCGGCATTACCACCTGCAACAACTGGGCCCATGGCGTGCGTCACAGCGAGGACGCGGTGGCGGAAATGCAGGCCCTGGCCGATAGCGGCATCCGGGCCAAATTCCTTTACCCTTGTGTCGTCGGTGGCCATGCGACAAATGTCGACGACCTGAAGAATGCGCGAGACTGGGCGGAGGCGCACGGAAACGGTCTTCTGGGCGTGGGCGTGCTCCTTGATGAAACGGGCGCCCATATGGCCGAACATGTGGCCATGGCCCGCGACCTCGGGCTTCGCCCCATCACCAATCACGGTGGCTTTCTCGCCGCACCGGACCTCATCGGGCCGGAATTCATCTTCACGCATGGCCCCGGCATCCAGCCGCAGGCGATCGAACTCATCAAGGCCAAGGGCGTGAAGGTGGCCTTCTGTCCCTGCACCGATCCGATGATCGGCAATGGTCTGCCGCCCGTCTATGCGATGACCTGCGCGGAGGTGCCGCTGGACAATCTCAGCTTCAGCGTGGACGTCACCGGCCAGACCTCCGCTGACCCGTTTGCGGCGCTCAGAATGCTGGTGGATTCCGGCAGAATGCAGCAGGTTGAAGCCGGAAACCTGACGGGCAGCCTGCTGGCGATCGCGCAAGGCGGCATTGAATGGAAATTCGGCTACAAGGATGCGCTTCGGGTTGGCACGCTCAGCGGCGCCAATGTTCTCGGACTTGCCGACCAGATCGGTTCACTGACCCCCGGCAAGCGCGCCGACATCATTCTCGTCCGCACGGACGAGATCAACATGATGCCGGCCCGAAACATAGATCCGACCTGTCTCATGCTCCAGAACGGCAAGCCGAACAATGTCGACACGGTGATCATCGACGGTCATATCCGCAAGCGCCACGGCAAACTCGTGGGCGTCGATGTCGATGCCGTTATCAGCAGCGCCGCGTCCACCCTGCACGAGGTGCGCGTTCGTGCTGCCGGCGAGGCCGCACTCCATGCAGGCCGTTGAATCCGCCATAGGCGCTTCACAATAGGGCGATCGACATGACGCCGCATCAAGTGGACCGCCGGTGCAACAGCATCGTCGGCCCTTTTGGCCATAGCCTGCCCTATGTGCCAAGGCGCGCGAATAATCCGTCAGAAATCTTCCAACACGCAGCGTTTGGGCGCGCGAAGCCAGCCCAGTCGCCTCAGACAAGCCTGAGCGTGTGAACGACTGCCCAGTCCTCGATCGGGATGGACTGGGCCGAATTGACGACTGCGATGGCGTCGAAGCGGATTGGGGATCCCAGATAGTCCTGTTCGAGCCCCGCGTGCACGCTCGTCCGCTGTTCCTCCGTCACGCCGTAGGCGAGCGATATATGCGGCATGAAGGTTTCCACCGACCCGGTGCCAAAGGTATCGACGGCCCTGGTCTTCAGGTGCCTGAGCCGGCCTGCGGGCTCGAATCCGGCATAGAGCGAGCGAAAGAATTGCGGCAGGCCGTGAATGCCGGTGACGGGCACCGTGAAGGCGGTCTCGCCGGCAAAATGCGTGTCGAGAACGTCCGCGAGATCCTCCGCGCTGCGCTCCATATCCTCGACCAGAGTGAGATGTGGAATGAAGCGCTGGGTTCCGAGAAGATCGGAGAGCCGGTCGACGGTCGCCTGAAGCCTCTCGAGATCGGCGGCGGAGGGCTGCAGCCAGATGGAATGCCAATTCGTCATGGGAATGTCTTTCGTCTTCACCGAGCGTGAGATGTGCGCTCGATCTTCATTGCCCGCACCGTGTCGCGCATGATGAGCGGGACATCGAGCTGCGTGACGATCGGCGCGGCTGCGGGCTCACCAAGCCGCCGGTCGAGGATGTTCAGGATTTCCCGGGCCTGCTTTTCAGCGCTTTGCTGGAAGGTCGTGAGGCGATAGGCGCCCCAGCTGGCTTCGGGGATATCGTCGAAGCCAATGACGGAGAGATCATCGGGAATACTGAGACCCAGCATGTTGCGCGCATAGTCCATGAGGCCGAGCGCCATCAGGTCGTTGACGCAGAAGACGCCCTCGACCCGGCGGGCAGGCGAGAGCAGCAGCGAAGCGGCAAGACTGCCGCCCTCGTAGTCGGTGCGTTCGGCCCGCTCGACGAAAATCTCAAGGCCTGCCATGCGGGCGGCCTCGACATAGGCCTGTTCGCGCTCGATCAGGTTGGGGCTGCCGACGGCGGAGGTCACCATGCCGATGCGGGTCATGCCGCGGGCGGCAAAGACCTGCACGGCGGTGGCGGCGGCAAGCGCATTGTTGACGCGGATATGGTCCGGCCCCTCTTCGTTGCGGCCGATGGCAATCAGCGGCTGGCCGTTGCGCTGGGCAAGCTCGATGAAGGCGCGGGATGGCATCCCGGAGAGTACGATGGTGGCCTGCGCGCGATAGCGCAGCAGGTTGGCATGCGAGGCCTGACCGGCAGCGGTGCCGTCGGTGGTGATGAGCACGGGCACGCGGCCGCTTTCCACCAGAAGCCGGGAAAGCGTCGAAATCTGCAGCGAGCGGAAGGGCGTTTCCGGATCGGATGCAATCATGCCGACGAGCTGGCTGCGATTGGCGAGCAGCCCGCGCGCGAGATCGTTGACCTGATAGCCAAGCTCTTCCGCCGCCCGCAGCACCTTCTCGCGCGTCGCTTCCGAGACGCTCGCGCCATGGGTGAAGGTGCGCGACACGGCCGAGCGGGAGACGCCGGCGCGTTCTGCCACTTCATGGGCGCTGATATAGCGCGGCGATGCTTCGGTTTCGTTTCTGTCCTTCATTAACGCCCCACCTTGGAAAGGACGTCGGCGCGCAGGAAGCGTTCGATGACGAGCATGAAAGCGATCGAGGGGACGAGCAGGATCAGCGCGGTGATCGAGGCGATCTGGTAATTGCCGCCCGAACCTGCCGTATAGAGCAACAGCGGCAGTGTCGAGATATCCGGTGCGCCGACGAAATAGGTGCCGGTGAATTCGTCCAGCGATTCCAGGAAGACGAAGACGGCGCTGGCGAGCAGGCCGGGCGCGGCAATGGGCAGCGTCACATCGCGGAAGGTTCTGAGCGCAGACGCGCCCATGGAGCGGGCAGCCTCTTCGAGTTCGCGGTCGATCGCCGAGAAGGCGGCGGTGGCGATCCAGACGGCATAGACGAGGCCGTGGGTGACATGGACGAGAACGACGCCGACGACGGTGCCGTTGAGGCCAATCTGGTAGAAGAGCCGGGCGATGTTCACATAGACCGGCAGGTTGGGGAACGCCTGCGGGATGAGCAGCACCAGCAGGATAGCGCCGCGAAACGGCAGCTTCAGCCGCGCCAGCGCATAGCCGGCGGGGATGGCAAGGCCGATAGAGAAGATCACGGTCAGGCAGGCGATGATCACGCTCATGGTCAGCGAGGTCGTGGCATTGCCGCGCGGCGAGAAGACGCTCACCCAATAGGAAAAGCCGTATTGCAGCGGCAGTGCATGGGGAAAGTACCACTTCTCCGCCACGGCCCAGAGGACGAGATTGGTCAGCGGGCCGAAGATGGCGAAGGCGAGCAGGCCAAGGCCCAGCGCGCGGGGTATCCACTTGAGGTCGATCATGGCGGTTCTCATCGATGTTCCCTCATCGTCTGGCGCAGATAGACCCATGCCACGAGGCTGGTCGTCAACAGGGAGATGACGCCAAGCGCGTTGGCGACGCCGTAATCCCCATAGGCGTTGATGCGGAAGGCCATGCTGGCGGTGAGCATGGTCGGCGATTGCGCGTTGATCATCAGCGGCACGGACAGAACCGACATCATGGTGACGAAGCTGAGGATGAGGCCGACAAGCAGGGTGGGCAGAACCTGCGGCAGGATGATTTCAACGAGGATTCGCAGGCGGCTCGCCCCGAGATTGCGGGCGGATTCGATCATCGAGCGGTCGAGCGAGGCCATGGCGCCGGCGAGCAGCAGGGTGACGAAGGGCGTCTGCTTCCAGACGAAGGCAATGACGATGCCGCGCCAGTCGAGAAAGCTCGTTGTCTGCATCGGCGTGAGAATGCCAAGCTGCATGAGCATGCTGTTCATCAGCCCGTTCTTGGCGAGAAAGGTTCGAAGGATCTGGCCGACCACGATGAAGGGTACGAAAAGCGGCCAGCGATAGAGCCAGCGCAGGATGGCAACCCCGCGCGGATTTGAGCCAAGCGTCAGATAGCCGCCGATGGCGATGGCGAGAAGCGCGATCAGCAGCGCCGAGACGCTGACGATCACGACCGTGAAGAGAATATCGCTGCTGTAAAGCTCGAAAGCCTTCTGGAAATTGGCAAGGCCGAACCTCCCGTCCACCGAAAACGCCCCGGTGATGGAGCTCACCAGAGGCACGATGAAGAGCAGAAGAACAATCACCAGTGCCGGCATGACCAGCAGGAGGCCTAGAAGCGGGATCGGCATGGCTTTCACCGGGTTTTCGTTTCGATCAGGTCTCGCCGTTCAGGGTCAGGCAACTGCATAAGTCGAATAGGGAGACGGCTGCTGTCTTGCGCCCTCTTCTCCCCTTGGGGAGAAGTGCC
>DATMTA010000050.1:0-26609 GCA_035565055.1 Ensifer sp.
GTTCGCGAGGGTGGACGGTTTGCGAAAGCCGATGTGATTGAAATTCCGGTGACCGCTGCGGGTGTCGTCGATCTCGAGGCTCTGGCTACCCTGCTTTCGGGGCACGATATGGCGGCGGGTCTGCCGCTGGTGGCTGTGATGCTCGCCAATAACGAGACGGGCATTCTCCAGCCGGTGGCCGAGGTTGCTGCTTTGGCGCGGAAAGCCGGTGGGATTTTCGTTTGCGACGCCGTTCAGGCAACGGGGCGCGTATCAGTTTTGATCGACGCCATCGGCGCAGACTTCCTGATCCTCTCAGCCCACAAGATCGGCGGGCCGAAGGGGGCCGGCGCGCTTGTCTCGCGTGGCGAGGCGATGATGCCTGCGCCTCTGTTGCGCGGCGGCGGGCATGAGAAGGGTCACCGCGCGGGCACCGAGAATATCGCGGCCATTGCCGGCTTTGGCGCGGCGGCGGAATATCAGGCGCAGAACCTTGAAGCGCGGGCCGCAAGCCTCCAGTTTAAGAGAGACCGGCTGGAAAGCGCGATGCGCCGCGCCTGCCCGGATCTCATTGTCCATGGCGCGGATGGCCCGAGGATACCCAATACATCGTTCTTTTCCGTGCCTGGGCTGAAATCCGAGACGGGGCAGATTGCGTTCGATCTCGAAGGAATTGCGCTTTCTGCAGGCTCGGCCTGTTCGTCAGGCAAGGTGGGCGAAAGCCATGTGCTGGCCGCCATGGGCTTTGACCCGAAGCTTGGCGCGCTGCGCGCCTCCATCGGACCGGCAACGACGGATGAAGATATCGACCACGCCATTGCCGCCTTTGAACGGCTTCTGGCGCGGCTCAACCGACAGGGCGCTGCCGCTTGAGAAAATGAAACTTGAGGAAAAGCAATTTTCCTTGCGGAGCCGCTGCAATCGCTGCAAAAGCTCCGGCCAACAGATGAAGATGACAAGCTGCCGGTTCTTGAGCCGGCAAGATTGGAGCACACCATGGTCGCCGTTCAGGAAACCATTGATCAGGTCCGCAAGATCGACGTGGACCAATATAAATACGGCTTCGAGACGATGATCGAATCCGACCGCGCGCCCAAGGGCCTTTCGGAAGATATCGTACGTTTCATTTCTGCCAAGAAGCAGGAGCCGGAATGGATGCTTGAATGGCGTCTGGAGGCCTATCGTCGCTGGCTGACGATGGAAGAGCCGACCTGGGCGCGCGTCGATTATCCGAAGATCGATTTCAACGACATCTATTACTATTCCGCGCCGAAATCGGCCTCCGGCCCGAAGTCGCTGGACGAGGTCGATCCGGAACTGCTGAAGACCTATGAAAAGCTCGGCATTCCGTTGAAGGAACAGGAAATCCTGGCAGGCGTGAAACCTTCGAAGATCGCCGTCGATGCGGTGTTTGATAGTGTCTCCGTCGTCACGACCTTCAAGGAAGAACTGTCCAAGGCCGGCGTCATTTTCATGTCGATCTCGGAAGCGATCCGCGAGCATCCGGAGCTGGTGAAGAAATATCTCGCCTCCGTCGTGCCGGTCACCGACAATTACTATTCGACGCTGAATTGCGCCGTCTTCACCGATGGCTCGTTCGTCTATGTGCCGAAGGGCGTTCGTTGCCCGATGGAGCTGTCGACCTATTTCCGTATCAACGAGAAGAATACTGGCCAGTTCGAGCGCACGCTGATCATTGCCGAAGAAGGCGCTTACGTCTCCTATCTCGAAGGCTGCACCGCGCCGCAGCGCGACGAGAACCAGCTGCACGCGGCTGTCGTCGAACTGATCGCGATGGATGACGCCGAGATCAAGTATTCTACCGTCCAGAACTGGTATCCGGGCGACAAGGACGGCAAGGGTGGCATCTACAACTTCGTCACCAAGCGCGGCGATTGCCGGGGCAAGAATTCCAAGATCTCCTGGACGCAGGTCGAGACCGGTTCGGCGATCACCTGGAAATATCCGTCCTGCATCCTGCGCGGCGACGGTTCGCGAGGCGAGTTCTATTCGATTGCCGTGTCGAACGGCCATCAGCAGGTCGATAGCGGCACCAAGATGATCCATCTCGGCAAGAACACGTCGAGCCGCATCATCTCAAAGGGTATCTCGGCCGGCTTCTCGCAGAATACCTATCGCGGCCAGGTGGCGATCAATCGCCGTGCTGACAATGCCCGCAACTTCACCCAGTGCGACTCGCTCCTCATCGGCGACAAGTGCGGCGCGCATACCGTGCCTTACATCGAGGCGAAGAACGCGTCGGCGCAGCTGGAGCACGAGGCGACCACCTCGAAGATCTCCGAAGACCAGCTCTTCTACTGCCTCGCCCGCGGTATCCCGGAAGAGGCAGCCATCGCGCTGATCGTCAACGGGTTCGTGAAGGACGTCATCCAGGAACTGCCGATGGAATTTGCGGTCGAGGCGCAGAAGCTGATCGGGATTTCGCTTGAGGGTTCGGTGGGGTGATGGAGGTGGCGACCGCCACTATACCCACCGTCATCCTCGGGCTTGTCCCGAGGATCTACTGACGAAGACGGGAATGGTACGGCGCAGCAGAAAGTGCTGAGGGCGAAGTGACTGCCTCGGTTTGTCCATTCACCGAGCGGGCTTGGTAGGCGCAGCAGATCCTCGGGACAGGCCCGAGGATGACGGAGAGGGGAGCAGCGCATAAGCATGACCGGCTTCGTCTACATGATGTCGGACAAGCCGCGGGGGGTGATCTACACGGGTGTGACCAGCGACCTTCATGGGCGCATCTGGGAACACCGGAATGCAGTGAATGAGGGTTTTACGGCGAAGTATCAGGCCAAATATCTGGTCTGGTTCGAAAGCCATCCGAATATCGTTCTGGCGATCCGGCGGCAGAAGGCGCTGAAGCGGTATGTGCGGGAGTGGAAGATAAAGCTGATCGAAGGACTCAATCCGACCTGGATGGATCTGTTCGAGAAGATTGACGAGATCGAGAATGTATATCGCCCGCACCCGAATACGCGGATGTGGGATGATTATAACTAAGGGGTGCTGCCTGGACGGTGGCCTGAGCCTCTCACTGGCGTCATCCTCGGGCTTGTCCCGAGGATCTACTGACGAGGATGCGAGTGTGACGGCGCGGCAGGAATTTTGCGGGTGAAGCGGCGGCGCGGCAGGGGCCATTCACGGAGCGAGCCTGGCAGGCGTAGCAGATCCTCGGGACAGGCCCGAGGATGACGGAGGCGAGGGCTGACGTTGACGGAGTTCGGGGCGCGGCCTCGCCAAAAAACAGACACACCGGACCTGGTCCGGCGACAGGAATATCAAACAGGCGGCCTTTGATCCGCCCGATGAACAGGAAGAACAAGATGCTTGAGATCAGAAACCTTCATGCGCGGATCGCCGAGGATGGCACCGAGATCATTCGTGGCTTGAACCTCACCGTGAAGGCCGGCGAAGTGGCGGCGATCATGGGTCCGAACGGGTCGGGCAAGTCGACGCTCTCCTATATCCTGTCGGGTCGCGAGGACTATGAAGTCACCGAGGGCGATATCCTTTATGACGGCGAGAGCATTCTGGAGCTTGATCCGGCCGAGCGCGCCGCCAAGGGCATTTTCCTGGCCTTCCAGTATCCGGTCGAAATTCCGGGCGTTGCCACGATGCAGTTCCTCAAGGTGGCACTGAATGAGCAGCGCAAGCAGCGCGGCGAAGCCGAACTGACGACGCCGGACTTCATGAAGCGGGTCAAGGATGCGGCGGCACACCTGAAGATCGCGCCGGAAATGCTGCGCCGACCGCTCAATGTCGGCTTCTCCGGTGGCGAGAAGAAGCGCGCCGAAATCCTGCAGATGGCGTTGCTGGAGCCGAGGCTTTGCATCCTCGACGAGACCGATTCCGGCCTCGACATCGACGCGCTGAAGATTGTTTCGGATGGCGTCAATGCGCTGAGATCGCCCGACCGCGCCGTAATCGTCATCACGCATTACCAGCGCCTCCTCGAACATATCGTGCCGGATACGGTTCACGTTCTCTACAAGGGCCAGATCATCAAGTCGGGCGACAAGGGCCTAGCGCTTGAACTGGAAGCCAACGGCTATGCCGACGTGATCGAAGCGGCGGCTTGAGGACAAGGCGATGAGTGCTCAACCCCAGATCAAGCTGACGGAAGCGGAAAATGCGCTTCTCATGGCTTACACCGAACAGGTCGGCGACTTGCCGGGCAATGGCGACGTGCTGGTAGCCCGCGACCGCCTGATCACCGACATCAAGACCCGCGGTCTGCCGACGCGCCGTATCGAGGCCTGGCATTATACGGATCTGCGCAATCTGCTGCGCCAGGTTCCGGCCAATACCAATGGCGATGTGAAGGCCCTTGAGCCGTTGATCGCCGGCAGCGCCGTGTTCGCGCTCGAAAACGGTAAGGTCGTCCGCACGGCCAAGGCCGAGGGCGTGACCGCTCGCGGCATCGCGGCCATGCTGGAAGACGGGACGGGCGCATTCCTCATGTCGCCGCGCGGTGACGATGATGCGGTCGGCCGGATCAATGGCGGCTTCCTGCGCGACGGTCTTGAAATCGCAGTTGCCGATGGCGCGGCGCTGGCGGAGCCGATCGAATTGCAGGTTCTGCATTCGGGCGGTCAGTCACATGCTCGCTTCGTCGTGTCGGTCGGTGCCGGTGCGTCCGCTCGGATCGTCGAACGTCAGCAGGGCAATGGCTCTGCACAGGCGCTCGTGTCCAGCGTTTCGGATCTGACGCTGAAGGCCGGTGCGGATGTCACCTGGGTCATCGTGCAGGAGCAGGGCGTTTCCGATACCCATCTCGGCCAGATCAATTTCCGGCTGGAAAAGGATGCGAAGCTCCGCCTCTTCATCGTCAATGCCGGCGGCAAGCTGGTGCGCCAGGAAGTACATGGCGTGACGGTGGGCGAGGGCTCGGACTTTACCTTCCGGGTCGTGAACCTGCTCGGCGGTGAAAGCCATACCGATGTCACCATGACGCTCGGCCATGACGTGCCGGAAACGACCTCGACCGAAATCGTCCGCAATGTCGTGTTCGACAAGGCAAGCGGCGTCTTCCAGGGCCAGATCCGGGTCGCTCCGGATGCCCAGAAGACCGATGCGCGCATGGCCTGCAACACGCTGCTGCTGTCCGAAGAGGGCGATTTTTCGACCAAGCCGGAGCTGGAAATCTTTGCCGACGACGTGCAGTGCGCCCATGGCGCGACCGTCGCGGATATCGACCGCAACCATCTCTATTATCTGATGGCGCGCGGCATTCCGGAAAAGAAGGCGCGGGCGCTTCTGGTCCAGGCTTTCGTGGCGGAAGTGGTCGAGGAACTCGACGACGAGCCACTGGTCGAAGCGCTGGAAGATGTCATCGAAGGCTGGCTCGAAAGGCATGGTAACTGACATGGACGCATCCGCGACCGCATACGACGTCGAGGCCATTCGCCGGGACTTCCCGATCCTGTCGCGTGAAGTCTATGGCAAGCCGCTCGTCTATCTCGACAACGGCGCTTCGGCCCAGAAGCCGCAGGCCGTCATCGATGCGGTCTCGCATACCTATTCCCATGAATATGCCAATGTGCATCGCGGGCTGCATTTCCTGTCGAATGCCGCCACTGAAGCCTATGAGGCGTCGCGCGAGAAGGTGCGCCGCTTCCTCAATGCCGGTTCGGTGGACGAAATCGTCTTCACCAAGTCCTCGACGGAAGCGATCAACACGGTCGCCTATGGCTGGGGGATGCCGCATATCGGCGAGGGCGACGAGATTGTGCTGACGATCATGGAGCATCACTCCAACATCGTGCCGTGGCATTTCATCCGCGAGCGGCAGGGTGCGAAGCTCGTCTGGGTTCCGGTGGATGACGATGGAGCGTTTCATATCGAGGCGTTCGAGAAGTCGTTGACGGAGAAGACCGAGCTCGTTGCGATCACGCATATGTCGAATGCGCTGGGCACCATCGTCCCGGTCAAGGAAGTCTGCCGTATCGCGCATGAGCGCGGCATTCCGGTTCTGGTCGACGGGTCTCAGGGCGCTGTTCATATGCCGGTCGATGTCCGCGACATCGATTGCGACTGGTATGTCATGACCGGCCACAAGCTTTACGGCCCGTCCGGCATCGGCGTGCTTTATGGCAAGATGGACCGCATGAAGCAGATGCGGCCCTTCATGGGCGGCGGCGAGATGATTTTCGACGTGAGCGAGGACGCCGTCACCTATAACGATCCGCCGCATCGTTTCGAAGCCGGCACGCCGCCGATCGTGCAGGCTATCGGGCTTGGCTATGCGCTCGATTATATGGAGAAGGTTGGCCGTGCGGCGATTGCAGCGCATGAGGAGGATCTGACGGCCTATGCGACGGAACGTCTCCGAGCGGTGAATTCGCTGAAAGTGTTCGGCAATGCGCCGGGCAAGGGCGGTATCTTCTCCTTCGAGCTTGAAGGCATCCATGCCCATGACGTGTCGATGGTGATCGACCGCCAAGGCGTGGCGGTGCGGGCCGGCACCCATTGCGCCCAGCCGCTCTTGAAACGCTTCGGCGTGACGTCCACATGCAGGGCGTCTTTCGCCATGTACAATACGCGCGCCGAGGTCGATAAACTGGCCGAAGCGCTGGAACAGGCGCGCAAGTTCTTTGCCTGAAAGTGAGATGGCCATGAGTGTAAACGAAGCAGTGAGCGCAAGCGAAGCCGTTCAGGACGAGGCCCAGGCCGGCGTCCGCGAGGGTATCGTGCAATCGTCCATCCCGGCCGATGAGCTGGCGCGGCTGTCGGACGATATCATCTCGGCGCTGAAGACGGTCTACGATCCGGAAATTCCGGCGGATATCTTCGAGTTGGGCCTGATCTACAAGATCGATGTCGAGGACGACCGCATGGTCAAGATCGACATGACGCTGACGGCGCCGGGTTGCCCCGTGGCCGGCGAAATGCCGGGTTGGGTGGAAAATGCGGTCGGCGCGGTCGAAGGCGTCTCCGGTGTCGAGGTCAAGATGGTGTTCGAGCCGCCGTGGTCGCCGGCCCGCATGTCGGAAGAGGCGCAAGTCGCGCTCGGTTGGTACTGAGCGATTAGCGCCTGGCTCGTATTGAAGCTTTCACTGCGCGAGACTACATTCGATTCATGAAGCGCGGGCCTTGAACCCGTTGCGGAAGGAGAAACAAATGGCTTTTCAGGTCATGACGCTGACTGAGGCTGCGGCCGGCAGGGTCAGGGAAATCGTCGAAAACAGCGGTGCCGAAGCGCAGGGCCTTCGCGTGTCGATCCGCAAGGGCGGCTGCGCGGGCATGGAATATGCGGTGGACCTCGTGTCCGAGCCCAATGCCAAGGACGATTTCATCGAGCGCGATGGTGCGAAGGTCTGGATCGATCCGGCGGCCGTTCTCTATCTCCTCGGGACCCAGATGGATTTCGAGACGACCAAGCTGCGCTCCGGCTTCGTCTTCAACAACCCGAACCAGACGTCGGCCTGCGGCTGCGGCGAGTCGGTCGAGTTGAAGCCGGCGGATCTGGCAAAGCTTGCAGGGCTTGAGGCCCGCGTGTGAGTCTGGTGTGGTCGCTGCCTATTCTTGAGCGACCACGAATTCCCTCCATTGACAATTGTGAATCTTCGACGTCTCTTGCGGACCAATAAGCCCGGGATGCGAGGGGTGCTGGACGTCGTTTCGATCAGGCCGCGCCCCTCAATGCGCAGCGACGCAAGCGATCGGGATCGAAAGGCCTGAACGCGTGCTATCTCTTCCTGTAATCTCGAACGCTGTCGCCGAAGTCATACCGGAGCCCGCCTTCATCGTTTCGCTGGACGGGCGATATTCAGCCGACAATGCAGCGTTCAGAGCCCGTTTCGGGCTTGCCGAGGGTTGGCTGAGCGGCACCCGGCTGTCCGAGATTTCCGCTGGCGCGCTGGGCGCCAACAGCCTGACGCGGCTTGAATTGTCTCTGCCCGAAATCCCGGGTCGAGTCGCCGTTGTCGTGCAGCCGGTGCTGGTACGCAACATTGCGGTCGGATATTTCGCCCGGCTGGACGACGGCCTGACGGAGGAAATGCCAGCTTCGGAGGTGGAAAGCCTGGTGCGACGTGCCGTGGACAGTCTTTCCTTCGGCGTAACGGTTTGGGACCCAGGCGACCGGCTCATTGTTGCGAGCAGTTCAATCGTAGAGCGTTACAACGACTTTGACATTGTCATGGCGCCGGGTGTCGATCGCGTCGAGACAGTGCTTGCCGGGTTGAGGGCCGGTTTCCTCGGCGACCGGTATCGTGGCCTCAGCATTTCTGCGCAGGAGCTTGCCAGTCGTCGCTGGTTCAACCGGCCGTTCATTTCCGGCGCTCCACTCATCGAACGTATCGCCGACGGCGAATGGATGAAGATCACCTCGCATGTCTGCCATGGCGACATTATTGTCACCTTCTACGAGAAGATCGATGAGCCCAGCGAGAACCAGATCAAGCCGGCGGACACCGCAGAGTATCTGCTGATGCTGCTGCGCTATCTGCCTGACTTTGTTGTTCACATGGATATGGACGGCAAGCCTGAATTCATCAACGCGCCGTTTGCAGAAGCGCTTGGGCTGGAGGGGTGGGAGTCCGGGCAATCGCTGTCGTCGGATTTCTTCGCCGACACATTCGGCACGTCGCTGCGCGATCGTGTGCAGACTCTCACCTTCGACGGTCCTCCGATTTCGTTCGATCAGCGGCTTCGCAAGGCGGATAATACATTTGTGTGGTTGCGATGGAGCGCGCACGGGCTTTTTCACGGAGACAAGATCGTCGGGATCGTCGCGACCGGGCGCAATATAACGCTGGAATATTCCCAGCAGCAGGAGCTGAAGCATCAGAGCGAGGAACTTGCCAAGAAAAACAAGTCTCTTGAACAGTTTGCCGCTGTCGTTTCCCACGACCTCAAGGCGCCGCTGCGGCACATCTCGGTGTTTTCCGACATGATCGTCGAAGAGGCGGCCAACGGCAATCTTGCCGATGTTCAGCTCTATGCCCAGCAGGTGCGCAATTCCGCCCAGCGCATGGACCGGGTGATCCGCAGGCTCCTCGAATATTCGCAAATCGCCTACAAGATCGCTGCCTTCAGCAGGGTCAATCTCGCCGACATCGCCATTCAGGCAATCCAGAATCTGGAGAGCCAGATCGATGAGGCGAGGGCGGAACTTTTGTTGTCGAAATTGCCTTCGATCAATGGCGATCCCGATCTCATGCGTCATCTGCTGCAGAACCTGATCGCCAATGCGGTCAAGTATCGGCGCAAGGGTGTTGCCCCGCGCGTGCGGATCTATGCGACCGACAAGGGGGCCATGGTGAATCTGGTGGTGGAAGACAACGGCATCGGGGTCGATCCGAAGTTCGCGGATCGCATCTTCACCGCGTTCCAGCGTCTCCACAGCGATGACAAGATTTACGAGGGTTTCGGCATCGGACTAGCCTTGTGCCGGCAGATTGCGGAAAGCCATCGCGGCGTCATCGAACTCGACGCAACCTATCGCGGCGGGGCACGTTTCATCGTGCGCCTGCCGCAGGATCTGAATCAATAGGAGCATACACTTGAGCCTGGAACCCATGCGTATTCTGGTGATCGAAGACGATCCCATCGACTTCTCCCTTGTCAAAAAGGGTTTTGAAGTCGTCGATACGCCCGTCGAGCTTTTTCATTGTCCTTCGGCAGACAGGGTCATCGAGATGCTGGAGGCGAGAGCCTGCCGTATCGTTCTCCTGGACCTCAGCCTCGGACGAGACACCGGCATGGATGTCCTGCGAACGATCCGCGCCGACCAAAGGTTTGCGACCCTTCCGGTGATCGTCCTGTCCTCCTCCGCCAATCATCGTGATATTGCCGAAGGCTATGCGGCGGGCGCCAACGCCTATGTGGAGAAGCCGCTCACGATGGAACTCTATCGCCGCTTTGCGCGCGCCTTCGTGGCATTCTGGGTGGATGTCGCGCAGGTGGGTTGAGCGGCGCGACATCCCAGGTGTCAGACCCTACTCCGCCGCTTCCCTGTATTCTTCCACCGGCGGGCAGATGCAGAAGAGGTTGCGGTCGCCATAGACATTGTCGATGCGGTTGACGGGCGGCCAATACTTGTCGACTCGGAAGGCGCCGGGCGGGAAGCAGCCCTGTTCACGGCTATAGGGACGATCCCATTCGCCGACGAGGTCTTCGACCGTGTGCGGCGCGTTCTTCAGCGGGTTGTTGAGCTTGTCCATCGTGCCGTCCTCGATGGCCTGCGCTTCGGCGCGGATCGACAGCATGGCATCGCAGAAGCGGTCGATCTCGGCCTTGGTTTCGGACTCCGTCGGCTCCACCATCAGAGTGCCGGCGACCGGCCAGCTCATCGTCGGCGCATGGAAGCCGCAATCGATCAGGCGCTTGGCGACATCGTCCACCGTGACGCCGGCGCTGGCTGCCAAAGGTCTCGTGTCGAGGATGCATTCATGTGCCACGCGGCCCTTGGCGGACTTGTAGAGCACGTCATACGCGCCCTTGAGGCGGGCTGCGATGTAATTGGCGTTGAGGATGGCGACCTTGGTCGCCTGCGTCAGGCCTTCGCCGCCCATCATCAGGCAGTAGCTCCACGAAATCGGCAGGATTGAGCCCGATGCATAAGGAGCGGCCGAGACCGCACCGGCTTCGCCGGAGCGCGGATCGGTCGGCAGGAAGGGGATCAGGTGGCTCTTCACACCGATCGGCCCCATGCCCGGACCGCCGCCGCCATGCGGGATGGCGAAGGTCTTGTGCAGGTTGAGGTGGCTGACGTCGGAGCCGATATCACCGGGGCGTGACAGGCCGACCATGGCATTCATGTTCGCGCCGTCGAGATAGACCTGGCCGCCATGCTTGTGCGTGATGTCGCAGATCTCGCGCACCGTTTCCTCGAACACGCCATGCGTGGACGGATAGGTGATCATGGTGCAGGAGAGGTTTTCCGAATGCTCTTCCGCCTTGGCGCGGAAATCGGCGATGTCGATATCGCCATTTTCGAGCACGGCAACGGGAATGACCGTCATGCCGGCCATCTGGGCCGAGGCCGGGTTGGTGCCATGCGCCGAGGTCGGGATGAGGCAGATGTGGCGATGCGCGCCGCCGGAGGCCTTGTGGTAGGCGCGGATGGTGAGCAGGCCGGCATATTCCCCTTGAGCGCCGGAATTCGGCTGCATGGAGAAGGCGTCGTAGCCGGTGATCTGGCAGAGCTTGGCTTCGAGATCGGCGATCAGCGCCCGATAGCCTTCCGTCTGATCGTCGGGCGCGAAGGGGTGGATTTCGGCGAATTCCGGCCAGGTGATGGGGAGCATTTCGGCTGTCGCATTGAGTTTCATCGTGCAGGAGCCGAGCGGAATCATGGCGCGGTCGAGCGCGAGGTCGCGGTCGGCGAGACGACGAATGTAGCGCGTCATTTCGCTTTCGGCGCGGTTCATGTGGAAGATCGGATGCGTCAGATATTCGGTCTTGCGCATGTTCTTCTCGGGCAGGCGCCATTCCGGCGTCTTTGCCTCATCCACGGTCATGTCGCCGCCAAAGGCGCGCCAGACGGCTTCCAGCGCCCAGGGGCGGGTGCGCTCGTCCAGCGTGATGCCGATGTTGGTGGCGCCAATGGCGCGCAGGTTGACGCCTTCCGCCACGGCGGCCTTGAGGATGACCTTCTGCAGGCCGCCGACATCGACGGTGATCGTGTCGAAGAAGGTTTCGGGCTCGACCTTCAGCCCAAGCTTTTCGAGACCTTCGGCCAGACGCACCGTCTTCTGATGTACCGATTGCGCAATTGCCTTGATGCCCTTCGGGCCATGGAAGACGGCATACATGGAGGCCATGACGGCGAGCAGCACCTGCGCAGTGCAGATGTTCGACGTCGCCTTTTCGCGGCGGATATGCTGCTCCCGGGTCTGAAGCGACAGGCGATAGGCGCGGTTTCCCCGCGCATCGACCGAAACGCCGACGATTCGGCCCGGCATGGAGCGCTTCAGCGCGTCCTTCGCCGCCATATAGGCCGCATGTGGGCCGCCGAAGCCCATCGGCACACCGAAGCGCTGCGTCGAGCCGATGGCGATGTCCGCACCCATTTCGCCGGGTGACTTGAGGAGCGCCAGCGCCAGAAGATCGGCGGCGACGACGGCGAGTGCCTGCGCCTGATGCAACGCTTCTATCTGCGGCGTGAAGTCATGCACATGGCCGTAAGTGCCGGGATACTGGAAGATCGCGCCGAAGACGGCGCCCGGCATCAGGTCCTTCAGCGGATCGCCGACCTTGATCGACCAGCCGAAGGGTTCGGCGCGGGTTTTCAGGAGAGCGATGGTCTGCGGGTGGCAGTTCTGGTCGACGAAGAAGGTCAGCGCCTTGGACTTGGCGGAACGCTGCGCCATGGCCATCGCTTCGGCGGCGGCGGTGGCTTCATCAAGCAGCGAGGCGTTGGATATGTCGAGGCCCGTCAGGTCGCAGACCATGGTCTGGTAGTTGAGCAGCGCTTCGAGGCGGCCTTGCGAGATTTCCGGCTGGTAGGGCGTATAGGCCGTGTACCAGGCGGGGTTTTCCAGGATGTTGCGCTGGATGACCGGCGGCGTGATCGTGCCGTGGTAGCCCTGGCCGATGAGCGACGTGAGGCGCTTGTTGCGGTTGGCGGTCTCGCGCATCAGGTCGAGCGCTTCGCGTTCGGTGAGCGCCGGACCCCAGGCGAGCGGCGCCCTGACGCGGATGGAGGCCGGAACCGTGTCGTCGATCAGCGCGTCGAGCGACGGATAGCCGATGACCTTGAGCATCTCGGCCATTTCGTCCGGCGAGGGGCCGATATGACGCCGGTTGGCGAAGTCATAGGGCTGGTAGTCCGTGAAGGTGAAATCGGCGTAACGGGTCATCGGGTTTGGTTCCGGTTTATGGGAGTGTTTGTCGTCTTGAGGGGCCATTTTGGTCCCTCGTCTTCGCATTTGGATTGCCGACAGTTCGGCCCTTGCGGGCCGCCCCCTCATCTGCCTGCCGGCATCTTCTCCCCGATGGGGAGAAGCGGGCTGGAGCCGCAGCGTCTCGGAACTCCTCGCCCCTTGGGGAGAGGTCCGCCGAGCGCAGCGGAGGCGGGGTGAGGGGTTGCCTCGGCCTTAAGCGATCAACGCTTCATATGCCGCCTTGTCGAGCAGCGCGGCCGCATCGGCCGGATTGGCGAGCTTCAGCTTGAAGAACCAGGCGGCACCTTCCGGGTCGGAACCGACGAGTGACGGATCGTCGACGATGGCCTGATTGACTTCGACGATCTCGCCGTCCAGCGGGCAGTAGACTTCCGATGCGGCCTTGACGGACTCGACCGTTGCGGCAGCTGCGCCCTTCGAGAACGTTGCGCCTTCTTCCGGCAGTTCGACAAAGACGAGGTCGCCGAGCTGTTCGGAGGCGTGGGTGGTGATGCCGACGGTGGCGACATCGCCTTCAACGAGCAGCCATTCGTGTTCTTCGGTGAATTTGAGCATGGTTTTCCCCTTTATTGAAATCAGCGTTTGTAGCCGGGTGTGATGAAAGGAAGAGCGGAGACCGTGACGGGCAGGTATTTGCCGCGAACTTCCGCGTATATCGTGGTGCCGGTGGCGGCGAAGTCGGAGGCGACATAGCCCATGGCGACAGGGCCTTCGACCGTCGGGCCGAACCCACCGGAGGTGACTTCGCCGATCTTCTGCGTTCCGTCGTCATCGGCAAAGAGCGCGGTATGACCGCGAACCGGGGCTTTGCCTTCCGGCTTCAGGCCGACGCGCAGGCGCGAAACGCCTTCGTCCAGACCCTTCAGCACGGCATCCGCGCCCGGAAAACCGCCGGCACGCGCGCCGCCGGTGCGGCGGACCTTCTGGATCGCCCAGTTGAGGGCTGCTTCTGCGGGCGTCGTGGTCGTGTCGATATCGTTGCCGTAGAGGCAGAGGCCGGCTTCGAGGCGCAGCGAATCGCGCGCGCCGAGGCCGATGGGCATGACGCCATCGATGGCGAGCAGCGCGCGGGCCAGTTCCTCGGCCTTGTCGTTCGGTACCGAAATCTCATAGCCGTCCTCGCCGGAATAGCCGGAGCGGGAGACGATGCAGTCGGCGCCGACGAGGGTCACGGTCGCGACATCCATGAACTTCATGGCTGCGGTTTCGGGAGCCAGACTGCCGAGCGCTGCCTCCGCCTTCGGGCCTTGCAGTGCGATCAGCGCCCGTTCAGGCAGCGGCGTCACGGTGCAGGTGTCGCCGATCTGCTTTTGGAGATGTGCGAAATCGGCGTCCTTGCAGGCCGCATTGACGACGACGAAGAAATGGTCGCCGCGATTGACGATCATCAGGTCGTCGAGGATGCCGCCGGTCTCGTTGGTGAAAAGCGCATAGCGCTGGCGGCCGGGAGCGAGGCCAAGCACGTCGACGGGAACCAGCGTTTCAAGCGCGCGCGCTGCATCAGTATTGTCGCCCGACTTCGCCTTCACGATGACCTGGCCCATGTGGGACACGTCGAACAGGCCGGCGGCGGTGCGGGTGTGGATATGTTCCTTGAGGACGCCGGCGGGATATTGCACCGGCATGTCATAGCCGGCAAACGGCACCATGCGGGCGCCGAGCTCCAGATGGAGCGCATGAAGCGGGGTCTTTTTCAGATCTGTCTCGGCGCTCAAGAGCGGGTCTCCGGGCAAGGGCGTGATAACGCCGGCTCATTCGATTGGGCGCTTGCGCGCCGGTTTCTCCTTGAGCCCCCTCTGTCCCTTTTGCCTGAGATTGTTATCCCTTCGGCATGCGGTTTCCCGCCGTTCTCCAGAGTGCAGTTCTGATCCGTTGGTCCTTTGGCCTGAGAGTTTCCGGGGCGGTTGCTCCTTCGGCACCAGTCGATGTGGTCGACCAGATTCTCCCAACGGGATGCGCCAATTATTTGGTCGGCATGGCATTTGACAAGAGGGAAATGGCGTTGTGACACAAAAAAATGTCGCAAGGTGACGACGCATAAACGCCAGCGAGCGCGGCATCGCTGCCACGCTGGAACCAGAATGCAGGGCGCGAACGTCCGCTTTTACTTGCCGTTACTTTCCGTGACCGTTGTCCAGGTACGCAGCCGTCGCGTGCTCAGGCGTTGTCTGCGGCACCTTGTGATGGGTGGCGGTCAGGAATGTCAGGGCCAGTGATGGCGGATGCACCAATTCCAAAAGCGACCGATCGGCGATGTCTCCATCGGCGATAGCCTTGGCATGCCAGTCTTCGATGGCGGCTGCCATCGGATTGTACGACGCGGCCCGAACCGATGCCTTGTAGTTGTCACTGACAGCGGCAGCGGTGGGGGCCGACACGGTGATTACCTGTGCCATGTTCGATTGTCCTTTTGTTCAAGGACCCTCTGTTTCATTGACAGGGACAGAATAGCGTAACTTCTATTATCCGCCGTAAAACAACTTGGTAAAAGTTTATAGAATCCTAAATCAATTATCTGCCCGTTGTTTACCTGTGTGGCAGACGAAAACTTGGACTCCATTGCGGTCTTGAATTCTGCGCGGGAACGTTGCACATCAGGCGCGATGAAACAGAGGTTCCGCGATGTCCGGCTCAAGGGCGATTGATCATCTTGTTCTGGCGGTGACGGATCTTGCCGCCGCGCGGACGCGGCTGAGCTTGCTGGGTTTTACGGTCGCGCCGGATGCGCGCCACCCGTTTGGCACTGAAAACGCTTGTGTTTTTCTCAAGGACGGAACCTATCTGGAGCCGCTGGCGATCGGCTCGGACACGGACAGCAGGGCCTCCGCACGGGACGGCAATGTCTTCACGGCGCGCGACCGCGCCTTCCGTTTCCGCCACGGGCAGGAAGGTCTGGAGGCGGTCGTCTTCCAGACATCCGATGCGCTGGCCGATCATGGGGCCTATGTCGAAACGGGCTTTTCGGGCGGTGGGATGCTGGATTTTTCGCGCCCCTTCCGCACGCCGGAGGGCGCGGAAAGCATCGCCTCGTTCCGGCTCGCCTTTGCGGCCGACCTCAGATCGCCGGATTTCTTTGCCTTTACCTGCCAGCGCCTCGATACGGTAGCCGTTGACCGGGCGGCCCTGACGGCGCACGAAAACGGGGTGGTCGGACTTGCTGGCGTCACGCTTTGTGAGCCGCACCCGCAGGATTTCGCGGATTTTCTCGAGGTGGCCTCGCGCGGCGGACGCCCGGAGCGGGTCGACGAATGCCTTGAGATGGGCGCAGGTGGTGCAAGTCTCTCGATGGTGACACACACCGAATTCGAAGCGCGGTACGGCCGTAAATATTGCGGTCATGCGCGCGGTTTAAGAGGCCGGGCGGTTTCGTTTCATGTCGCTTCGCTTGAGGCGGCCGCAACACTTTTGCGCCGCAATGGCGTGGTTCACGAGACGATCGGCAAGCGGCTGGTCGTCCCCGAGGCGTCCGGGCAGGGCGTTCTCTACAGCTTTGAGGAACAGGCATGACTGACGTGAAGACCAATGCGAGCGTGACGATCGGCTCGGGCGCAGGCGCGGTGACGTTCTCCAACACCGGCCGTCTGTCGCTGATCGCGGGTCCCTGCCAGATGGAAAGCCGGGATCATGCCTTTGAGATTGCTGGCGCGCTGAAGGAGATCTGCGCAAAGCTGGATATCGGCCTCGTCTACAAGTCGTCCTTCGACAAGGCGAACCGCACGTCGCTGTCGGCCGGACGCGGCATCGGGCTTGAGAAGGCGATGGAGGTGTTTGCGGATCTCAGGAAGGATTTCGGCTTCCCGGTCATCACCGACATTCATACGGAAGAGCAGTGCGCCGTCGTCGCTCAGACGGTGGATGTCCTGCAGATCCCGGCCTTCCTGTGCCGCCAGACCGATCTTCTCGTCGCCGCCGCCAAGACCGGCAAGGCGATCAATGTGAAGAAGGGCCAGTTCCTCGCGCCCTGGGACATGAAGAACGTCCTCAACAAGCTCAACGCCAGCGGCAACCCGAACGTGCTGCTCTGCGAGCGCGGGGCATCCTTCGGCTACAATACGCTCGTCTCCGACATGCGTTCTCTGCCGATCATGGCGGCGATGGGTGCGCCGGTTGTGTTCGACGCCACGCATTCGGTGCAGCAGCCGGGCGGGCAGGGTGGTTCTTCGGGCGGCCAGCGCGAATTTGTCGAGACGCTGGCACGCGCCGCCGTCGCTGTCGGCGTCGCCGGCCTTTTCATCGAGACGCATGAGGACCCGGATCACGCCCCGTCGGACGGTCCCAACATGGTGCATCTGAAGGACATGCCTCGTCTGCTCGAAAAGCTGCTCGCTTTCGATGCGGTCGCCAAGGGGTAGAGATTACGTATCGGTATCACGCATAGGTGATATCTGATCAATCCATGCGTCGCGGCGAATTTCGGATCCGATACGGTAAATAATTTGTAAACCTTTCGTCCTAGCCTCTGCTTCGAAGCCATATGATCCGGCTTCGCATTTTATCTTTCGATTGCAAACGCCAGATGGTCCGGGCGGCGGACGGTTTGGCGTCGCATGTTCACGCGGAGAATATTATGACCAGCACATCAGCCGTCAGCGGATATGGCCAGGGCCATCATCCTTCACAGAAAGACATGTTCAACAAGATGGACACGGACAAGAATGGGTCCGTTTCCAAATCCGAGTTCGTCGACGCCCGTCCGAAGGACATGAGCGAAGAACAAGCGTCGAAAATGTTCGGCAAGATCGACGACAAGAATACGGGTAGCATTTCCTTCGATCAGTTTTCTGCGGCGGGTGCAGCTGGCCGGGCGTCGGGCAAGGCCATGTCCGGCATCATGCAGTTGCCGCAAGGCGGCCCGGATGGCAAGGGACCGGATGCCGGCAAGATGTTCTCCAAGATGGATGGCGATGGCGACGGCAAGGTGACGAAGTCGGAATTTCTCTCCTCGCGGCCTGACGATGCCAGTGCCGAAATGGCCACCAAGATGTACAATTCGATCGACACGGACGGCACGGGCTCGTTCACCGAATCGCAGTTTGCAGATGCGATGAAGAGCCGGCATCAGCAAGGCTGAGGCCCGGTTTGATCGCTTGCAGTCTTCGGCGCGGGTCAATTCCGCGCCGCATTTGTTTCGGACAAGGTGATCTGGCGATTCTGTGAGAAGGACTGGATTTGAAACCTGCCGCGATGCTCTCAGCCCTGTTTGCCTTTGTGTTTCCCGTTGCGGCTGCGGCAAGCGACTGTACGTGGCACGGATATCTGGGCAACGATTATGCCGTCTGCACCTTCGATCCGGCGCGTGACGATATCCGGCTTTATAACGCGGATGCTTCGGGCAAGCCTTATGGCGCGTTCCGGGCGCTCGGGCGTGACATCTGGTCTTCGGGCAAACACGTCATCCGCTTTGCGATGAATGCGGGCATGTATCACGCCGACCTCAGCCCCGTTGGGCTTCATGTGGAAGAGGGTGTCGAGAAACATGGACTTGTGCGTGGCGGCGGCTGGGGCAATTTCTTCCTGCGACCCAACGGCGTTTTCTACATAGACAAGGATGGCAAGGCCGGCGTCATGGAGACGGAAGCCTATGCGGCCAGCAGGATACAACCGAGGCTCGCGACGCAATCGGGGCCGATGCTGGTGCTGAATGGCGAAATCCATCCCGCGTTCCTGCCGCAGAGCGACAGCCTGAAACTGCGCAACGGCGTCGGCGTCGATGACAAGGGCAGGGTTGTTTTCGTCGTGACGAAAGGCCCGGTCCGTTTCTACGACCTCGCCGTCTTCTATCGCGATGTGCTGAACTGCCGGAACGCGCTGTTCCTCGACGGGTCGATTTCCAGCATGATGGTCCCGGAGTGGGGTCGTCGCGACGAGAGTGAACCGCTGGGGCCTATCCTTGCCGTTACCCGCAGCCTGCCCTAAACCAGCGTCTTGCCCTGGCGGCCGGCTTCGTCCTGGACGAATTGCCACGCCACGCGACCGGAGCGGGCGCCGCGTGTGGTCGCCCATTCTAGCGCCCGGTGGTGCAGGTCCTCGCGGCTGCCTTCCAGCGCGAAATGGGCTGCGTAGCCGTCGATCATGCCGAGATAGTCTTCCTGGCTGCATTTGTGGAAACCGAGCCAGAGACCGAAGCGGTCGGATAGCGAGACTTTTTCTTCCACCGCTTCCGATGGGTTGATTGCCGTCGACTGCTCGTTCTCGATCATGTTGCGCGGCAGAAGATGCCGGCGGTTCGAGGTCGCGTAGAGGATGACATTGTCCGGACGCCCCTCGATGCCGCCATCAAGGGCCGCCTTCAACGACTTGTACGATGTGTCGTCATGGTCGAAGGAGAGGTCGTCGCAATAAAGGATGATCCGCGCGGGGCTTGCACGCAGGATCTCCATAAGCGTGGGTAGGGTATTGATGTCTTCGCGATGGATTTCGACCAGCTTCAGGGAAAGGTCAGGGTTCTCGCAAAGCCGCGCATGGACGGCCTTGACCAGCGAGGACTTGCCCATGCCTCGCGCGCCCCAGAGAAGCACGTTGTTGGCCGGGAAGCCTTCTGCGAAGCGCTTCGTGTTTTCAAACAGGATGTCGCGGACATGATCGACGCCGTGGATCAGTTCGAGCTTGACCCGGTTCGGGCGGCTGACGGGCTGCAGGAAACTGCGCACGGGCGACCAGACGAAGCAGTCGGCGGCCGACCAGTCATTCACGGCCGGCTTCGGCCCGGCAATTCTTTCCAGCGCCTCGCGCAGCTGCCTGATCTCGATGAGAAGTTCGCGCGTCGTTTCGTCCGACATGCCCGTTTCCTCCTTGGTATTCTTCGGTTTTACCGGCCCTAACATGCTGCAAATTTCGTCGAAAGGCCGATATGTCCGGAAAACGTTCGCAGGCAGTAGCTATTTGTTGCATTCGTGACCGCGAACACTATATTCCGGCGGCTTGAGACCAGGGGCGGAAAACGCGCTCCACACATGAATTGCAAGGAGTTTTCATGTTTTTCACCGAAGCATTCGCCCAGAGCGCCGGCACGAGCGCAGCAGGGGGCGGTCCGGCCGAGATGTTGCTGTCGATCGCGCCCTTCCTTCTGATCTTCGTCGTCATGTATTTCCTGATCATCCGTCCGCAGCGCACGCAGATGAAGCGCCGCGAGGAGATGATCAACAATGTTCGCCGTGGCGATCAGGTCGTGACCGGCGGCGGCATCCTCGGCAAGGTAACGAAGGTGTTCGAAGACGAGAAGGAAGTCGAGGTCGAGATCGCAGACGGCGTGAAGATCCGTGTTGTCCGCGCGCTGATTACCGAGGTTCGCGTCAAGGGCGAGCCTGTCGCCAAGCAGTGACATAGTGCCCGCCCGGCTTCTGTCGGGCGGGCTTCTTCTTCTGAAAGCCCGAGAGTCCCATGCTCTATTATTCCCGTTGGAAGTCCATCTTCATCTGGCTTGTCATCGCCGTCAGCGTCATCATTGCGCTGCCCAATGCGATTCCTGACAAGACGCTCTCGGGCCTTCCGTCCTGGTTCCCGAAACACAAGATCACGCTGGGTCTCGACCTTCAGGGCGGCTCGCATGTCATGTTGCAGGTGGACCGCGCCGACATCGTCAAGGAGCGGCTGCAGTCGACCGTTGATGACGTACGGACCAAGCTGCGCGAGGCGAATGTCGGCTACACGGGCCTTTCCGGCACCGGTCAGGTGGTGCAGGTCCGCATTCGCGATCTCGGCCAGCTGGATGCCGCCAAGACGGCGTTGAATTCGCTCACGCAGCCGATTTCCGCCGGAACGATCACGGGTGGCTCGATTGTCGAAGCCACGCTGACGGATGCGGGTGATGGTCTGCTGAAGATCAACATCACGGACCAGGGCATCGAATATCGGATGACTTCCGCGGTGACACAGTCGACCGAAGTTATCCGTCGCCGCGTGGACGAGCTCGGCACGACCGAACCGACGATCCAGCGCGAGGGTGCTGACCGCATCATCGTTCAGGTTCCGGGCCTGCAGGACCCGCAGCGGCTGAAGAACATCCTGAACCAGACGGCGAAACTCTCCTTCCACATGGTCGACCAGACGATGTCGGCGCAGGATGCTCTGAACGGTCGTGCGCCCGCCACGTCGGAAGTGATGTATTCCAAGGACGATCCGCCGGTTCCGTATCTGATCGAGAAGCGCTCGCTTGTATCGGGTGAAGATCTCGTTGACGCGCAGGCGAGCTTCAATTCACAGACCAATGAGCCGGTCGTCACCTTCCGTTTCGACTCCAAGGGTGCGACGCGTTTTGCGCAGGCGACCAGCGAGAATGTCGGCAAGCCCTTCGCCATCGTGCTCGACAACGACGTTCTCTCCGCTCCGGTCATCCGCGAGCCGATCCTGGGCGGTTCGGGTCAGATCTCGGGCAGCTTCACGGTTCAGTCGGCCAACGACCTTGCCGTTCTGCTGCGCGCCGGTGCGCTGCCGGCGAAACTGACCGTGGTCGAGGAACGCACGGTCGGCCCGGGTCTCGGTGCAGACTCGATCAAGAGCGGCGTGATTGCCGGTGCTCTTGGGTCCGTGCTTGTCGTCGTGTTCATGATGGTCTTCTACGGCCTGCTCGGCTTCATCGCCAACGTGGCTGTGATGCTGAACGTCATCATGATCCTGGCGATCCTGACCATGCTCGATGCGACGCTGACTTTGCCCGGTATCGCCGGTATCGTTCTGACCATCGGTGTCGCGGTGGACGCGAACGTGCTCGTCTATGAGCGCATCCGCGAGGACTTCAAGAGCGGAAAGGCGTTCCTGCCGTCAGTGGAAAGCGGCTTCACGCGTGCCTTCGCGACGATTGTCGATGCGAACGTGACGCACTTCATCGCCGCTGCCGTTCTCTTCTTCCTCGGCTCCGGCCCGATCCGCGGCTTCGCCATCACGCTGATGATCGGTATCGTCACGACCGTCTTCACCGCCTATACGCTGACCCGCTGGCTGGTGGCCATCTGGGTTCGCCGCGCACGTCCGAAGGCCGTGCCGAAGGGCGTTCGCACCGGCTTCTTCGACGGCTCGAATATCCGCTTCATGCGGCTGCGCAACTTCAACTTCGGCCTGTCGGCACTGCTGTCCGTCGCCTCCGTCGTCGGCTTCATGACGATCGGCATGAACCTCGGCATCGACTTCACCGGTGGCTCGATCTTCCAGGTGAAGGCGATCCAGGGGGATGCCAATCTCGAAAGCTTGCGCGAGCGGCTTTCCGGCCTCAACCTTGGGGAAGTCCAGGTCCAGGGGTTCGGCTCGCCGTCTGAGGCGCTCATCCGCGTTCAGGCGCAGAACCGTGGCGAGAACGCCGAACAGTCGGTGGATTCACTGGTCCGTGGTGAATTGCAGAAGGACTACAATTTCTCACGCGTCGAAGTCGTCGGGCCGACCGTTTCAGGCGAACTTGCCAAGACCGGCACGATCGGCGTGACCGTGGCTCTGATCGGTATCCTTATCTATGTCTGGCTGCGGTTCGAGTGGCAGTTCGCGGTGGGGGCCATCATCGCGACGGTCCACGACGTATTGCTGACCATCGGCATGTTCGTGATTACCGGTACCGAATTCAACGTGTCGAGTATCGCGGCCGTGCTGACCATCGTCGGCTATTCTCTGAACGACACGGTCGTCATCTATGACCGTGTCCGAGAGACCATGCGGCGATACAAGAAGATGCCGATGTCGCTGATCATCGATACGTCGACGAACCAGACGATGTCGCGCACGATCATGACCTCAATCACCACGTCGCTCGCGATCCTGGCGCTGGTCATCTTCGGGGGCGAAGTGATCCGATCGTTCACGATCGCCATGCTCTTCGGCGTCATTGTCGGTACCTATTCGTCGATCTACATCGCCGCACCGATCCTCATCCTCTTCAAGCTGCGTTCGGATGACGGCGCGAATGCCAAGGATGACGAAGAAGAGGCTGCACAGCCTGCAGGCGCAAAATGAGCAGGGGCGAAGGTCCGGGCTATCTGCCCGGACAGGTGGAGATCGACGTCTACGGTAATGGCGGATTCCGATTCGCGGACATGTCGCATCGAGGCTCGCTCCTGTGCCTGCCCTCTGGCCTTCATGCATGGACGGCAGCCGAGGGCGTGGCGCTGAAGCCTGGCGACTTCGACAAGGTCATTGCAGAGGCGGAACGGATCGAGTTCCTGCTGGTTGGAACCGGTCTGGAGATCAAGCCGCTTTCCGCCGATCTGAAGGCGCTGTTCCGCGCACATGGCATCAGTTCTGACCCCATGAGCACCGGTGCTGCGGTGCGGACCTACAACATCATGCTCTCGGAGAAGCGGCCGGTGGCGGCGGCCTTCATCGCCGTTTAAGTCGAGGAAGCCGCATGTCATCGATCGATTCCCCAAGATCCACGGGCCTCGATGAGGCCTTTGCCTACTGTATTTCGACGCTGCGCGATCTGGATCGCGACCGCTATCTTGCGTGTCTGCTGATGCCGGAAGCAACGCGGCGGGACATGGCGGCGCTCTATCTGTTCAATGCCGAAATCGCGCGCGTTCGCGATCTGGTGCGGGAGCCTCTGCCTGGCGAGATTCGCCTGCAATGGTGGCGGGATCTCTTCGAGAAGTCCTCAAGGGGTGAGGATGCCGGTCCGCTGGCGGCGGCCTTGTTCGATGTCATCGGGCGCTGGAACCTGCCGCGCAGCGTGCTCTCGCGCATGTGCGAGGCGCGGATTTTCGACCTGTACGATGATCCGATGCCGTCGCGGAACGATTTTGAAGGCTATGCCGGGGAAACGGCATCCGCATTGCTTCAGCTCGGATTGATGATTGCGGCGCCTGCGTCTGCGCAGGCTCATGCGGACGCAGCAGGCCATGCGGGCGTGGCGCAGGTGGTTGCCGGAGCGCTTCTTCTCATGCCGCGTCATGCCGCACGCGGGCAGGTCTATCTTCCGCTCGACATGCTGACGGCGGCGGGTCTGGATCGGGAAGCCTTTCTGGCAGGGAAAGACAGGACGCGAATGGACGCGGCAATCGAGATCTTCGCAACTTTCGGCCTGGAGCATCTCGAAAAGGCGCGTGCACATCTGCCGGCCTCACGCGAGGCATTCCTGCCGTTTCTTCCCGTCGCCCTTTGCCGCAACGTGCTTGACCGGGCGCTCAAGGTGAGGGCGGGTCTGTTCGAGACGGCGCTCGCTCACGGGCAACTTGCCGCACAATGGCGGCTTTGGCGCGCGTCGCGTCGCGGAACCCTTTGAGCAGATCGGCAAAATTCGGACAAGCTCCGGCTTTTAAACAGAGGTCTTGCGCTCTTGACTAAACCGCGGAGATAACCCGTGCCCGCAATCTATGTCTGGCTGCTGGCGATCTTCCTGATCACCATGTTTTCCATCTACTCTATGCAGCTTGCCGCGCGTCACCGTGAGGAAGACGAGGAGGCGGGACCGGCGCTCATCGAGTTCGGACGCGCCTTCCCTAAGGAAGCGGTGCGCGACGTGGTGGCGACGGCGGACCGGCAGACGGTTTTCCTGCGTCTCTTCGACAACAAGGTGGGTTGCGTGCAGTATCGCGGTCGCACGATGTCGTGCCGGCTCCTGCATCGCGGAACCGTGGCTGTTCTTCCCGGCGAGCAGGAGAATGCCGTGCGGCTCGACTTCATGAATTCGACTTCCGACAGCGGGGAATTCGTGTTTGCGTCACCAAGGCAGGCGGCGGAAGTGTCGCTCTGGCTCCTGGGCAGCTTTGCCTCAAGCGGCGACGGTGATGATTCCACGGTTCTGAGTCCAACCTGACCTTCTTTGCGGCCAGATTGAGCAAAGGCTGACGCAGAATGTTTTTGGCAGGCTGATTTTCGTTACGCCGTTTCCAGCCAGATTTTGCAGGCACTCAGCGCGCGGGCGCTCATCGCCTTCTTCTTTGCGATGGCCTTGTCCTTGCCGCGGAAGCGCTTCAGTCCCTCAGGTCGCACGATTGATCCGGCTTCCAGTTCCGGGAAGAGGCCGAAATTGACATTCATCGGCTGGAACGACCGCTTGCCCGGTTCTTCGTCAGTGGAGAGATGTCCGCCGGTGATATGGCCGAGCAGCGCGCCCAGCGCCGTTTCCGGCGGGGGTGGAACGATCTCGCGGCCGAGTCGCTCCGCAGCGGCAAAGCGGCCTGCAAGCAGGCCGATGCTGGCACTTTCGACATAGCCTTCGCAGCCGGTGATCTGGCCGGCAAAGCGCAGGCCGGGGCGCGACTTCAGCGTCAGCGAGCGGTCGAGCAGGACCGGCGAGTTGATGTAGGTGTTGCGGTGAAGGCCACCGAGCCGGGCGAATTCCGCGTTCTGAAGGCCCGGAATCATCCGGAAGATCTCGGCCTGTGCACCATATTTCAGCTTCGTCTGGAAGCCGACCATGTTGTAGAGGGTCCCGAGCGCATTGTCCTGGCGGAGCTGCACGACGGCATAGGCCTTCACAGTCGGGTTATGCGCGTTGGTGAGGCCCATGGGCTTCATCGGCCCGTGACGCAGCGTTTCGCGGCCGCGCTCTGCCATGATCTCGATCGGCAGGCAGCCGTCGAAGTAGGGCGTTCCTTCCCATTCATGAAAACCGGTCTTGTCGCCGGCGATCAGCGCATCGACGAAGGCATTGTACTGTGCTTCATCCATCGGGCAGTTGATATAGTCCTTGCCGGTGCCGCCGGGGCCGACCTTGTCATAGCGCGACTGGTACCAGCAGATATCCATGTCGATCGAATCGCGGTGCACGATTGGGGCGATGGCATCGAAGAAGGCGAGCTGATCTTCACCTGTTGCCTTCTGGATCGCCTTCGCGAGACCTGTGGACGTGAGAGGGCCGGTGGCGACGATCGCCAGATCCCAGTCTTCCGGCGGCAGGTCGTCGATTTCCTCGCGGACGATCGTGATCAGCGGCTCGGCTTCCAGCGCACGTGTCACGGCGTCGGAAAAGCCGTCGCGATCGACGGCCAGCGCGCCACCGGCAGGGACCTGATGCTTGTCCGCGCAGGACATGATGAGCGAGCCCGCCATCCGCATTTCCGCATGGATGACGCCGACCGCGTTGGTCTCGGCATCGTCGGAGCGGAAGGAGTTGGAACAGACAAGTTCCGCGAGCCCATCGGTCTTGTGCGCGTCCGTCCCTTTGACGCCGCGCATTTCGTGCAGGATGACCGGAACCCCAGAGCGGGCGAGCTGCCAGGCGGCTTCCGAGCCGGCAAGACCGCCGCCGACGACGTGAACGGGAGTGATGGATGTGGCGATGATATTTGTCATGGGCGGCTCCATATCATGAGCGTGGGCGCAGGCACGACAAAAAATTCATCATCCGAGCTCGAGTCTTCAACACAGAATCGAAACGGCGCCCTGGTGGCGCCGTTCAAGACATTCATCAATCTTACGAGCGGTTCAACGTGCCTGGCGGGCAGCGACCATGCGGATGTCATAACGCGTCAGGCCGATGTCGCTGAGCGTGTGCGAAGGCAGGTTGCTCAGTTCGGACAGGGTGCGGCGGTAGGACAGCCAGTTCTTGGCAAGACGGATCGGGTTCATGGTGGTTTCCTCAAACGTTTCTAGATCCACACGCGCCGGTATGCGTCGCATAACCGCCCCGTCATCGCTGTGGTCTTTCGATGAGGCTCATATAGTGCATCGCACTCGCAATGTGCAGTGCGGAATTTCATCACCTGCCATGCATTTGTGCAATTGCTTGCCCAAGCCGCAATCTGTGCTTCTAAAATAGGCAGCAATGGTTGTCGCTTTTGAGACAGCCTGCGTCGCTTGACGGATGAATTTGCCTGATAAAGCAGAGTGTTAAGGATTTAT
>DATMTA010000051.1:0-11558 GCA_035565055.1 Ensifer sp.
TGAGCACAATCCTATGAACCGGGGATAGAGTCTTTGATTTTTGTCAAATTTTGCGAGCGACTGAGGCTTCGGTATTCCCGCGGCGTGGTCCCGAACCAGCGATGAAAGGATCGGGTAAACACGCTGGGAGCGGAATAACCGAGCCTGTAGGAGACTTCCGTGGCGCTGAGTGCCGTCTCGGCCATCAACTGCTCGGCAAGGCGTCGCCGCATTCCGTCGCGCAACTCGTTGAGCGTGGTGTCAAGCTCGGCCAGCCGACGCTGCAGCGTCCGTTCCGAAACGCCGAAGAAGCTTGCGGCCGAAGCGAGCGTGATTTCGTCTTCCGACATGCGGGACAGGATAAAGCGCTCCATCTCCTCGCGGAAATCCGCTTCCTCGGTCAATTCCGGCCGAAGCTGTCGGCATTGCAGGTCCATCAACTCGAATAGCTTCGGATCTCCTTCGGCATTCGGAAGCGAGAGAATTTCAGTCGGAACCCAGAGACTGTTGATATGACAGTCGAATGTGATGCGGCCCGCGATGTTTTCACGGAAGGGTCGCATGTCGACGGGCGGCTTGCGCTCCAGTTCTACCTCGATCTCCGATGTCTTGGATCCGAACAGATGCCGGATATGCCGCATGACCAGAGTTATGCCGAGATCAACAAACTGGTCGCGCTTGAGGATGACGGGCGCAAATGTCCAGCGATAGACGAGATAGTTGTCCTCGGCCTGCAGACGGCCGTAACTGGTCTGCGCGCTATATTGCATATGCTCGGTCTGGAAGCGCAGGAAGTGTTCCAGCGTGGGCGCCGCCATCAGGCCGTAACCGAACGGACCGGTCGAGCCTGCCTTGTATTGCAGGCCGAACTTCAGCCCGAAAGCCTCGTCTTTTGTCGCTTCGGCGCAATATTCCAGGAGTGCGCAGAAACGTCCAAGACTCATCCGCCCGACCAAGGAATTGAAGAGTGAAGGATCGATCCCCAGCCGCCGGCATTCAGGCAGGACATCAAGCCCCTGCCTTTGGGCAAACTCCACCAGCCCCGCGCCCATGCCGGACACGATGCTGTAACGATCTGAAAATGCCTCCTCCAGCATGGCGGTCCAGATGTCAAATAAGTGGCGTCTAAAGTTAAAACGCACACATATCTGAAAAAGTCTAGATGTTGAATCTTCCAAAGCGCTTGCAGAGCAAAGCGCGCACCCGCAAGGGTCGATTCAACTAAGGGACGAGAACTAAATCCGGCCTATTTGCGGGCCCAGAGCACCTTGTAGCGCGCGTTGCGGCAGGTCTCGCCATGCGCCTTGAACAGCGTCGCCAGCGTGTCCTCGTAGGGCAGACCGCGATTGGCGACCATGAGCAGGTTCCCGCCGATCTTCAGGATGTCCGCAGCCCGCTTGACGAAGGCCCTGCCCAGTGCCGGATCGGCGGCGTGGCCCTCATGGAAGGGCGGGTTCATGATGACGAAATCGTATTTCGCCTTGATTTCCTCGCCCGCCACGTCGTGCCAGTTGGCGTGCGAAGCCAGACCCGGATGCGCGGCCGCCAGATTACCCTTGGCCATCTGCAGCGCGGCATAGTCTGCTTCATAAAGATCAATCGACTTCAGGCGCGGCGAAGCATCGGCCAGCATGACCGAGAGATAGCCCCAGCCCGCGCCGAGATCGGCCGCAGCGCCATCCAGATCGGTCGGCAGGCGGCCGGCCAGAAGCTCCGAACCGGCATCGACTTCAGAGTAGGAGAACATGCCCGGTGCCGTGCGAAAACGGTCCTCGACCATGGCGGGCTCGGGCGCAATCGCTGCAGCCAGCGCATCGGCATTGTCCGGACGGACGAACCAGACGGCCTGGCCGTGATATTTCGGCATGTGCTCGACGGAAACGCCCAGCTTGGCAATCCGCTTGCGCAGCGCCTCGATGCCGTCTTCCTTGGCGCCGGCCAGCACGAGCATGGCGCCCGGCTTCGTGCGCTTGAGCGCCTCGGCCACCCGCGCCTCGTTGCCGCCCTTGAACTTGTCGCAAAGCACCAGCGCCAGATCGTAGTCGCGACCTTCAGCGGAGGGCGTAGCGACCGCGCCTGCAGCCACCAGCCGGTTAAAGACCGGGCGGAAACCCTGCACGCAGGCCAGTTCCGCCGCGAAACCCTCCGGCAGGCGGAAGCCTGCTTCGGCTCCGAGGAACAGCACCCTTTGATCGGCGCCCGGCACGTCGAGCGTTCCGGTGTCGAAGGGATGGAAAAGGGTTTTCAGCGCGTCGCGGGCCATGGCGGTCAATCCGGTTGTTCAAACAAAAAAGGCGCGGGAACTGGTCCCGCGCCCGATCGGGAATGGCAGACGCTTATTCAGCGTCGCCTTCATCCTTGGACTTCTTTTCAGCCGCCGGGATTTCCTTGCCGGTTGCCTGGTCGACAACCTTCATGGAGAGGCGAACCTTGCCGCGCTCGTCGAAGCCCATGAGCTTGACCCAGACCTTTTGGCCTTCCTTGACGACGTCGGTCGTCTTGGCAACGCGGTCGCCGGCGAGCTGCGAGATGTGGACGAGGCCGTCACGCGCGCCGAAGAAGTTGACGAATGCGCCGAAGTCGGCGGTCTTGACGACCGTGCCTTCGTAGATCGCGCCGACTTCCGGCTCTGCAACGATGGAGTGGATCCACTTGCGGGCCGCTTCGATTTCCTTGCCCGAGGCGGAGGCGATCTTGACGGTGCCGTCGTCTTCGATGTTGATCTTCGCGCCCGTCTTTTCGACGATTTCGCGAATGACCTTGCCGCCGGAGCCGATGACTTCACGGATCTTGTCGACCGGGATGTTCATGACTTCGATGCGCGGGGCGAATTCGCCGAGCTGGCCGCGGCTTTCGGAAATGGCCTTGGCCATTTCGCCGAGGATGTGCTGGCGGCCGCCCTGGGCCTGGCCGAGAGCGACCTTCATGATCTCTTCGGTGATGCCGGCGATCTTGATGTCCATTTGCAGCGAGGTGATGCCGTCGGCGGTGCCGGCGACCTTGAAGTCCATGTCGCCGAGGTGGTCTTCGTCACCCAGGATGTCGGAGAGAACCGCAAAGCGGTCGCCTTCGAGGATCAGGCCCATGGCGATACCGGCGACCGGCTTGGCGAGCGGAACGCCTGCGTCCATCAGTGCGAGCGAGGTGCCGCAAACGGTTGCCATCGACGAGGAGCCGTTGGACTCGGTGATTTCCGATACGACGCGCAGCGTGTAGGGGAACTGTTCGACCGACGGCAGCATCGGGCGGATTGCACGCCATGCCAGCTTGCCATGGCCGATTTCGCGGCGGCCCGGGGAGCCCATGCGGCCCGTTTCACCGACCGAGTAGGGCGGGAAGTTGTAGTGCAGCAGGAAGCGTTCCTTGTACATGCCGGTCAGGCTGTCGACATACTGTTCGTCTTCGCCGGTGCCGAGCGTGGCGACAACGATCGCCTGCGTTTCGCCACGGGTGAACAGCGCCGAACCGTGCGTGCGCGGCAGCAGGCCGACTTCCGAGACGATCGGACGGACGGTGACGAGGTCACGGCCATCGATGCGGCTCTTGGTGTCGAGGATGTTCCAGCGAACGATCTTGGCCTGCAGGTGCTTGAAGGTCGCGCCAATTTCTTCAGCCGTGTACTTGGCTTCGCCGCCCTCGGGCAGGAAGTGTGCCTTGACCTTCGCCTTGACGGCGTCGACGGCAGCGTAACGGGCAGCCTTTTCGGTGATCTTGTAGGCAGCGCGCAGTTCTGTTTCGGCAAGGCCGAGCATTTCGGCTTCGAGCGCGGAATAGTCTTCCGGTTCGAATTCGCGCGGCTCCTTAGCGGCGACTTCAGCGAGCTTGATGATCGCGTCGATCACCGGCTGGAAGCCCTTGTGGCCGAACATAACGGCGCCGAGCATGGTTTCTTCGTTGAGTTCCTTGGCTTCGGACTCAACCATGAGGACGGCGTCGGACGTGCCGGCAACGACGAGGTCGAGTGTCGACTCGTCCATCTCGTCGATATGCGGGTTCAGGACGTATTCGCCGTTGATGTAGCCGACGCGTGCGCCGCCGACCGGGCCCATGAAGGGAACGCCGGAAAGCGTCAGCGCTGCAGACGTGGCAACCATGGACAGGACATCCGGGTTGTTTTCGAGGTCATGCTGGATGACCGTGACGACGACCTGCGTGTCGTTCTTGTAGCCTTCCGGGAAGAGCGGGCGGATCGGGCGGTCGATCAGGCGCGAAACCAGGGTTTCGTTTTCCGACGGGCGACCTTCGCGCTTGAAATAGCCACCCGGGATCTTGCCGGCGGCATAGGTCTTTTCCTGGTAGTTGACGGTCAGCGGGAAGAAGTCCTGGCCCGGCTTCGGCGCCTTGGCCGAAACGACGGTGGCGAGAACGACGGTTTCGCCGTAGGTGGCGAGAACCGCGCCGTCAGCCTGACGGGCGATCTTGCCGGTTTCGAGGATGAGCGGGCGGCCGGCCCACTCGATTTCGACCTTGTGAGTCTCGAACATATCTTGTCCTTCAATGGAAGGCGCAACCGCCTGCCACCCATCCGGGCAACCTGGCACGCAACGCCTTTGATGCAGCACATCACGGGCAAGACAACAGGAAGCTTTGGTCCCACTGGTGAGGCATTCCCACCAAAAGCATCCGGCAATCCTGCCCCATGACAGGCCAACGGTTAAGTTGCGGCATTCCGGCCCATCCGGACTGCCAGCGCTCCACCCCGGTTGAAACGGGACGGAGGAATTTCATCACCGCGAATGCGGTGTGCGACAAGGCCGGCGACACCCTTCGGCGCGCCGGCCCTGAAACTGTTAGCGGCGGATGCCCAGGGCACCAATCAGCTTGGTGTAACGGGCTTCGTCCTTCTTCTTGAGGTAGTCAAGAAGCGAACGGCGGCTGGAAACCATCGTCAGCAGGCCACGGCGGGAATGGTTATCCTTCTTGTGGTCCTTGAAGTGTTCCGTCAGGTTGTTGATGCGTTCCGTCAGGATGGCAACCTGAACTTCCGGAGAGCCGGTGTCGCCTTCGAACGTTGCATATTCCTTGATGAGGGCCGTCTTGCGCTCAGCAGTGATCGACATCGTGTGTTCCTTTCATTTTAAGGAGTAATCGGACGCCACAAGCCGGGATGTCGTCCAGCTTCGGCCATGAGGCTTTCGGGCAAACTGCCCAAAGCTGGCTGCGCTATACAGGAAAGCGTCGAGAAAGGGAAGAGGCGGCGTTTTCGCGCAACCGAAGCGTCTCCGGCAGTCTCGGTCAGGCACGCTTGAGGCCACGCCAGACAAGCGCAAAACCGATCATGCCGAGTGCACCAAGTGCCGCGTTGAAGAGAAGCGAGACGGGAATGCCCAGCCGCTCCATGCCAAAGGCAAACACGGCGGGCGCCGCAGCACTCGCCACCAGCCGCACCGCCGTCATCCGCCCGGTAATTGCACCATAGCCTTCAGAGCCGAAGAGATAGAGCGGCACGGAGCCTTGAGCGATGCTGCCAATGCCCGAGCCCATGCCGGTGCAGAGCGCAAAGACGACCGCCCCCGCCAGATTTCCATCCGTGAGCGCGAGCACCACGCCGCCCAGCGCAATCAGCGCCGCTGAAATCATGGCGAGCCCGGTCGGCGGCAGGCGTTCGCCGAAGATCATGTTGACGAACCGGCTTGCCACCTGCGAGGGGCCGAACAAGGCGCTGACCGTGACGGCCGCAGCGCCCAGCCCCAGAGCGCCCAGCATCGGCACCATGTGAACGAGAAGGGAGGAAAGCGAGAAGCCCGCAAGGGCAAAGGCAAGTGAAACGACGATCATGGCCCGCCGCCGTTCCTCTGGCGCAAGCACGCCGACGACAGGCGGACGCAGCGTCTCGCTGGAAACAACCGCCGCCCGCCGCGCCCGGTTTCCCGCAAGCACAAAGTGCACGGGCAGGCACACGACAAGGTTCAGCCCGGCAAAGATCAGATAGATCGTGCGCCAGTCGAAATGCGCGGCAAGCGTCGTGGTGATCGGCCAGAAGATGCTGGAAGCAAAGCCGGCCATCAGCGTGAGATAGGTGATATTGCGCGTCGCGCTCTGCGGCGCATGTTCCACCAGCGCGGCAAAGGCCGCCTGATAGGTCACGAGACCCGTTGCCACCTGGGCGAGGATCACCGCGCCGACGAAAAACCAGGCGGTTGGCGACCATGCGCACAAGGCCAGCAGCAGGGCGCACAGGACTGATCCAAGCGCCATCATCCGCGCCGCGCCAAAACGGTCCAGCCATCCGCCCGTGAAAGGGGCCGCAAAACCGCCTGCAAGAAGTGCTGCTGAAAACGTGCCGAACACCGCTTCGCGGCTCAAGCCGACATCTTTCGCCATGCCGGGCGCCAGAATGCTGAAGCTGTAATAAAGCGTGCCATAGCCGATGATCTGCGTGAGCCCGAGCGCCAAGACGATGGCGAGGGAATGGCGGGCTGAAACTGTGGACACGGCAAGGCTCATGAAAAGACAAACGACGCAAGGAGGCGGGCGCGGCAAGCGATAACCGAGGACGGGAACGCTGTCATCCGCAAAGCGGAGATAAAGGTCTGCGCATCTAAAGACCGGCCGCAAAGCCTCCACACAACCGCTTGAAAAAAGCTTAAGGCTCCCTTACTGCTTGTTTGCGTTTTGTTAAGCTCTTCAGGCTTCGCACGACACATCCTTGGGGGAGCCGGGCCTCGCAAGCGACCCGATTTCCAGACACCGCCAAAAAACAGACCTTCACCGCAGGCGTCGCGTTCGCGACCGCGCGCCTGCTCGTTCAACATGGAGGAGAGACCTTGCGTTACGTTCTTCTGCTCATCCCCTGCCTCGCGTCGGTCCTGACGCCGTTTTACAACATCACGGACCCGATGCTGTTCGGCATTCCCTTCTTCTATTGGTTCCTGATGGTCCTCATCCCTGTCTCTTCGCTGTTCATCTGGCTTGCCGCCAAGACCGGTGGAGATGACCTGTGAGCGGGATCAACGTCACGGCAACCGCCGTCTTCATCTTCTTCTTTGTTCTTGTCACCGTCATGGGCTTCATCGCCGCGCGCTGGAAGGCGGGCGACCTCAACGAGCTGCATGAATGGGGTCTGGGTGGCCGCCGGTTCGGCTCGTGGATCACCTGGTTCCTGCTCGGCGGCGACCTCTACACCGCCTATACCGTGATCGCGGTTCCGGCGGTGGTCTATGCGATCGGCGCCTACGGCTTCTTCGCCGTGCCCTACACGATCCTGATCTACCCCTTCATCTTCCTGACGATGCCCCGTCTCTGGAACGCCACGCACAAGCGCGGCTATCTGACCGGCGCCGACTTCGTCTATGGCGCCTATGGCAACAAGTGGCTCGAAGGCATGGTCGCGCTGACCGGCATCATCGCCACCATGCCCTATATCGCGCTGCAGCTCGTCGGCATGGAAAAGGTCATCCAGGCGCTCGGCTTCCCGCATGAAGGCATGACCGGCCATCTGCCGCTGACGATCGCCTTCCTGATCCTCGCCGTCTACACCTACCGCAGTGGTCTGCGTGCACCGGCCATGATCGCCTTCGTCAAGGACATCATGATCTACATCTTCGTGATTGCGGCCGTCATCATCATCCCGGCCAAGCTCGGCGGTTATGGTGCGATCTTTGACTCGGCACAGAAGGACTTTGCAGCCCAGCTTGCCGCCAATCCGAACGCCCCGGCACGCGGCATCCTGCTCGCACCGGCGCAGATCTGGCCGTTCATCACGCTGGCCATCGGCTCGGCCATGGCGCTGTTCATGTATCCGCATTCGCTGACCGGTGTGCTTTCCGCCTCCGGCCCGAAGGCGATTCGTCACAACGCGATCTCGCTGCCGGCCTATTCGCTGGTTCTGGCGCTGATCGCCATGCTCGGCTACATGGCCCATGCGGCGGGCATCAAGGTGCAGAACCCGCAGGACGCCGTCCCGCAGCTGTTCCTGGCCATGTTCCCGAGCTGGTTTGTCGGCTTCACCTTCGCGGCGATTGCCATCGGCGCGCTGGTGCCGGCAGCCGTGATGTCGATCGGTGCGGCCAACACGTTCACGCGCAACCTTTGGCGCCCCTTCGTGAACCAGAACATGTCGCCGTCGGAGGAATCGACGCTCGCCAAGCTGATGTCGCTGGTGGTCAAGATCGGCGCGCTGATCGTCATCCTCTTCCTGCCGACGCAGTTCGCCCTCGACCTGCAGCTGCTGGGCGGCGTGTGGATGATCCAGATCTTCCCGGCGATCATCTTCGGCCTCTACACCCGCTGGTACAAGGGCGGTGCGCTTCTCGCCGGCCTCATCGTCGGTCTGGCGCTCGGAACCTACCTTTCGATCGGTCCGACATCCTGGGTTCCGGTCTCCAAGGCCTTTTTCGGCATTCCGCTCTACAACGGCCTGACCGCCGTGATCGCCAACGTGATCGTTGCCACCGTGCTCTCCTTCATCCTGAAGGCGAACGCGTCGGACAACCTGACGGACGCCGATTTCCGCGACGCAAAAGCCTGACCAAACAGGCTATGAAACAACAAAGGCTGCCGCAAGCGATTGCGGCAGCCTCTTTTTTGTCTGTGTGAAAGAAGTTTGCGATCAGCCGAAGACGCGCTTCGGCCGGAATTCGCCCTCTTCAACCGCGCCGATGGCAACGAGTTCGCCGGAAATCGACGTCGCATAGGCCTCCGGTGTCGGCAGCGGCGCATCACGGCCGCGCAGGATCACCGGATTGCCGGCGCGCAGACGCCTAACCTGGTCGTCGCTGACGCGCACATGCGGCAGACTGGTCAGCGCCTCGACCGGCGGGATCAGGAAAGCGTCGAGCGCCGCCAGACGCTCGTCCGCGTCCTCGATCTCTTCCAGCGCCACCAGCTTTTCCAGCGGCACCAGACGTTCTTCGCCAAAGGGCGCGACCAGCGTGCGGCGAAGACCGGCAATATGGCCGTAGCAGCCGAGGTCGCGGCCCATGTCGCGGGCGAGCGAGCGCACATAGGTGCCCTTGCCGCATTCAACCTCGAAATGTGCCTGATCCGTCTCGGCCTTCAAGAGCGTCAGGCGATGGATCTCCACCTCGCGGGCAGGGATTTCGACGGCCTCGCCTTCGCGCGCCATGTCATAGGCCCGCTCGCCGGCAATCTTGATCGCCGAGAACTGCGGCGGCACCTGTTCGATCACGCCGGTATATTTCGGCAGCAGCGCGCGGATGTCTTCTTCCGTTGGGCGCTTGTCGGAGGTCTGCGTCGGTTCACCTTCCAGGTCGTCCGTGTTGCGCTCTTCGCCCCAGGCGACGGTGAATTCGTAGATCTTGCGGCCATCCATGACATAAGGCACGGTCTTGGTGGCGTCGCCGAGCGCGATCGGCAACATGCCGGAGGCAAGCGGATCGAGCGTACCGGCATGACCGGCCTTCTGGGCCTTGTAGAGCCATTTCACCTTGGAAACGGCTTCCGTGGAGCCGAAATCGAACGGCTTGTCGAGGACGAGCCAGCCCGAGATCGGACGGCCCTTCGGTTTACGCGGTTTGGACATGTCTGCTTATTCTTCTGTTTCGTCGTCGAGATCGCGGGCGACTTCCGGCGAGCGGAGTAGCTCGTCGATCTTCTGGTAATTGTCGAAGCTGGTATCGTCGCGGAAACGCAGTTCCGGCATGTATTTCATCTGCCGGAGCGCCGGGCCCAGCCGGCCGCGGATGAACTTGGCATTGCGGTTGAGCGCCGCAACGGTCTCGTCATGGTCGGTCGCGCCAAGCGGCGTCACGAAGGCGGTGGCGATCTTCAGATCGGGCGACATGCGCACTTCCGAGATCGAGATCACGGTCTTTTCGATCAGCGGATCGCGGACGTCGCCACGCTGAAGCACCTGCGTAATGGCGGCGCGAACCTGCTCGCCGACACGCAGCATACGCTGCGAGGGAGCCGATGAAGTCGGTTTTTTCATCTGTCTTTCTGTCTGTAATGTTCTGTCGGCCGTTTAACACGGCGATTTCGGGGTTCGAACCCGGCGGATTTCAAAGAGGCGCTTCAATGCCTCGTTTCGCCCCCGAGGTCAAGGGGCGGTGGGTCCTTGCGTAACGGCTCCCCACGGGTCGGTTCACTGCGGGCTGGCTCGGTGCGGGTCGCCTCCGTGCGTGCCGTCGGTCTTGCCCGTCTCCACAGATCGACGATCTCCTGCCCGCGTGCCTCGAATTCCTTGCGATCCTTGAAGGCGCGCGCAGGAATGGAAAACAGCGTGTCATCGCGAAAGAACGTGATGGCATTCTTCTCCAACTGCACATCGCGAAACGCCGGCCAGCTGCAATAGGTGAACAGACCACCGATGCTCGTTTCCATGCCGCGCTCGTAGATATCGACATCGATCATGACATTCTCGGCCAGCGAAGCAATCAACCGCCTGCGCCGCCCGCGCCGGACGATCTCGCGCTGTATGACCGCACCGGCCCCGATCGCGAGCATCACGGGCAGCATTTCGAACGCAACGACCTGGATTGTCGGCAGAGCGTTGATTCCGAAATAGGGCGCGAGCACGAATTGCCGGAACGCCTCGATGCCGACCCCGCAGACGATGCCGAAAATGACCGCGCCGATGAGATAGGGCAGTGGCCTGCGCCGCGAGCGCGATTGCAGGAAGAGCTTGCCTGCGCGCAGCATGACATCCGCGTGCTCCTCCGGCAGCCGCTTGAAGCTCAGTTGCGTGACGCGTGCACCAAACGGGTTCATCTCTTCCTTCCGGTCTTTCGACCCTCTTATAGCGCGCCCGCGCAAAACGCAGAATCACGATTGCGCGTTAGACACAAAACAAAAATGGCGGCCGAAGCCGCCATTTTCGAGATTGAACTGCACCACCCGATCAGAGCGTGCGCGTGATGTGCTCGACGCGGAAGCATTCGATGACGTCGCCGGCGCGGATGTCTTCGTAATTCTCGAAGGCCATACCGCATTCCTGACCCATCGGCACTTCGGCCACTTCGTCCTTGAAGCGCTTGAGCGTCTTGAGCTTGCCTTCGTGGATGACGACGTTGTCGCGCAGCAGGCGCACGCCTGCCCCACGCTCGACCTTGCCTTCGATGACACGGCAACCTGCGACCTTGCCGACCTTCGTGATGTTGAAGACTTCGAGGATCTCGGCATTGCCGAGGAAGGTCTCGCGACGTTCCGGCGATAGAAGACCGGACATGGCCGCCTTCACGTCATCCGTCAGGTCGTAGATGATGTTGTAATAGCGGATCTCGATACCGGCCCGTTCGGCCGCATCGCGGGCCTGCGGGTTGGCGCGAACGTTGAAGCCGATGATGGCGGCGTTCGAGGCTTCGGCGAGCGAGATATCCGATTCCGTGATCGCACCGGCACCCGAATGAACGATGCGCGCACGCACTTCGTCCGTTCCGAGCTTCTCGAGCGCGCCGGCAATGGCTTCGATCGAGCCCTGCACGTCGCCCTTGATCACGAGCGGGAATTCCTTGACGCCGGCAGCGGTGAGCTGCGTCATCATCTGCTCGAGCGAACCGCGCTGGCCGGCGTGGCGAGCCACGGCCTTTTCGCGGGTCAGGCGCTGGCGGTATTCGGCGATTTCGCGGGCACGGCTTTCATTCTCGGCGACCGCGAACTTGTCGCCCGCCTGCGGCGTG
>DATMTA010000052.1:0-2448 GCA_035565055.1 Ensifer sp.
TGCACAGCTTCTCGCGCGCCGTGATGGTGTTCCTGACCGGGCCGCTGGGCATCGCCGGTGCCGCGATGGGGCTGCTGGTGTTCAACGCGCCGTTCGGCTTCGTCGCGAACCTCGGCGTGATCGCGCTGTTCGGCATGGTGGTGCGCAATTCCGTCATCCTCGTCGACCAGATCGAAAAGGACATCGCGGCCGGGCATCCTGCCTGGGAAGCCATCGTGGAAAGCGCCGTGCGGCGGTGCCGGCCGATCCTGCTGACGGCGGCCGCGGCGGCGCTCGCGATGATCCCGCTGTCCCGTTCCGTGTTCTGGGGCCCGATGGCGATCGCGATCATGGGCGGATTATTGGTCGCCACGGCGCTCACGCTGTTGTTCCTGCCGGCGCTGTATGCGGCATGGTTCCGGGTAAAGCGGCCCGTGCGTGCGCGGGAGGCGGCTCTAAATCCTTGAAATATCGGGCGATTCACTACGATTTAAAATCTGCCCAATGGTGTCAGAAAATCCAGTAAAATATCGGGTTGAAGTTGTAGCCCCTAGACATTGGATTCAGGGCGGCCGGTTTCATTGTCGGGCGCCCTTTGTTTTTGTGGCAAGATCAGCAATCCTGCGCGAGGATGGCGAAATTGGTAGACGCACCAGGTTTAGGTCCTGACGCCAGCAATGGTGTAGGGGTTCGAGTCCCCTTCCTCGCACCACGAACAATTATTTTTTTGGACGATTTTTACAATGGCAACTGCAGTCGAAAACCTGGGTAAACTCGAGCGTCGCTTGACTCTCTCTTTTCCGCTGAGCGACGTACGTACGGAAGTTGAAAAGCGCCTCAAGAAGCAGGCCAAGACCGCGCGTGCTCCGGGCTTCCGTCCGGGCAAGGTGCCGCTGAAGATGGTGGCGGCCCAGTACGGCTACCAGATCGAATCCGACGTGCTGAACGACAAAGTTGGCCAGGCATTCAACGACGCCGCCAACGAAGCCCAGCTGCGCGTTGCCGGCATGCCGAAAATCGAGCCGAAGCAGGACGCACCGGAAGGCATGCTGGCCTTCGACGCGACCTTCGAGATCTATCCGGAAGTGTCGCTGCCGGGCCTGGAGGGGATCGAGATCGAGACCGTCAAGACCGACGTGACCGACGCCGAGATCGACAAGACCATCGACATCCTGCGCAAGCAGCGCGTGCACTACCACACCAAGGGCGAAGCCGGTGAGCACGGTGACGGCGGCGAGCCGGTCGCAGCGAACGGCGACCGCGTGACCGTCGACTTCGTCGGCGTCATCGACGGCGTCGAATTCCCGGGCGGCAAAGCCGAAGACTATGCATTCGTGCTGGGCGAAGGCCGTATGCTGCCGGAATTCGAAGCCGCGACCGTCGGCCTGAAAGTGGGCGAGTCGAAGACCTTCCCGCTGGCATTCCCGGAAGACTACCATGGCAAGGACGTCGCCGGTAAAACCGCCGAGTTCACCATCACGCTGAAGAAGCTGGAATGGGCGCACCTGCCGGAAGTCGACGCCGAGTTCGCCAAGACGCTGGGCATCGAAGACGGCAGCATCGAGAAGATGCGCGAAGACATCAAGGTCAACCTGGAGCGTGAAGTCAACGCCCGCATCAAGGCCCGCAACAAGGAAGCCGTGATGGACGCCCTGGTCAAGCACACCGAAATGGACGTGCCGAAGGTCATGATCGAGCAGGATTCGCAGCGCCTGGCCGAGCAGACCCGCCAGGACATGGCCCAGCGCGGCATGGACGTGCAGAGCCTGCCGTTCCCGGCCGACCTGTTCGCCACCAAGGCCGAGCGCCGCGTGCGCCTGGGCCTGATCCTGTCGCAGCTGGTCTCGGAGAATAACCTGCAAGCCACGCAAGAGCAGGTGAAGGCCCAGATCGAAGACTTCTCGCAGAGCTACGAAGATCCGAAGGAAGTCCTGAAGTACTACTACAGCGACCGTCGCCGCCTGGGCGAAGTGGAAGCTCTTGTATTGGAAGAAAACGTCGTTAACTATGTGCTCGGCAAGGCAAAGGTGACGACCAAGGACATCGCCTTTGACGAACTGATGGGAAGCGCTGCTCAGGCTTAACTTCCTTGATGAAGCCGTACGACATTCTCCTGAGAAATCTGAGATAGTGCGGCTTCGTAACTTTTACAAAGGAATTGACAGGTATGAATCGTAATCCGGCATTGGATACCCAAGCCCTCGGCCTCGTGCCGATGGTGATCGAGCAGAGCGGCCGCGGCGAGCGTGCCTACGACATCTACTCGCGCCTGCTGAAGGAGCGCGTGATTTTCCTGGTCGGTCCTGTCAACGACCAGATGGCCAACCTCATCGTGGCCCAGCTGCTGTTCCTGGAAAGCGAGAATCCGGACAAGGACATCTCGCTGTACATCAACTCGCCGGGTGGTTCCGTGTCGGCCGGCCTCGCCATCTTCGACACGATGAACTTCATCAAGCCCGACGTGTCGAC
>DATMTA010000053.1:0-23302 GCA_035565055.1 Ensifer sp.
GGCTTGCCCGGCTTCCCTGGTCCGCCATTCTTGATCAGGGAGCGATGATCGGCTGTGCCTTCAGGTCGGGCGCGCGCGGCGTCACGCCCTCAAACAGGCTGCCATGCTCGAACCAGCTCTTGGGTGCGGGCGCACCCCAGAGCGTCTGGCGCTGCGGGTCCTTGAGGTCCCACTTGATGGGCTCCAGATCCGGGTCCACCGTCTGGTAGTCCGAGCAATAGATCTCGATGCGATGGCCATCCGGATCGAGGATATAGAGGAAGAAGGCATTGGAGATGCCATGGCGGCCCGGGCCACGTTCGATATTGGACACCCATCCCGTTGTCGACATCAGGTCGAGAAGATCGATGATGTTGAGCGGCGTCGGGACCCAGAAGGCCGTGTGGTGCAGGCGCGGACCGACGCCATTGGTGAAGGCGATGTCATGCACGCCGCCCTTGCGGTGGGTCCAGGCGGCCCAGAGGCGGCCGGTTTCCTCGTCGGCCGTGTATTCGGTGACGCGGAAGCCGATCTCGTTATAGAAGGCGACCGATTCATCGACATGCGGCGAGAAGATGTTGAAGTGGTCGATGCGCAGCGGCTTGACGCCACGATAGAGCGCATATTGCTGGTGGATCGGCGGCAGGCGGTCCATCTTGGAATAGAATTCCAGCGGCGTGCCATGCGGATCGCGGGTTCGGAACGTGCGGCTCTGGTAGGGGCGTTCCACCCATTCGACGCCGAGGCCCTTCCTGTCGAAGAAGGCGGCCGCCTTGTCCAGGTCTTCGTCGGAGAATACCTTGAAACCCAGGTCGCGCGCTTCAGACTTGTCGGACTTGCGCAGTACGATGCAATGATGGCCGCGTTCCTCCATGGCGCGCAGATAGATCGCATCCGAGGTTTCGTCCGTGACCTGCAGGCCGAGCGTGTCGACGTAGAAGGCGCGCGATTTGGCGAGATCCTTCACGCCGAACTCGACGTGGCTCAGGCGCACGATGTTGAAGGGTGGATAAAGATTTGGGGTCGGCAGAGCCATTGGTTCCTCTCCTAGAGCACGTCCGGCAAAAGCGCGTCAGCGGTTTTGCGTCCGGACTGCATAAAAACAGACAGATAGAGCACTTCAGTTGATCCGGTTCTCACCGGACACCCTCCAGCATTTTTCTTGGCACGGACGGCCGGTCAGCCGCCGAGTTTCTGAATCTTGTGAGGCGTGGTCGCGAAGGCGATGTTCTTCGTTTCCATGTAGAAATCGAAGGACCAGTCGCCGCCGTCGCGGCCGATGCCGGAATTCTTGACCCCGCCGAACGGTGTCGGCAGGTGGCGGACATTTTCCGAGTTCACCCAGATCATCCCGGCCTCCAGATCGTCGGTGAAGCGGAAGGCGCGGGTCACGTCCGACGTCCAGAGATAGCCGGTCAGTCCATATTGAACGTCGTTGGCCAGCTCCAGCGCCTCGGCTTCGTCCTTGAACGGGATCGCGGTGAGGACCGGTCCGAAAATCTCTTCCTGCGCGATGCGCATCCGGTTGTTGGCGCCGGTGAAGAGGGTCGGCGAAACGTAGCAGCCACCGCCCGGACCTTCGAACTTGCCGCCGCCGGCGGCAACCGTCGCGCCTTCGGACTTGCCGATGGAAATATACTCCAGGACCTTCTTCTCATGCACCGGATGCACAAGCGGACCGATCACCGTCTCGGGATCGAGCGGATGACCGACCTTGATGCGCTTGGCCTTCTCCGCCACCATCGTGGTGAACTTGTCATAGACGCCTTCCTCGACCAGCAGGCGCGAAGACGAGGTGCAGCGTTCGCCGTTCAGCGAGTAGATCATGAAAACGGCAGCGTCTGCAGCGCGCTTGAGATCGGCATCGGCAAACACGATGACGGGGTTCTTGCCACCGAGCTCGAAATGAACGCGCTTCAGCGTATCGGCACCCTGTTTCATGATCATCGAGCCGGTGCGGCTTTCGCCGACGAAGCCGATGGCCTTGATGAGCGGATGTTCCGTCAGCGCCTTGCCGGCATCTTCGCCGAAGCCGTTGACGAGGTTCCACACACCCTTGGGCAGGCCCGCCTCTTCGGCGATCTCGACAAGCAGACGGGCGGTGAGCGGCGAAAATTCCGCCGGCTTGTGGACGATCGTGCAGCCGGCGGCGAGCGCCGGCGCAATCTTCCAGGTCGACAGCATGAAGGGGGTGTTCCACGGCGTGATGACGCCGACCGGGCCGATCGGCACGCGGGTCGTCATGTTGACCTGCCCGGGCGCGCGCAGCGTCCTGCCATCGCGGGCCTCGGGCGCGCGGTCGGCGAAGAAGCGGAAGTTTTCAGCACCGCGCAGTGCGGCCTTCGCCATGAATTTCAGCGACTGTCCCGTGTCCATGCATTCGACAAAAGCGATCTCCTCGGCGCGCGCGACGATGGCATCGGCAACCTTGTGGAGGATCTTGCGGCGCTCGTCACCCGAAATCGCTGCCCATGCCGGGAAGGCCGCCTTGGCGGCCTTTGCCGCGCGGTCGATGTCCTCGGCCTTGCCGCGGGCCACCGTTGCCAGCGGCTTGAGATCGACCGGCGAAATGGTTTCGAATGTCGAACCGTCGGCCGCGGGTACGTCCTCGCCGTTGATACGGTTCAGGACGCCTTTTTCAAAGTGCTTGAGATAGGCCTTGGCCTTGGCAATGTTCTCGTCAAGCGTTGACATGGTCAGTCTCCTTGCGCGCCTTTTCCTGACGGAATGGCGCTGCTTGTTTCCAGAAATGTTATGTGTTGGCGCGCAGTCGCGCGTGGATGGAATTCTTTTTCCAGCTCAGATCCGGATCGATCTCGCGGATTTCGAGCGAGAGCATGAAATGCGGCGTGTCGAAGAGGGTTTTCAGATGCTCTGAAACCGCCGTGAAGATCACCTCGCCCGTGCGCTTCTTGTCTTCGTCGCTGCGGCCTGCGCCAATGCGGAAGGACATGTCGATAAAGGCGTTTTCCGGAAGCTTGTCGGCAATGGCGTAGGTGTCCGTCTGAAAGGCGCGGACTCTCAGACCGCCCAGCGGATAAGGCCCGAGCGACAGCACCGCCTTATGGATGACATCCACCAAGGCCTGCATGTCGATTTTCTCAGCGAGGTTCGCTGAATATTCGATGTTGAAGTGTGGCAACGCGTCCTCCCGACTGTTATTTAACATGTTAACTTAAATTTCCGGGCGGTCAAGGTGACGCCGGAATTTAATTGCGCGGTGATTGCAAAAACGTCGGGTGTGTTTAATAGACAAGGCATGACAGACGCCGCCGGAAAGCAGACTTCACTCGAAGGCCAGGATGCCTTCTTGCCGCCGAACACGCGCCGTTCGTTGCCGATTGCCCTTTTGCGGGCGCGTGAAGCGGTGATGGAAAATTTTCGTCCGATGCTGGCGGCCCACGACCTGACCGAGCAGCAATGGCGCGTCATTCGAATCCTTGCAGAGCAGGGCGTGATCGATGCCTCGGAAATGGCCGACAAAGCCTTCATCCTGCCGCCCAGCCTGACGCGCATCATCCGCACGCTGGAAGAACGCGGCCTGATCTCGAAGCTGAGGGACGAGAACGACGGACGGCGCGTTCTCCTCGAAATCACGTCGAGCGGGCTCAGCATCATTGAGCAGGTGGCGCCGGAAAGCAAAGCCATCTACGAACGGCTCCAATCCAGATTCGGCCGCGAGAAGATCGACGTTCTGCTGGATCTTCTCGATGAACTCGCCGATCTGAGCCAGCAGAGCTGAATTTGTCCGATCGCTTGCCGCTGCACCGCCCGCTCTCCGTCTAGAAAAGTCGATCCGCAAGCGACAGTGCATCGTCCGCATAGCGCGGCACTTTGGCCGAGACCTCCGGCCGGGTGGCTGCCCAGCCGATATAGGTCAGGCTCCGCAACACGGTGAAGAGATCGAGCGTTCCGGCGACGTCGGCAGGCAGGCCGCGCGTGCGGCCGTAGCCCTCGAGAAGCGCCGCTTCGAGATCGATGTAATGCGGTTCGTCCCGGTTCTTGTAGAGCGCGGTTGCCAGATCGAAGAGCCGGAACCCGAATCCGAAGTCGTCGAAGTCGATCAGACCGACCGACCGATCGGTCATCATGATGTTCTCGCGGACGCCGTCGGCATGGATCAGCCCATAGTCGAGCGAAGAAACATTGGCTTCAGCCACCCGCTCCATCAGGGTGCGCCGCAGATCGGTGAGCCGGCCGGCCTGCGTGTCGGAAAGCCCGGGGCAATCCCAGAACCGGCCCCAAAGCGGCGCATCGCCGACAAGGCCTGCCATGTCCCAATGCGGGCGGTTGAAGCCGGAGGGCAGGGCGTAGCTGTCAGCCAGATCGTGCAGCTGCGCAAACAGGCGTCCCAGCCGCTCAAACGTGGCGACCGAGTGTTCCCTGGAAAGATCAAGTGCGATGCCGGTCTGCCCCAGTGGTCTCCCATCCATCCAGCTGATCAGGCTGGCATATTGGATGACGCGCCCGGCCTCTGTTTCGCTGGCCACGCAAAGCGAGCCGTCCCGCGCCGCAATCGGTTGCGGCACGGCCATGCCGTTGGCGGCGAGATAGGCGGAGAAGTCGAGCTCCGCCTTTAACGCGTCTTCACTCTGGTAGTTGGGCCGGTGAAGCCTCAGCGCGGCCGGCTTCCCGTCCGGCAGCCGGACCCTGAAGACCGCATTCTCCCGGTATTTCAACAGAACCGGGTTATCCTGAATTTCCCAGAAGGCCAGGGCAAGTTGCGCCTTGTGGATGAGTTTCCGTTCCAGAACCGTGTCAATCGTCATGATCAGAGGCCTGAAAGGACATCGTCCAGCGTCGAGAGCATCAGGTCGGCATTCTCCTTGGAAAACGGCATCGGCGGGCGGATCTTGGTGGCGTTCTGGTGAATGCCGAGCTTGCCCATGAGAACGCCGCGGCGGCGCATTTCGTTGATGACGCGGGTGGCGATGGCGCTTGCGGGTTCCTTTGTTTTCTTGTCGAGCACGAGTTCCGCGCCGAAGAACAGGCCGGAGCCGCGGACATTGCCGATGATGTCATGCTTTTCGGCCAGTTTTTCCAGCCCCGCGCGGGCATAGGCACCGGTCGACGCGGCATTTTCCATCAGCCTGTCGTCCTTCAGGACATCCAGCACTGCCGAGGCGGCGGCGCAGGAGACGGGGTTGCCGCCAAAGGTGTTGAAATAGCGGAAGGCCATGCGGAAGGCATTGAGCGTATCGGCCGAGGCGACAACCGCGCCCACGGGATGGCCGTTGCCCATCGGCTTGCCCATGGTCACGACATCCGGGACAAAGCCCGCATATTGATGACCCCACATATGCGTACCGGTGCGGCCAAAGCCGGGCTGAACTTCGTCGGCGATCACCAGCCCGCCGGCCTTGCGGACGGCGGCAATGGCCGGTGCCATGAAATCCTTTGGCAGATCCGGAAAGCCCTCATTGGCGAAGAAGGGGCAGATGATCAGCGCGGAGAAGCCATGCGTCGACTGCTGGAGGGATTCGATGGCCTCCTCGACCTTGGCCGCCCAGGCGGCCGCAAAGGCCGCGCCCCCTTCGCCGCCGAGCGGACGATAGCCATCGGGCGCGGGAACATGGCGCACATGGCCGCCATAGCCGCCGATCGGCGGCATACGCGTGGACAACTGCGATACGGCCGTCGTGTTGCCGTGATAGGTGAAATCGGTCGCGATGACGCCCGTCTTGCCCGTGACAGCCTGCGCCATGCGCAGCGCCACATCGTTGGCTTCCGAGCCCGTGCAGGTCATGATGGCCGTGTTGAGGCTTTTGTCGAAAGTTGCCGTTAGCCGCTCGACATAATTGAGGATGCCTTCGTGCAGATAGCGGGTATGCGTGTTGAGCGTCGAGGCCTGCCGGCAGATCGCCTCGACGACGCGCGGGTTGCAATGGCCGACATGTGGGACATTGTTGTAGCAGTCCAGGTATTTCCTGCCGTCGGCGTCATAAACCCAGACGCCCTCGCCACGAACGAGATGGACCGGCTCCTCGTAAAAGGTCGAGACATTGCGGCCGAGAAGCCGTTCCCGGCGCTCCAGAAGTTCTTGGTTGTTGCTCATGATATCACCAACGGTCTTTTTGAGTGCAGATATGCCCGCTTGCGTGGACAGATGATCGACTGACAGGCTGGGCCCGCGCCCGCCTGTCAGTCCCTTTCAGGTTCAAAGGGTGGCGGCAGCCAGGCCCGCGTCGAGCGCGGAGAGGATCTTCTGAACGTCCGCAGCCGTGATGACGAGCGGCGGTGACAGAATGACGTTCGCGCCGGAGGTGCGTACCATGACGCCGGCCTCGTAGGCGACATCCTGGACCTTCTGGACGGCCGGCTTGGCGATACCCGCCTTGGTCTTGCGATCGGACACGAGTTCGAGTGCGGCCATCAGCCCCTTGCCGCGCACGTCGCCGACGATCTCGTGCTTCGCCTTCAGCGCTTCGAGGCCTGCCAGCAATTCCTCGCCACGGGCCTTTGCGTTTTCCGGAACGTTGAGGCGTTTGGTTTCCCGAAGCGTGGCAAGTGCGGCGGCAGCGCCCACCGGATGACCCGAATAGGTGTAGCCGTGACCGATATTGGCGATGCCGGACTTGTCGGCCTCGAAGGCCTCGACGACCTTGTCGCCGAGAAGAACGGCGCCGAAGGGGAAGAAACCATTTGTGATGGCCTTGGCCGTGGTGATCATGTCGGGCTTGACGCCCCAGAGCCGCGAACCGGTCCAGGCGCCCGTCCGGCCAAAGGCCGTGATCACCTCGTCGGCAATGAGGAGAATGCCGTGCTTGTCGCAGATCGCACGCATCAGCGGCATGAAGGTCTCATGCGGAACAATGACACCGCCGGCGCCCTGAACGGGCTCCATGATGAAGGCGGCAATCGTATCGGCGCCCTGGAAGGCGATCTCGTCCTCGAACTGGCGCACGATCGCCCTTGCAATTTCGGCGCCGTCATCCGTGTTGAACGGATTGCGGTAGCTGAAGGGCGAGGCGAGGTGGAAGACACCGGGCAGAAGCGGCTCGTAGTTACGCCGAAAATTCGAATTGCCGTTGACCGAAGCGCCGCCGATATGGGTGCCGTGATAGCCTTTCTTCAGCGAGATGAACTTGGTGCGCTCCGGCTGACCGATGACCTTGTGGTACTGACGCGCAAGGCGCAGTGCGCTCTCGACCGAGTCCGAGCCACCCGAGGTGAAGAAGGCGCGCGACTGGCCGTCCGGTGCGAACCACTCGCGCAATTCGTAGGACAGCTCGATCAGCGGCGATGTCGTCGTGCCGCGGAAGGCCGAGTAATATGGCAACTCATTGAGCTGGGCATAGACCGCGTCCTTCACCGGCTGGCAGGAATAGCCGAGGTTGACGTTCCACAGGCCGCCCACGGCATCGAGTACACGATGTCCATGAACGTCAGTGATTTCCACGCCTTCGGCCTTGTCGATGATGCGGGGCGGATGGGCCAGCATTTCGGCCGGGTGCGCCATGGGATGCCAGAAATGTTTGGCATTGTTCTCGATGAGAAAATTTGTCTCGCGGCGGGTCATCGTCAGTCCTTTGGTCAGAGGCCAAGCATCGAGAGCGCCTGTGTGTAGCTCTCTGCCGGGCGGGTCACGTCGAAATGCACATAGGGAAGGTTCACGGCTGCCGCGCCTTCGATATTCTTCTTCTGGTCGTCCACGAAGACGCAGGCCTCGCGATGAAGCTTCAGTTCGGCGAGAACCAGTTGATAGGCCCGTGGGTCGGGCTTCAGGATCTTCGTATAGGTGGCATCCACGATGACATCGAAGAGATCGATCAGCGGGAACGTCTTGCGAAATTCCGCCCCGTAGAAGAGGTCGAGTTCGTTGGACAGGATCGCCAGCCGAAGCCCGGCATCCTTTGCCTTCAGAATGGCGTCGCGCGCTTCCGGCCGCAGGACGAGTCCCGGATCGGCACCGCGCGCCCGCTTCACGAAGGTCACCATGTCCGTCCACGTTTCGCCAATGAGCGCGCCGGTCTCGCGGGTCCGTTCCATCCAGTAATCGCGCTCGGTGATTTCGCGGTTCTGCATCGAGACCCAGAGCGGATCGGTGGCGGGATCGAACGGACCGCGCCAGGTCAGCGTTCCGGACGGCAGGCCAAGCGCCTGCTCGGTCTCTGCATGGGTCTCGAAGAGGGTGCGGGTCACGACACCGCCGAAGTCGAGGATGAGGGCTTTGTCGGTATTGCTGCTCATAGGATACCTTTCACGATCTTGCCCTCGGCGACCCAGCGATCGAAGAGAGCAAGGGTCCGGATGCTGAATTCCGGGCCGTTGATATGGCCATCAACCTCTTCAATGGCGATGTGGGGGGGAAGCACGCGGCGGATTTCGTCGTTGAAGGCGGCGGTGGCTTCCGGCTCGAAGAGCGGTTGGCCCTCCTGGTCCCATTCCTGGATGCCACCCGTGGGAAGGATGAACGCCGTCGGGCCTGTCGCGCTACCCAGCTTTTCCGCGATCAGGCGCGCCATGTTGCGCCGGCCTTCGGCGGACAGCGTGATCGAGCCGATGAGGCGATTGTGGGCGTGGTAGGGCCGCTCCGCCAGATGCGCCGGCAATGATTGCCATGCGGGAAGATCGACCATGTCGACCGCGCCCGGAGCGACGATCTGCGGCACGCCCGCCTTTCCGGCATTTTCCAGCCGATCGGCGCCTGATGTGACGACGCTGCCATTGGCGTGATTGCACACTTCCTGAATACAGAAATCGATCACCGCGACGAAACCGCGCTCGGCGGCGATATGCTCAAAGGCACGCCCGCCCATGCCCGTCGAATGAAAGACTGCGACCTCATAGCCACGCTTTTCCAGTTCCGGCTTGAGCGTCTTCATATATTTGAGGCAGCTCGAGCCGAGCGACGTCATGCCGACCAGAGGCTTCCTGTCCTCGACGGGCTCGCCGAGCCGCGCCGCGCCCAGGACCGCACCGGCTGCCTGGGAAAGGATGGACCGGCATATGGCGTTCAGGCCGTAAAGCCCGCCCGACCAGAGGATCATCATCAGATCCGGTGCGATGCGGTCGGGTGGCAGGAGATGCGAATAGGCAATCGTCGAGATGACGAATTTCGGCACGCCGACGGGCAGCACCTTGGCGACATCGAGCGCCAAGTCTGTTCCCATTGATCCGCCGAGCATGAGCACGCCGTCGACACAACCTTCCGCATGCAGGCGCTTGACCAGCGCGCACGCCCCGCGCGCCATCCATTCCATCGCGGTGTTTTCGTCCCCGCTATCGATGATCGCCGCGATCGTGGTGCCGGCGGCGGCGGCGATGTCGTGGCGATCGAATTCACTGACATAGGGCGGATCGGACAAGACGCTCACATCGACCATGACAGGCACGCCACCACCCTCGCGGATGGTTTGCGCCATGAAGGTCAGTTCGTCGCTTTTCGTGTCGCCCGTCCCGATGATGAGGATGTGCGGGTCTGTTCTCTTTGACTTCATATATTTGCTCCCATGCGGCTTAGCCTGCTTTTTGTTTGGTTCCCCAATAGGCGCGCGTGACATCTCTGGCCGTCTGCGCGACCATGGCCCCGTATTTCTCGATCTCCGGCGGTGACATTCGCGTTTCCGGACAGGCAACGGCAACGGTTCCGATAGGGTGATTGCGATTGTTCAGAATGGGCGCAGCGACGCTCGAGACGCCGAGGTCAAAGCCGCTCTGGCTTGCCGAATAGCCTCGCTCCACCGCGTCCCGGATGGTCTGCTCAAGGATCGTGCGGGAGACGACCGTCTGTGCCGTGAATGTCTCCAGCGCGTCTCCTAGCAGCGCGTTGCGCTCCGCCATGGGAAGCGCGGAAAGAAACGCAATCCCCGAGGCGGTCGCATGCAGCGGAAGGATCGCGCCGCTTGGGATCGTCACACGATTGGCGTGCGTCGATTCCGTCACATGCACCGTGGCCAGCCGTCCGCTGATGAAGCGCGACAGATGCACGGTTTCGTTGGTCTCTGCCGCCAGCCGGCGGATTTGTGGCAGCACGACATCGAGAAACGGATAGCGGCTTTCCCGGATATGGGCGAGGCGGACAGGTGCGTTGCCAAGCCGATAACAGCGCGTGGTCAGGTCCTGCTCGATGAAGCCGAACTTCTCCAACTCCACCAGCATCCGATGCGTGGTTGCCTTGTCGAGTTTAACGGTGCGCGCGATCTGCGTCAGGCCGGGTTCTCCCGGCATGTCCGCGAGTGTCTCCAGTACAGAAAGTGCCTTGGCGACGGTGCTCATGATGTCCCTTTACGTGCTCAGCGGGTTGTCCGATCGCCTCAGGCTGCGCACGCCCCCCGGTAGGGAGATATTTAACATGCGAATTAACTTGACAGCGTTCGGAATTAATTGCAAGTCTATATTTAAATCAACGGTTCAATAAATGAACCGAAAAAATGCAAGATCCGGGCATACCGGACGATTTTTCGCTTCGAAATCGTGAAAAAGCAGGGGAGCTTTCAACATGTCTGCACAGATCCCGGAAACGACCGGGCAAAATCAGCTGCGTAAAAACAGCCTCGGCGCGCTGGGCGTCACTTTCCTCGTCGTCTCGGCGGCGGCGCCGCTGACCGCAGTGGCCGGCGGGGTTCCGCTGTCCATGCTGCTTGGCAATGGTCCGGGGATTCCCGGCACATTCCTCATCGTCACGCTTATTCTTTTGCTGTTTTCGATCGGCTACGTCGCCATGGCGCGGCATATCCGCAATGCCGGCGCCTTCTATGCCTATACGGCGCAGGGCCTGGGCGGCATGCTCGGCGGCGCCGCCGCAATGGTGGCCATTCTGGCTTATAATGCCATGCAGATCGGCGTGTTCGGCATGTTTGGTGCCGCCACCTCCGGCCTTTTTGCCGGAATGGGGCTGGAACTGCCCTGGTGGGTCTGGACCTATATCGGCATCGGCATCGTGGCGCTCTTCGGCTATCGCCGTGTCGATCTTTCGGCCAGGATTCTCACGGTGCTGGTGCTCCTGGAATATCTTGTCGTGCTGGTAATCGATGTCGCGATCTTCATGAAGGGTGGCGATAGCGGGCTTTCGCTGGCCTCGTTCACGCCTGCAACCGTCCTGTCCGGATCGCCGTCCATTGGTCTTCTCTTCTGCTTTGCCGCCTTCATCGGCTTCGAGGCGACGACCATCTTCAGCGAAGAGGCCCGCGATCCGCATCTGACGGTACCGCGTGCGACCTATTCGTCGGTCCTCATCATCGGCGTCTTCTACATGTTCACCTCATGGCTGATGGTGAGTGGCGAAGGCGTCGACAAGCTCGTTCCGACGCTCCAGGGGCTCAAGGATCCGACAACCTTCCTGTTCGGTCTTGCGGAACGCTATGTCGGCCACTGGATCACGGTGGTGATGAATGTGCTCTTCGTCTCCAGCCTCTTTGCCGGCGTTCTGGCATTCCACAACGGTGTGGCGCGCTACATGTATGTCGCGGGCCGCGAAGGCCTGCTGCCATCATCTCTCGGCGTCACCCATCCGATCTTCCACAGCCCGCACGTCGCCTCGATCGTCCAGACGGTGATTGCGGTCATTGTCGTGGCCATCTTTGCCGCACTCGGTCTCGATCCCGTGCTCGCACAGTTCTCGTGGCTGACCAACGTGGCGACGCTGGCCATCATCCTGCTGATGGCGTCGACGGCCTTTGCCATCGTCGTCTTCTTCAGCCGCAATCCCGGCCTGGAGACGAACCCGGTCGTGACCAAGGTGCTGCCAGTGATTACCGGTGTCGTCCTTCTGGCGCTCGTCTATTATATCGCCGTTCATTTCGGCGATCTGGCAGGCGCGACCGGGGCACTGGCCATCTTCCTTCCCGGGCTTGTGCTGATTGCCGCCGTCCTTGGTTTCCTGGCGGCAGCAAGACTGAAAGCGGCCAATCCGGCTCAGTTTGCCCGCCTCGGCGCGACGCAAATCGACTGAGAGCCACCATATCCGGGACGGCGCCTCGCGCCGTCCTTTCCCATCCTGACATGGAGTTTCCGGTGCAAGCAGATATTGATCGCCTTCGCCACATGCCGGTTCCAGCGCAGCGCCTCTTCATCAACGGTGAATGGCGCGATGCGGCCGATGGCGCGACCCTCGAGGTCATATCCCCGATTGACGGTTCGCGCCTGACGACCCTTGCCGACGCATCTGCGGCGGATGTAGACGCGGCCGTGGGTGCAGCGCGTGCATCGTTCGAGAAGGGTACGTGGTCCAAGGCCTCTCCGGCGGCGCGCAAGAAAGTCCTGTTCAAGATCGCCGATCTCGTCGACCGCCATGCGCTGGAACTTGCCGTTCTGGGCGTGCGCGACAACGGGACCGAAATTTCCATGGCGCTGAAGGCGGAGCCGGCCAGCGCATCGGGGACCTTCCGCTACTATGCCGAGGCGCTCGACAAGGTCTATGGCGAAATCGCCCCGACATCACATGACATTCTGGCGCTCATCGAGCGTGAACCAGTGGGCGTGGTTGCGGCCATCGTGCCCTGGAATTTTCCGATGATGATCGGCGCGTGGAAGATCGCACCGGCGCTTGCGGCCGGCAATTCGGTGGTCCTGAAACCCGCCGAAGGCGCATCGCTCACGCTACTTCGTCTCGCAGAACTCTGCGCGGAGGCCGGCCTGCCGGAAGGCGTGCTCAACGTGGTGACCGGCCGCGGTGCGATCACCGGCGAGGCGATAGGCCTTCACAAGGATATCGACGTTCTGGCCTTCACCGGCTCGGGTCCGGTGGGGCGCCGTCTCCTGGAATATTCCGCGCGCTCCAATCTCAAGCGCGTTTATCTGGAACTCGGCGGCAAATCGCCCAACATCGTCTTCGCAGACGCAACCGATCTTGATCGCGTCGCCAAGGTCTCGGCCAACGGCATTTTCCGCAATTCCGGCCAGGTCTGCGTGGCAGGGTCGCGCCTGCTGGTCGAGCGTTCCATCGCCGCCGAACTGTCGGAAAAGATTTCCGCCCTTGCGTCGCGCATCAAGGTCGGCGATCCGCTGGACATGTCGACCGAGGCGGGCGCGATTTCGAGCGAGGCCCAGCTGCACAAAGACCTCGGCTTTGCCCAGAGCGGTCTCGAAGAAGGCGGACGGCTTGTGACGGGCGGCCGGCAGATACTTCAGGATACCGGCGGCTTCTACATGCAGCCGACGGTCTTCGAGATCACGCCGGAAATGACGCTGGCGCGCGAGGAAGTTTTCGGCCCCATTCTGTCGATCGTCCCGTTTGATACGGAAGTCGAGGCCGTCGCCATCGCCAATGGCACGGACTACGGTCTGGCCTCGGCCGTCTGGACATCCAACCTGAGCCGCGCCCACCGCATGGTGCGGGCCATCCGCGCGGGCGTCGTCCATGTCAACACCTATGGCGGGGCCGACGGCACGGTGCCGCTCGGCGGCGTCAAGCAATCTGGCAACGGCCACGACAAGTCGCTACATGCGCTGGACAAATATACCGACCTGAAGACGGCCTGGATCCAGCTCTGACGGTCTGCCGCGGGCCTCACATCTTTTCCGCGTTCTGCAGCCGCCAGAGACCGGGCGGCTGGCCCGTAGCGGCTCGGAACACGCGGGAGAAATAGGCGGGATCGCGAAAGCCGACTTCGTATCCGATGTCTTCGACCGAGCGGACGGTGAAGAGGAGCAGTCTCTTCGCCTCGACCAGTCGGCGCTGTTCGATAAAGGCTTTGGGCGTCGCGCCATAGGCAGAACGCACGGCTTTGGACAACAGATGGGGTGTTGTAGCGAGCGCATCGATATAGCGCTCGATCGGCCAGTTCTCGCGAAAATGCTGGTCGACGAGCGCGCGGAAGCCTATGCCAAGGCCGTCCTGATCGACCGTCATGGCCGGAGCGCTTCGCTGTACAAGGGTCGCTATGTCGTTCAGCGTAACGGCGATCAGTGCACCAAGCGTATGGGACATGCCGCTGCGATAGTCGCCGAGAAGGCGCATCATCGTGGCTTCGATCTGCGACCATGCCGGGTCGGGCGTGGTCGACCTGACCATCACCGGCCTATGCAGCGAGAGGCTCGACAGCGCACCCACCGGCGGCAGCGCGCTGTCGGCTATCGAAGCAACAACAGCATCCGCCTCCTCTGCATCCACGGTGAATCCGTGCACGGTGCCGCTCGGCACGAAGCTGACGGCGGGCGCGATAAAATCCAATTGCCGGTCTTCGATATAGTACCGGCCACGGCCGCGCGTCCAGAAGGTGATCTGCGCCATCGACCGGTGCATATGGGCCTCGACCCTACCCATATGTACATGTTTTCGTTCCATAACCGTCTCCACATGCATGAAGCCGATGTCGAGCGCGCGGGCGGGCTCGCCGTAGACGAAAAAGTTCGGAACGCTCTGATCCATGTCATTCATCGAAAAAAGTGCAATCGATTTTGCCATTCTGTCCATGGAAGCCTGTGATGGCAAGCGCTATTCCTTGATCAAAGTCAAGGGAGGAAGCCATGAATATCCAACAGCGCCAGGCTCATCTGAAACCCGAGGATTTCCGAGCAGACAAGTCGCGCCCGTTTACCGGTGCCGAATTTCTCGAGAGCCTCAAGGACGGCCGCGAGGTCTACATCAACGGCGAGCGCGTTGCCGACGTGACGACGCATCCTTCGATGCGTAATTCGGCCCGCTCGATCGCGCGCCTTTATGATGCCCTTCACGACCCGAAGTCGAAGGATCGGCTGACCTCGCCGACGGATACCGGCTCCGGCGGTTATACGCATAAATATTTCCGCGTCGCCAAATCCGCTGAAGAGCTTGTCGCCCAGCAGGGTGCGATTGCCGACTGGGCGCGCCTTTCCTACGGCTGGATGGGCCGCACGGCGGACTACAAGGCGGCGCTGATGAATACGCTAGGCGCCAATGCCGACTGGTACGGTCAATTCAAGGACAATGCGCTGGCCTGGCACAAGCGGGCGCAGGAAAACGTGCTCTTCATGAACCATGCGATCGTCAATCCGCCGATCGATCGCCACAAGCCGGCGGAAGCGGTGAAGGACGTCTTCGTCCACATCACCAAGGAAACGGATGCGGGCATCTATGTCTCGGGCGCCAAGGTGGTCGCGACCTCGTCGGCGCTGACGCATTACAACTTCCTCGCCCAGAGTTCGGTCACAGTCACCGAAGACCCGTCGCTGTCGGTCATGTTCATCGTGCCGCTGAATGCGCCGGGCGTGAAGCTCTTCTGCCGCGTCTCCTACGAGGAAACCGCCAACACGGTCGGTCATCCGTTCGACTATCCGCTGTCGTCGCGCTTCGATGAGAACGACGCCATTCTCGTGCTCGACAATGTCTTCGTGCCCTGGGAAGATGTGCTCGTCCTGCGCGATGCGGCCAAGATCCTGTCGTTCCATCCGGCCTCGGGCTTCATGCATGGCTATTGCTTCCAGGGCTGCACGCGGCTTGCGGTCAAGCTCGACTTCATTGCCGGTCTGCTGGCCAAAGCGCTCCGAGCAACCGGCGGCGACGCCTTCCGTGGCAATCAGGCCATGCTCGGCGAAGTCATCGCCACGCGTCACCAGTTCTGGGCCTTTTCCAATGCCATGGCCTATAACCCGGTAAAGTGGGCGAATGGCGCCGTGCTGCCGAACCTGGAGGCGGCGCTCTGCTATCGCACTTTCATGTCTGAGGCCTATCCCAAGGTCATCGATATCGTCCGCCGCACGGTGGCTTCGGGACTGATCTACCTGCCGTCTTCGGCCAAGGATTTCGGCAATCCGGAGATCGATCGCTATCTCGCCCAATATGTGCGCGGATCGAACGACATGGGCCATGTCGAGCGCATCAAGATCATGAAACTGCTCTGGGATGCGACGGGCACCGAATTTGGCGGACGTCACGCCCTGTATGAGCTCAACTATGCCGGCGCGCCGGAAGAGGTCCGCCTTCAGGTGCTCAAGGGCGCCGAGCGCGGCGGCACGCTGAAGCAGATGGAAGCGCTAGTCGACCAGTGCATGGCCGATTACGACCAGAACGGCTGGACCGGCGACACCTGGCTGCCGCCGCTCAACGGGTGATCGCGACCCGTCTCACGACGTCTTGACGGAGCTGCCGGGTGGCAGCGTCCCCGCTGCGGCTCCGTTCGATCTGTTTCATCGGGAGGAATTCACATGGAAGATGCGGTAGCCAAGACAGAGTTCCGCAACGCGATGGCGCGGGTCTGCGCGCCTGTCAATGTCATCACGACCAATGGTCCGGCGGGGCGCGGCGGATTTACAGCAACCGCCATGTGCTCCGTCACGGACGAACCGCCGACGCTTCTGGTCTGCATGAATTCCCGCTCCGCGCAGACGAACCTCTTCATGGAAAACAAGCGCTTCTGCGTCAACGTCCTGACCGGCGAACACCGCGATCTGGCCTCGATCTTTGCTGGCCAGGAGCAGAGCATGGATGCGCGTTACGCCGCGGCGGAGTGGCAGAACCTCAAATCCGGCAACCAGGCGCTCCATGACGCCATCGTGTCTTTCGATTGCCGTCTGGTCGACATCAAGCTGGTGGGAACGCATAATATCATGATCGGCGAGGTGACCGAAATACGTTCCCGCAAGGACGGGCATGCGCTTCTCTATTTCGATCGCAACTTCGTGCATGTTCCGACGCAGGCGGGCAGCTTCGGCGGATAAGTGCAGACGCAGCGTCCTCGACACGCAGCCTTCCGGCCTCCTGATCAAGCCGGATAATTGACCGTAAACTTTCCATCGGCATGATGACGCTCGAGGAGAAATCCGATCCGCCCGCAGGCGGACCGGCGGGAAATTGAGAGGCGTCGGCAGACCGTGAACCGCTACGAATTGAGCGAATTCGTCCTGACCCTGATCGACAAGGCGAACACGCACACGCCGTTGCGGTTTCAGCAGCACATGGTCGATCTGGTGCGCGATGTGATCGTCTTCGATGCCGCCTGGTGGGGGTGGTCGTTGTTTCGCGGCGGCAAGATTTCCATCATCCATACGAATCTGAGCGGCCTGCCGCAGGCCTTCGAGACTGCGGTCAGGACGCAACAGGCGAACGATCCCTTTATCCGGACCGCACGCTCGGTGAAACTCTTCACCAAGTCGCTCACCCTTGACGGCAGTTCGACACATCCCGATTTCAGGGCGCTTTCAGACGAGTTCAACCTGAACCAGATGCTCAATGGCCACTGCAATGTCCGCGAGGGGCCCTTCAACTTCTTCATGTCCCTCTATCGTTTCGGTAAGGGTCCGGCGTTTTCGGAAACCGAAACCGCCGATTTCCTGGCGATCCTCAGGCATCTTGAACAGGCGCTCTCGCTCAGCCTGCAATACGATCTCAGCCTGCGGGTCGATCCACGCAGCCATTGGGCCTTGCTCGATCATGACGGCGAACTTTTTCTCGCATCTCCGGGTTTCGAAGCCGCCCTTGCCGCCACGCTGCAGCGGGGACAAAAAACATCGACGCGCCTGAAGGAGATCGTCAGGCAGGAGCGTTTTTCGAGCCGCCGGGGCACGGTCGTCTCGCGCTCACGCTATTCCAGCGACCTCTGGATGGTCTCGCTTCAACCGAAAAATCCCTGGAAACTGCTCTCGCCCAAGGAAAGGCAGATCGCAGAGATGCTGAGCGCGGGTGCCACTGCCCGCAGCATCGCAGGAAAGCTGGATGTCTCCGTCAACACGGTGCGTAACCAGACCAGCGCCATCTACCGGAAGATCGGCGTCCACAACAAGGTGGAACTCGCACGCTTCGCCAACCAAGGCGACCGCGACGAATAAAAAGTTCGCAATCAGCCATCAGAATTGCGCTTCCATGACCGTCTCGTAGTGCAAATGCACTATATCGCGGCGCGTTTGGCCCCATAAGATACCCCTTAACAAAAGACAAAGGACCGGAAAAACCGGGAGACGTTCAAACACTTGGACGTGGAATTGAGAACGCTGGATCATAGGAATATCGGGCACAACAAGCCGCGAGTCCTATGGTCTTTGAAAACAACCATGAGCGGAATTGCAGGCGAGTTCTCGGGACACGTTGCTCTGCCGCACTGCGGAGGCAATGGACGCGAGGGCGTCCTTACCTGACTGACATATCCGGATCGGCCCGCGACTGTCTTTTGGCGGCGTTGGACACGGCTGGGCTGTCGACAAGACAACAGACTGGGGAAGACATGAACGCATTTGCTGATCTGATTTTGGCCGGTGGCCGCATCTATACTGCGGACGCAACCGGCAGCTGGACAGACGCGCTGGCAATCCGTGGCGGGCGCATTCAGTGCACCGGCGATGCCGCTGTCCAGTCCGTTTTCGGCCCCGATACGAAACGGGTGGACCTCGCCGGCAAAATGGTGATGCCTGGCTTCATCGATGTTCACAATCATATTCTGATGGCCGGCCAGTCGGCGCTTTATGAAATGCAGTTTCCCTACAACGCGTCGATCGACGAGATTTGTGAATACGTGCGAGCCCATGCAGAGCAGACCCCGGTCGGCCATTGGGTGGTGGGCAATGCTTGGGGCGGCGACATGATCTCCACGCTGAACAGCGAAGCCTCTCTTGCCAAACTGGATGCAGCAAGCCCCAATCATCCGGTCATGCTGCGCGACGAAAGCCTGCACAATCGCTGGGTCAATTCGGTGGCCATGCGTATGTCCGGCATCTCCGACAATGTGAAGGCCCCGCCGCAGGGCTCGTTCGGACGCGACCCCAGGACAGGCCGGCTCACCGGGCTTCTCTTCGAATCCGCCGCTGGCATCGTCGAATTTGCCGCCGATCAGGCCTTTACCGACGCGATGCGAAAATCCTCGATCCAGCGGGCGATCGAAATTGCCAATTCGCTCGGCGTCACCGGGTTCCAGGAGGCGGCAACCGCGCTACCCATCCTTCGGGCACTGGCCGAACTCGACCGATCCGGTGAGTTGACCGCATGGGCTGTGGGCTCACTGCCACTGGTGCCGCCGGGATTCCTCTACGGCATCTCTGGCGACGCGTTGCTCGCCGTTCGTGACGACTATCGGACCCTGCATGTCAGGCCCGCCTTCACCAAGCTGTTTCTCGACGGCGTGCCGGGCGCGCAGACGGCCGCTTTCCATGAAGCCTATATACCAAATGGCGCCCATCCGCCGGGCCATCGTGGCGAACTCCTGGTGGAACTGCCGGACCTGATCCGCATGATCGACAAGTCGGAAAAGCTGGGCATGGGGCTGAAGATCCATTGCACGGGCGATCTGGCTGTCACCACCATGCTGGACGCCGTCGAGGTGGTGCGCCATTTCAACGGTCCGACCACCGTCAAACATCAGATCGCCCACGCCAGCTATATCCGCGCCGAGGATATCGAGCGCTTTGCAAGGCTCGGCGTCGTTGCCGATCTGTGCCCGATCATGTGGTTTCCGACCGCCTTTCTGGAAGGGCACAAGGAGGTTCTCGGGGAGGAGCGTGCCACCAATTTCTGGCCGATCGCCGCGTTGAAGGATGCGGGTGTTTTGATCGCCGGCGGCTCGGATTGGCCGGTGGTTCCGCTTCCCAATCCCTGGTTTGGAATCGAGGGCATGGTGACGCGGCAAAATCCGTTCGGCGAATTTCCCGGCATTTCGCTCTGGCCGGAACAGGCGATCGACGTGGAAAGCGCGATCCGCGCCTACACGATCAACCCGGCAGTGGCGATGGGCATCGACGATGTCACCGGTTCCCTTGAGCCGGGGAAATCCGCCGATCTGATCCTTCTTGACCATAACGTTTTCGAAGTCGCACCGAACAAGATCAGCAAGACAAAGGTCCTGACTACGTATTTCGAAGGGCGCGTCGTTTATCAGTCCTGACACGCCGCGTAACATCCAACATCATGACGACACCAAGAAAAGGGGAACCTGTCACATGAAAATCAGACTCTTACTCGCGGCCATGGGCTCGCTTGCCTGCCTCTGCCTTTCGCAGGGTTCTGCCGCAGCGGCACCGACCTGCAAGGCCGGGCCGATCAAGATCGGTGCCGTGTCGACCATTACCGGCCTCGCCGATTTCTCGGATGCGCCTAAAGCCTCCAAGGCTGTCTTCGACCAGCTGAACGAGGCCGGCGGGATCAATGGGTGCAAGATCGAATATACGATCGCCGACGACAAGGGCGATCCGCAAGTCGCCGCCCAGGCCGCGCGCGACCTGATCGACAACAAGGAAGTCTACGCGCTGGCAGGAAGCGCCAGCTTCCTCGATTGCGCCGTGAACGCCGGCACCTTGGCCAAGAATGACGTCGTCTCCGTTCAGGGCGTCGGCATCGATCCGTTGTGTTTCAACACGCCGAATATTTCGCCCGTCAATGTCGGTCCCTACAAGCTGACAACGGTGATGCTCGACTATGCGACCAAGGAGCTGAAATCCGAAAAGACCTGCGCCTTCATCGCCGTCATCGGCGGCACGCAGGAAGCCTATGCGGGAGCCATTTCAGCCTGGGAAAAGCGTAGCGGCAAGAAGATCACGCTGGTCGACTGGACCCTGCCGCTGCAGGGCGACCTTACGCCCTATCTAATCAAGGCCCGCGACGCAGGCTGTGATGCGGTTCTGACCAACCAGGTCGAACCGGGCGTCGTGCAATGGATCAAGACGGCGGATGCGCAGAAGATCTCCGGCATCAACTGGCTCTTCCTCGCGTCGGGTTACACCGAGGGCGTCGCCAAGGCGCTGGCCGATAGCAAGCAGCCGATCTATCTGGGCACCGAATGGGAGCCCTACACGCTGGCCGAAAACGAGGCCAACAAGGACTGGGCATCGACCATGAGCAAGGCTGGCCTGGCGAAGACCGCCTTCTCGCAGGGCGGGTACCTCGCAGCGAAAATCATGGTGGACACCATTTCGGGTATCAATGGCGAAGTCAGCCGCTACAGCATCACGGCTGCACTGAAGGCTGGCAAGGAAATGAAATATCCGATCGCCGGTAGCGCCTATGTCTTCGGCCCTGGCAAGACGCACTCCTCCATGCAATCCTCCAAGATCATGCAGCTTGTGAATGGTCAGTGGACGATCAAGACGCCCGAGTGGTTCACGCTCGCGGCAGCCAAGTAAGACGAGAACGCAAGGCGGACCCGGACAGGTGCCGGGTTCACCTCTGCCGGGGTCTCGGCCCAGTCTCTCAGCAATGGGAAGTGCCTTATGAATTCCTTGATAACAGCGGCCGTGGCAGGTGTTTCTGCAGGTGGCGCCTACGCAATTCTCGGCGTCTGCGCCATCTTTACCTACCGTCTCGTCGCCGTCGTGAACTTCACCGGGGCTGCCATCGGCGCTACGGGTACCTTCATCATGGTCGGGCTCTACAGCCTGGGCGTGCCACTCATGCTGGCGGTCGTTGCCGGCCTGGCGGGGGGAGCGCTTGCGGGCGTCCTCATCGGCCTTGTGACGACAACCTGGTTTGCAGGGTCCAGCGCCTCCACCAAAGCCGCCGTCACTGCGGCCCTGGTGGTCGGCATCATCTCGCTCGGCCTAAGAGCGACCGGAGGGCAGCACCCGCATTACTTCCCCGAACTCATCCCCGGTTCAGCCTTTCGCTTTGCCGGTGTGGAGGTCACCTGGGCGGCGGTCATGACGCTCGTCCTGGCCGTGGTGTTCACGCTGGCAACCGAGCAGTTCCTGATGCGAAGCCGCACCGGACTGCAGTTGCGCGCCCTGTCGCAGAGACCGATGGCCGCCGAACTGATCGGCATCCGCGTCCGCCTGCTATCGCTGGGCGTCTGGGCGGTGACAGGCTGCGTGACGTCGCTGGCGCTGATGATCATCGCGCCGCTGCGCTCGCCCGATTTCGCCTCGCTCAGCCTGCTTGTCGTGCCGGCGCTCGCCGCCGCCCTGATCGGCGCCTTTGCAAGCTTCCGCGCCGCCCTTCTCGGCGGTGTCCTGATCGGCGTCCTGGAGGGCCTCGTCAGCGCCATCGATTTTGTCAGCGAGTATCGCAGCACGGTTCCTTTCCTTGTCATACTTATTGTCCTTCTTTGGTCCCAGAGAGGAGCCCGTTGGGATGAAGCACGCTAGTCTTCGCGCCGCCATTTCCACCGCACTGTCGCTTGTCGTTCTCGGCGTTCTCGTGCTCGTTCTGCTGCCCAAATACTGGGTGTTTCTCATCACCGCCGTCTTCATCGTCGGCATTGCCCTGCAGAGTCTGGGGCTTGTGACAGGGCGGACAGGCATGATTTCCCTCTGCCAGATGTCGTTTGCCGGCGTTGGCGCCTGGGTGACGGGTTATCTCAATCTCGTCTCCGCGCCCGGCGGTCTGGCGGTCTGGATCGTGATCGGCGGCCTCGCCGCCGTGCCCGTCGGCATCGCCATCGGCTTGCCCGCATTGAGATTGCGGGGCATCAACCTCGCCATCGTCACGCTCGGCTTTGCCGCCGCCTTCGACACGGTATTGGCAACAATCACCTTTCCGGGGCAGACGACCTTCACGCAGGTTGCCCGGCCTGACCTGTTCGACACCGATCGCGGCTATTTCGTCTTCGTGCTCGTAACCTATGGCCTGATTGCCGTGGCGCTTGAATTTCTCAACCGCTCGAGGCTCGGCGTGTCGTGGCTTGCGATCCGACACTCGGAGCGCGCCGCTGCCGCGCATGGCATATCCATTGCGCGCGCCAAGCTGAGTGCGTTTGCGATCAGCGCCTTCATCTCCGGGATGGCGGGCGGACTGCTGGCCGGCTATCTCGGAACGCTGGTCGCCGACAACTTCTCCATGATGCAGTCGCTGGCGCTCTTTGCAGTCGCGACCATGGTCGGCGCGCATCTGACGCTGGGTACGATCATCGGCGGCGCCATGATCACCCTGTTTCCGGAGCTCTTGCGCCGGCTCAACCTGCCGCAGGATATCGGCAATATCTTCTTTGCCCTGGGTGCCGTGCAGGCGCTGTCGACCGGCGAGGCGATTGCGGAGACGTGGGCACGGCTGTTCCGAAAGCTGCGACCGCGCCGTGCGCCGCAAGTGCGCGAAGCGCAGGCGGCTGCACTGCCTGCAAAAGCCGAGCACACAAGCGGAAACGCGCTGGAAATCCGCGACCTCACCGTGCGCTACGGCGCAGTCACCGCGCTCGATAAGGTCAACCTGGCGGTTCCGGCCGGCAAGGTGGTCGGCCTCATAGGGCCGAATGGCGCGGGCAAGTCGACCCTGGTCGACGCGATCGCAGGCTTTCTGCAGCGATACGATGGCTCGATCCTACTCGAAGGAAAGGCCGTTGACGGGCTTTCGGCGACAGATCGCGCGCGCAGGGGCATCCGCCGGACATGGCAGACCACGCGCATCGCGCCGGAGCTGCGCGTCGGCGAGTATATGAAGCTGGCCGCCAGCACTGCATCGCCGAGCGAAATCGAGGCGCTGCTGGCCTGGGCGGGTGCACCGTCGCCCGATACACCGATTGCGGCCGTCGATGCGGGCACGCGACGTCTGCTCGAC
>DATMTA010000054.1:0-4864 GCA_035565055.1 Ensifer sp.
GCCGCCGGGCCGCCATGACGTCGCAGAGAGCCCCGAGCAGCAGCGAACTGCGCACCGGCCGCTGCAACTGCGCCTCCGCGGCAATCTCCGCCGCGCCCTGCAGGCTGTCGGACAGGACCGGCGTCATCAAGACGACGGAGGTTGTCGAAAACCGATGATCTGCGTGCAGCCGTTCGACCAGCTTTCGCGCGCCCCGGCGTTCCAGCGTGCTGCTGACGACCAGGATGTCGATCGTCAGTCCGGCCTCGTCGGCAGCCTCCAGAACTGCCCAGGCCTCTTCCGCGCTCTCGACGCCGGTGGCATCGAACTGCCAGCCCGCAAGCAGGGCGCCGATCGAGTGGCGCGAGACTGCGATCTCGTCGACGATCAGTACCCGTGCCCCGATCGCCGGCAGGACTTCATCCTCTTCATTGCGGCTTTCCGCACATTCGAGAGGCAACTCAACCCGGAAGACGCTGCCGCGTCCGACCTCGCTTTCGAGTTCGATGGTTCCCCCAAAAAGCCTGACCAGTCCGATATTGGTCGGAAGGCCGATGCCGAGCCCCTCGCTGTGGCCCGCGCGCTGCGCCGCGGGATGCGCGGAGGTTTCGAAGATCAGACGCTGGCGCTCGGCCGGAATCCCGCAGCCCGTATCCTCGACCTCGATCGTCAGCAACCGCCGCCCATCGAGACGCGGAGCCGCCGAAAGGCGGATCTCCACATGGCCGCGATCGGTGAAGCGGATCGCGTTCGAGACCAGATTGAAGATGATCTGCCGGAAGCGAAGCGGGTCGCCGAACACGCGTTTTGGAATCTCCGTGGTCGGCGAAACGACAATCGCGAGGTCCTTTTCCTCCGCCTTGGCAGCCAGGATTGTCGCCGTGTCATCCACGCATTCCAGCGGATTGAAAAAGGTAGGATGCAGCTCGAGATGCCCGGAATCGAGCTTGGAGAAGTCCAGAATGTCGTTGATCACCGTCATCAACGACTTCGCCGACTTGGTGATGGCGTTCACATAGGTCTTTTGCCGCGTATCAAGGTCGGAACGAGACAGCAGCTCCGCCATGCTGAGCACGCCGTTCATCGGCGTGCGGAACTCGTGGCTGACGGTGGCCAGAAAATCCGACTTTGCCCTGTCTGCCTTTGCGGCCCGATGGAGCAGGCGCTCAAGCTCTTCCTGTCGTCCGCGAACATCCGTCACGTCGGTCAAGAGCCCGATGGTTCCATCCTGGGTCGGCCGCGTCTCAAGACGGACCCAGCGCGTGCCACCGACGCAGAAGGTCACCTCATGCGCAACCCTCTCGTGAGCGTGCGTTCGCAAATCCTCCAGAAAGGCCCCCGGATCAGCACCGAAATCGCCGCGCTTCGCGCAATGGGAAAACACATCTTCCCATCGCCCGCCGACATGGATCATCCCCGGCGGCAACTCAAGCAGATGCTCGACGGTGCTGTTGCACATCCTGACATGTCCGGTGGAGGCGATCATGATGAGCCCCTGCGACATGGTCATCAGCGCTTCGTCCATCAACGCACCGGTTTCCGCCAGCTTGGCGCGGGTTTCGTTGATGGCAAGATCCTGCCGGCGCAGCTCCGTGATGTCGTTATAGGTCAGGACCATGCGTCCGGCGGCGATCTGCTGCCCCTGGATCAGATAGATCTCGCCCGTCGCGGTCGTGAATTCGCGCTGCGGCAACTCACCGGACTTCAGGAGTTCGCTCCATTTCTCCTTCGCGACAGCAAGCTGGTCGGACGTCAGATTGAAGAAACCGTTGCTGACACTGCTGGCCATCATGTCGAGAAAGTTATGGCCGACGAGACCCTGGAGATCCGTGCCCTGCCACCGACGCAGCACATTCTCGTTCGCAAGTTCGACGACCAGGTCTTCCTGACGGATGACGATCACGCCCGTATCGATGCTGTTCATGATGTCGGAGAGCTGCTGCCAGGCGGCCTCCGCATGGGTGCGGGCCTGCTCAAGCTCCAGTTCGCGCTGTCTGAGCGGCGTCATGTCGAGCAGCGAGCCGACGATGTAGCGCTTGCCATCGGACAATGTCGCGCGACTGATGTGCGAAAGGATGTGGGCACCCTCGTCGGCGCGATGCTGCATGACTGTCTCGCGGACGGACACTGTGCCCGTCGCCAGGACCCGGTCATTCTCCTCGATGTAGCTTTCCGCGTCGTCACCGAAGATACTCCGCTCATCCGATCCCATGGCCGGCAACTGTCGGGTTTCGAGAAGATCTCGCTCCACCTCGTTGGCATAGATCATGACATGGTTTTCGTCGCGAGCGAAAACCGGAACCGGCAGGGCGTCCAGGATTGCCTTGTAGAGCGACACTTCGTCTCGTTGCCGGATCAGCAGCGCCTCGCGCTCCTTGCTGTCGGTGACATCGAGACGCAGGCCGACGACATAGCCGTTCTCAAGCCGACGATTGATGAGGCGAATCCACCGCCCGGTTCCCAGGCGATAGGTGTCCTCGTAATAGGGCTGGCGATAGGCTTCCAGCCGCTCGCGCAGCCGCTCTTCGCAGACGGCGGCATCCGAAGTGTCGATATCGGAATTGAGGCCCCGCTGGATGCCGCGCAGCAGGATATCCGAGATGTTTTCGCCTTGGCGGATCGATCCCATATAGGGCCGGTAGAGCTGCACCATCTTCTCGTTGACGAAGGCGACCCGATCGTTGGGATTGACGATCAGGATTCCCGCGTCGATATGGGACAGCGCATTCTTGAGGACAGAGAGAAACGCCTCTTCCGAGGTCTCTTCGCGAAACTCGTTGCGGCCAGGTTTCGAAGCAGCAGGTTCCTCAATGTCCCACCAGGCGGCCGGCGGCACTGCGATCACAGGCGGCGCGGGCTCCAGATGCTCGTAGATGAAAATATCGCCCGTTTCGCTGATGAACTGCTCGATCTTGAGCCGCTGAGGCCTCTCACTCACCCCGATCGAAAGAAGCAGATCTGCCTCGACCCCGAAGACGACGGCCTTGCGCTCCATCTCGTCACGAATCCGGGCCGTCTCGGCATTCGGCAGTTCGGCATCCCTCAGCCCAACGAAATCCTGCGGCTGAAGGTGGTGCAATGCGGCAAAGGCAGAGCTGACCGTCACATAGCGCAGTTCGGAATCCTTGATGCAGGCGGGTACGCGGGTGCGCGCCAGTCTCTGGCACGCCATCGCGAGCAGATCCACGCCTTGCGTCACCTCGTCTTCTCCCGAATCCTGTTGCACTTTCATTACGTTAATTAGGCGCATGGAGCGTTAAAGAATTGGTTAACCATGGACCGCGAGCTTTAACCAATGCGCAATTTGCTCGAGTTGCCTTACGCCGTCCGCGAGCGGATTTACCCCGTTCGCCCTTGACATTGCCGGCCATTCATAAGAAAAGCAGCCAGCTTTCCCCTTCCGGCCGCCGCGTGAGCTGGCCGTTGCGACACCTGACAAGGCAAAAAGGCCATCAGGGCAACAGAAGGAAAAGCGCGTTGCATTGATGCCGGATTCCACGCCGGCGGCGCTGAAAGCAAAATAACTTAACCCACAAGTTCCCAATTCACGCGGGGTTCTTGACGCGAACGACAACCGCAGTCCGGTCATGGCGCTGCGGCCAATTGGCGTTTTGCGTCCCCGAAAGGCTGAATACATTGACTAAATTTTCCGATCTCGGTCTCTCCGCCGGCACGCTGCGCACGCTGGAGAGCATGGAGTTCACCACGCCGACTCCGATTCAGGTGAAGGCAATCCCGCTGGTGCTCGAGCGCCGCGACATGATCGGTCTCGCCCAGACCGGCACAGGCAAGACGGCCGCCTTCGGCCTGCCGATCATCGAACATCTCCTGAAGGACAATCTGCGCCCGGAACCCAAGGCCGTGCGCACGCTGATCCTCGCCCCCACCCGCGAACTGGTGAACCAGATCGCCGGCAACCTCCGCGCCTTCGTCAAGGATACCAAGCTGCGCATCGCGCTCGTCGTTGGCGGCGCCTCGATCGGCCGCCAGGCCCAGCTGCTCGCCAAGGGCGTCGACATCCTGGTCGCCACCCCCGGCCGCCTGCTCGACCTCAGCAAGCGCAATGATGTGAACCTGACCGCCGTCCGCTATCTCGTTCTCGACGAAGCCGACCAGATGCTGGACCTCGGTTTCATCCACGACCTGCGCCGCATTTCCAAGATGGTTCCGAAGCGCCGTCAGACCCTGCTCTTCTCGGCCACCATGCCCAAGCAGATCGAGGAACTCGCCCAGGAATACCTGACGGACCCGATCCGCGTCGAAGCCGCAGCCCCCGGCAAGACGGCCGACAAGATCGACCAGTACATCCATTTCGTCACCGGCAAGGATCAGAAGACACAGCTTCTGCGCCAGTCGCTGACCGACAATCCGGATGGCCGTGCCATGGTCTTCCTGAAGACCAAGCACAGCGCCGAAAAGCTCTCCAAGCATCTGGAAAACATCGGCTTTGCCGCCGCATCGATCCACGGCAACAAGAGCCAGAGCCAGCGCGAGCGCGCGCTGAAGGCTTTCAAGGATGGCGAAATGCGCGTGCTCGTGGCGACCGACGTTGCCGCCCGTGGCATCGACATTCCCGGCGTCACGCATGTCTATAACTACGACCTGCCGACCGTCGCGGAAGCCTATGTCCACCGCATCGGCCGCACCGCCCGCGCCGGCAAGGAAGGCATTGCCATTGCTTTCTGCGCACCGGACGAAATCAAGATGCTGCGCGACATCGAGAAGCTGACCAAGGTTCCGCTGACCGTTGCCAGCGGCGAGCCGCCGGCAGACACGCGCGGCGCCGGCAACCAGCCGTCTCGTGGTGCAGGTCGTCCCGCCCGCAAGCCGCACCGCAAGGGCCAGAACCGTCCTCAGGGTGGTGAAGGCGCGGAAGCACGCGGCG
>DATMTA010000055.1:0-27373 GCA_035565055.1 Ensifer sp.
CACCAATACGTCGTCGCTCTCGATCACCCGCCTGGCATCGGCCACCGACCGCCCGGAAAAGTTCATGGGCATCCACTTCATGAATCCGGTTCCGGTGATGAAGCTGGTCGAGCTCGTGCGCGGTATCGCCACCGAGGAAGAGACCTTCTCGGCCGCCAAGGAATTCGTCGCCAAGCTCGACAAGACGATCACGGTCGCGGAGGATTTCCCGGCCTTCATCGTCAACCGCATCCTGCTGCCGATGATCAACGAGGCGATCTATACGCTGTATGAAGGCGTCGGCTCGGTCGAGGCCATCGACACCGCCATGAAGCTCGGCGCCAACCACCCGATGGGCCCGCTGCAGTTGGCCGACTTTATCGGCCTCGACACCTGCCTCTCGATCATGCAGGTCCTCTACGACGGCCTCGCCGACAGCAAGTACCGCCCCTGCCCGCTGCTTGTGAAATATGTCGAAGCCGGCTGGCTTGGACGGAAGACGGGCCGCGGGTTCTACGATTATCGTGGCGAAGTGCCGGTTCCGACGCGGTAACTCGGCGCAGGGTAGCAGACCCCCTCTCTTGCAAAATCTATGACTTAGCCTTTGGCTAAGATCATGATTTTGCTTTCTCCCCCACCAGGGGGGAGATGGCGAGGATGCCGGTCCCGCGCACTCCAATCTCCCCCTTGGTGGGGGAGAACGGAATTTCAGCACCTTAGCTTCAGCTAAGTGCTAGAAATTCCAAGAGAGGGGGTCGTGCCACAGCCTCAACACCCAATCCTCACCAACCCTTAACGACATTTCCGCTTTCCGGCCGCTGCACCGCCCGAAACCGCGCATTCCCGCGCTCTGCAACTTGCGATTTCGGCCGCCGCACCTCTATGGTCGCACCGATCGTCCAATCAACGGCACCCTCGGAGCCGAACCGGAGAGCCATCCACCCCATGCGCGCTTTCTTGAGAAGCCTGATCGTCATCGTCCTGCCCCTGTTGGTGCTGACGGGGTGCGGCGAGGAATATGACTGGAACCAGAAGCTGAGGGTTTCGGTGGAAACGCCGAATGGCGTGATAATGTCGTCCAGCGTTTCCCATGTGAAGCTTGTCGATGTACGCGGAATGCTTGCGGATGGACACCGTGTAAACTCCTTTGTGACTGGGGAAGCGGTCGTTATCCCCCTGGATCGCGGTCGATATCTTTTCGCCCTGATGGACGGCCTGCCGCAACTCAATTGGTTGGTCTATCAGGGCGTTGACGCCGCAGAAGTCGGCAAGCGCTTCGAAGATGGAAATGACGGCGGCGCAGGCGCCGTGACCGTCCCGAAAGAAAGATACCCCCTCCTCGTCACCTTCGACGACATCAACAACCCGGCCAGCGTCAAGCGCGTCGACCCCGCCAATCTCGAAGCCACCTTCGGCCCCGGCTATCGGCTGAACGGGATCACGCTGTCGCTGACGAAGGAGCCGGTGACAAAGGGCGAGGTGGAGAAGGTGTTGGGGTGGTGGTGCGAATACAGGACGAAAAGCGCGAGACTCAATGGCTCTACCACTAGCGCAATTTCAACAAACGAGTTGCCTGATGTTTTGGGAACGGGTGCTTTTAGAGTTGGAGATTGCAGCTTGTGATCCGAGATCGAACCAACTCGCGTCGGCGAGATGAAAGGACTCTTCAAGAGAATCCCCCCGCCCGCAGACGCGTGCGACTGGATGCCGGATCGAGTCCGGCATGACGGAGCAAGAGGAGAGCATTCGCCCAGCCAATCGCCCCCTCACTCCCCCTTCGCCGCAACCACCAGCGCCTTCGCATCCTCGCTATGCCACGCCGCCGGCCCATTCATCGCGGCGACCAGACACCCATCCTTGTCGATCAGCATCGTCGCCGGAAGACCAAAGGCGAGGCCTTCTTTCTTGAGCCGGTTAAACGTTCCGAGCGTGTTGTCGCGATAGAAGGCGAGCGAGGTGATGCCGGTGTCCTTGCGGAAGGCGTTGGGCTTGTCGTCGTTGCCGGTGTCGATATTGATCGCCGCGACCTCGAATTTGCCATCCGCGCCCATCTCTTTCTGCAGCGCGTCGAGTTCCGGCATTTCGGTGCGGCAGGGGATGCACCATGTCGCCCAGAGATTGAGCAGCACGGTCTTGCCCTTGAAATCGGTGAGTGTCATCGTCTTGCCGTCTGGCCCCTTGAAGGAGAAATCGCCCAGCGAACGCGGCGGATTGGCGGCGACGAGGGCGGCGACCTGGCCCTTCATCAGCGGCTTCAGCTTCGTCAGCAGCGCATCCGATTTCGCGCAATCGCCGCTTGCGGCAAGCGCATCCTTGCCAGACCCGGAACTCTTCATGTAAACCGCGACGGCTCCGGACAGGACGCCCAGAACCACCGCCGCTGCGGCGAGCGTGAGGACGGGAAGCGCCTTTCGGTTTTCAGTGACCATATCGACATCAACTCCGGAATCGTGATCCATGGCCGAAGACAAGAAATCCTCGAACCAGATGTGGGGCGGACGCTTCGCCTCCGGCCCCGCCGCGATCATGGAGGAGATAAACGCCTCCATCGGCTTCGACAAGAAACTCTACGCCCAGGATATCCGCGGCTCATTGGCGCATGCCGAGATGCTGGCAAAGCAGGGCATCATTTCCGCCGAGGACCTGAAACAGATTACCGACGGTCTCCATAGCATCCGCGCGGAAATCGAAAACGGCAAATTCGAGTTCTCACGCAAACTTGAAGACATTCACATGAATATCGAGGCGCGGCTGGCCGACGAGATCGGTCTCGCCGCCAAGCGCCTCCACACCGCCCGCTCGCGCAACGACCAGGTGGCGCTCGACTTCCGCCTCTGGGTCAAGGAAGAGCTGGTAAAGGTCGATGCGGCGCTGACTGCGCTGATTTCCGTCTTCCTCGCCCGCGCCGAGGAACATGCCGAGACCGTGATGCCCGGCTTCACCCATCTGCAGACCGCCCAGCCCGTCACCTTCGGCCATCATTGCATGGCCTATGTGGAAATGTTCGGCCGCGACCGGTCGCGCGTGCGCGACTGCATCGCCCGCATGGACGAAAGCCCGATCGGGGCGGCAGCACTTGCCGGCACGCCCTATCCGATCGACCGCCACATGACGGCGACGGCGCTCGGCTTCCGCGAGCCGACGCGCAACTCGATCGACACGGTCTCAGACCGCGATTTCGCGCTGGAATTCCTGTCGCTTGCCTCGATCTGCGCCACGCATCTGTCGCGTCTGGCGGAAGAAATCGTCATCTGGTCGACGCCGCAGTTCAATTTTGTGCGCCTGTCAGACTCGTTCTCCACCGGCTCCTCCATCATGCCGCAAAAGAAGAACCCGGATGCCGCCGAACTGGTGCGCGCCAAGACCGGCCGCATCAACGGCTCGCTGATCGCGCTGCTGACCGTCATGAAGGGCCTGCCGCTCGCCTATTCCAAGGACATGCAGGAAGACAAGGAACAGGTCTTCGACGCCGCCGAAAGCCTGGAACTGTCGATCGCCGCGATGACCGGCATGATCGGCGATATGACGGTCAACACCGCCTCCATGCGCAAGGCCGCCGGTTCCGGCTTTTCGACCGCCACCGACCTTGCCGACTGGCTGGTCCGCGAACTGGGTCTCCCCTTCCGCGATGCCCATCATGTCACGGGTGCTGCCGTTGCCGCGGCAGAGAAGAAGGGCGTCGATCTATCCGGCCTCTCGCTGGATGAGCTGAAGGCGATCCATCCGGATATCAACGATGGCGTCTATGCCGTGCTCACGGTCGATGCTTCGGTTGCTTCGCGCAAGAGCTATGGCGGCACGGCGCCGGATCAGGTGCGGTTCCAGATTGCGGAGTGGAAAAAGCGGGTTTGAGTGTGGGATACCCCCCTCTGGCCTGCCGGCCATCTCCCCCTCAAGGGGGGAGATTGAAACGCGGCGCTCTCTTCGTCCCACCATTCGGTGGAATCTGCAGTTGGAGATGATGGGAAGTAGATGGCGCCTCCAGCCGATCTCCCCCCTTGCGGGGGAGATGCCCGGCAGGGCAGAGGGGGGTGGCACAAGCGCGATGCCTCACCATTCACCGCCCGCGATTTCACTTCAACAGATTTGGAGTGCAAGCGCGCCGTCAATCCGCTATGTGTTTTCGCAAGTTAACAAGAAGGGCCTGCATTTCCGATGCCGGAATTGTTCAAGAAACTGGCGCTCGCCGCCGTCTGCGTCGCCATCGTGGCAAGCGTTTCCTCCTGCGGCCGCAAGGGCGATCTCGATGCGCCAGGCACCTATGAGGGCCAGCCGATGGACAAGGCAACCGGCACCGTGAAGACCAAGCCGCTGGTGAAGGAAGACAAGCCCTTCGTTCTCGATCCCCTTCTATAAGGTCGCTCCCCCGTGAACCATTTTGAATATCGCGACGGCGTGCTCCACGCCGAAGACGTGCCGGTGGCGGAAATCGCCGCGGCCGTCGGCACCCCCTGCTATGTCTATTCAACCGCAACGCTCGAGCGCCACTACACGGTGTTTTCGCAGGCGTTCAAGGATGTCGATTCCCTCGTCTGCTATGCGATGAAGGCGAATTCCAACCAGGCCGTTCTGAAGACGCTGGGTCGCCTCGGCGCCGGCATCGATGTTGTCTCGGAAGGCGAATTGCGCCGAGCGCTGGCTGCAGGCATTCCCGCCTCGCGCATCATGTTCTCGGGCGTCGGCAAGACCGTGCGAGAAATGGATCTGGCGCTGGAAACCGGCATCTATTGCTTCAACGTCGAATCCGAACCGGAACTGGAAGTTCTGAACGCCCGCGCCGTCAAGGCGGGCAAGCGCGCGCCCGTCTCCTTCCGCATCAATCCCGATGTGGACGCTAAGACCCATGCCAAGATTTCGACCGGCAAGAAGGAAAACAAGTTCGGCATTTCCTATGACCGCGCGCGCGCCGTCTATGCCCATGCCGCGCGCCTGCCCGGCATCGAAGTCACCGGCATCGACATGCATATCGGCAGCCAGATCACCGAGTTGCAGCCCTTTGCCGATGCCTTCCGGCTGCTCAAGGAACTGGTCGAGACGCTGCGCGCCGACGGCCACACGATCGAGCATGTCGATATCGGCGGCGGACTTGGTATTCCGTACAAGGACTCGAACGAAATCCCGCCGCTCCCGGCCGATTATGCCGATGTAGTGAAGAACCAGTTGCGCGGGCTGGATTGCAAGATCGTTGCCGAGCCCGGCCGCCTGATCGCCGGCAATGCCGGCATTCTGCTGACCGAAGTCCTTTACGTGAAGGACGGCGGCGAGAAGACCTTCGTCATTGTCGATGTCGCCATGAACGACCTCGTCCGCCCGACGCTCTATGAGGCCTGGCACGAGATCAAGCCGGCCGTCATTTCGGCAGCCAACGCGCCGCTCATCAAGGCCGATGTCGTCGGCCCGGTCTGCGAGACGGGCGACTATATGGCGCTCGACCGCGAGATGATGATGCCGAAGCCGGGCGATCTGCTCTCCATCGGCTCCGCAGGCGCTTACGGCGCGGTGCAGGCAGGCACATATAACAGCCGTCTGCTGGTCCCCGAAGTGCTGGTCAGCGGCGATCGCTATCATGTGATTCGCCCGCGCACGAGCTACGAGGAATTGATCGGCCTCGATTCCGTGCCGGACTGGCTGGAATAAGCCAGCCTGCCCTCGCCTTTGCCACAAAGAATGTTATTCTGACGCTCGAATACGTGAAGGAGCGGCATGGATAATCGCGAGACAGAGGCAGTCGGGGAAGACGGCATTGGCCGCCTGAAACGGCGCATTGCGGTCTCGCGTGGTCTCGCCAAGATCGTGCTCTTCCTGGAACGGCTGGCGCCGCTTTGCATTGCGCCGTTGTCGATCATGGCGCTTTACGCGGCAACAAGCTGGTTCGGCGTCTTCCGGCTGCTGCCGCCGAGCTTCGCGCGCGTTGTCGCGGTCATCTTCGGCCTCGTCTTCCTCTGGTCGCTCGTCCGCTTCATGAAAGCCAGATGGCCGACGGACGCGGAGGCCACGCGCCGTATCGAGGAGCGCAGTGGTCTTGCGCACCGGGCTCTCGCCGCGCTCGAAGACGTGCCCGCCACCACAAGCGGTCCCTTCGGCGAAGCGCTGTGGCGCGAGCACAAGCGTCGGATGGCCCGGCTGGTCGGCTCGCTGACGGCAGGCACGCCGACACCCGATATCGCCGCACATGACCGGTTCGCACTGCGCGCCCTCCCCGCGCTGCTGCTTTTCGTCGCCTTCGGGTTCTCATGGTCCAACAATGCCGGCCGCCTCAGCGATCCGTTTCGCCCGATCCCGGTCAACACCGCCATAGCCGGCCTGCGGATCGATGCGTGGGTCACCCCGCCGGTCTATACGCGCAAGCCCCCTGTCTTCCTCGCAACCATCGACGCAAACGCCGATACGAAGCCGATCATCGTTCCGGAAGGCTCGCGGCTGACGGTCCGCCTGTCCGGCGAAAAGACAGACGTGCCAGTTACCTTTGCGCCCAGCCAAGCGCAGGCACCCGTACCGCTCGTCGCCGACGCCGCCCCGAAGCCGGATGAGAAGCAACCGGCACAAGGCAAGACCTTCCAGGTGACGCTCACCCTGCCCGGCACGCTCGACGTCGGCGGCAACCGCTGGACCTTCGATGTTCTCAAGGACGAGCCGCCGAAGATCGCCTTTGAGGGCGAACCACAGCGGGCGGTCAGCGGTGCGCTCGAAATCTCCTTCAAGGCCAGCGATGACTATGGCCTGACATCCGCGCAGGCGCTAATCGAGCCCGCCGAGCAGGACCCGGGCGCCGTCGCGCTCTACCCATCGCCGGAATACCGCCTCGAATTGCCGCGCACCGATGCACGCGAAGCGAAGGGCGTGACGAGCCGCGACCTGACCGAGCATCCGCTCGCCGGCAAGAAGGTGCATCTGACGCTGATCGCGACGGATGCTGCCGGCCACACGGGGCGCAGCGAAACAAAGGACATCATTCTGCCGGCGCGCAATTTTCGGGAGCCGCTGGCCGCAGCGGTTGCCGAGGAGCGGCAGGTTTTTGCGCTTGATGAGCGCAAGCTCGATCGCGCCATCGAACTGAACGAGGCCCTGTTCATCCGGCCCGAAGAGACCATCCCTGATCTCACGCAATTCCTGCTCATCCAAACCGCAGGTCAGCAGATGCGATTGGCCCGCACGGAAAAGGATCTCAAGGCGACGGCGGACTACCTCTGGCAGATCGCGCTCGGTATCGAGGGCGGCGACGTGGCAAATGCCGAGCGCAAGGTCAAGGATGCCCAGCAGGCGTTGTCCGATGCGCTGAACCGCAACGCGTCGGACGAGGAAATCCGCAAGCTGACGGACGATCTGCGCAAGGCCATGAACGAGTTCATGCAGGCGCTGGCCAAGCAGATGCAGAACAATCCCGACCAGAACCAGATGAGCGCCGACCAGCGCAAGATGCTGCGCCAGCAGGATCTGGAGAAGATGCTGGACGAGATCCAGAAGCTGGCCGAAAGCGGTTCGCGCGACGAGGCCCGCAACCTGCTGAACCAGATGCAGCGCATGATGAACAACCTGCAGACCGCTCGCCCCAACAAGGGTCAGCAGCAGGGCAAGGACCAGATGCGCGGCGAGATAGACAAGCTCGGCAAGCTGCTGCAGGACCAGAAAAAGCTGCTGGACGACACGTTCACGAAGGAACAGGCACTGCGTGATCGGATGCAATATGGTGATCCGAACAACGGCGAAAACCAGCAACAGCTCTTCGACAACAACCCGAACCAGCAGGGTCAGAACGAAGAAGACGATCCGAACGCTCAGCAGGATGGCCGGCAGGACGGCCAACAGGATGGTATGAACCAGCCGATGCCGCCAGATCCGAACGGCCAGAAGCCACAGCAGGGCGGCAGGCCGGAAGATTCCATGACCAAGGAACAGCTCAAGCAGGCGTTGAAGGACCTCTCCGAGCGGCAGAAGCAGCTGGAGAAGGACCTCAAGAGCCTTCAGGAAGGCCTGCGCAAGTTCGGTGTCAAGCCGGGCGAGGGCTTCAACAGCGCCGGCAAGGAAATGAAGGATGCAACCGGGGCTCTCGGCGACGGCAAGGGACAGAGTGCGCTTGATTCGCAGGGCCGCGCCATTGAAGCGTTGCGCAAGGGCGCGGGCGAACTCATGCAGCAGCTTGCCCAGCAGGCGCAGCAGGGTGGCGGCCAGGGCGGAATGCAGCAGGGACAGAACCGCGAGGGCCTGGACCCGCTCGGTCGACCGCAGGGCCGCACGGGGCCAGACTACGACCAGGATGTGAAGGTCCCGGATCAGTTCGACGCCGAACGCGCCCGTCAGATCCTCGAGATCATCCGGCGCAAGCTCGGCGAGAACGCAAGCCCGGAACTCGAACGGCAATATCTGGAACGGCTTCTGCAGCTGCAGTGATGCAGCTGCCGGTATTCAGATTGGCTTGATCTTGATGAAATCAGGCGGCCAGCGCCTGCGCGACCGCAAGGCGGATGTCGGGCAGGCTGAAGGGCTTGGAGACGACGTCAACGATCTTCACGGCAAGATCGTCGGCGCGTTCGCGCTGCTCGGCATAGCCGGTCATCAGCAGAATCTTGAGGCCGGGAAAGCGGTCAGCCGCCTGGTGGGCAAGCTCGATGCCATCCATGACGGGCATCCGGATATCCGAGAGGAGAAGATCGAATGCGCCCTCGGAAAGACGCTCCAGACCTTCCGCACCGTCGGCGGCTTCCATGGTTTCGTGTCCGTCTAGGCGGAGCGCACGGGCAACGAACGACCGCAAAGAGTCTTCGTCTTCGGTGATGAGGATCCTGGCCACGTGTCTATCCCTGCTTATGTTGTCTTATGGGACAAAAACACCAGACTTTCCTTTTCGACAGGTAAACATCCGGCCGAAGAGATCGCTTGCGTACGTGCACATCGCGATAGTGGTTAACAAACAGCGACCGCAGCGGCGCTCAGGCGTCGCCCGTCACCACCCCCACGAAGGGCAGTTCGCGGAAGGCATAGGCCACGTCCATGCCGTAGCCGACGACGAAATAGTCCGGGCATTCAAAGCCGACATAGTCGGCCTCCAGCTTCTCCTGGCGTTTCACGCTCTTGTCCAGGAGCACGGCGATGGAGACGTTGGATGCACCACGCTCGTACATGAGGTCGCGGGCGAATTGCAGTGTGCGGCCCGATTCGAGAATATCATCGATCAGAAGCACGTCGCGGCCGTGCACGTCGCTGTCGATGTCCTTGATGATCTTCACGCCCTGCGAAACCGTGCCCTTGCCATAGCTCGACAGTGTGATGAACTCGACCTCGGGAGCGAGACCGACATGGTGCAGCGAGCGGATGAGATCGGCGGCAAAGATGAAGGACCCCTTGAGGATCGAGATCACAAGCAGGTCCTGCGTCGGACCCTTGGCAATTTCGGCCGCCATCTCGTCATTGCGCTTGGCAATCGCCTCCGATGTGAACAGCGGCTCGATGACTTTACCACGAATGACAGGCATGAAGGGGCTCCGGGGAATGAAACGTCCCCATGCCTAGCACGGCTCAAGCGCTTCAGACACCCTTGGGCGCAAAGGAGATGGAGACTTCCTGGCGTTTTCCACCGGGAGAGGGAATGCGCAGCGTGAATCGCGCCGTTCCACCGCTTGCCAGCAAGCCGTCGCCGAGACTGATGGCCGACTGGTTGATCGCGCCCGTGTCCGATTTCATCCGTGCGATCAGAGCCGGCAGGGGCTGCGCGTCGGGCGAGCGGTTAACGACATTGCCGGAAAGTTCAATGACCCGCAGGCCGTTCGAATCGACCGGCGACTGCTGGACGTCGGTGATCGTCAGCCCGCCATCGGCTGCGGCAAAAGCGCCGAGGTTGAAGAAGGCGGCGATGCCGAGCGTCAGGAGAAAGGCCGCGCCCAGCCCGGCAAGACCATATTGCGGCAGGCGCGAAGTCCGAATGACTGTTTCCGGTTTGACCGGAGCCGCACCGAGACCGAAATTCTCCCGCGCGCTCGTCTGGACGCGGCGCTGATACGTCGTGCGGCTATTGTCGTTGAATGTGGAATGCGCCCGCGCCTTCGGGCTCGCGGAGACAACCTCAAACTCGGCGTCCTCGGCATCCCGCAACGCGGCCGCCTTGCGGCCGGTCCGCTGCAGCGAACGCTCCGGCGGAATGACATCATAGGCAGCGCGCGCGGTGCTATCGGACTGAAACGGGGCCATGGCCTAACCTCCCCGCCCGGGGACCGCAGTGTTGGACAAGCGGGCTCGGGCATTGAAACGAATCCTTATGAGACGTAAACGATAATGGTTAATGCTTCGCAAAACCGGGTGGCCCGGCGCCGTGCGCCGATCTTTAAAACACCCCTGCGGCGCGCCATCTGGAAACGTCGATCGGGAACCGCAGTCAGCCGTGATACATTTTGAAAATGTCGGATTGCGCTATGGTCTGGGCCCGGAAATTCTCCGGGACATCACCTTTGACATCCCGGCAAGCTCCTTTCAGTTCCTGACCGGGCCCTCGGGCGCGGGCAAGACCACGCTGCTGAAGCTCCTGTTCCTGTCACTGAAACCGACGCGCGGCCTCATCCGCATGTTCGACCGCGACATTGCCTCAATCCCGCGGGAAGATCTGCCGATGCTGCGCCGGCGCATCGGCATCGTCTTCCAGGACTTCCAGTTGCTGGACCATCTGACGACTTACGAAAATGTCTCGCTGCCACTGCGCGTGCGCGGCAAGGAAGAGCACACCTATCGCAGCGACGTGATCGAACTCCTGAAATGGGTCGGCCTTGGTCAGCGAATCAATGTGCTGCCGCCCGTGTTGTCCGGCGGCGAGAAGCAACGCGCCGCCATCGCCCGCGCGCTCATGGACCGGCCGGAAATCCTGCTGGCGGATGAGCCGACCGGCAATGTTGATCCCCCCATGGCCCGCCGCCTGCTCGGTCTCTTCCGCGAACTGAATCGGCAAGGCACTGCCGTGCTGATCGCAACACACGACTTTGCCCTGATGGACCAGGTCGATGCGCGCCGGATGATTCTCTCCGAAGGCCGACTGGAAATCTATTCATGAGCGCGGCGGACAAGACACCGGCGCAGCCGGAGCGGAAGAAACCGGCCGACGTCAAGACACGTCCGCACGGGCCCATCGTGCCATCTGCCAACGTCCAGGGCAGCGCGCTTCTTGCCGTCATTGCCATCATGTCGTTCCTCGCCTGCCTGACGCTCGGCGGCGTCAGCATGGTGCGCGCCACGGCGGCAAGCTGGCAGAGCCAGATTTCCCGCGAGATCACCATCCAGATCAAGCCCGACGACAATCTCGACATGGACAAGGCGCTGAATGATGCACGCAATATCGCCTCCTCCTTTGTCGGCGTCACGGGTGCGAGCATCATGGACAAGCAGGCGACTTCGCGCCTGCTGGAGCCCTGGCTCGGCGCGAGCCTCAACATCGACGAACTGCCCGTCCCTCGTCTGGTGATCGTCACCATTGATGAAAGCGCTCCGCCGGATTTCGCTGCATTGCGCGATGCGCTGGCGAAGAAGATCCCGCAGGCCTCGCTTGACGATCACCGCACCTGGGTCAACCGTCTCGTCTCCATGGCGCGCACCACGGTCGCCATTGGCACCGGCGTTCTGGTGCTCGTTTTCTCTGCCATGGTGCTGACCGTGATTTTCGCCACACGTGGCGCTCTGTCCGGCAACCGGCATATCGTCGAAGTGCTGCATTTCGTCGGCGCAGAAGCCTCCTTCGTCGCAAACGAATTCCAGAAGCACTTTCTGATCATCAGCCTCAAGGGTTCCGGCGCCGGCAGTGCGCTCGCGGCGATCTTCTTCCTGCTGGCCTCGTGGTGGCAGTCGCGCTCTCTTGCCACGCCCGCCAGCGACCAGGCGACAGCCCTCTTTGGCACATTCTCGGTCGGTTGGCTCGGTTATGTCGGCATTGCCTTGACCATGATCCTGATTGCCGGCCTGACGACGCTCACCGCAAGGCTGACCGTGATGCGGACGATCTACGAGATCGACCAGATCCGCTCCGATCCCGCTCGCAGCGACGGATTGAACACATGAGCGTGCCCGTCTGTCACCTGCCACAATCGGATGGTATGAAATAGCCATGGCGCATGTGAACGCACGGACCCAACGGGAAGGTCGAGGCGCGTGGCGTTCCACGCGCCCCATTCACCGTGTCTTCCTGCGCCGGCTGAGCTACGTCCTGCTGCTCCTTGTCGGTCTGCTCTTCGGCGGCTTCCTGCGTTTTGCCGACAGCGTGGCGGGGCTGACACCGCCTGAAAAACCAAAAGCCGATGCCGTCGTGGTTCTCACCGGCGGAACGCAGCGCATCGACCAGGCCGTCAATCTTCTGGAAACCGGGACCGGTCAGCGCCTGCTTATTTCGGGCGTCCATCCCGACACTTCAGCCGCCCGCATCCGCGAAATGACCCGCGCGCCGCAGAGCCTTTTCGTCTGCTGCGTCGATCTCGGCTATGATGCCATCGACACCGTGGGCAACGCGCTCGAAACCGCAAAATGGGTGCGTGCACACAATTATCGGCGCGTTCTGGTGGTGACCAGCAACTATCACATGCCGCGCAGTCTTCTCGAACTGCACCGCATCGATCCGGTCACCCAATATGTCGGCTACCCGATCGTCTATACGGACCTCAAAGCCGAGAACTGGATCGCCATGCCCGAGGTCGTGAAGGCCATGCTCTCGGAATATGTGAAGCTGGTTGGCGCAACGATCCGGGCACACCTCTTCACCCCCGACACATCAAGCCTGCGCAGCGGCAAAAACGAACGCTGAGAACTTTGCGCGGAACGCGTTTTCCTTGCTTTTGTCCAGAATGGTTTTCGTGTAGCTGTTCCCCGACCTCCACCCGGATGGGCGGGAGGAAGCTAAATTGGAAGCGGAATACAAGGTATGGTCTGGGTCCGGTCGGTCATCTTCAACGTGCTGTTCTACATGATGTTCATCGCGGAGATGATCATCTTCACGCCGGTCTACTTCCTCCTGCCCCGCAAGAAGGCCTATTTCGTCCCGAAATTCTGGGCGCGCTCCAACCTGTGGCTGATGAGGGTCATCGTGGGAACCCGGGTTGAGATCGAGGGCCTTGAAAATCTGCCAAAGGGTGCCTTCATCTTCGCGCCGAAGCACCAGAACTTCTGGGACACATTCGCTTTTCTTCCCCATATCGATGACCCGCTTTACATCCTGAAGCGGGAGTTGCTCTGGATTCCCGTCTTCGGCTGGTATGTCGCCAAGCAGCGCATGATCGGCATCGACCGCTCCGCGCGCGGCAAGGCGATGGCTGAGGTGATGACCCGGACGCTCGAGGAGATGAAAACCGGCCGCCAGCTCATCATCTACCCTGAGGGCACGCGCCGTCCGCCGGGCGCCGAACCCGTCTACAAATACGGCATCGCGCGGCTCTACCGGGATCTGAAGATGCCGGTTGTCCCGGTCGTACACCAGGCTGGCATCTTCTGGCCGCGCCGATCCATTCTCCGTCAGGGCGGCGTCATCAAGGCGCGCATCCTGCCGCCGATCGAGCCCGGCATGGACGAGAAGGAATTCTTCGACCACCTCGTGAAGACGATGGAAGAGGCCAGTGACCAGTGCCTCCTCGATACGGTCGAGGCCAATCCGCACCTGATCCTGCCGCAGACGGTGAAAAAGCGGCTCGCGGAACTTAAGGCCCGGTAATAGCCGACGTCAGGGAGTCGGCATGATGAAGCACGCTTTCCAGCCAATGATCGCGGATGCCGAGTTCGCGCATATGCGTGACCGTGTTGCGGACGTAGTCAAGATTGTGACCCGACGCGCCAACTGAACGCGCAACGATTTCAGCAGCCTCTTCCGGATTCGAAGGCCGCTCGAACTGCTCGTGTCTTGGATCGGCGACGTAGATCAGCGTCCGGACCCATCGACCATCTGCAAGACGGGCCTGAGCGAAGCGTTCCAGATAGACATTGGTGACCAGTTCCCGCTCGCGCAGATAGGCAATCACCGCCTCGCGCTCGGCATCGGCAACCCGGAAGGCCACGCCCTTGCAGCTGCCGCCGCGATCGAGACCGAGCACCAGGCCCGGATTCTCGCGCGTGCCGCGATGCACCCAGGACCGGATGCAAAGCGAGCGCCGATAGCCGTAGGCGCGGGCGATCTGGCGCTCCTCGAAGGCAAAGCCAGGCTTCCACATCAGCGAGCCGTAGCCAAAGACCCAAAAATCTTCCATATCGCGAGGCACTGTGCATCCGTTCGATCAACAACACGGAGTTTTCCATGCCGACTTACAGCGAGCCCGTCAATCGCCGCCGCCGATTTCCCTGGTGGGCCAAACTGATCCTGCTCGCTGTCGTCCTTTATGGTGGAGCCCTCTATTTCGCAGCACACCAGGCCAAGGTTTACCTGAACGCCGTCGTCGCCCCACCCGGCACAGGCGCCAACGATAGCTGCGCAAAGCTGGACTTCAGCGGCCTGCCGGTTCGTATGTCCGCGGTCTGCGAATCGGCGAAATTCGTCGATCCGGTGACTGGCATCGATCTCACGACCGGAGCCGTGCGGACGACGACCTTCGTCCATGATCCGCTCAGCGCCACATTCTCGATCGCAAGTCCGGTCAACGCCAGGTTCGCAAATGGCCTGACGACCGACACGAACTGGCAGAGCCTCGACAGCGTTATAGGCGGTGACCTGACCGGCATCACGCATGGCACGGTCGCGATCAGCAAGATCGACAGCACCGTCACGCTGCCCGCGGGCCCGACACCGCTGAAGATTACCAGCGACAAGGCAGAATTCAGCGTTCGGCAGAATGGCCCGGATCTGGACATCGCCTCGAACTCGGAGGGATCGAAGGTCGAAACCGGTATCATCCCGGTAAACCTGCCCGCGTTCTCAACAAGTCTGGAGGCAACGCTGGACGGTCGCGGCAATGTTCTCTCCGGCGCTCCGATTGTTCCCGGCGAAGCGGTTCAGGGCGACATCAAGCGGCTTGCGGTCAATTTCGGAAACAACGGCACCCTGGCCATCTCCGGCCCGTTCAGGATCGCGGAAAACGGTCTTCTTTCCGGCGATCTGACCATCGATGTCGAAAACTATGCCGCCCTGCAGGCGACGCTCTCGAAAAGCTTTCCGCAGGCCACCACCATCATCGACACGGCGTCCATTCTGCTCAAGAGCCTGTCGGCAGACGGAAAGACCGGCAGGGTGACGCTCAACGTGCGCGACGGCCGCGTCTCGCTTGGCATCATTCCGTTGGGCGTCATTCCCCCGCTTTGAGTTCCGGCGGGGCGCCGTTGCGGCCGAAGTTCGGCGCCGCCGTATCCTGGCCTGCCTCGATGATCGAGCGGCGGATGGCGCGGGTGCGGGTGAAGAGGTCGAAGAGCTTCTCCCCGTCGCCCCAGCGGATGGCCCGCTGCAGATAGGCAAGGTCTTCCGAGAAGCGCGCCAGCATTTCAAGGATTGCATCCTTGTTGTGCAGACACACATCCCGCCACATCGTGGGATCGGAGGAGGCCAGACGCGTGAAGTCGCGGAAGCCGGAAGCCGAATATTTGATGACTTCCGATTCCGTCACCGTTTCCAGATCGTCGGCCGTGCCGACGATATTGTAGGCGATGATGTGCGGAAGATGCGAGACGATGGCGAGCACCTTGTCGTGATGCACCGGGTCCATCTCCTCGACCCTGGAGCCGAGCGCATTCCAGAATTCGCGAAGCCGCGCAATGGCACCGGCATCCGTATCTGGAACGGGCGTCAGGATACACCAGCGCCCGACGAACAGACCGGCAAAGCCCGCATCCGGACCGGAATGCTCGGTGCCGGCCAGCGGATGACCCGGAATGAAATGTACATGGCCGGGCATATGCGGCTGCATCTGCGCAATGACGGATGCCTTGGTGGAGCCAACATCCGTGACCGTAGCGCCAGGCTTCAGGGAACCGGCAATCTGCTTGGCAACAGCCTCCGATGCACCGACGGGAACGGAGACGATGACGAGATCGGCATCGCGCACAGCATCCGCAGCATCCGCCACATAGGCGTCGCCCAGTCCAAGCTCCTGCGCCCGTTTCAGCGTCGCGGCGCTGCGCGTCGAGATCGTGACCTTGGATGCCAGTCCCTGCGCCTTGATGTCCCGCGCAATCGACGAACCGATGAGACCGATACCGATCAGGGCAATGTTATTGTAAATTTTCGCCACGTTATGCCTGCCCCATGAATTCACCCAGCGCCTCGATGACACCGCGATTGGCCTCTTCCGTGCCTACCGTCATACGCAGGGCATTGGGCAACCCGTAACCGGTCACGCCGCGCAGGATATAGCCGCGCGAAGACAGAAACGCATCCGCATCCGGCGCGCGCTTGCCATCCACATCCGGGAAATGGATCAGCACGAAATTGGCAACCGACGGCGTCACCTTCAGCCCGATCGCCTCGAAGGCATGCGTCAGCTTTTCCAGCCACAGTGAATTATGCGCCACAGCCTTTTCGACAAAGGCCTGATCGCGCACGGCCGCCGCGGCTGCGGCGAGCCCCGGCACGGACATGTTGAAAGGTCCACGCACGCGGTTCAGTGCAGCGAGAATGTCCGTCGGCCCATAGAACCAGCCGACGCGCAGCGCTGCCAACCCATAGGCCTTGGAGAAGGTACGGCACATGACGACATTGCGATTGGCCGAAACAAGCTCTACGCCCGTCTCGTAATCATTGCGGCGGACATATTCGGCATAGGCTGCATCCAGCACAAGCAGGACATGCGGCGGCAGGCCGGCATGGAGACGGCGGATATCCGACATGGGGATGTAGGAGCCGGTCGGATTGCCCGGATTGGCAATGAAGACGGCCTTGGTTTTCTCCGTCACGGCCGCCAGAATGTTGTCCACATTCACCCGGCAATCGTCTTCCCTGACAGTGACCGGCGTCGCGCCTGAGGCCATGATCTGGATGCGATAGACGAGGAAGCCATGTTCCGTGATGATCGCTTCGTCGCCGGCACCCAGATAGCAGCGGCAGATGAGACCCAGGAGTTCGTCCGAGCCGGCGCCGCAGATGATATTGGCCGGGTTCAGCCCGTGCACCGCGCCGATAGCCTCGCGCAGCTCCGTCGCCTGCCCGTCCGGATAAAGCTCCAGATGCTCCGCCGCATGACGATAGGCCTCGATCGCAGCCGGGCTCGGACCCAGCGGGGTCTCATTGGAGGACAGCTTGAAGATGCGGCCCGAAAAGCCTGCGCCATCCTTGCCCGGCACATAGGCCGAAATATCCATCACGCCGGGACGCGGAACGGGTGCGGATGCGGTCGTATTCATGCGAAAAGCCCCTGAATTTGGAAGCCAAAGGCAATAGTGCGGAATGGGGTTCTTGTCGAGGGCGGGGATTTGGGACGGATCAGCGCAGCCAATCTTCGACGCGAAGGCCCGGTACGCGCTCGAATTCGCGAATGTTGTTTGTCACCATTGTGAGGTCGCGGGCCTTTGCCTGGCCTGCAAGAAGCAGATCAAGCGGCCCTATGGGCTTTCCTTTGCGTGCAAGCGCCGCCCGGATTTCGCCTGCGGCAATTGCATCTTTTTGATCCAATTCGAGAATGGTAAAGTCCCGCAGGAAAAGGCGTACGGCTTCCAGGTTATGATCAACACGCTGGCTTTTATGAGCTCCATAGTAAAGCTCATGCACCACCACGACCGAAAAAGCCAAACTGCCCTTAGAATGCACCAAAACGCGCTTAAGCAGCGCCTCCGACTTACCAGCAAGAAGCGAAATAGCAACATTGGTATCCAGAAGGTGCGTAATCACTCGAACACCTTGTCGAGACCCTCGCGCTCCTGAATGTCCGGCTGCTCGCGCCCCTCAGCGAAAAAATCGTCACTGACACCGTGGGCAATCGCTTTCTTGAGGGATGCCCAAGGGTCAGCATCTTCAACGTAAGGGCGCAAAATAATCGCGTCGCCTTCCTGGGTGATTTCCACTCGATCCACATCGAGACGAAATTCCTTTGGGAGACGAACTGCCTGCGAATTGCCGGACTGAAAAACCCGCGCCAAATGTGCCATGTCAGCCTCCGCGTATAAACATTTATGTACATACGCGATTTACTCCACGCTTTCAATCCATCCCCACGCGCGTCGTCGGCACGCCTTGCGGCGCGAGCACCGGCACGAACACGCGCCGCGAGGCGCGCACGGCGACCGGGAGCCCCTGATAGAGCCGCTTATGCGCCTCGATAATCACGACACCGGAGAAGGCGGGCCAGAGTTTGCGGCCGACCGTTTCCATGCCCTGCCACATGCCGAGCAGCGAACGACGGGCAGCGGGCGGGAAGAACAGAGCCTCGCTCATCGCGCCGGGGGTGAAATTCGTCTCGCGCAAGAGGGCGATCAGCTGGCTGCGCGAATAGGGCCGTCCGGTTCCAAATGGCGTGTTGTCGAGCCGCGCCCAGAGCCCGCGGCGGTTCGGAACGACGATAACGAGACGACCGCCAGGCGCGAGCACGCGCCACAGCTCCTTCAGGGTCTCGCGCGGGCTCTCGGCAAATTCCAGCGAATGCACCATCAGCACGCGGTCGATGGCGGCATCCGGCAGCGGCAATTCCTCGTCGAAGACGAGGGCCGCAGCAGAAAGCCCCGGCACCGGCCAGTTCACCGCCCCCTGCCCTGCCGGCATGAAGGCGAAGGTGCGCTCCGCGCCGGCCTTGAAACGATCGAGATAGGGCAGCGCGTAGCCAAGCCCCATCAGCCTCTCATCGGGCACGCCCGGCCAGATTGCCGAGAGCGCCATGGTAATGGACTGCTCCGCCATCCGCCCGACGGGCGACAGGTAGAATTCTCTCAGATCGACGATATCGGCATACATGAAACGATTGTTACCAGCGGACGGGTAGACATCAAGCGTCAAGCGACTAGATTCCAGATAAGGTCAACAACCGGGAAAACCAAATGACTGCGCTGGATATCGATCTCTTCTCCTGCCTTTCGGACAATTTCGGCGTCCTCATCCACGATCCTGAAACCGGCCTGACAGCCGCGATCGACGCACCGGAAGAAGGCCCGATCCTCGAAGCACTGAAACGGCGCGGCTGGACCTTGAGCCATATCTTCATCACCCATCATCATCACGACCATGTCGGCGCCATTGCACCTCTCTCCGCCCGCTTCAAGCTGGATGTGATCGGCCCGGAGGGCGAGAAGGAGAAGATTGCCGGCCTGACCCACACGGTCGAGGATGGCGAGCGCTTCGAATTTGCCGGCCACCCGGTCGAGGTCATCCTGACGCCGGGCCATACGCTCGGGCACATCTGCTACTACCTGCCGGAGGACAAGCTGCTCTTTGCAGCCGATACGCTTTTCGCGCTCGGCTGCGGCCGTGTTTTCGAAGGCACGATGGAGCAGATGCACAATTCGCTCCAGCGTCTCGGCCAGCTGCCGGATGACACGACGGTCTATTTCGGTCACGAATATACGCTCTCCAATGCCCGCTATGCGCTGACGGTAGAGCCGGAGAACCCGGCGCTAGTCGCCCGCGCCGAGGAGATCGCCGAACTGCGCGAGAAGAACCGCTTCACCGCACCGACCACCATCGGACTTGAGAAGACGACAAACCCCTTCCTGCGCGCCAAGGATGCGGCGGAATTTGCCGAAATCCGCAAGGGCAAGGACAATTTCAAGTGAGTGCGGCGGAGATGAAGCCCGCCGACATCATCACGGCACTCTCCATGCAGCGCCACCCGGAAGGCGGCTGGTATGCGGAGACCTTTCGCGACACGCAGGGCGGCCCGCGCGGCCATTCCACCGCGATTTATTATCTGTTGGAGAAGGGCGAGCGCTCGCATTGGCACAAAGTGACGGACGCAAGCGAAGTCTGGCTCTATCATGCGGGCGCGCCGCTCACGCTGTCGCTGTCGGAAGACGGAAGATCCGTCGAGACGCACCGGCTTGGACCGGACGTCGTTTCCGGCGAGCGCCCGCAGGTCATCGTGCCGGCCGGCTGGTGGCAATCGGCAGAGCCAACCGGCACTTTCACGCTGGTGAGCTGCACTGTCGCACCGGGTTTCACTTTCGAAAGCTTTGAAATGGCCCCGCCCGGCTGGCAGCCGGGTTCATGAGACTCAAGCCGCCGCGCGCCGCCTGAAGATCATGTCGCGGGCGGCAATCACCGCACCCGCGGTGATCAGAAGGCCCGCGCCCGCAATACGCCACGAGGGTTCGGCAAAACCGCCAAGGATCAAAGCGCCGGTCGAGAGCAGCGGCGCGGCATAGCTGGCCGCACCCAGCAACTGGATGTCGCCCTTCTTGACCCCGTAATCCCAGGTGTAGAATGCAAGCCCGACCGGGAAAATGCCGAGCCCCACCACGGCCACCCATTGGCTCGTGGTTTCCGGCCAGACCGTCTGCTCCAGCGCCAGATGGCTGATCAGCGACAGAGCCGAGGTCGCGAGACAAAAGGCCGTCACCGCATCCGTCGGCACCGAGCCGAACTTTCGCGACATCAGCGAATAGGCCGCCCAGGTGAAGGCACAGAGAAAGGCCATGACATAGCCGAGCGTATAGGCGCCATCGAAGGAGAGCCCGTTGCGCGACACAATGAGGAACGAGCCGGAGAGGCCCAGCACCGCGCCGATGACATGATGCAGCCGCAACTTTTCGCCCGGCAGCAGTGCGGAGCCAAGCACGATGAACAGCGGCCAGAGATAGGCAATCAGTCCCGCTTCCGCCGGAGGCGCGTTGCGCAATGCGGTGAAATAAAGAAAGTGATAGCCGAAGAGCCCGGCAATGCCCGTCACCCAGACCGGCCAGGGCTGGCGAAAGGCGGCGATGCGCGCCGGCTTCGCCGCCAGCATGACAAGACCCGGAAGGCTGCCGATGAGGAAGGTTACGGCGGCTAGCTGGAAGGGCGGCATCTTGCCGGACGCCGCCGTCATCAATGCCAGTAACGACCACATGAGAATGGCGGTGAACCCGATCAGCGTGGCGCGGGATTTCATTCGTTACGTCTCCGGCCCTTGCCGGACACACTCCGCCTCAGGCACCAAATCGGGTTGCTGCGATCTCCACGGATCCGAACCCGGTCGGCACGAGGATCTTCACCGGAGCATATACAGCCGCAACCGGAGACTTGGCAAACCAGATCTCCATATCCTTGAGCCTGGCGACATATTCCATATCACTCTTGCCCTTGCGATAGCCGGCTTTCAGCCCGATCTTCAGCCCGCAGACATGCGCTTCCAGCTTCTCGCGGCCGTTGCTGTAGGTCTTCACGCCCTTGTCGGTCAGCTGGAAATCGGTGCGCGCCTCGCCGTCAAACACGGGAATGGTGGCGGCGCATGGGTTGGCGTCCGCCGGCAGGATGAGGCCCGAGAGCGGGTCGACCGCACGGGCTACATCTGCCTGCGTGATCGGCACCCAGTTGGCGGGCGGATTGAGCGGCGGCTCGGCCTGAAACGACTTCACGCCTCCGCCTGCAAACGTGACCTGGTAGACCTTGTGCGCTGTCCCGGCGACGTAATCCGAGCGGTAATTCTCCGCAACAAAACTTTCGCCCTTCAGCTTGCCGGACACATTGGCCGTGCCTTCGACCTTCCTGAAGAGACGTGCAAGGCCGGTCGTCCGGAACTGCCCCTTTATCTGGAAATCCCCTCCCGCAATCTCCGTGCGGAACGAGGCCTTCGCGAGGCTGAGCCCGGAGAGCGTAATCGAATAATCGGTCACATGATTGATGGTCGTCGCCGGAAGCGCCGTGTTAAGCGGCGCGGCGACACCAAGTGCAGAGAGGCCGAGGGCGGCCAGACGGGCCGCACGAAAAGGAGACATCACGCGATTCTGGTCCATCTATTCAAACCGAAAAGAGATCAAAACGATCGTGTACGATCCTCTCATCAGCCGGCTGAATACCGGCTGAACGCTGGGTCACCCTATATCGGGCCTGAATTTCGGCCTTTTCATGAGGTTTGGCTTGACGTGTGTCTGCCGTATGACTATAGAACCGCAACTTTCCAATCATGGCCAGATGGAAAAGGCCGTTCCGGCAACGGAAACCTTTTGCCCGGCCCGAAGAAAATATAGGTGTAACCATGTCGCGCAGCTGCGAATTGACCGCCAAGGGCGTCCAGGTTGGCAACAACGTCAGCCATGCAAACAACAAGACGAAGCGCCGCTTCCTGCCGAACCTCGTCAACGTGACGCTGATTTCGGACGCACTCGGCCAGAGCTTCCGCCTGCGCGTTTCCGCTGCAGCGCTCCGCTCCGTCGAGCATCGCGGTGGCCTTGATGCGTTCCTCGCCAAGGCAAACGAAAACGAACTCAGCATGCGCGCTCGCCTGCTGAAGCGCCAGATCGCCAAGAAGCTCGCTGAAGCTGCTTGATCGACTGAGCATTTAGAAATTCTGGCAAAGGCTTGGATGCCCTGCATCCGAGCCTTTTGTCATGAATGAGACCTCTCAGGTCGCTATCACATCACATTGTCGTTCCTCCAACTGGTGGCATCACCCAGGATAAAAAAATGCTGATAGACAAGCGTACCCTGCCCTATGTCGGCCTGATGACCCTCGTGGTCGTTTCCTCCAACTATCTCGTCCAGTTCCCGTTCAATGCGTCGCTATTCGGCATCAATCTCGCCGACCTGCTGACCTATGGGGCCTTCACCTATCCCTTCGCCTTCCTCGTCACCGACCTGACGAACCGTCAGTTTGGCACGTCGGCGGCGCGCAGGGTGGTGGCCGTCGGCTTTGCCATTGCGGTCCTCTTTTCGATCTTTGCCTCCACGCATCGCATCGCGATTGCTTCCGGCACGGCCTATCTGGTCGGCCAGCTTCTGGATATCACCGTGTTCAATCGCCTCCGCCGTCTGTCCTGGTGGAAGGCACCGCTGGTCGCGAGCCTCCTCGGCTCGGCGATCGACACGGTCATCTTCTTCTCGCTGGCTTTCGCGCCGATCTTCGCCTTCATCGGTCCGAACGATGACTTCGCCACCGGCTGGTCGTCCATCCTCGGTGTCTTCTCGACGGAAGCCCCGCGCTGGATTTCCTGGCTGATCGGCGACTTCGTGGTGAAGCTTCTGTGCGGCGTCGTGCTGCTCCTGCCCTATGGCGCCTTCATCTCGGTGGTGAAGCCCATGCCAACGGCCGCAAAGGCCTGAACCCCACTTCACTGTTATCCCGCCTCTGAGACGGGATCCATTCAGCCCGCATCGGCGGGCTGAATGACTTCAATCCCTCAGCCGAAACTCCAGCATGAGATTGTTCTGCAGGAAGGAATTGTTGTTGTCGGAGACGAGGATCAGATGCGTCGAGCCATCGGCGGCGCGGAAGGCATCAATGCCTTCCATGTTGTCGATCTTGTAGCTCATGTCGGCCAACATCAGTTCTTCGCCGTCCACGGTCGCCTCAGGCCTGATATCGCCGGCCCGGATCAACCTGAGCCGGATAGCCACGCCTTGCAGCAGGCTGAAACTGCGCTCCAGCAGCACGAGATCGCCGCTCGGCAGGAACGCGCCGTCGCTGATGTCGAAAGAGCCGTGACGGCGGACATAGAAGATGCCTTTGCGCGGCCCATCGAGAACGGCGGCATAATTGTCGCCAGCGGCGTTCAGGCTCTCTTCCGCGACGATCACCGGCGCACCAGCCAGAGGTCCGTCGGCGGGCGCAACCACGACCGTCTCCAGGCTCTTGTTGGCCTTCAGTCGCGCGTCTGGAATGAGCTTCGGCAATGTCCGCTTAGGTGGCGAAGTCCGAAAGCCCGGGTCGGGATAGACATCGACGCGATGCAGGCGTTCGAAACTCACCAGCACCTCACCGGAACGGAATGCCAGGCTCTCGGCATCCATCTTTTCCTTGCGCGCATCCGGCCTGCCTGATTTGGCGAGCATCGGCGTCACATCCACATCCGTGATGCCCGACAGTCGGCCCGACGCGTCGCGTACGATTGCGCCGCTGATCCAGTCACCATTATCGATCACCCCGACAAATTGGGTCTGATCCGGCCGCAAGCGAATGGAGGACCAGCCACCGAAATTCCGGTCAGCAGATTTCATCACCAGCCCGCCGAGAAATTCCAGCCGACCAAACCGCGTTTGGTCCTTGTTCTGAGGATAAAAGGCATCGATCACGCTGCTTTCCACCACCAAAGGCGCACCGAAGGCTGCTGAGGACAGCGAGAGCATGGACGCAACAGCGATCCGCCTCAGTAATCCCCTGCTCTGCCTCATGCAATCACGCCTTTCCTGTCTTTGCCTCCCATTAAACCGGCAGCCGGACCTTGTCATCCGCAAGCGCAGGCGACGCGCCAGCTTCGCTGCAAAGACGTGCCGACCAGCCAGAAGCAAGCCAAACGTGCATCAATGAACGCAGCGCCAAGGGGCGGGCGCGGACGGGGACAAGACCATGACGATCGACATGATGACGGATCTGACCAAGGTCCAGACGAAAACCTCTCGCAATCAGGAGATTGGCAACGCCAACAAGGCGCTTGCGGACGAATTTCTCGAATTCATGAAAAAATCGCCCATCGAGCGACTCCGCGACCAATATCTGAAGGCGCACAATCTGACCGAAGACCAGCTGAAATCCATGCCGTTGGAACAACGCCAGGCCCTGGAGGACGACCTTAGCCAGTATATCAAGGATCAGCTGAACCTCGTCGAAGACAAGAAGAATGCGGAAAAGGCTCTGGCCTCATCCGGAAACGGATTGCAAGTCATGCTGGCCAAGATGCAGGCGGCGTAGGACCGCGCCTCAACCGGCGCGGCGCATACCTCGACGGCTACCGCCCGCTTCGCTCTCGTCGGCAAAGAGTGCCGCCAGCTGCTCGGTCATCGCGCCCGCCAGTTCATCGGCATCCACAATGGTGACTGCCTTGCGGTAATAGCGCGTCACGTCGTGACCGATGCCGATGGCGAGCAGTTCGACCGGCGACTTCGTCTCGATCTGCTCGATGACCGCGCGCAGGTGGCGCTCAAGATAATTGCCCGGATTGACCGACAGCGTCGAATCGTCGACCGGCGCACCGTCCGAGATCATCATCAGGATGCGCCGCTGTTCGGGCCGCGCCAGCAGACGGTTATGCGCCCAGATCAGCGCTTCGCCGTCTATGTTTTCCTTGAGCAGGCCTTCGCGCATCATCAGGCCGAGATTGGCGCGTGCGCGCCGCCACGGCGTCGCCGCCGACTTGTAAATGATGTGGCGCAAATCGTTGAGGCGACCCGGCGTCTGCGGCTTGCCATCGGCCAGCCACTTCTCGCGCGACAGACCGCCTTTCCACGCCTTGGTGGTGAAGCCGAGGATTTCGACCTTGACGCCGCAGCGCTCCAGCGTGCGTGCCAGGATATCGGCGCAGGTGGCGGCGACCGTGATCGGCCGACCGCGCATGGAACCGGAATTGTCGATCAGCAGCGTCACTACCGTGTCGCGGAACTTGGTATCGCGCTCCTGCTTGAAGGAGAGCGGCTGCATCGGGTCGATGACCATGCGGACAAGCCGCGCCGGGTCGAGATAGCCCTCTTCGAGATCGAAGTCCCAGGAGCGGTTCTGCTGCGCCATCAGGCGGCGCTGCAGGCGGTTGGCAAGACGGCCGACCGCGCCCTGCAGATGCGCGAGCTGCTTGTCGAGGAAGGCACGCAGACGCAGGAGCTCGCTTTCGTCGCAGAGCTCTTCCGCCGGAATTTCCTCATCGAATTCCTGCGTGAAGACCTTGTAGTCGACCTTCTCGTTGAAATCGTCGAAGGGCGTTGCCGGACGTTTCATCTCGCCGGGCGTTTCAGAGTCTTCGTCGCCGTCGTCGCTCATGTCGTCGTCGGAAATTTCCGCGCCGTCCATTTCGCCGTCGTCGAGCTGTTCTTCCGAGGTTTCAGAGTCTTCGGAAGGTGCGGCATCGTCGCCGGCCTCTTCCTCGACATTGTCCTGATTTTCATCGTCGCTGCGCGGGCTGTCGTCTTCGGAGGGATTATCCTCGTCGTTATTGTCTTCCGTGTCGTTGTCGCCGTAATTCTCGGCCATTTCCATCGACGTCAGAAGATTGCGCACCAGCTTGGCAAAGGCCTGCTGGTCCTCGATCGCCGCCGGCAGCTTGTCGAGGTCAACCGCGCCCTTCTCTTCCAGAAAATCGCGCCACAGATCGAGCACAGGCCCGGCTTCCGCAGGCGTCTTGCGCCCCGTCAGCCGCTCGCGCACCAGAAGGGCAACGGCATCGTGGATCGGCGCATCCTCGCGTCGCGTCACGGTGCGGTAATTGGACTTGGCCAGCCGGTCTGCGAGAACCGTATCCAGATTGTCGCCCATGCCGGCCATGCGGTTGGAGCCGATGGCTTCCACACGCGCCTGTTCGACGGCGTCGAACACGGCCTTGGCATCCTCGCCCTGCGGCGACATGACGGCGTGAACCTTGGCGTTATGGCAGGCCTTGCGCAGCGCCATGGAGTCGCCCAGGCCCCGCGTCATCGAGACATCGTGGGCCGTTGGGCGTTTGGAAAGCTCGGGCAGACGCATACGGTCGCCGGCAAAGCCGGGCCTTTCGCTCGAAAACACGACCTCGATCTCCGGGCTGCCGGCAACCGCGCGGATGCAGCCCGTGATCGCCTGCCGGAGCGGCTCGGTATCTACCCCGCCGCCCGGCTTGGCCTTCGAATTATCGCCTCTGCCTGCCATTCTCCAGCCCCTCTCAGGCCGTCAGCACAATGTTCGCTGCGCTTTCCTTGAGCTCGACGCCAAAGGCGCGCTGGTAATGCTCGGCCACCAGCGTCCGCTCCAGCTCGTCGCACTTGTTGAGGAAGGTCAAACGGAAGGCAAAGGCGACGTCGCCGAAGATTTCCGCATTTTCCGCCCAGGTGATGACGGTACGCGGGCTCATGACGGTGGAGAGATCGCCATTGATGAAAGCCGAACGGGTAAGATCCGCCACGCGCACCATCTTGGAGACGGTTTCGCGTCCCTTCGGATTGTCGAAGCTCTTCACCTTGGCGGCGATGATGTTCACTTCCTGCTCATGCGGCAGATAGTTCAGCGTGGTGACGATGGACCAGCGGTCCATCTGCGCCTGGTTGATCTGCTGCGTGCCGTGGTAAAGCCCCGTCGTATCACCAAGGCCGATGGTGTTGGCGGTCGCGAAAATGCGGAAGGCAGGATGAGGACGGATAACGCGGCTCTGGTCGAGCAGGGTCAGGCGGCCAGACGATTCCAGCACGCGCTGGATCACGAACATCACATCCGGGCGACCGGCATCATATTCATCGAAGACAAGCGCGACATTGTGCTGGTAGGCCCAGGGCAGGATGCCGTCCTTGAATTCGGTAACCTGTTTGCCGTCTTTCAGGACGATGGCGTCCTTGCCGACGAGATCGATACGGCTGACATGGCTGTCGAGGTTGACGCGCACGCAGGGCCAGTTGAGACGGGCAGCCACCTGCTCGATATGGGTGGATTTACCCGTGCCGTGGAAACCGGAGCCACAT
>DATMTA010000056.1:0-23771 GCA_035565055.1 Ensifer sp.
CCGGCTTGTCACATCGAAGGACCACGACATGACCCTGAAGCTCAATGACCCGTCCCTGTTTCGCGAAGCCGCTCTCGTCGGCGGGCGCTGGATCGCAGCCGACCCAGAAAAGGCGATCAAGGTCAAAAACCCCGCCACGGGCGATCTCATCGGTCGCGTCCCGAATCTCGCCGCATCGGAGACGATCGAGGCGATCGCAGCGGCTGAAACCGCGCAGAAGGCCTGGGCCCACCGGACAGCCAAGGAACGGTCCCAGATCATTCGCAAGTGGTTTGAATTGATGATGGCGAACCAGGACGATCTGGGCGCCATCCTGACACTCGAACAGGGCAAGCCGCTCGCCGAAGCCAAGGGTGAAATCGCCTATGGCGCGAGCTTCATCGAATGGTTTGCCGAAGAGGCGCGCCGCGTCTACGGCGATATCGTCCCCGGTCATCAGATGGACAAGCGCATTCTGGTGATGAAGCAGCCGATCGGCGTGGTCGCCGCCATCACGCCGTGGAACTTTCCCAATGCCATGATCACCCGCAAGGCCGGGCCGGCGCTCGCCGCCGGTTGCGCCATGGTGTTGAAGCCGGCGTCACAAACGCCCTTCTCCGCCATCGCCCTGGCGATCCTGGGTGAACGGGCAGGTCTTCCCGCCGGGCTGTTTTCCGTTCTGACCGGCTCGGCCCGTGAGATCGGCGGAGCAATGACCTCCAGCCCGATCGTGCGCAAGCTGACATTTACCGGCTCGACGGAAATCGGGGCCGAACTTTACAAGCAATGCGCGCCCACCATCAAAAAGCTGGGGCTTGAGCTTGGCGGTAATGCGCCGTTCATCGTCTTCGATGACGCCGATCTCGATGCGGCGGTCGAGGGTGCGCTCATTGCAAAATTCCGCAACAACGGCCAGACCTGCGTCTGCGCAAACCGTCTTTACGTTCAGGACGGGGTCTACGATACATTTGCGGAAAAATTGTCCAGGGCCGTTGGCAAGCTGAAGACCGGAAACGGGTTTGACGAAGGCGTCATTCTCGGGCCGCTGATCGATGAAGCGGCACTTGCCAAGGTCGAGGAACACGTGAACGATGCCGTTTCAAAGGGTGGCCAGGTTGCGCAAGGCGGCAAGCGCCATGCGCTGGGCGGCACGTTCTATGAGGCGACCGTCATCACCAATGTCACCAGCGACATGGCGGTCGCCCGCGAGGAAACCTTTGGGCCGATCGCCCCCCTCTTCCGCTTCAAGGACGAGGCGGACGTCATCCGACAGGCCAACGATACGGAATTCGGCCTTGCCTCCTATTTCTACGCCAAGGACCTCGCACGCGTCTTCCGGGTCGCGGAGGCGCTTGAATATGGCATGGTCGGCGTCAACACCGGGCTGATCTCGACGGCAGAAGTGCCGTTTGGCGGCGTAAAGCTTTCCGGCCTCGGCCGCGAGGGCTCGAAATACGGCATCGAGGAATTCATGGAAATCAAATATGTCTGCCTCGGCGGCATCGCCTGAGATTGGAGGAGCACCGCATGACGCATTCCAGATTTATCAGCTTCTCCATCAACGGCCGGCATGGATACGGCCTTCTGGCCGATGATGGCGTGATCGATATTTCCAGCCGCCACAGCAAATGGCCGACATTGCTCGAGGTGGTCGCCGATGGCGCACTCCTTGAGCTGGCCGACACTTATCGCGGCCACAAGGCGGACTTCGCGGCCTCGGAAATCACATTCGAGATCCCGATCCCCAAGCCTGAAAAGTTGATCTGCGTCGGCGTGAACTTTCCGGATCGCAACGAGGAATACAAGGACGGACAGGCCGCGCCGCCGAATCCCTCGCTCTTCATCCGCTTCCCGCGCTCGTTTACGGGCCACAATCAGCCCCTGATCCGTCCGTCGGAAAGCCCGCAGCTCGACTACGAAGGCGAGGTCACCATCGTGATCGGCAAGGGTGGACGCCGCATTCCGGAAAGCCAGGCGCTGGACCACATTGCCGCGCTGACGCTTTGCAATGAAGGCACCATTCGCGACTGGGTCAGGCACGCCAAGTTCAACGTGACGCAGGGCAAGAACTTCGACCGCACAGGCTCCATGGGGCCCTGGATCGTTCCCTATACGGACGAAAGCCAGATCGCCGACATCAAGCTGGAAACCCGGGTCAATGGCGAGGTCCGTCAGCAGGACCGCACCAGCCGCATGATCTTCTCCTTCCGCAAGATCATCAATTACATCTCCACCTTCACGACGCTCGTTCCGGGAGATGTCATCGTCTGCGGAACGCCGACGGGCGCCGGCGCCCGTTTCGACCCGCCGATCTGGCTGAAGCCGGGCGATGTGGTCGAGGTGGAAGCCGATGGTATCGGTATCCTGCGCAACACCATTGCTGATGAGGTTCTCTGATGCTGACAAAGACGGAAATCGAAGCGGCGGCTGCGTCACTCGATCAGGCCGAACGCACGCGTGAGCAGATCGGCCTCCTGACGCTTCAGCATCCGCAAATGGACATGGATGACGCCTATGCCGTGCAGTCGGCCTGGGTGAAGAAGAAGATCGCGGACGGGCGCAAGGTGATCGGCTGGAAGATCGGCCTCACCTCCAAGGCCATGCAATATGCGCTCAACATCAACATTCCGGATTCCGGCGTGCTCTTCGATGACATGATCTTCGAAGACGGCGCGACCGTGCCGAAGGACCGGTTCATTCAACCTCGCATCGAGGCGGAAATCGCCTTCGTGATGAAGAAGCCGCTCAAGGGTCCGAATGTTTCGTTCTTCGACGTGCTGAATGCCACGGACTATGTGACGCCGGCGCTCGAAATACTCGACACGCGTATCGTCCGTGTCGATCCGCAGACAAAGAAGACGCGCACGGTCGTCGATACGATCTCCGACAATGCGGCCAATGCCGGCATTGTCACGGGCGGACGTGCCGTCAAACCGGACGATATCGACATGCGCTGGATGGGCGCCATCGTGACGCGCAATTCGGAGGTCGAGGAGACGGGTCTCGGCGCCGGCGTGCTCAACCAGCCGGCCCGCGGCATTGCCTGGCTTGCGAACCGTCTCGCCCAATATGGCGAGGAAGGCATAGAGGCCGGCCAGATCGTCCTCGCCGGTTCGTTCATCCGCCCAGTGGAAGCGCGGCACGGCGATACGATCTTCGCGGATTTCGGCCCCTATGGCTCCGTCGGCCTCTATTTCGAATAGCATTTCACGTAATCGAGACAAGCCATGCCAGCACCGATCAATATGTTCAAGAAAGCACTGAAAGAAGGCCGGCTGCAGCTCGGTCTCTGGCAGGCGCTGACAAGTCCGGTCACTGTCGAGATCTGTGGCAGCGCCGGCTACGATTGGCTGCTGCTCGACGCGGAGCACGCGCCGAACGATCTTCCGCTTTTGGTCGATCAGTTGCGGGCGCTCAAAGGCTCGTCGAGCCATCCGATCGTCCGCCCACCCATCGGCGAGGCCTGGATCATCAAGCAATTGCTTGATATCGGGGCGCAGACGCTGCTGATCCCGATGGTCGAATCCGGCGAACAGGCGCAAAATCTGGTCCGCGCCATGCTCTACCCGCCGCAGGGCGTTCGCGGCGTCGGCGCGGCTCTCGCCCGCGCATCGGGCTACAACAGCATTCCCGATTACCTGAAGACCGCCAATGACGAGATCTGCCTTCTGCTGCAGATCGAAAGCCGCGCCGGAATTGCCGCACTGGATGCGATCACCACGACTGACGGCGTCGACGGGGTGTTTATCGGACCGGCGGACCTCGCCGCAGACATGGGGTATCTTGGCAATCCTGGCCATCCGGAGGTTCAGGCGGCGGTCGAAGGCGCGATCCGGCGCATCGTCGCGCTCGGCAAGGCTGCGGGCGTGCTGACGGGCGATCTGGCGCTGGCCCGCCGTTATGCAGACCTCGGGGCCACCTTCGTTGGCATTGGCAATGACGTCACGCTGTTCAGCAATGCGACGCGCAAGCTTCTGCGGGAGTTCGGTACGGCGGTGGCGGCGACCGATAGCGTGAACGCGAAGGTCTATTGATGCCTAAGGTATAATCGCGCAAAGGTGGGCCATGACGTTGCCAATTTGAATGCAAAAAAAGAACCTAAGGCATATCGCGGAACTGGACAATCGCCGCGCACTGGCGCGCCTTTCGAGAAACGCCGACGCGATAGATGTGAATTCTCTGTGCGGTTGTAGAGGCCTTTATGCGAACGAGGTTCGACGCGAGGCATCAACTCGGCCTTGGCCGCCGAATACAACGCAGCTTGCGATCACGGGCGGGGCTGCGCGCTTGTTTCTCCGGCTATGCAGCAAAGCACCAAGCACGTAACTGTTTGCATTGAAGGCGCGCCACAGCCAGCACTTCTTTCCCTTGATCGTCACGACCATCTCATCGACATGCCCTTTGTCGGCAATGGGCCTCGTGCTCGGCGCCGGAACCGATGAGCGAACTTCAGGCCGAATTTCGCCGACCATGCCGGCACAGTCTGGAACGAAACCTCGATACCGCGCTCGGCAAGCAGGTCTTTTCGTCGCGAAATCTGAGCGCGAACCGAAATAGAGCTATACCGCGTGGGCTATGATCTCAGCAGGAGCAGGTGGCGTTTGCAGTGCATATGCTAGGCCTCGTTCATGTAACCTTGTTATCAAGTCAGCTCCGACCACACGGTTAAGGTGACGCCACCCGAGACCTTTACGCAAGACGATCTGGGTGTCCTCTGCGCAGGTCTAAACACACCCCGAGAAAATGTTTTGGTTACCGAATCCCTGCCAAAGTCTTTAGTGCAAATGTCATCGTACATGGCGGTAGAACCAACATCCTGTCACGCCGACCAAAGTCGCACTTAAGTTAGCGCGTCTACACTAAAGTCGCCGCATTCTGATGTAAGTCGCCTCGCCTTCTCGGCTTGTTTGTGAACCTTCCGCGATATTCCTGACGGACGGATATTTCGCAATTTCGTCTTCAATGATATCCACTCCCAGTCCCGGCGCGTCCGGGACGATAAGGGCACCATTCTCGAAAAGGGGCGGTCCCGAAATCACACGGTTGCGGCCTGGCCAATCGTTTTCGACGCGCTCGAGCATCAGTGCATTCGGCAAAGATGCCATCAGGTGGAGGGCTGCAAATTCGGCAACCGGCCCGAGCGAGCCGGAATGCGGCGCGACCATGATGCCATGCGCCTCTGCCATGGCAGCCATTTTCTTCATCTGGGTGAGACCGCCTGCGCGCCCGGTATCCGGCTGGATGACATCGACCAGTTCGCGCTCGATCAGCGGCTTCATGCCCCACACCGTACTCATTCTTTCGCCCGCTGCAAGAGGCACGGCTACATGCTGCCGGATACGGGTGTATTGGTCGACGAGTTCCGGAGCGACCGGGTCCTCGATAAACAGCAGATCATAGGGTTCAAGCGCCTTGCCCAATGCAATCGCATCCGACACGGTTAGCCAGGGCGCACCCGCCAGATCGACCATGATGTCGATCCCTTCGCCCATCGCCTCGCGCACATCCGCAACCCGGCGCACCAGTCCCTCGACACCGCCCAGCTTGACGCCGCGAATCCCGCGGTCGGTCATCAGGCGCGCAGTCTCCACATCTCTCGCATGCGCGTAGATCGGCACGCTATCGCGCATCTTGCCGCCCAACAGGTTCCAGACAGGCGTGTCGAGGACCTTCCCCTTGATGTCCCAAAGGGCCATGTCCATGCCGCTGAGAGCACCGGTGCCCACCACGCCGGTCATCCCGTGTCCCATAATGGCGCTGAACATCTTCTGCCACAGTCTTTCGGTATCGAAGGCTTCCTCGCCCACGAGAAGCGGTGCGAGATCGGCCACGGCATGCTGGACAACGCGGGGCCAGCCGCTGCACTCACCGACTCCAGAGATGCCCGCATCGGTGAAAATCTTCACAAAGAGCCAATTGCGCGCGGTCTTGTGCCAGACTGAGCTTCTGGGGTCCGATTCCACCAGCGACGGCGGACCCGCCTGCATTAAAAAAGTCTGGATTTCCGTGATCTTCATGGGTGCTCAGGTCCTGCGATGATTGTGCCATAAGGGATGATTTGAGACGTTCCGAAAAGGACAACTTGCATGGCCGACCCATACATGTCTAAGATTAAAAGCGGATTGACTTATGCTCTATGGATATAAAAATGGATCTCGGCCAACTTCGTTGTTTTATGGCCCTCTGCGAAGAAATGAACTTCAGCCGGGCAGCCGAGCGGATGAACATGACGCAGCCACCCTTTAGCCGGCAGATCAAGTTACTGGAGGAAGATCTGGGAGTGCAGCTTTTCGAGCGCACAACGAGGCAGGTCGTTCTGACCGTCACGGGCGAAATTTTGCGCCCGCAGGTAGAAGCAACGATCCAGGCGGCATCGGCAGTCGGTGCCACGGCGCGCCAACTGCTCACTGGAAAAGTCGGGCGCCTGCGCGTGGCATTTACATCGGGCGCGACCTATGTGCTCCTGCCGAGGCTGATCGAGGCTATCCTCCATGAAGTGCCGGATCTGGAACTGCAACTTGAAGAAATGAGCTCTCACGACCAGTTTCGCTCTTTGAATGCGAATGAACTCGATCTGGCGATTGTGAGGCCGCCGCGCGTTCTTCAGAACATGAAGATCATCGCGACCTTCAGCGAGGAGCTTTGCGTCGCCCTACCGCAAACGCATCCTCTTGCGATTGACGACGCACCCGTGCCGCTTGCGGCGCTTCGCGAGGAGACGTTTCTGATCTATCCGCCGGAAACCAACGAATATCTTCATGGCGTCATCAAAGGGATGCTGGCGCATGCCGGCGTCGTTCCTCGGCGCATCCACTATGTCCGCTCCTCGCATGGCATGATGCCGCTTGTCGCCCTGGGTCTGGGGGTCGCCATCATGCCGAGGGATGCCGGGGTCTTGAAAGTAGAGGGTATGGCGATGCGTCCAGTCGCGTCAGATGCGCCGCAAACAGCCGAATTGCTGGTGCTGCAGCATCCGAAGTCGCCCAACCGAGTCCTGCCCACCATCCTGAAGCTGATCAGCCAATTGGATTACCTCCGGTAAATGACAACGGATTTACGCCGGAAGTGCCTGGAAATAGAGACATTTCAAGCTGACCGAACAGCCTGAAATGTCTTCAATGATTTTTAGAGACCCGTTTTTTCGCGCCAAGCCTGGTATTTGCGCTCGTTCTCTTCCTTTGTGCAAGGATAAAGGCCGATAATCGGCGCACCGTTTTCGACCTCCTCCAGCACAAAGGCTTCGTAGCTTTCCATGCCGGCGCATGCATTGGCGATTTCGTCGGCAAGTTCGGCCGGGATGACCATCACACCATCCCCGTCGCCGACGAGCACATCACCAGGGAATACCGCGACCTGACCGCAGGCAATCGGAATATTAATGTCCAAAGCCTCGTGCTTCGTCAAATTGGTCGGTGCAGAGGCGCCGGCGCAATAGGCCGGCATATCCAGCTTGCCGATGCCGTCGAAATCGCGGAAACCGCCGTCCGAGACGACGCCGGCCGCACCGCGCCGCGCCAGGCGCGTCAAAAGGATGGAGCCGGCCGTGGCTGCGCTTGCATCACCGCGTCCATCCATCACAAGGACATGGCCGGGCGGGCAGGTCTCGATAGCGACGCGCTGCGGATGATCGGCATTGCGGAAGACCGTCAGCGGGTTGCGATCCTCGCGCGCAGGAATGTAACGCAATGTAAAAGCCTGCCCCACCATGTTTTCAGCCTTGGTGTGAACAGGCCGCACACCCTGAATGAACTGGTTGCGCAGACCCCGCTGGTAAAGTTGTGTCGCGATCGATGCGGTCGATGCGCGCTTGAGCTTGCTCTTCGTCTCGTCCGACAGGATGTAATCGGTCATGGGTTTGCTCCTGGTCAATGAATGTCGGGTTCGCCGGCAGTGCGGCCAAAATCGGATTGCAGAAAATCGAAGTCGCAGCCCTGGTCAGCCTGCGTGACCGAGCGCTGGAAAAGATAGCCGTATCCGCGTTCGAAACGTGGCTTCGGCGCCTGCCATGCGGCGCGGCGCGCTGTCATTTCCTCATCGGTTATCAGCATGTCCAGACGGCGGTTCGGCAAGTCGAGCCTTACGATATCGCCGGTCCGCAGCAGCGCTAGCGGTCCGCCGACAAAGCTTTCCGGAGCGACATGCAGCACGCAGGCGCCGTAGCTCGTTCCTGACATGCGTGCGTCGGAGATGCGCAGCATGTCGCGATGGCCCTGCTTGATGAGCGCCTTGGGAATGGGAAGCATGCCCCATTCTGGGAAGCCAGGTCCGCCGAGAGGCCCTGCATTGCGCAGGACCAGAACATGATCCGGCGTCACCTCAAGTTTTTCATCGTCGATGGCCGCCTTCATGTCGGGGTAGCTGTCGAAAACAAGGGCCGGCCCCTCGTGAACCCAATATTTCGGATCGCAGGCTGCGGGCTTGATGACAGCGCCATCGGGACAAAGATTGCCGCGCAGCACGGCAAGCGAGCCCTCCGCGTAGACGGGATTGAAAAGCGGCCTGATCACATCGTCATTATAAACTTGCGCGCCTTGGAGATTTTCTCCCATGGTCTTGCCGGTCACGGTCATGACGCTGCAGTCGAGACGATCCTCCATCTGCTTCATCAGTGCCCGAAGACCGCCCGCATAATAGAAGTCCTCCATCAGATAGTCTTTGCCGGACGGACGGACATTCGCAATCAAGGGCGTTACGCGGCCAAGCGCATCCAGATCGTCCAGCGTCAGGTTGACACCCGCACGTCTCGCCATCGCGATCAGGTGAACCACTGCATTCGTGGAACAGCCGGTCGCCATTGCCACGATCGCGGCGTTGCGCACAGCACCTTCCGTAATGATGCGATCCGGCGTCAGCTCCTCCAAAACCATGTCAACGATCCGGCGTCCGCAATCGGCACCCATGCGCTGGTGGTTGCTGTCTACGGCAGGAATGGACGATGCGCCCGGCAAAGTAAGGCCCATGGCATCTGCGATGGCAGTCATCGTGGACGCCGTCCCCATGGTCATGCACGTTCCCGCAGACCTGGCGATCCCGCCCTGCACGCCCAACCATTCCTCGTCACTGATATTTCCGGCCCGGCGCTCATCCCAGTATTTCCAGGCATCGGAACCCGAGCCGAGGATTTTACCCGCATAGTTCCCGCGCAACATAGGGCCGGCCGGAAGATAGATCATCGGCACGCCCGCGCTGACCGCACCCATCACGAGACCCGGCGTGGTCTTGTCGCAGCCACCCATCAGCACGACACCGTCGAGCGGATGGCATCGGATCATCTCCTCCGTCTCCATGGCAAGCATGTTGCGGTAAAGCATGGAGGTTGGCTTGATATTGCTTTCGTCGACCGATAGGGCAGGCATTTCGACCGGAAAACCACCCGCTTGTAACACGCCGCGCTTCACATCCTGAGCGCGCTCGCGAAAATGCGCGTGGCAGGTGTTGAGTTCGGACCAGGTGTTCAGGATGCCGATGATAGGCTTGTCCCGGAATTCCGCCTCGGAATATCCTAGTTGCATCATTCTTGAACGGTGACCGAAGCTGCGCAGGTCATCTGGAGAAAACCAGCGCGCCGAACGAAGCTTGGAAGGCTGCTTTTGCGTCATGACGTGTCTTTCAGATGATCTGTGATTCAAAGGGACTGCAGGAACCGGGCGAGTTCATTCTGCCATTTGGCGGAATCCGTCCCGGCGGCGTGGTGGCCGTAGTCGCTGTCGATCTCGTAATATTCGGCTTGGACGCCCGCTTCGGCGAACTCGCGCAGGACACCGGCGGCCTCGCTCGGCGGGAAAAGCCGGTCCGATCGCGACAAGACATATTGCACCCGCGCCTTGATGCGATGGAGACGCGAGGCAATATCCAACCCGTTCATCGCTTCGGCGAGAACGATCATCGAATTCGGATCCGTAACCTTGGCCCAGGCAAGCGCCTGGCGGGACGTTTCCAAGGCGCGCTCCTGCGGATCGGGAAATTTATGCGCCAGCAGCACATCGACGCCATAAAGCTGCATCGTTTCCTCGCGCAATCGGACCATTGTCTCGACGATGCCGCCGGTTTCATAGTGGTGGCCACCATTCCACCTGGGATCGGCTGCAAAGCGCCTACGATAGTCGTCCGGCGACGTGTCCTTCGGCGGGCGGATGCCGCTGACACTCATCGATACGCCGCGCATCGCATCCGGCTGCTCGATGGCCCAGACCAATCCCTGAAAGCCGCCATAGGACGGACCAACCACGGCATGGAGCTTCGTGATACCCCACATCGCAAGCATAACGCGCTGCGCCTCGATGATGTCCGAACCCGTGATGGAGGGGAAATCGGGACCATAGGGGCGACCCGTGGAAGGGTTGATGCTGGAGGGCGACGTCGAGCCAAAGCTGGAGCCCAGCATGTTGGAACTGACGACAAAAAACCGGTCGGTATCGATCGCCCGACCCGGTCCGACAAGACCGGACCATGTTCCTTCGGACGCGGTCTCGCTCGCCCGACCGATGAAGAGGTGGCTTGAGGTGAAACCGTGCGTTACCAGAACCACGTTATCGCGTGCGGCGTTGAGGGTGCCCGTGGTCGCATAGGCAATCTTGACATCAGGCAGAACACGGCCACTTCGCAAGGTCAAATCACCGATCGCGGCAATGCCGGATGTCAGAATCTGCGAACTCATGGCAGCTCCTTTTGTTTTTGGCGAGGCCTTCAGCGACAAGCCAACTCGCTTGAAATACTTTCTTTCAGTTGACCGCCGACGAAAAGCCGCCGCGCAGTTTTCTGAAAAGTTCGGGTCGGAGGGGCGGATCGGCTCCGCCCTCCCCTGTGCGCGAGAGCGTTTCACCATTCAATGGAAACGATGAAATGCTCTATCTCTTTGTTTTCCCGCAGTCCCGACGCAAAACCACTTACGCACTTTTGCTGGACGTGCTCTAGACCTCCAAGGGTGCGGCTTGTTTGCGCTTGGTCCACCTGGTGCCAACGAGCGCTAGCAAGGCTCCGCCGACGACGGATCCGGCGCCGAGAAGAATGAAGGCGAGATCGAAACTGTCGTTTTTCTGGCGCAGATATCCGATCGCGAGCGGCCCGACGGTGCCCGCGATCAGATTTCCTGTCGCATTCACGAAGACGACAGCCGGTATAGCTTTCCCGCGCGGCAGGCATTCGGTCAGGTTGGTGAAGACCAGCGGAAGAAACATCTTCATCGGAAAGCCTGCCAGGATCAGGATCGCGATCTCCACCGGAGCAGAGGGGATCAACATGGCGATGATCAGCATCAGGCCGGTGATCATGGTGGGAATGGCGGCATGCAAACGCCGCTCCTGGCCATGATTGTCGGAATGCTGCGTAATCAGATAGATGCCAGCCATACCGAGCAGGAAGGGCAAGCCGCTGAGCACGCCGACCCATTCGATCGGCAGCGTCGATTTGGCCTTCAGCAGAGAAGGCAACCACAACTGATATCCCGCGATGAGCTGGGTAATAAAGACGCTTCCAAAGAGCGTCATCCAGACGACGGGTTCAGAGAAAATCGTCCACCACTTCTCGGACCTCTCCTGAACCTGAAGCTCAGCCTGTTCCTGTTGCAGCGCTGCGTTCAGGACATTGCGTTCTTCCTCGGGAAGCCACTTCGCCTTGGCGACCGAACGCGGAATGCGCCACCACCAAAGGGCTGCCCATATGAAGGCCGGCAGACCTTCCACCACCATCATCACGCGCCAGTCGTAATGAGCCAGAAGAAGGCCGGAAATCGGGCCTGCCAGAAATGCACCCGTAGGGGAACTCAGATTCCACCAACCGAACGCCCGCCCGCGTTCGGGCTTGGCAAACCACTCGGACAGCAAAGCCGCAGTGGCCGCGAAAACCGGACCTTCGGCCACACCGAGCAGGAAGCGGGCAGCGAGAAGCTCCTCGTAGTTTCGGACGAACCCTGTTCCAATGGCGGCCACGGCCCAAAGCCACAATGCATGACCGACCACCGCGCGCGAACCCAGGCGCAGCGTCAGCCAGCCTGCGAGAAACTGAGTGGCCGCGTAGCCCCATGTGAAGATACCGCCAATCATCCCGCCCTGAACAGGCTTCAGACCAAGATCTGCAGTGATGGCCGGCAGCGCAATGCCGATATTGGTGCGATCAAAATAAGCAATTGTATACATGACAAACACGATGGGCAGCATGTTGACCCAGCGTGTTCGGGTGGGTGTCTGCGACCCACGCAAAAAATCCGATGCCATGATTGTCCTCCCTGACAAGCGCAGGCCTTTTAGAGGACGACATTGCATTCAACACAAGAATAATTTTGGCATATATATATTCAATATTGAAATTAATAGCATCCGACGAAGCCGGTTAAAATGCCTTACCGACGACAGATGGGATAGACATTTTTAAAGTGCGGTTCTGCTCTTGCAGGGCACGACGCTAAAGGTCAGAGGCATTTGCTGCAATTGTTAAGCTTGATTACGTTCGGGTGGGGCACCAATCTCAGGCGGATTTGCCTGATGCTCCCTACTTATGGACACCTGAGACGCTACGGGTGACGACATTGCTGAACGATATCGGTCTCGATATATTCAGCCAAGTAGTGATGCTACTCACGAACGATCTGTATGGTTTGCCGCCGAGGATGCGGCGTGCTGTATGTCAGTCTGGTATAGTCGCGGAACATCACTTTCAAGGACAGCGGAGCCCGACATTCCCATATAGAAATGATCGCCGCCAAATATGTGGCCTGTTGCGGCCCAAGGCCTTTATCGTGTGTGAAAGATGTCCGATATGAAGCGGGCTTTCGCGATTCTGCCTATTTTTGGTAAGCCACGAAGGCTGATGGAGAGCAGCTGGGATTTTTGCGGCTGTAGATGTGAAATCCGCGAGCCCCTTACTCCCCGTATTGTCCCGGGGCACAATCGAAGACCTTGCGGAAGATGCGATTGAAATAGGAAATGTCGTTGAAGCCGCAGTGATAGGCAATTGTCGATACCAGCATGTCGGTCCGGCCCATGCGGCGCTCGATCAGCATCTGGCAGGCCACCTCGAGACGTTTCTGCAGCAGATAGTCCGTAGGCGTCGTGCCGAGCAGCGCAAAGGCGCGCTGCAATTGTCGCATGGAGACATGCAGCTCGCCGGCGATCGCCTGAACGGACAGCTCGCTGTTTCCATATTTGCTGTCGATATAGGCAAGCGCGCGCTGGAGAAGCTGTGCGCCGCCGATCTCGGAATCCATGCCCGCAAAGCCGCTGCGGTTCTGCCGCTCATGGAGCATGACGCCGAGAAGGCCGTACATCGCCTCACGCAGGTAATTGTCCTGATCCGGCGTGGTCTCGGGAGAAAAGGTCTTGGCGAGAACCGCCATCAAAGCCAGCGCCGTGTGGTCCGTGCGCGGCAGGTACATGCCGGTCCGGATATCGTAGCCGAAACGCTTGTCCATCTCCTTGCGCGGCAGGTGCAGGGAAAGCTGGCGACCATAATGGCCGAAGAAGGTGAAGTCTGACGGCTTGGCGCTGTCGATCAGCATCATGTCGCCCGGATTCAGCATCTGTGCCGTATCGGCCTGCGCCATCAACGCTGAGCCTTCCTCTTGGATAATCAGAAAATAATGCTCGGCCGCATCGCGCCGGCAGTCGAGGCTGGTCCGGCGAATGCGTTGCAGGTTTTCCGCAACATGGGCCATCTCCAGCCCGGCGCGCGTTTCGAGGCAGATGCGACCGTGTATCTCTTTCTGTCCCTTCACGGGTTCGGCACTGAAGACCCCGCAGATATCCAGCAGGCTCTCCTGAAATTTCTCCACCGGCATGACTCCGGATTGCACCCTTGTCAGCATGATCTCCGTTGCTCCTCCTCAACGAGTGTCAATTGGTCAAATCAGCAATTCGAGTTCAAGAGCCTCCCCAGCCTCCTGTCGTCCGAGTCCAAGCATTTGTCGTCCCGTTCCAAGAACGCTGCGTGGCTGGCCGCTAACGTAGACAATGCGAGGATATGACCGCAAGGGAGGAGTTTCATGCCAGATATGGCCATGATGATCGATGGCGTTCGCGTCGAGACCGGTGAATGGTTCGATGTGGAGAATCCGGCGACCGGCGAGGTCATCGGACGCGCGCCGAACGCGCATTCCGCACATCTCGACCGCGCCGTCGAAGCCGCAGCCCGCGCCTTTGAAACCTGGTCGCGGACTTCGGACGAGGAGCGCCGCAAGCTTTGCGAAGCCGTGGCTGTGAAGATCGGCGAGCACGCAGAAGAGCTGGCGCAACTGCTCACGCTTGAGCAGGGCAAGCCGCTGAACGGTCTTGGATCGCGCTGGGAAATCGGCGGGGCTCAGGCCTGGGCGGGCTACACCTCTGGGCTTTCGCTGCCAATGAAGGTTCTTCAGGACAACAACGAAGGCCTGATCGAGATGCATCGCAATCCGATCGGCGTCGTCGGCTCCATCACGCCGTGGAATTTCCCGGTCATGATCGCCGTCTGGCACATTCTGCCGGCGCTGCGAACCGGCAATACGGTTGTTGCGAAACCGTCCCCTTACACACCACTTGCTGCCATGCGTCTCGTGGAGATCATGAACGAGGTTCTGCCCGCTGGCGTCGTCAACTCGGTCTCTTGCGACGACCGGACATCCAATCTGGGTGCCGCTATGGCGTCGCATCCCGGCATCCGCAAGATCGTCTTCACCGGCTCCTCGGCGACGGGCAAAAAGGTGATGATGTCCGCAGGCGAGACGATGAAGCGCCTGACGCTCGAACTCGGCGGGAATGACGCGGGCATCGTCCTTCCAGATGTCGATCCCAAGGCGATCGCTGAAGGCCTGTTCTGGGGTGGCTTCATCAACAACGGCCAGACCTGCGCGGCCATGAAGCGCCTCTATGTGCATGAAGACGTCTATGACGACGTGTGCACGGCGCTGGTCGACTATGCCTCGAAGATCCCCGTCGGCAACGGCGCTGAGGAAGGATCGGTTCTCGGCCCTATCGCCAACCAGATGCAGTTCGACAAGGTGAAGCGCCTCGTCGATGACGCCAAGACCAAGGGCCGGGTGCTTCTCGGCGGCGAACCCGGCGAAGGCCTGTTCTTCCCGCCGACGATCATTGCCGACCTCACGAACGAGGATCCTCTGGTCAGCGAGGAACAATTCGGGCCTGCCCTGCCCATCATCAGATATTCCGACGTCGAGGAGGCGATTGCAGCCGCGAACGATTCGCCGAATGGGCTCGGCGGATCGATCTGGTCGAAGGATATCGGCAAGGCCAAGGAACTGGCGCGGCGTCTGCAATGCGGCTCGGTCTGGATCAACAAGCATGGCGCGATCCAGCCCAATGCGCCCTTCGGCGGCGTGAAATCCTCCGGTCTCGGCGTCGAGTTCGGCGAGGAAGGTCTCGCTGAATATACCGACATCCAAGTCGTCTTTAGCTGAGGAACATACCGTGGATCAGTTTGACTATATCGTCGTTGGTGGCGGCTCGTCCGGCTGCGTGGTCGCAAGCCGCCTCTCGGAAGACCCCGGCTCACGAGTACTTCTCATCGAAAGCGGCCGTCGCGACGATGACCGCTGGATCAAGACGCCAGCGACCTTCTTCAAAGTGATTGAAAAGGGACGGGACATCGTCGCCTATGTCGGTGAACCGTCCGAGCGCGTCAATGGCAGGCCCTCGATCGTGCTTCAGGGACATGTCATTGGCGGCGGCTCGTCGGTCAATGCCATGCTTTACGTTCGCGGCCAGTCGCAGGACTATGACGGCTGGGCGCAGGACGGCAATCGCGGCTGGAGCTTCGCCGATGTGCTGCCGGTCTTCCGCGACCTTGAAAACAACATGGAGCATGCCGGCGAATATCACGGGACCGAAGGCGAACTGCACGTGTCCGAAACCGGCTTCCACCATCCGCTCAGTCGGGCGTTCATCCGCGCCGCCCAGGAAATTGGCATTCCCTACAATCCCGATTTCAATGGCGCCAACCAGGAAGGTGTCGGCTTCTATCAGACGACCACCCATAACGGACGCCGCTGGTCGTCGGCGGAAGCCTTCCTGCGCAAGGCGGAAGGTCGCAAGAACCTGAAGATCATGACCGAGACGCGGGTTGCGCGCATTCTTTTCCAGGGTACGCGCGCGGTTGGCGTCGAACTGGAAAACGGTCTGAAATTCGGCGCAGCCGGCGAAGTCGTTCTGTGCGCCGGCGCCATCGAGACGCCGCGTCTGATGCAGCTTTCCGGGATCGGCGACGCAAGCCATCTCGGCCAGCACGGCTTTTCCGTCATCAAGCATCTGCCGGGTGTCGGCATGAACTATCAGGACCATCTCGAAACGACCGTGCAGGGCGTGACGAAGGACCCGATTTCTTTCTACGGCCAGGACAAGGGGCTGAAGGCCGCCTATCACATGGCACAATACCTGCTGACGCGGACAGGGCTTCTGACGTCGAACGTGGTCGAATGTGGCGGCTTTGTCGACGTTTCGGGCGCCGGCATTCCCGATCTGCAGTTCCACGTCCTGCCCTTCATGGTCGGTTGGGCGGATCGCCCACCGATCGAGGAACACGGGATCGCCATCGGCCCCTGCTTCCTGAGACCGCGGTCGCGCGGTTCGGTCAAGCTGCGCTCCTCCAATGCGAAGGACCCGGCGCTCTTCGACGCCGGCAGTTTTTCCGATCCGGAGGACCTGGAAATCCTCGTGCGCGGCGTGAAGAAGTCAATCGAAATCCTCGAAGCACCTTCGCTTGCGCGGCTGATCAAACGTCGCGCCTTGCCCGAGCCCGGCGTGGAGAAGGACGACGAGGCGCTGCGCCATTACGTGCGCCAGACCAACAAGACCGTGTTTCACCCGGTGGGTACGGCAAAAATGGGCCCCGACACCGACCCGATGGCGGTTGTCGACAACGAACTTAAGGTCAAGGGCGTACAGGGACTTCGTGTCTGCGACGCATCTGTCATGCCGCGCCTCGTCTCCGGCAACACCAATGCACCAACCATGATGATCGCCGAGAGAGGAGCTCGCTTCATCATGGGCAAGGAGGGGTTGAACGCCTGACGCCATCGCGGAGCCAATTCTCCGCGCCGGCACAGGACAGCCAGGAATTCGAATGCAGGACGTCAGGGCTCATGAGCCCTCGCGGCTTCAAGCAGCAGTCTGAAAAGCAAAGTGGAGGAGAAGTCATGAAGACAGTTACGATAGCGGCCATCCTTTTGGGCCTTGGCATATTCGCGCCCGGCATGGCACTGGCCGTCGACGCGCCTCAGTGCGGATCTGGCACCGGAAAGCCCGCAACCGGCGCACCCATCAAGGTCGGCGGGATTTACGGCAATGCAGCACCCGGCGACTTTTCGTCCGCGGCCAAGGCTGCCGACGCCTATTTCAAATGCGTCAACGCCAATGGCGGCGTTCACGGCCGGCCGATCGAATACCTGACGGAAAACGACCAGTGGGCTCCCGAAGTCGCCTCGCAGGCAGCCGCGAAGCTCGTCGGCGACAGGGGTGTGATTGCACTGGTCGGCAACGGCTCATTCGTCGAAATGAGCGTCAATGCAGCGTATTACAAGAAGCAGAATATCATGGCCATGGCGTCCGCCTGCGCCGTTTCGGAATGCTTCGAAAGCTCCAACATCGTGTCGACCAATGAAGGTCCGCTACCATCGTCGATCGGTGCGGCCATGTATGCGGTCGAAAAGCTGGGCGCCAAGAATGTCTCGTGCATCGGCCTAGCCATTCCCTCGGTGGGGAACTGGTCTTGCGGTGCGGTCCGCGATTACATGAAATCCAAGGGCCTCGACGGTTCGATGGTTCTGCTGAACCCGTCGGCTCCGGACGTCAATTCTGGACTGCTGGAAGCCATTGCTTCGGGCGCGGATTCAATCCTCGTGAACCTGCCTGCAGGACTCGCGATCGCCTTCCTCAATGCTGCGAAGGAACAGGATCTCGGCGACAAGTACAGCTGGACCAGCTCGACGCCCCTTTATGATGCAGCTGTTCCGAAGGCGCTTGGCGACTACTGGAGCGGCAAGCTGTATGTCAACGCCGAGCTTACGGAGCTGGAAGGCAAGGGACCAGACAACCTGCTCTGGCACAAGGTCATGGACGCCTATGGCGATCCCAAGGACCAGCGTGACACCTTCAGCCAGTCCGGGTTCCTTTCGGCAAAATACTTCGTCCAGACGCTCGATGCCATGGATTCCTCCAAGCTCGATGACCGCGCGGCCGTGACTGCGGCTATCAAGGCCATCAAGGGCTATAAGTCCGACCTCACCTGCGGACCATACTATGTCGGCGACGCCGACCGTCACATGCCCAATCACGCGGGCATCATGGTTCTCGTGAAGAACGGCGGCTTCGAAAAGGTCCGTGACTGCTACCAGTACGAAGGCCCCTATTTCGCACCCATCCTGGAAGCCGAAAAGAAGCTCGGCATTAACTGAGGAAGCCAAGCCGTGCCCCGTCTCCCGACAGGGCACTGCATTCTTCTGGCCGATCAAGGGGTATTCATGTCTAGCAGGATCGCGGCAGGCTTTGCTTATCTGGTCGTTATGAGCGCAATTTGTCTCGCGCTCTCATGGGGTTACCCGCGGCAGGTCGTCGGCCTGTTCTTTGTATCAGGTCTGGCAGTCGGCTCACTTTACGCTCTGGGCGGCATATGCCTGGTCGTTCTTTATCGCTCAAGCGGCGTACTGAACTTTGCCAACGGGGCCGTTGGCGGGTTCGGTGTCATGCTCGCTTGGCAGCTCGGCCAGTGGGGCTGGCCCAGACCCCTCTCCTGGCTTGCCGCAATCCTGGCAGCCACATCGCTGTCCTTCGGATATGGCCGGCTGATCGCACCCGGTCTCGCCTGGCGTGATCCGGTCGTCAAGGCCGTCGCAACGCTTGGCTTCGCGCTGGTCGTCCTGGGTGCCACGTCTTTCATCTGGCGCGACGAGGTGCGGAAATTCTCGCTCCCCACCGACGAGGCGGCCATTGTCCTCATGGGCCTTCGTGTGACGGTGACCCGCATCATCGTCGTCCTCTCAGCCATCGGTATCGTAGTCGGTGTCTGGGCTTATCTTGCAACGACGCGGGTCGGACTGCAGATGCGCGCTCTGGCCAATAGTCGCGATCTCAGCGCATTGATCGGCATTCCCATCTTGAAGGTGGAAACGATTGCCTGGATCGTCACGGGGGCCATTGCAGGCTTCACCGGCCTGATGTTCGGCGATCTGGTGCGGCTCGAACCCACGGTCCTTACGTTCATGGTGATCCCCTCCATCGCCGCAGCGATCTGCGGGCGACTGGAAAATCTCGGTCTGGTCCTTCTCGGCGGCCTGTCCATCGGGGTGATTGAATCCCTGCTGACCCTTCAGCCGCAACTGAAATCCATCCGCTCCATTGCGCCCTTCGTGATTGCCGCACTGGTGCTCATCTGGATGCAGCGGGGACGACGCCTGACATTTGCGGGAGATGTATGATGCCAAGGCAGGCCTCAACTTATCTCGGTCTTTTCATCTTCCTGATGATCGCCATCATCGTGCCGGCACATCTTGGCGGGCAATGGGTCAAGATTTTTACCTCGGCCTCCTGTTTCGCCATCGCGGCTGCCGGTGTGTCCATGCTCTATGCGCGGCTCAACATGGTCTCGCTTGCGCAGGTGGGTCTGATGGGCGTTGGCGGATGGGTCATGCTGCGCATGAACCACGGGCTGCAGCTGCCTTTCGAGGCCAATCTGCTCGTGGCAGTGCTCGTCACCACCTTCTTCGGTGTCGTGCTGGCCTTGCCGGCGCTCAGAATGCGCGGCCTCTATCTTGCGCTTGTCACCCTCATGGCAGCAAGCGGGCTCGAAGTGATTTTCTCGACCTTCCGCTTTCCCAATGGCGGACCTGGCTTCTGGGGCGTCATTCCCTCTGTCGCCGCACCGTTTCGCAGACCGTACCTTGCCTCATCGGACGAGGCCTATCTGACCTATTGCATGGTCGTCGGCCTCGTTGCATTTCTTACGCTGGCATGGGTTCGCCGCAGTGCACCGGGCCGCGCCTGGGCGCTGATCCAGCGGTCCGAGGCAGCCGCCATGGCCTCGGGCGTCGATGTGACGCGCAACAAGTCGCTGGCATTTGCCCTGTCCGGCGCATTGGCCGGGCTGGCTGGCGGGCTGCTGTCGGGGAGCCTCGGCATGCTCGATCCGGGCACGTTTCAGGCGAGCGAATCCATCATGCTGTTCGCGCTCTGCGTGGTGGGCGGCTCGCGCTACTGGCTCGGTGCGGTCCTTGCGGCGGGGCTCTACCGGGTACTCCCCGCTCTCTTCAATGACTGGGGACTAGACGCCAAGCTCGCCCTCGTCGTGTTCGGGGCCGCATTGCTGCATGCCATCGTTACCTCCGAAACGGGCATGGCAGGCCAGATACATGGCCTCATTGCAAGACTCTCGGGAGGCAAAGTTGATCGAGCTTGAAGGTGTTACCGTCCGGTTCGGCGGTGTGCGTGCGCTGGATAATCTTTCGGTCAGAATGTCGGCGCCGGTGAACGGGATCATCGGCCCCAACGGCGCCGGCAAGACGACAACCATGAATGTCATCTCTGGCTTCATTGCCTGCAGCGGCCGGATCGTGTGCGGTCCTGAAGACATCGCGCGACTGCCCGCTCATGCGCGTGCACGCTGGGGCCTGCGGCGGTCTTTCCAGCGCGAGCAGATCGCCAACGATCTCACAGTGGAGGACAATCTGAGAGTGATCTCGGATGGTTTGCCGGGTAACAGAGTTGAAAAGCAGCGCGATATCGAGCGAGCGCTCGAACTGTGCGGACTGTCGAGCCGGGCACGCGTCATGGCTGACAAGCTCAACATGTATGAACGCCGGCTGACCGATATCGCGCGTTGTCTCGTGGGATCGCCGAGGCTTGTCATGCTGGATGAGCCCTGCGGCGGACTGACAAGTGACGAGACGAGAGCGCTCGGCCAGCTGATCGCAAAAATCCATGATTGGACCGGCGCCATGACGCTGGTCATCGACCATGACGTTGATCTTATTTCGGCCATCTGCACCGAGACGCTCGTGCTCGATTTCGGCAAGCAGATTGCCTTTGGCAAAACCGCCGACGTTCTCGCAGATCCGCGGGTCCAGCGTGCCTACCTCGGCGTCGAGGAGGTTCACTGATGGCGCTCGAAATCACAAATGTAACAGTTGCAAACGACATCCGGGAACTGGTCTCCAATGTCAGCCTCCGTGTGGAGCCGGGCAAGGTGACGGCGGTTCTCGGTGCGAACGGGGCAGGCAAATCGGAACTCGTTCTCGCCGTGGCGGGAGTCCTGCCGGTACGGGCCGGGACCATCAGCGTGGACGGGGTACCCTTGACGGGCAAGTCGCCCGACAGGATACGCCGGGCAGGCGTTGCTGCTGTGCCAGAAGGACACAAGGTCCTGACACGACTGTCGGTGGAAGACAACCTAAACGCCGCCGGATCCATTCTCCCGAGCGCGGCGGCGCGACAACAGCTGGAAAAGACCTATGGACTTTTTCCGGAACTGAAGGAGCGCCGCCGCCAGCTTGCCGGAACCATGTCGGGGGGGCAGCAGCAGATGCTGGCCATCGGGCATGCACTAATGTCTCGCCCGCAATACCTGCTGATTGACGAGATGTCGCTCGGTCTCGCCCCCGTGATCGTTAAGCGGCTCGCGGCCGCGGTCGCGGAACTGGTCCGCGAGGGGACGGGCATCGTCATGGTCGAGCAGTTTACCGAACTGGCCTTGTCGCTTGCCGACGACGTTCTGGTCATGCGCACCGGCAAGCCCAGGTTTATGGGCAGCGTGAGCGAGATCAAGGACAACCCCGCCATCCTGGAACAGGCTTATTTCTGAGACTGTCGGCAGGATAAACGGATCATATGGGTGGGCATTAAGGGCAGACTATGCTTGGCGGCAAAGGCGACACATGACCAGACAATGCTGCTTTTGGAAATGGAAGGCTCTTTGAAAGGCCAATGGAAGGCATCCATTGACGGTTACGCGGAAATTGGCTGACGGCGCCGACACGATATAGTTTTTCGTGTCGGTAACCCTCGCCGCCAGATCGTACGGCGAAAGATCGGCGCGGTCCAGCGCCATTTCGATAATGCGATCGCGGACATCATCGGGGTTGCGGTTCCACACGCTTGACGGTGCGGACCCGGTCTTCCAGTCCTTCGAAGCCGTAGGTCAGGAAACGATCATACTATTGATAGAATGTCGGCCTCGGGATGCTGCGCTTGTCGAGGGTCTGCCTGACCGACAGATGCGACTGCTCAACCAGCCGGATGATTTCCAGTTTCTCAGAGGCAGGATATCTCATTCTTCGTCGCCCTCATCCCCGATCATGCTTTTTTTGAGCAGGCGGTTTTCCAAGGTGAGGTCGGCCAGCGCCTCTTTCAGCTCGCGGCTTTCACGGCGCAGCGCCTTCACCTCGTCGCTGGTCGCCGAACGGGCGGTGTCTCCGGCGCTTTTTGCCCGCTTCGAGGAATTCTTTCGACCAGCTATAATACAGACCCTCGGCGATCCCCTCATGGCGGCAGATCGCAGCGATGCTGTCTTCGCCACGCAAGCCTTCCAGAACAATACGGATTTTGTCCTCCGCCGAAAGGTGCTTGCGCGTCGCGCGGCGGATGTCCTTGATTGTCCTCTCGGCCGCCGACGTCTGCAGCCCGGTTTTCTGTCTCATCAGCGCTTCCTTTGATCGAGCTACGATGGGCCAAAATCCTCTCTTCTCAATTAAGCCAGTTCTGTCTCATCAGCGCTGAGGTCGGACATTTTCGCGCTCACGCGCAGTTTGTTGGCCGCTGAGGTCAATCGCTCAGCTCGTTGATGGATTTGACGATGGCACCGAGAACGGGCTCGTTCATTGAGGAGGCCGCCAAAGTCCGTGTGGTCGGGGGCTGAGCCAATGCGCTTCGACACTATTAAAGGCTTGGAGCGCGACGCCTCGACCCGCTTTATTGGCGCCGCCCCGCAAGGGGTTTGCCCGTCAACAGGATAGAGAACAGAGGTCTGTGCAGAGCCCGCTTAAGCGACGTCTTAATCTGACGGCGGCATCTCATCTACAGCCAGAACATATCCAATCCCTCGAACGCTCTTGACGATCAGATGTGCGCAGCCTGCGATTTTGAGCTTGGCTCGGAGATGGGTCACGTGGCCGTCAAGCGTCCTGTCGCGCGGGTCGTGCTCGAGATTGCGCAACGACAGCCACATTTCATTTCGTGACAAGATGCGGTCTGGATTATCCAAGAAAATACGCAGCAGGCTCGCCTCTGTTTCTGTCAGGTCAATGGTAACGCCGCTGTTATTGGACAGCCTGCGCCGTTGGTAATCTAGAGAACATCCGTAGGCTTTGTGCGGCTCGTTGCGGCCTGACGACCCCCTGTCTCGCACTATGGAGAGCTCTCGCGAGTAGCGCTCCAGCACCTTTTTGATCCTGATGAGCGCTTCCTTGATGTGAAACGGTTTTACAATGTAATCGTCTGCGCCCTGCTCCAGGCCGGCAAGGCGATCAAGGGGGTGACCGCGTCCTGTGATAATGATGATAGGGACGTTGGAAATCTCTCGGATCTCTTGCGCGATATCGAGGCCGTCATCGGCTCCAATAGAAAGATCCAGAGTGATCAGATCAACGTGGTTGAGGGTAATCAGGGGGATGGCGTCGCTACGCCTTTCCGCAGTCAAAACCTCGTAATGCGCCTGGGTGAGCGCATCGGTGAGTAGTTTACGGACAGGTTCGTCGTCCTCGACAACAAGGATAACTTCTTGCCGCAGATCTCTATCGATCTGTGTACCCCCCGAGGACAATATAGCCACCGCCGTGATTTAGTTTCCAAGAGCGCCTTCGCAAGAAGACTCTCAAGCAATGTAAC
>DATMTA010000057.1:0-23081 GCA_035565055.1 Ensifer sp.
ACAGAGCCCCGGCCGAGAGGCTGCTCTGTGCCGGGCTTCTGGGCGCGGTGGCTGCGGGCGCCGAGACGATCGTCGCCGTCGACGTGGCCGAACACAAGCGGGCGCTGGCGCTGGAGCTCGGCGCCACACATGCCATAGACCCCACCGCCGATGGGGCCGTTGCCGAGGTCAAGGCATGGACTGGGGGTGGAGTGGATCTGGCGGTGGAGCTGGCGGGTGCTGCACCGGCGCTGAAATTCGCCTACGAGATCACCCGGCGCGGTGGCACCACGGTGACCGGCGGCCTGCCCAATCCGAAGGCCGAGTTCACCATTCCCGCCGTGTCGCTGACCGTCGGCGAGCAGACGCTGAAGGGTTCCTATGTCGGGTCCTGCGTGCCGGTGCGCGACATTCCGCGCTTTGCCGCGATGATGCAGGCCGGCAAGCTGCCGATCGAAAAGCTGATGACCCACCGCATCACGCTCGACCAGATCAATGAAGGCTTCGAGCGGCTGGCAACCGGTGAGGCGATCCGGCAGGTGGTGGTGTTCTAGATCGCCGCGCCGCCCAGGGGGGAGGGGGTGCGCCTGCCTGCCTCTTGCCTTGCCCCCTCATGATTCCTAAGACAGGGCGATCTCCTCCTCAGAAAGGCAAGCCCATGGCCCGCGACCTTCTCATTCTCCTTACCCCCGGCTTCCCGGACACGAAGCTCTCGCCGGACAGGCTCTATTACTGCCCGCAATGCAATATCGTCGAAGGCTTGCTGGCGACCTTTCCGGAACTGCATGACCACCTTGATGTCATGCGCGTTGCCTTCCCCCGTCCGCGACCGGCGGTCATCGAACGCATCGGCGAGGAAAACCAGGGGCTTCCCGTCCTGATCTTCGCCGACGCTTCGACTGCGCCGGCCGATGCACTGAGCTTCGGCGAAACGCGTTTCGTCAATGATATCGACCGCCTCTGTGAGCTGCTCGCCGAGCGCTACGGCATCCCCTATTCGCACTGACCTGCGAAAGGCTCGACAGGTAACGCCGAAGGCAGCGCGTCCGGCCACGATCGGCGGGGCAATTTTCGCAGTTCCGGTCTGGACGGACTGCGCCTCCAGATGCGCCGACATCCCATCCGTCTCTATCCGCCATGGTTGAAATCATGCCCGAGTTTGGGCATGATCTGCAATCAAGGGAAGATGTTATGTGGACTTTTCTAATATAAAGTCCGTGTTACCCTGGATGTCCAAATGATGTTGTGGCCGTCACCGGACGCTCGGGGCCGGGCACCGCGGCGCATACGGTCCAGGATGCGAGGGGGGCAACTTGAAAAATCTCCATGATGTAGGCTTTTCGCCGACAGTCCTGTCAGCACCCGTCGCCACCAACATCAATCTCATCCTCGACACGATCCGCGCGCAGATGAATATGGATGTCGCGTTTCTCGCTGAATTTTCCAATGCCGTGCGGGTGTTTCAGGGCGTCTCGTCGCAGGTGGAGAACCCGCCGATCCGGCCGGGCGATGTTCATCCCATCGGCGGAGGCTATTGCCGGAAGGTCGTGGAAGGTGCACTTCCCCAACTCATTCCCAATACGGCCGATGTGCCGCTGACGGCGGAAATTCCCGAAACGGCCGGTATTCCGATCGGCGCGCATCTGAGCGTTCCACTGCGGCTGGAAGACGGGCAGCTCTACGGCACGCTCTGCTGCTTCGCATTCAAGCCCCGCCCCGATCTCGGCGAGGCGCAGCTTCTGCTCCTGCGTCAACTGGCCGACCTGATGGCGCGGATGCTGGCCGGGGATGTCAGCGCACAGAAGAAGCGCAGCCGCACGCGCAAGCTCATTGAGGCGGCGATCGCAGCCGGAGATCCCGGCATCGTCTTCCAGCCGATCGTCGATCTGAAGACCCGCGCGGTCACAAGCTTCGAAGCGTTGTCCCGGTTTGCGTCCGAGCCGCTGCGCAGCCCCGACAAATGGTTTGCCGATGCAGAAATGGCCGGGATTGGCGCCCGTCTTGAGCTTATCGCGGCGCAGCGCGCCCTCACGGAAAGCCGGACCCTGCCGCCCGGCTGCTCCATCAGCATCAATCTGTCGCCCAAGACGATCCTGACCGGCGACCTGCAGTCGCTTCTTGCCCTTGCCGACCCCAGCCTGCTGGTGATCGAAATTACCGAGCACGCGGCGGTCGAGAACTATGCCGACCTGCTGGCGGCGCTGAAGGAAGCCCGAAGAGCCGGCGCGAAGATTGCCATCGACGATGCCGGCGCCGGCTACGCCAGCCTGCAGCATGTGCTGCGGCTGCAGCCGGATATCATCAAGTTCGATACAAGCCTCACGCGTGACATCGACACCGACCCGCTGCGCATCGCCATGATCAGCGCGCTCACCGAATATGCCCGCCGCACCGGGACGATCCTGGTGGCCGAAGGCGTGGAAACCGCGAAGGAAGAGGCGACGCTGCGCGACCTCGGCGTCGACCGGGGGCAAGGCTATCTCTTCAGCAAGCCGAAACCGGCACGTGAGTTTTCCGGCGCGAACGAGGCCGCACATCAGGGCGCTTCCGTGGACGGGGCAGTGAATGATGCGCGATCGATCTGACGCGCAGAACGGCTGCTCCACAAGTCCGCCTTTCCGCGAATAGAGGGGTTTCCCGAGACCGATCGGCGTGTCGCGACCGCAGCGGAGACTTCCCGCAAAAGGCGAGTAAAAATCTCAATCAGGGTCGTGATGCGGCCAGCGTACGCCCTGCTGACAGTCTTTCCGAGCCTCAACTTTTACGACAGTCGGCAGGCTGAAATTCAGTAAATCGTAAGAGTTGTGGGGCATCAATGTTCCGCAAGAAGACATGCGTTTCGACGGGAATTCCAGATGCTTTCGACCGACTTTTTCAAGGGTGGGCCAGCAAACGGTATCAAGAGGCTTCGGACCCGCGTCGATGACACGCCGACATGGTTGCCGTTTCTCGTCGTCACCGGTCTCTACACCATCGGGGCAGGCATCCTCTATCCTGTCGCATTCTGGCATCTGGCCCTGTTGACCGCCTCGCAGATGATCGTCTTCTCGCTTGCCTTCATCGTGCTTGCGATCTGCCTCGGGGCACTGCGCAAGGCACCGCACCGGCCGTTGGATCAGGTGCTGGGGACACTCCGGAGCAAGGGCCGTTTCATTCTTGGCGGGCTCATCCTCTTCATCCTGGGGCTGAGCGCCTACACGACCTACAAGATCAACATCCCCGGCGTCGTGCCCTTTTATGCCGATCCCTATCTGGCGGATATCGACCGTTTTCTCTATGGACGAAATGCGTGGCGTGTGATGCACGAAGCGCCGCTGCAGGTTGGAATGCTGGTGGATTTCTTCTACACCCGGGTCTGGCCTGCGGTCCTGCTGTTCAGCGTCCTGGGGGCGCTGACCTTCGTGGAAGGGGTGCGACTGCAACGCTTCGCCTGGGCGCTGTTCTTTGTCTACGCGGTCCTGGGGACGCTGCTGGCGACGGTGTTTGCCTCCGTCGGACCCATCTTCTATCCCGAATTCTATCCCGGCACGGCGCAATTCATGCAGCTGAAGCCGGCCATCGAGAACAATCCCTATATCACGAACATCACGAGCTACTCCGATTACCTGCTATATGCCTATCGGAGCCGGGAATTCGTTTTTGCGTCGGGTATTTCCGCGTTTCCGAGCGTGCATGTGGCCGTGGCGACGCTGGCGGCGTGGTTCCTGACCAGCTTCGGCCGCAGATGTGCGGTCATTGGCTGGACCAATGCGGTCATCGTCCAGTACGGCTCGATCTACAGCGGCTGGCACTACGCCATCGACGGTGACGCTTCGCTCATCCTCGTCAGCGCCTGCTGGATTGCCTTGAGCCGCTTCTACGATCTGCCCCTCATGCCAGCCGCACAGGCACTCCGAGGCTGAGCCGGACCCGCATTCGTCAGGCCGGCATCGCCAGATCCCGGCGTTCCGGCGCGCTTTGCCCCTGAGCCGCAAATCCTGCCTCCGTCAGCGGCACGTCGCGGCGCAATCCGCTTTCAGCATGGAAAACATGCAGCGCCTCGGCGGGCAGGATCAAGCGCACGTCGCGCCCTTCCTGGCCACGGCCGTCCGTCGGCAGAACCACGGCGATTTCCGTGCCAGCCAGTTCACAATAGGCGATGCGGCTGCCGCCCAGTTCCTCGACGAGATCGATGGTGACGGGCAGACCTTCCGACGCGTTGCCGCCAAGCTGGATCGCCTCCGGGCGAATGCCGACCATGACTGGCCCTTCGGCAACGCCACTGGCAATGTCGGCCAGAGGGGAAGCCTGCGTTCCTGTCAGGTGAAGCTGGCCACCCCGGATTTCGGCGGGCAGGAGATTCATGGCGGGCGAGCCGAGGAAACCGGCGACAAACATGCTGGCTGGCTCGTGATAGACCGTGGAGGGCGTACCGATCTGCTCGATGCGACCGCCATTCATCACGATGAGAAGATCGGCCAGCGTCATCGCTTCGACCTGATCATGGGTGACGAAGATCGACGTGGCTTTCAGGCGGCGATGCAGCTTCTTGATCTCGATGCGCATCTGCACGCGCAGCTTCGCATCGAGGTTCGACAGTTGCTCGTCGAAGAGGAAAACGGAGGGCTCGCGCACGATGGCGCGGCCCATGGCGACGCGCTGGCGCTGGCCGCGGGAGAGCTGCGCCGGGCGGCGGTCGAGATAGGGTTCGAGGCCCAGAATGGCGGCAGCCTCATCCACGCGACGGCGGCGCTCCTCCTTCGGCAGACCTGCGATCTTAAGCGGGTAATCCATGTTTTTCCGCACCGTCATATGCGGATAGAGCGCGTAATTCTGGAACACCATGGCGCAGCCGCGATCGGCCGGCTCGACATCGTTCATCAACTCGCCGTCGATCATGAACATGCCGGATGTGATGTCTTCCAGACCGGCAATCATGCGCAGCAGCGTGGACTTGCCGCAGCCGGAGGGGCCGACGATAACGACGAACTGGCCGTTCTCGATCTCGGCATCTATGCCATGCAGCACTTCCTTGCCGTCATAGGCTTTGCGCAGTGCATTGAGTGTCAGATGGGTCATGGCTGATCTCCCGTGAGCCTGGACTTGAGGCGTGTCGCGACCTCGGCGCTTAGGCCGAGACCATTCACATAGCCGGCTATGGAGCCGTGATTGTCTCCGATATGGGCAAGCGTGGCGCGCATCGTCTCAGGCGCGCAGGCGAGCAGCGGCCGCATCACGTCCTCCGCCATGCCTTGTGTTGCAGCATGGGCCAGGATCTCGTCGAGAAGCGGCGCGATCATCCGCCCCGTCAGTGCATAGTCGGCTATGATTGCGTCATCGCTCACGCCGGCATTGCCCAGCAGCAGCGCCGCGATCAGGCCCGTGCGGTCTTTGCCGGCCGTGCAGTGGAAGAGCACGGCGCCATCGTCGGCCTCGGCGATCATGGAAAGGATCGCCGCAATCGCCTCGGCGCGCTCGTTCAGCGCCCGGACGTAGAGCGCGTGCAGCGTGTCGATCTGCGGACCATAGGTCGGCGCGAGGTTTTCGAAGAGCGAGACGTTGATGTAGCGCACTCGTTCGTCCGTGGCGAACGGGTTGGGCTGCGCCTCGAGTTCTGCCGGACGGCGCAGGTCGATGACGGTGCGGACGCCTTCGCCCACAAGCGTATCGCGGCCGGCTTCGGTGAGGCGATGCAGGCCATCGGCGCGCAAGATCCGGCGCCAGAGCGTTTCGCGCTCGCCGGCCAGATAGCCGCCAAGATCGCGGATGTTGAACGTGCCTTCGATCGGCAGGTGGCGGTTCGGATGCACATCCATCAGCGGATCCCCGATTTCATGAAGGAGGAGACGACCTGCTGCTGCAGGACGATGTAGAGGACGAAGATCGGCAGGCTGGCCAGCGTCGAGGCGGCCATCAGCGCGCCCCATTGGGTGCCTTCCGATGTCATGAACATCTGGATGCCAATCTGGATGACGCTGTGTTCCGGCGTTCGGGTGAGCAGAAGCGGCCAGAAATATTCGTTCCAGGTGGAGATGAAAATGAGGATGGCGAGCGAGGCGATGGTGCCGCGCAGATTGGGCGTCACGACTTCCCAGAGCACGCGCCAGCTGCCCGCGCCATCCATGCGCGCCGCCTCCAGAACCTCGTTCGGGAAGCTGCGCATGGCCTGCAGCAGCATGAGCACGGCGAGCGCCGAGGCGAAATGCGGCAGGATGAGCGCCGTCAGACTGTCGAGCAGGCCGGCATTGGCGACCAGCAGGTAATTCGGGATCATCACGACCTGCAGCGGCACAAGCCAGGTGAGCGCGATCAGCACATGCACGAGCTTGTCGAAGGGAAAGCGCCAGCGGGCAAAGGCATAGGCTGCGAGCAGGCCCGTCGTCAGCTGGACGATGGTGACCAGTGTCGCCACGATCAGCGTGTTGACGAGCATCTGGCCGATCGGGATGGCGTTGAGCGCGTAGGCATAATTGTCGAGCGAAGCGGCGGTGGGCCAGAGGCTGCGCTCGAAGATCTTGTTGGCGGGCCGGAGCGACGTGACGATCATCCAGTAGACCGGAAACAGGCAGAAGAGCGACAGCAACGCCATGACGACATGGCCGCCGGCAAGGTCGAGACCTTTCAGCCAGCGCGGCGTGGCGCTGGATTTCTGAAGACGGCGGGGAAGGGCGAGCGCATCAGTTGTCATGGAACGAAACCTTGTCGATCAGCCGGAAGAGCAGGAAGGCGATGGCGCCGAAGCCGAGGAAGAGGATGACGGCGGCAGCCGAACTCCACCCGACGGAGAGGCTCGAAAAGCCGAAATCCCAAAGCACGTAATAGATGTTCGTCGACGACCCGAGCGGCCCGCCGCCGGTGAGAACGTTGATATAGGAGAAGCTCCATTGCGCGCCGAGCAGGATCGTCATCATGACGAGGAAGAGCACGGTGGAGCTGAGCAGCGGCAGGCGGATGTCGCGGATGATCTCCCATTTGCTCGCGCCATCCATGCGTGCCGCCTCGATGAGCGACGGATTGATATTGGCATTCGCCGCCGAGAGGATCAGCGTCGAAAAGCCGATCAGCTTCCAGCCCGTCAGCACCACAATGGTCCAGAGCGCGAGGTTCGGGTCCTGCAGGAAACGTAAGGGGCGGAAGCCGAAATCGCGCAGGATCATGTTGACCATGCCGTGCCCGGGGTCGAGCAGCCAGCGCCAGATGGCGGCGGCAACGACCGGGGCGACGATCATCGGCACGAAGATGATGCCGCGATAGACGGCGCGCGAGCGAGGGGGCAGGTCGGCGGTGAAGATGGCGATCGCCAGCGGCAGCGCAACGGCCAGCGGCAAGAGCCCCGCGATGTACCAGCCGGTATTGCCGAGCGCCTGCCAGAATTTCGGCAGCGAGAAGATGTTGATGTAATTTGTCCAGCCGACCGGCACGATCGGCGAGGTCGGCAGCATGTCCCACTGGTAGAAGCTGAGACGAAACGCATCGATCAGCGGCCAGTAGATCCAGACGAGAAAGGTCGCGATCACCGGCGAGAGATAGAGCCAGGGCAGCACCTTGGCGTTGCCCGTGCGGGTGCGGCGGCGGGTGAGCGGCTTTGCAGCGCTGCCCATGGTGGCGATGGCGGCGGTCATCTCATCGTCCCTTAAAGGTTGTCGGGATGGTCCCGGCGGAGCGACGGCCCGCCGGGTGTGGTTGCGTCCAGCGCGTCAGTTCATCGCGGCGGGCATCAGCTTCTGGGCGTTAGCTTCAGCATCCTTCATGGCCTTGGCCGGGTCGCCGCCGCCGAACACGGCCTGCTCGGCGCCGTCCATCATCGTCTTGACGATCTGGCGATAGTTGGCGCCGGGGAAGGATTCCCAGGGCTCCAGCACGCCAAGCTGCTGCAGGTTCGGCTGGATCAGCGGATGGTCCTTGACCCATTCACCCAGATATTGCGGATCGTTGACGATATCGGTGCGCAGCGGCAGGTAGCCGATCTGCGAGGTGATGACCGTGTAGGCGTGCTTCGACGTCATGAACTTCATGAGTTCCCAGGCGGCCCGCTGCTTGACCGGATCGTGGCTCATGATGACCAGCGCCGAGCCCGAGTTGTTCGGGCGCACCGGCTTGTCTCCGAAGCGCGGCATGGTGGAGGCGCGCAGATCGAAATTGCCCTTGGCGCCCTTCACCAGATAGCCCTGCACGGCAGAGGTCTGCAGATACATGCCGACCGTGCCGGCAGCCATGGCGTCCATGGCGGCCGTGATGTCGAGGTTTGAATAGACGCCGGACTTGTAGAGGTCCTGCAGCATGGCAACCGCCTCGATTCCTTCGGGCGACGCGAAGGTCAGCGTCTTGCGATCCTTGGACATGACGCTTGCGCCGTTGGAGCGGATAACGCCCTGGAACAGCCAGTCGCCGGCCGACGGTCCGAAAATGCCGGTCGCGATGCCTTCGGCGCCGGCCTTGTCGACGATCGCCTTGGCGGCCACCTTCACCTCGGCCCAGGTCTTGGGCGGGTTTTCCGGATCGAGCCCTGCCTTGCGGAAGAGGTCGGCATTGTAGAACAGGACCGGGGTGGAGAAGGTGTAGGCGAGACCATAGGTCTTGTTGTCATAGACGCCGAGCGCCAGGCCCTTGGGCGAGATGCCCTCGAAATGCGCCTTCAGTTCGGCGGCGGGAATGATGTCTTCGAGGGCCACGGCGCCGAGATTGTGGACCATGAAGTCGAAATCCGAAAACACCATCTGCGCCACATCCGGACCACGGCCGGCGGCGATGTCGGCCTGCACGCGGGTGCTGATATCGGAAGAGGTGACGCCGACGCCATTGACCTTGATGTTCGGATTGGCGGCCTCGAATTCGGCAATGAGCTTGCGCGTCGCATCGCCGCCGAGACCGGCTGTGGCGAGGTTGTAGTTGTAATAGCTGATCGTGACGGGCGCCTCGACCTTGGCCGGGATGTCACCGGCAAAGGCGGGGAAGGCGAGGGCTGACAGCGCCAGCGAGACGCCGGCAGTGAGAAGCGTTCTGCGGTTCATGTCTCTCTCCATCATTCGGCGGCGGCAAGGGCTGCCTGCTCTTCGTAGCGTTTCAGGATTTCGGCCATGTGGGCGAAGGTGAAGGAATGCAGTTCGCGGCGCTCCGAGGGCTGCGGCACGAAGGAGATCGTCAGGCCCGAGGGGCGCAGCGTGCCGATGGCGAAGGAGGCGCCGGAGACCATGCGGAAAGTTTCCGGGAAGGCGAGAATGTCGGTTGCCGCGTGCTGGCCGACGCCCACGATGACCGGGATGCCATGCCAGTTGCTGACGCGGTCATAATGGATATGGCCGGAGAGGATACCGACGACATTGCGGCCGGCGACCAGCTTGCGCAGCGTTTCGGTGTCGGCGATCGACAGCGATTCCCATTCCATCGACGGATCGTTGTCGAGGGCCGGGGCATGATGCATGACGAGAAGCTTCGGCAGCTCGGGATGCTGGGCGAACTCGTTCTCCAGCCATTCGGCCTGGCCGGCTTCGAAAATGCCGCCGACCTTGAAGGGGGCGCTGGTGTCGAGCACGATGATGTGCAGGCCGTCGATGATGGTCGAATGATCATAGGGCGCGGAGAGGTTTTCCGTCTGGCCCTGCACGGCGCGATAGAAGCCTTCGCGCTTGTCATGGTTGCCGAGCGCGAAAAGCACAGGGATATCGAGCTCTGCTTCATCGAACAGACGCATCAGCTCTTCATAGGAGCCTTCATCGCCCTGGTTCGTCAGGTCGCCGCTGGCGACGATGAAGCGGGGCTTGGGCGAAATGCGCTTCACGTCGGCAAGGATCGTGGCGAGCGTCTTCGAAGTTTCGGAATAGAGGCGCTCGTCGGCGACGTCGGGATTGCCGACATGGAGATCGGTCAGATGCACGAATGTAAGGAGTTCGGTCATGGCTTGGGTTCCTGGTTTGGTTCCAAGGTGGGGATCATCCGATCCGCCTCTTGCCTTGATGCGCGAGCATTGTTAGCTATGCGTTATGACAGGTGAATGAAGGTTCATTCAGAATGGAACTAGACCCGAAGCGGCGCGCCCGCATTCTCGATGCCGCCGCCACGCTGATCGTGGCCAACGGCCTGCAATGCTCGATGGCGGCGATTGCCGAACAGGCAGGCGTGGCGACCGGCTCTATCTACAACTACTTCAAATCCAAGGATGAAATGGTACGCGGCGTCTACACGCAGCTCGCCGACACAATCGCCGCGCGGCTGATCTTCCCGGACGCGGAAAGCTTAAGCCCCCGCGACCGCATCTTCAGGTACATCTACGACTATATCGACTTCATGTGGGAGGATCATGACAGGGCAATCCTGTTTGAATATCTCTCCAACGTCCCCCTGATCACGCCGCCGGAACTGGTCGACATGTTCGAGGAGACCAATGAATACGCGCTCGGCCTGATGGCCTCCGGCAGGGCTGCGGGGCTGCTGATCGACATTCCAGACAGAACGCTCGCCGGCTACATCGGCGGCGGCATCCGCAATACGCTCAAATGGCGTCGCGCTGTTCCGTCACCCCTGACGAAGGCCGAGAAGAGCCAAATCGCGCTGATCAGCTGGAACACGATCGCCGCGCCAGGCTCGGCGCTCCGCCTGGAGGAGCTTCCGGCGCAGGATCTGGCGCCGGCCTGAACGTTCCCGGAACTCATCCGCCGGCGGAGGCGTACATGCCGGAGGTGCGGAACTCGGTCGGGCTGACACCATAGGCTTTGCGGAAGACCTTGGAGAAATAGTTGGTTTCCGACATGCCGCAACGTGCCGCGATTTCCTTCACGCTCATGTCGCGATTGGCGACCAGCAGGCGGGCGGCGCGGCGCATCCGCTGTTCCTGCACGTATTCGGCCGGCGGCAGGCCGGCCATGGTGGCGAAGCTGCGGGAGAAATGCGCGCGGCTGAGACCCGCAACCTCCGCCAGTCGGTCCACATCGAGATCGCTGCTGAGGTTTTCAGCGATGAACTGCAGCGTCCGGGTGATCGCGTTCTGCTCGCGCAGGATTCGGTCGGAAGGGCCGAAGACATCGTCATAGAGATGCATCGCCGCCTCGTATGCGATGGCGGATGCATGGCCCGGCGTCTCGCCTTCGCCTTTCATCAGGCGCAGCGTGCAGTCGGCCAGCCGGTCGACGGTCTGCGGCTTCAGCTTGAGGACGGGGCCTTGCGCATTCAGCACCATTTCGTGGATGCGCAGCGCGTCGATGCCATTCATCGAGATCCAGAAATACTCCCAGCGGTCGCCCTCTTCCAGCCAGTAGCGGTGGTTGTGCGGGATGATGACCAGCAGGGTCTCGCCCGCATGAATTTTCATGTCGCGGTTTTCGTAGCGCAGCGACCCGCGTCCTGAAATCGTGTGTTGCAGCACCGTGAAGGGCGTGTTGCCGCGCAGTCGTCCGTCCCAGGAATAGATTGTATTCTCGCGGATTTCATAGCCGGCGCTGGTCGGCATCGTGTGCAGAGTGACGCGCGAGCGCAGCAGCGAAACGGTTCGCATCCCCAGGCCATGATCGATCAGATCGGTGAGCATGATTTTACCCTCGCATTGCTGATGCACGAAGCTCTTCCCATCCTTCACCGGGATGATCAAGTCCCGCGTACGACTTCTCCGTCCCTGTCCCGTCGCCGAACCGCTGAGGGCGCCGCAGTCGAGGGCGAATGAGGCGCCGTATCCAGGACAAGGCTGCTCGTAGGGCCGGCCGGATTTATTTACGAACGATCGTTTTTTATGCTTGAAAAAATACGATCGTTCGTAAATAAAAGAGCCGGGTTCAAGGAGGTTCCGTGGGACGCAACCGCAAAACGACAGGAGATGACATTCTCGACGCAGCCGAGCGTGTGGTGCTGAAGCTTGGCGCGACCGGACTTTCGATCGACGCGGTGGCACAGGAGGCCGGCGTCAGCAAATCGACGGTGGTCTACGATCACAAATCGAAAAGCGGCCTGCTCACCGCCCTGGTCCATCGCCGGCTCAGCGGAAAGCAGGTGCTTCAGGAGCAGGCGATTGACGAGGCGAAAGATACGCCGCATCCGCAGCTCTTCGGCCGTGTCAAGGCTGCTGAGCGGGAAATGGATGAGGTGGATCGCGTCGTCGCCATGGCCATCGGCGCGTCGGTGTCGCATGAGGATGCGATACACAAACTTATGCGTGACTGGACCGCGGCCGATATCCAGGCGGTGGCAGGCGGCCCCAAGTCTCAGGCGGCGCTTCTGGCTTTTCTGGCGCTGACGGGATTCCGGTGCACGTCATTCTTCGGCTTCTATCAGTGGGGGCCGGAGGAACAGTTGCAGATCATGGAGAGTATCCGGACCATGTATAACAGCTACCCCGAGACATGAGATTTCTGTCTTGAGGGCCGGACCCGATACGCCATAACCAGAAACCGACCGGAGCCCCCCAAAGCCGGTCGGCTTAGCCCCACCCTCTTCCTTTGCCGAGGGTGGGGCACCCCGCTCCTTCCCGCCGGAACAGACGCCCGCAAGCTGCGTTAGATCCGCCGACCGCAAACCGGAAGGATCAAACTATGGCTCAGACCTCAGAAACCCGCGATATTTTCGTGACCGGGCTCAAGAACGCTCACGCAATGGAAAATCAGGCGCTCTCGATCATGAAAGCGCAGGTTTCGCGGATCGAAAATTACCCCGAGGTCGCCCAGCGCCTCGAAATCCATATTCGCGAAACGGAAGGCCAGCTCGAGCGGCTTGCCCAGATTCTCGACGGCCTGGGTGAAGGCAACTCGACGCTCAAGGATGCTGCGCTTTCAATCACGGGCAGCCTTACGGCCCTTGGCCACGCCATCGCCGATGACGAAATCCTGAAAAACGGTTTTGCGAATTTCGCCTTCGAAAACTACGAAATTGCCGCATACCAGTCGCTGATCACGGTGGGCGCGCACGGGGGTTTTTCAACTGCCATCGAAGCGCTGCGCAAGAGCCTGCATGAGGAAATCGACATGGCGCGCTGGCTCGATGAAAATCTGGAAAAGTTGACGCTGAAATATGTGGCCCGCCGTCAGGCGGGCCTGACGGCGAAAGCCTGAGCCGCGCCTCAACCTTCGGAAAGAAGGTCCTCGATGCGGATCGGGAAATGCCGGATGCGGCGGCCCGTGGCGTGCCAGATGGCGTTGCCGATCGCTCCGACCGTGCCGGTGACGCCGATCTCGCCGACGCCCTTGATGCCCAGCGGGTTCACGTAAGGGTCGTCTTCGTGAACCGTGATCACGTCCAGCCCGCGGACATCGGCATTCACCGGGATGTGGTAGCCGGCGAAATCGGTGTTCATGATGCGACCGGTGCGCTTGTCGAAGCGCGCCTCCTCATGCAGGGCGAAGGAAATGCCCCAGATCATCCCGCCCATCAACTGGCTTTCCGCAAGCTTCGGATTGATGATCCGCCCGGCGGCGAAGGCCCCGACGAGACGGGTCACCCTCATCTGGAAGAGCAGCGGATCGATCTTCACTTCGGCAAAGACTGCGCCATGAGAATACATCGCATGGCGCTCGGCATCCTCGGGGGGCCGCGCAGCGCTGCCCTTGCCCTCGATCTCCTGACCGCCGGCACGCGCGATGATATCGGCATAGGCCTCGCTGCGGCTTTCGTCCCGCGCTGCATAGAGCCTGCCGTCACGAGCAACGAAGCCCTGGTTGCCGGTGCCGAAGAGCGGGGAGGCCGGATCGGCGGCGGCAAGTTCGCCGAGCCGCCGGATCGCATCGGTTCCCGCGGCGTGGAGCGCACCGCCGGCTGTTGCCGTGTGGCCCGAACCGCCGGCAACGCCGCCATCGGGAAGGTCGGAGGAGCCGGAGCGGAATTCGACCTTGTCGAGTGGCAGGCCGAGACTGTCGGCGGCAATCTGGGCAAGTGCCGTCCACGCTCCCTGTCCCATGTCGGCTGCCGCGGTCTCGACCAGACCCGTTCCGTCGGGCCGCAAGACGGCGCGGGCCTGTGCGGCAAACATCGGCGCGCCGAAGAGGGCGGTGCCCATGCCCCAGCCAGTGAGGAAGCCGTTCTCGTCCACCATCTGGCGGGGTGCGAGCGGCCGCCCGGCCCACCCGAAACGTTGTGCGCCCTGGGCGTAGCATTCGCGCAGCGCCTTGGAGGAAAAGGGCTTGCCCGTCCCCGGCTCGACATCGGCATAGTTCTTCAGGCGGAATTCCAGCGGGTCCATCCCCGCCTTCTCCGCCATCTCGTCGATGGCGCATTCGAGCGCTGCCGAGCCGGACGCCTCGCCGGGTGCGCGCATGGCGCCCGGAACCCCGATGTCGTTATGCACGACCATCATCAGCGAATGCAGCGAAGAGGCATTGTAGAGGCCCTGCGATGCGTTGGCTGCGGGCTCGGGGAAGCTGCTGTCGAAACTGTCGACGATGGCCGTCGACACGTGATCGAGCGCCGTCATCTGGGCCTCGCCGTCAATGCCGATGCGCAGACGCTGCCGGGTCGCACCGCGATGCCCGACAGGGCCGAACATCTGCGCGCGGCTGAGTACGAGCTTCAGCGGACGCCCCATCTGGCGGGCTGCGGCCACGGCGAGAAGCAGCGGGCTATAGGGTACGGCCTTGGACCCGAATCCGCCGCCGAGATAGGGACTGCGAATGAGAATATTCTCCGGCGGTATGCCGAAGTAATAAGCGTAGAAGCCGCGCGAGAGCACGATGGCCTGGTTCGGCGTGTCGATTTCCAGCTTGTCGCCATCCCATTTGGCAACGATGGCGTGCGGCTCCATGGCATTGTGATACTGCGCCGGAGTGTCGTAGGTGACGTCCACCTTCTGCTGCGCCTCGGCCAGTCCTGCTTCCGTATCGCCATGCACGACCTCCGCCGGACGCCCGAAGGGGCCGGCAGCGGCCCGCCTGGCGGGCTCGGCATCGAAGCCGGTTCGTGGCGGTTCGACTTCGTATTGGGGGTTCAGAAGCCGCGCGCCCTCTGTCGCAGCCTCCAGCGTCTCGCCGACGATGAGCGCGATGGGCTGCATGGCGTAGCGCACCGTATCGTCTTGCAGCAATTCCAGCGGGATCGCGAACATGAAGGGCTTCTTGTCCGGATCGCCGACGACCGGCGGCCGGTTCTTCGGCGTGAAGACCTCAACGACGCCCGGATGGGCCTTTGCCGCTTCGGTGTCTAGATGCGTCACGCGGCCGCGTGCGATCGTCGCCGGTGCAAACACCGCGTAAAGCATTCCGTCGGGACGATTGTCGGCTGCGTAGGTCGCCCGGCCCGTCACCTTGGCAATGCCGTCGCGGCGCGTGACCGACTGGCCGGAATTGGAGCCGAAGCGCATCGGCATGGGTGTCAAGACTGCTTCAGACATGGGAATGCTCCTTGGCGACATCGCCAAACGGGGAGGCGGGAAGCGCGGGCACGCGTTTCGGCGTACCGGCAGCGCTCATCTCGAGGACGCGGATGACGGCGCGGCGCGCAAGTTCAATCTTGTAGCCATTGTCTCCGGAGGGCTTGGCGCCAGCCAGCAGGAGGTCGGCGGCGCGGGCAAAGGCCTCCTTCGTCGGTGCCTGCCCGACCAGAAGATCTTCCGTCGCGGTCACCCGCCAGGGTTTGGCAGCAACGGCACCGAGTGCCAGTCGCGCAGCGGCAATCTTGCCGCCGTCAAGCCGCAGGGCTGCAGCCGCCGAGACCAGCGCGAAGGCAAACGAGGTTCGCTCACGCACCTTCAGATAGCGTGCGTTCCTTGCGAAACCCGCAGCCTCCGCAGGAAGGCGGATAGCGATGACCAGTTCGCCCGGCTGCAGCGCTGTGTCCTTCTCCGGCTGATCACCGGGAAGTCGGTGGAAATCATCGATCGGAATGTCGCGCTTGCCTGAAGGCCCCTGGACCTCGATGACCGCGCCGAGCGCTGCCAGCGGCACGCACATGTCGGACGGGTTGGTGGCGATGCAGCCTTCGCTCCAGCCGAGAACCGCGAGATTGGAATTGTCGCCTTCGCGCGCAGCACAGCCCGAGCCGGGCTGCCGACGATTGCAGGGCGAATGCGGATCCTGGAAATAGGCGCAGCGCGGCTTCTGCATCAGATTGCCGCCGATCGTTGCGGCATTGCGCAGCTGGCCGGATGCGCCAGCGAGGATCGCTTCCGCGACCATCGGGAACGCGGCAGCAAAGGCCCTGTCGTGAGCGAGGTCGCTGTTCTTCACCAGCGCACCGATCCGTGCGCCGCCACCGGGCAGCATCTCGATGGCGTCGAGCCCGGAAAGCCGTCCGAGATCGATCAGTTTCTGAGGCTGCACCACGCCGATCTTCATGAGATCGAGCAGGTTGGTGCCACCGCCGAGATAGGCCGAGCCCGGCTCATAGGCGGCAATGGCGTCGGCGACCGAGATGGGGCGAACGTAGTCGAAGCGCTTCATGCCGATTTCCTTTCCGTGGTCTCGGCCATGCGACGCGTGGCGTCGATGACAGCCTCGGTGATGCCGTGATAGGCGGCGCAGCGACAGAGATTGCCGCTCATGCCTTCGCGAACCCGTTCCGGATCGTCGCCGGCCTGGCCTTCGGCAATCAGGCCGACAGCGCTCATGATCTGCCCCGGCGTGCAATAGCCGCACTGGAAGCCGTCATGTTCGATGAAGGCGGCCTGCACCGGATGCAGCGCATCGCCATGGGCGAGACCCTCGATCGTGGTGATGTCGGCGCCGTCGAGCGTGACGGCGAGCGCGAGACAGGAATTGATGCGCCGGCCATCGACCAGCACGGTGCAGGCACCACATTGGCCGCGATCGCAACCCTTCTTGGTGCCGGTGAGGTCGAGACGTTCACGCAGCAGGTCGAGCAGCGTCACGCGCGGATCGTCAAGTTCGACCCGGCGCTGATCGCCGTTGACGGTCAGACTGATGGAGTAGGACATGCAATCTCCATGTTTTCAGTGATCATTGAATGGGCAAGTCAGGGCACGGACGTCGAGGCCCTTGGCAGAGGGTCGGCAACGGGTCATACTCCTCCCACCGACAGGTGTAATATACGGAGGCAGCCTCCGTTTATCAAGAGAGACGTTCGACAATTATGGAATCCGCCCGTCGCAAACCGAGATCCGACGCCACGCGGAACCGCGAACGCCTCATCGAAGCCGCAAAAACGCTGCTGGCCGGCGGCGGCCCGGGCGCCAGCCTTGAGGCCGTGGCGCGCGCTGCGGATGTCGGCATCGGCACGCTCTATCGTCATTTTCCCACCCGCGAAGCGCTGTTCCAGGCCGTCTACCGTCACGAGGTCGAACAGCTGATAGAACTTGCGAGCGCGCTGGAAGTTCATGACGCGCCGGCGGAAGCCCTGCGCCTGTGGCTTCATGCGCTGGTTGGGTTGGTCGAAACCAAGCGGGGGCTTCTCGGCACCCTGGCGTTTGCCCCAACAGAGGGGTCGAAAACCATGTATGCGGAATTGTCCGGAAGGCTGCAGGAGGCGGTCCGCCGCCTCGTGTCGCGGGCGATCGCCAGCGGCGCAATCCGGTCCGACATCACCGCAGAAGACCTGCTGTCCACCGCCTATGCGCTCGGCTACGCCCGACCCGCAGGCCCGGACTGGAAAATGCAGGTCCTGCGTGTTGTGGACATCTTTCTCGATGGCATGAAGATCAGATGACCGTACAGAGGTCCCGCAGTTGAAAAGCTCTTGTGAAGGCGGGATTCGATGTGAGCTCCCCGGGAAACGACCGGCGACTGATCTTGCAGCTTCCTGAAGAACGCATAATGCGCTTTGAGGTCGCATTCGGCGGCTCTTGGATGCAGAAATCCCCGCGATGGCGATTTGCCGCGCCAGCTTCCGCCCTTTTCTGGAGGCGCAGGTCCGGCGCTGCATCCATCGTTCGCTCTGCCGTCGAGCGATCGTTATCCTGGCGCGGCCGCCGTTGCGCGCATGAAAGCGCCGGGCGGCATTCCTACGTGTCGGCTGAAGGCGACACTGAAGGCGCTGGCTGAACCATAGCCGACGCGTTGTGCGATCTCTGCCACGGCCACATCTGCGCGAAGCAGCTCCTTCGCCAGCGCCATGCGCCAGCCGGTGGCGTATTCCATCGGAGCAACACCAACCTCTCTTCGGAAGCGATCGAAGAAGGTGGATCGTGACATCGCGGCGTCTCGCGCGAGGGTTTCAACTGTCATCGTGCGGCCGGGATCCGCGTGGATGCGGCGCAAAGTCGGAGCCAACAGGGGATCGGCCATGCCGCGAAGCAGGCCGGGTGGAGCCGCGGCATTGCTCGACGAACGTAGGGCTTCGATGAACAGAACCTCCAGAAGCCGATGAAGCACCATCTCACGCGCGGTTCGCTCAGCCCTTGTCTCGTCGTTGATCAAGTTGACCAGCGTCATCAGCCGCTCCTCACCATGCACGTGGATGACCTCCGGCAGGAGCGATACGAGGAGGGCCTTATCGTCCGTGCCGAAAGCGCAATGACCAACCATGGCCTTGATGTCGGTGGGTGCGTCGGGGTCTCCAAGCCGAAATACACCCGGGCTGGTTTCGAGCCGCCTTGCCAGCGCGCCGCGTGGCGGCGGCTCCAGACTGCTCATGGTGAATGAGAAGATTTTCGGAACCAGCACGAAGTCCCCGGCAGTCAGCACCATCGGCTGGCGACCGGCGATTGTCATCAGGCAGCTGCCTTCGACGACAGCGCAGTAAAACGGGCTGCCGAGTTCCCGACGCTCGACGAGCCAGGGGCCGCCGCCCGTGACGAGCTTCGATATCGAAGGGCTCGCCTTGAGCAGCGAGACGACTTCCGCGATGGGATCGGCCATTTTTGGACTCATGCTAAAGCATTTCGGATAATCGAATATAGAAAGTCCGACGCTGTGGGTCCACCTCTCTCGGGAGGGAAGGTCGTCGCGACCAGGCACGATGCGCAGCACGTCCGGTCGGCAACCACCCCCAACTCTCAATCTCAAGGACTTGTACCGTGAACAATCTGATCGACCTTGCCAGACATATTCCAACGCCGGAAGTCGTTCTCACCGTGGCCTACACACCGATCCGCCTCAAGATGGAGGGTCGCCAGGCGCTGGAGCTGCGCCTCACCGCACCCGCATACGGTGACAGACTTCCGATTGTGGTGCTGTCGCACGGCTTCGGTCCCTCGAACTACATCCCTTCAAAGGACGGGTATGCACCGCTGGTCCAATTCTGGGCCGAGCGTGGTTTCGCTGTCATCCAGCCGACCCATGCCAGCTCCCGTGTTGGTGGCTTGCCATCGGATTCCCTCGGTGCACCGTTCTTCTGGCGGCAGCGCGTCGAAGAAATACGCACCGTTCTCGACCAGTTGCCGGAGGTGGAGCGTCAAGCGCCATCGGTCATGGGCCGGCTAGATCATTCACGCATCGGTGCCGTTGGCCACTCCTTCGGAGGCCATACGGTCGGGCTTCTCATGGGGGCGCAGCTCGACGGCGAAGACTTTTCCGATCCCCGGATCATGGCGGGTATGCTGCTGACAACGCCCGGACGAGGCGGCAAGGACATGACCGAGGAAAGCGCAGCACGCTTTCCGTTCTTCGACGTTGATTTCTCGACCATGACGACACGCAGCCTCGTCGTCTGCGGGGACGGGGACAATCCGCACTTCACAGCCCGCGGCCCTGAATGGCACGCGGATGCGTTTCACGACGCACCGGGTTCGGACGCTTTGTTGACCATGCACGGTGTGGGACATGGGCTTGGCGGCATTGCCGGGCTCGACGCAAAGGAAACCGAAGTCGAGTCCCCCGACGTTCTGGAGGCAACAAAACGACTGACGCTGGCCTGGCTTCTGACAAACCTCGGAGCGGATGTGGATGCGTGGCCACGTGCGTGCCGTGCGCTCCAGGAAGAAGCGTCCTTGCTGGGCGAGGTCACGATGGGCGGATCTCGGCCATCGGGCATGGCTCCGGTCCGGCGCTAGTCACTGGGAGGCAGGCGACGAGGCGTATGTCCTGCCGATCTTCGCAGACGAGGATCTTGAGGCGATAGCGCAGCCATCCCTGTTCGAGATGGTGGAGTTCCTTCACCGTGTCGCCGATGCGGATTATCTGGGATCGTCCTACCAGTCTGCTGCCCGCGGTACGTCCGAGGGCGTCTGCCGCATCGTTGAAGGCAAGCACATCCCGACGCAAGCCGAGAATACAGGCCGGGCCGGCGGGAGACGATTTCGTCGAGGCCCGCCGGCAATGCTGCGGGCCAATCTGGACGCTGTGACCGAAAACGGTCTCGGCGGAGAGGGTTGGTCCGTTGTGCTCCCGTCGCTGTCCTCTCGTCGTTAGCGCATACCTTGCTTCCGGGCATTGTCGATGACGGTCTTGCTGGACGCCATAGCCTTCGCCATGGAAGCCGGCATGGCCTTGCCGAAATAGTATCCCTGTCCGAATTCCCCGCCGCGCTTCGCGATTTCGTCCATCTCGCCGAAGTGCTCTATCCCCTCCGCAATGACGGGAACGCCGAGACTTTTTGCCAGATCGATGACCGAATTCACGATCTTGTCGCTCCACTTGTCGTTCTGCATGGACTGCACGAACGATCGGTCGATCTTGATCTTGTCAAAATGCAGCTCGCGCAAGCTGTAAAGGTTGGAATAGCCGGTTCCGAAGTCGTCCAGCGAAGCCTTGATGCCGAGTTCCTGAAGTGCGGCCAGGGTTGTGCGCGCCGCGTCGAAATCCGCGACAAAGGCGGACTCGGTGACTTCGATTTCCAGTCGACTGGGTGGAAAACCTGTTTCGGAGAGGATGGCCAGCAGCTTGATCGGAAGCAGCGGATCGGTGAAGTGCAGCGGCGAAATGTTGAGCGCGATGGTGAGATCAGCGGGCCATTCGCTGGCGTCCTTGCAGGCGCGCCGCGTCAGGTCGTAGGTCAGGTCGCCGATCAGGCCGAGCTTCTCGATGATCGGGATGAAGATGTTCGGACCGATTTCCCCGCGCACCGGATGGCGCCAGCGTGCCAGGACCTCGAAGCCGACCAGGCGGTTTTCCTGTAAATGCATCAGAGGCTGATAATAGGGAAGGATGTCCCCGTTGAGGACCGCCTGGCGTACATCCTTTTCCAGTTGAACGCGTTCTTTCAGCGCCTCTTCCATGCCTTTGGAGAAGATATGATAGTTGCCGCGTCCCTGTTCCTTGGCGCGATACATGGCCAGATCGGCGGCCCGCAAAACGGTATCCGAATCCGTCCCGTCACTCGGGCAAACCGAGATCCCCACACTCGCGCCCACCTCTATCGAATGATCTCCGATGATGATCGGTTGCGAGAGGCGGGCAATGATCCGGCCAGCTAACACTGCGGCTGCCTCGGCAGGATTTTCAAACGACGCGCCATCGACAATGATGCCAAACTCATCGCCACCCAGCCGCGCCACGGTATCGCGATCTCCGGCAACTGCGCGAATGCGCGATGCGACCTCGCGGAGAACGTCATCACCTGCGGCGTGACCCAAGGCATCATTGACCGGCTTGAAGCGGTCGAGATCGACGATCATCACTGCAAAACTGGAGCAATCGCGTCGTGAACGCGCCAGCAGTTCCTCCAGGACTTCGGTGAATACGCGGCGATTGGGCAGTCCCGTCAACGCATCATGTCGCGCCATCGATTCAGCGAGCCTATGGGCTGCTTCGGTCGCCTCCTGGGCCTTCTTCAGCGCCGCCAGGTGCTTGCGATAGGTTTGTTCCTTCTCTTCCGCAGCCTTGGCTTCGGCGAGCTTGATGCTGGTTATGTCGATATCGGTGCCGATGATGCGGGCGACGCTGCCATCCGCCCGCCACTCCACAGGCTTTCCGCGGCTCAAGATCCAGATGTAGTGGCCGTCTCGATGCCGCTCGCGATATTCGAAGGAATTCTGGGCGAGCGTGCCGGAGTTCTGCTGATCGGTCTCCTGCCGAAGCCGTTCCAGATCGTCCGGATGAACGCGCGCGAGCCAGGCCTCCCGCGAAGGATCGACCCGTTCGTCGAGGCCAATGCCCCGCATCCGGCGCCACATCGGCGAGAAATAGGCGGTGCCGTTTGTCAGGTTGTGATCCCACACCCCCTGGCCGGCGCCCTCCAGCGCGAAATTCCAGCGGCTTTCGGCTTCGGCCAGGGCAATCTCGTTCTGCTTTCGCCCTGTGATGTCACGGTTCACGCCATAGGTGCGCACGGTTCGTCCCGTTTCGTCCTTGGCAATGAACAGACGCACCGCCACCCAGCCCGGCTGGCCATCACCAAAGATCACACGGTGCTCGAGCTCGACACTGAATTCGGGATCGGTCGTGGCGATCGCCTCGGCCGTCACGCTCCCCACGAATGCAGCGTCTTGCGGGTCGCAGAAGCGCGCCGCGTAGTCTGCCGGTCGCATAACATATCCGCCGACAGCTTCGGCGGTGGTGCGAAACAGCGCGTAGAAATTATCGTTGAATGTGAACTCATCCCGATCGACGTCATAGACCCAGTGCCCGGCGCGCGCGATCTTGAGCGCATTCAGAAGCTGGGCCTCGCTGGCAATCAGGGCTTCTTCGGCGCGCCGTCGCTCGGTGATATCCCGGCAGACCCCGACGACGCCGATGATGTTCCCCTGCGGGTCGCGCAACGGCAGCTTCGACGCGGCAAGCCATTTTTTCTGGCCCGAAGGGGTGACAACGAACTCTTCGATGTCGATCTTCGGATTGCCTGTCGTGATCACCTCTTGCTCGTCGGCAAAGAACTTGGCGGCGAGCTCGCGAGAATGGAGATCGAAATCCGTCTTGCCGATCAGGTCACGCGAGAGGATCCCGAGATCATCGCTGACTGCCGGATTTGCAATGACGAAGCGGCTCTCGGTATCCTTGATGAAGAGGTAGTCGGGAACGGAGTCGATCAAGGCGCGAAGGAGATGCTCCTGAGATGCTGTTGTATCCAACATCTCAACCAGGAAATCCCCGCCAAGGGATGGGGAATGTCCGCCATTAAACGATCGCCGTCCTGCGTCATCCAGCGAAGCTTCGGTGTTCGGGAACTTGGCTGACATATTTTCCGTGTCCATTTCCGCGCGCCATGATCTGTCAATTCGGAAATGCTAATTTACAAGTATTGGTAAGTGATTAATTTCAGTGGCGATAATCCCTCTGCGCCCTCCGGCAAGGGCTCTGGAACGCGCGTCCTTCGGCCGACCTTCCTGTTCAAGTGTCTTCGTCGGGCAACCCATCGGGCTTGCGCGGTCTTTGATGACGAAACAT
>DATMTA010000058.1:0-48798 GCA_035565055.1 Ensifer sp.
AACACGTCTTCGATCGGCATCAGGAAGGGCTTGTCGATCGGACGCTCAGGCTGCGGGATGAAGCTGTCGACAGCTTCCATCAGCTTGAGAACGGCGTTCTTGCCGATCTCATCGTCCCGGCCTTCCAGAGCTGCAAGCGCCGAACCCTTGACGATCGGAATGTCGTCGCCCGGGAAGTCGTAGGACGACAGCAGTTCGCGAACTTCCAGCTCGACGAGCTCGAGCAGTTCGGCGTCGTCGACCTGGTCGACCTTGTTCAGGAACACCACGATCGCCGGAACGCCGACCTGGCGGGCCAGAAGGATGTGTTCGCGCGTCTGCGGCATCGGGCCGTCAGCGGCCGAGCACACCAGGATCGCGCCGTCCATCTGGGCAGCACCGGTGATCATGTTCTTGACGTAGTCGGCGTGGCCGGGGCAGTCAACGTGAGCGTAGTGACGGTTGGCCGTCTCATACTCGACGTGTGCCGTCGAGATGGTGATGCCACGTGCCTTTTCTTCCGGAGCGGCGTCGATCTGGTCATACGCCTTGAACTCGCCGAAATACTTCGTGATCGCAGCCGTCAGAGACGTCTTGCCATGGTCAACGTGACCGATCGTGCCAATGTTGACGTGCGGCTTATTGCGCTCGAATTTACCTTTTGCCATGTGAACATGTCCTCATGTGAAAATTTGGGCGGACCGGCAGAACCGGTTTGGACGTGGCGTTTAAGGCTTTCCGCGCCATTGCGCAAGACTTTTAATTGCGGGCGGTCCGGGAGATTTGGGCACTTCAAGGTGACCATCGAAGTCTATACCTGACGTTAGGCAAGACAACAGACGAGCCGATTTCAGGAATGTGATGTAACCACTTAAAATCGGGAAGAAAATTTGGAGCGGGTAGCGGGAATCGAACCCGCGTATTCAGCTTGGAAGGCTGCTGCTCTACCATTGAGCTATACCCGCGGGAAGCGAAATGGTGGAAGGGGTTGGATTCGAACCAACGTAGGCTTAGCCAACGGATTTACAGTCCGTCCCCTTTAGCCACTCGGGCACCCTTCCATCCGGCGTTCGATCAGGCTTTCACCTGTCCGTCGCTTCGAGCTGTCCGGCGGCAGAACCGCCCGACGGCATGGGCGGCGTAATAGTCTGGCCTTCTCTCTCCTGTCAACACAGCTTTCACATTTTTTTGTCAAAGACTTTGGAGGATTGCAGGCGGCGGAGAGAATGGCGCGCTGTATCTGTCACAGATGTCGCGCGCCAAACCACCTGGCTCAAGCGTTGTCAGGCAAGGCTTCGCGCACCATGTCCCCTTGCCCCACCGGCGGGAAGGCAAAGATGGCGCAAATCAAGCCGAGGACGCTGCTGATGGCCATTACTGCAAAAAGCGGCATGGCGGTTCCGTTTGCGAAGATGCCGAGCGACGCGCCGGCAACGGCACCACCGCCGAATCCGAGCGCGCCAACCAGCGCGGCTGCCGTCCCGGCATGGCGCCCGTTATCCTCCATTGCCAGCGTGTTGGACATGGGCATGATGGACCCCATGGTAGCCACCAGAATGAAGAACAGGATGCAGACCGGCAAAAGCTGCGCCAGACCGGCCTGCTGCAGCGCGACGAGCACAAGTGCACAGACCGCGTGAACCGCGACAGCCACCCGAACGCTCTGCCGCGGCGTAAAGTGCCTGAGCAGACGCAGGTTGACCTGAACGCCCAGTACCATCCCGATGGAGTTCAGCCCGAAGACGAGCGAAAACGTCGTGGGCGACAGCCCGTAGATGCTGATCAGGACCGTTGCCGAGCCTGTGATATAGGCAAAGAAGCTGGCCTGCAGAAGCGCGCCCGTGCCGGCAAAGGCGATGAAGCTGCGCTTGCGCAGAAGCCCCCCATAGGTCGTCAACATACCCCAGGGCGAAACCTTCCGCCGCGCGGCCGGAGCCAGAGTCTCGGGTAGTTTGAGCGCCACGAGCAGGAAGGCGAAGATCGAGAAAAGCCCGAGAAATCCGAAGATGCCGCGCCAGCTCGCAAACTGCAGGACCACGCTGCCGCCGAAGGGGGCCAGAACAGGAGCGATACCCATCACGAGCGACGTCATGCCCATCATCTTGGCGGCTTCATTGCCGGTGAAAAGATCCCGCACGACCGACAAGGCGATCACCATGCCAACCGAGCCGCCAATCCCCTCAAGGAAGCGGAAGACGATGAGGGCGTCGCTCGTGGGCGCAACGGCACAGCCAAAACTCGCCAGTCCGAAGATGACGACCGCGATCAGGGCTGCCGGCTTGCGGCCGAAGCGATCCGAGAACGGTCCCCAGAACAGCTGGCCGAGCGTGAAGCCGATGAAATATCCCATCACGCTCAGCTGGATGTCACCTTCGGAAACCGAAAGCGAACGCGCGATGGCGGGGATGGCGGAAATATACATATCGGTGGCAAGCGGGCCGAAGACGGCCAGCGACCCAAGGCACAGAACAATGGTCAGACGGAGAGAATTCGACATGGGGGCGGTCTCTAAAACAGGAAAAGAATGGAAACACTATCGTTTCTTATTGACAATGGAAACCCTGTCGTTTCCTATTTGTCAAGATGGAACGAGGGCCGGTCATGGAGGACGTCAAGGAATTGCGCCACCGCGCCGGCAGGCCGCCGACACTGTCGCCGGAGGAACGCCAGAGGCTCATTCTGTCCGCTGCGGAGAAAACCTTTCTCGATGCCGGCTACGGAGCGGCGACGATGGAGGAAATCGCCAAGCGCGCCGGCATGTCGAAAAAGACGCTCTACCAGCATTTCCCCGACAAGGCGGCCGTGTTCGAGGCCATGATTCGCGCCATGCCGGTCTTGCCCGACCTGCCGCTGCCGGAGACGGTGTCGGGTGAGGACCTGTTTGAAGTCCTGCTGACCGGGCTACTGCATTTCGGCTCCTTCGTTCTTTCGGCGCAGCAGGTCAACTTCACCCGGCTTGTCATTGCGGAGTCCAAGCGGCATCCGGAAGTGGCGCGCCTGTTCGGGGAGATTTGCATCGACCGGGGCCGCCGGCAGATCACCGACTTCATTCAGGCGCTCCAGACCCGCGGAATGCTCACGAAAGCGGGCGATGCAGGCTCGCTCTCGGATCTGCTTTTCGGTGCCACGATTGCGACTGTGCATTTTGATGAGTTGATGGACGTCGCGAGCACGCCCCACGTCAAGGGCCGCATCGAAGGGCGCGAGGCGCTTGAAGCCATGATCCGAGCGAGGCTCGAAATCCTTTTCCGAGGGCTCACGGAGGGTCCGTAGTGTGCAAGCGGAGCAGCCTTTGGGATTGCGGCTCTTCCCGAGCTCCCTCGTTGCCGCTATAAGGCGCCATGACCAAGGACAAGAACGATGATCGCGCCGCGCGCGACACCCATTACGCAACGCTGCGCCGAGCGCATCGCGACAGCAAGCGTGAGCGCGGCGAAATCCCGACCCCGTCACCCAAGGATCGCCGCAAGGCCCGCGCAGAAGACTGGAAGGCGCCGCAACTCGCGCCCGAACAGGTGTTTCTCTACGGCCTTCATACGGTGCGTGCCGCGCTGGACAATCGCCAGCGGCAGTTGATCCGCCTTTCGGCGACGCTCAACGCCTTGCAGCGCCTGGAAATCGACGAGGCCAACCCGCCCTGCCCGCTGACGATCGTCACGCCGCAGGAGATCGAAAAGATCGTCGGGCCAGAGGCAATCCATCAGGGCGTGATGCTGGAAACGCGACCGCTGCCAGTGCGCCGCCTCGAAGCGCTGAAGGACAGCCCGCTCGTCCTTGTTCTCGATCAGGTCACGGACCCGCATAACGTGGGCGCCATCATGCGTTCTGCCGTGGCATTTGGTGCCGGAGCGGTGATTACCACACAGCGGCACAGCCCGACCGAATCGGGCGTCCTTGCCAAGTCGGCCTCCGGCGCGCTGGAACTCATCCCCTATATCCAGATCACCAATCTGGCCGATGCTCTGGTCGAATTGCACAAGCTCGGCTTCTTCTCGATCGGGCTTGATTCGGAGGGACCGGCGGAGCTGGAGAAGACATTCTCCGGCGGCAAGATCGCGCTGGTCATGGGCAATGAAGGCAAGGGCCTGCGCCAGAAGACGCGCGAGACCGTCAGCGCGCTGGCGCGGCTCGACATGCCCGGCGAAATCAAATCGCTCAACGTCTCCAACGCGGCGGCGATTGCGCTCTATGCCAGCCGGCAGTTTCTCACCCGCGCGTGAGAAACTGCGCTGAACAAAGCGCAGTTTTTACTTTACATAAACGGGGAATATGCTAGTTCCCCGCCCGTTGCCCCTATAGCTCAGTTGGTAGAGCGGCTGATTTGTAATCAGTAGGTCGGGAGTTCGAGTCTCTCTGGGGGCACCATTTTTTTCTTCCCCTGAATCTGCCTGAACCCTGACTGCGTAAGTCCGCTCTGGCTTGCGGATGTCGTTGTGTTTCAGGTAGGTTCCGGCGCAACGCGTCGCGGGGCATATGCATGACAATCGAATTCAAGACCATCTCTTTTACGGCCTCGTCTGCACCTGACGCGGAAGCGGCGCGCGAGGAGCTGGCGGCGCTTTATGGCGATACGCCGCTTGAGGAGGCGGATGTGATCGTCGCGCTGGGCGGCGATGGCTTCATGCTGCAGACGCTGCACAAGGCCATGAATTCGGCAAAGCACATCTACGGGATGAACAAGGGGTCTGTGGGCTTCCTCATGAACCGTTACAGCACCGAGAAGCTGCGCGAGCGCATCGCGGCGGCGACCGAGAATGTCATCCATCCCCTCGAGATGAAAACGGAAGACGCCTATGGCAACAAGCATACGGCGCTTGCTATCAACGAGGTTTCGCTGCTGCGGCAATCCTATCAGGCGGCCAAGCTTCGTGTCGACATCGACGGCCGCACGCGCCTGGCCGAACTGACCTGCGACGGGCTTCTACTCTCAACGCCGGCCGGGTCCACGGCCTATAATCTCTCCGCCCACGGTCCCATCCTGCCGCTCGATACGCCGCTGATGGCGCTGACCCCTGTCAGTGCCTTCCGACCGCGCCACTGGCGGGGGGCGCTGCTGCCGGAAAAGGTGGTCGTCGATATTACCGTTCTTGAGGGCGAGAAGCGGCCGGTCAACGCCGTCGCTGACCACCAGGAAGTGAAGTCGATCAACCACGTCCGCATCCGTCAGGCCCGCGACATGAGCGTCAGCATCCTGTCGGACTCGGATTACTCCTGGTCGGAGCGCATTCTCAGCGAACAGTTCTCGCCTTGACCACGGGCACAGCTCGAACATGAAAAAACCCGCCGAGGCTAGCGCCTGGCGGGTTTTCTTCATTCAGTATCTCAGCGATTTCAGAAGAAGCCGCCGCGCTGCTTCCACCAGCCGACCTTTTTCGGCTTCGGTTCGCCGCCTTCGGTCGTGCTGCCGGAGGTGAGGACCGGTTCGGTCGCAATCGGGCCAGACGATGCGCTGGTGCGCGCCGTGCGGGCTGCCGGCTTTTCTTCGGCTTCAGCCTCCTCCGGTGCGACATCGGCGGCCGCAGCCGGATCGGCAGCGGCTTCGGCGACAGGAGCAGGCGCTTCGGCAACCGGTTCGGCTTCGATCACGGGCGCAGGCTCAGAAACAGGTGCGACGATGACTTCGGCAACGGCAGCGGCCTCAACGGCCACGACCTCTGCAGCGTCCTCGCCTTCATCACCCTCGTCGCCTTCGCCGTTTGCTTCGGCGTCATCGGCGCTTCCGGCCTCAAGACCATCTTCCTCGCGGGTGCGGCGACCGCCACGCTTGCCGCGACGGCGGCGCTTGCGCTTCGGCTGGTCATCGGATCCGGAGGCAGAAGCAGTTGCACCTTCGGCATCACCCTCGTCATCGCCGTCATCGCCTTCGTCATCGCCGGGCTCGTCGTCCTGCGAACCGTTGGCCTGCGACGTCTGACCGTCCTGATCGTCACGGCGACCACGACGACGGCGACGGCGCTTGCGCTTGCGACCGTTCTGGTCGTCGGACTTCGCTTCGGCCGGAGCCTTGGCGGCAACGATGTCGTCTTCATCCTCCTCGTCGATCTCCTCGACGGGGATGTCATCCTCTTCTTCCGGCTCGGGAAGCAGCGGCATCAACGATTCGACCTTGACCGGGTTGGCCACGGGCTCGCCGCGGTCGATGGCGAAGTGCTGCGAACCTACGGACGCGTCTGCCTCGATGAAGATCGAAAGACCGAAGCGGGCTTCGTAATCAACAATCGTGCCGCGCTTCTGGTTGAGCAGATAGAGCGCGATGTCGGGCGTCGTGCGGACGGTGATATCGTGCGTCGTGTTCTTGAGCAGATATTCCTCGATGCCGCGCAGGACATGCAGAGCAACGGAGGACTGCGAACGGACGTGGCCGGTGCCGCCGCAATGCGAGCAGACCTGCGTGGTCGATTCCAGCACCGAGGCGCGAATGCGCTGACGCGACATTTCGAGAAGACCGAAATGCGAGATACGGCCAACCTGGATGCGGGCGCGATCGTTCTTAAGGTGGTCCTTCAGACGCTTCTCGACGGCCCGGTTGTTGCGCTTCTCCTCCATGTCGATGAAGTCGATGACGACGAGACCGGCAAGGTCGCGCAGGCGCAGCTGGCGGGCAACTTCTTCAGCCGCCTCGAGGTTGGTGGCAAGGGCCGTTTCCTCGATCGAATGTTCGCGGGTCGAGCGACCGGAGTTCACGTCGATCGAAACGAGGGCTTCAGTCTGGTTGATGATCAGGTAGCCACCCGACTTCAGCGTCACCTGCGGCTGCAGCATACGGTCGAGCTGCGCTTCGATGCCAGAGCGCGAGTAGATCGGATGCACGTCGCGATAAGGCTGGACGACCTTGGCGTGGCTCGGCATCAGCATCTTCATGAAGTCTTTCGCTTCACGATAGCCTTCTTCGCCGGCCACGATGATCTCGGAAATGTCCTTGTTGTAAAGGTCGCGGATCGAGCGCTTGATCAGCGAGCCTTCTTCGTAAACGAGGCAGGGCGCGGTGGAATTCAGTGTCAGCGTGCGGACGTTTTCCCACAGGCGCATCAGGTATTCGAAGTCGCGCTTGATCTCTACCTTCGTGCGGTTGGCGCCGGCCGTGCGCAGGATCACGCCCATGCCCTGCGGCACTTCGAGACCGCGGGCGATTTCCTTGAGGCGCTTGCGGTCCGTCGGCTGGGTGATCTTGCGGGAAATACCACCGCCACGCGCCGTGTTCGGCATCAGGACCGAGTAGCGGCCTGCGAGCGACAGATAGGTTGTGAGAGCCGCGCCCTTGTTGCCGCGCTCTTCCTTGGCGACCTGCACCAGCAGGATCTGGCGGCGCTTGATGACTTCCTGGATGCGATACTGCTTGCGCGGCTTGCGCACAACGCGATCCGGAACCTCTTCCATCGCGTCTTCGGCGCCGATGCTGTCGATCACTTCCTTTTCGGCTTGATCGTCATCGTCGTCGTCGTCATCGCGGCGGCGGCCACGGCGGCTGCTGCGCTGCGGGGCAAATTCTTCAGAGATCGAGTCGGTGTCGATCTCAGCAGCCATGACATCCGGCGTCTTGCCGTCATCTTCGGAGGATGCATCTTCCGAAGCGCCCTCGCCTGCATCTGTTGCAGTCTCGCCAGTCTCAGCGACCGGTTCAGCCGCTGCGGCCTCGGCTTCTTCGCCGGCCTTCGGCTTGCGACGGCTCTTGCGGCGCGGCTTCGGCTTTTCAGCCGGCTCTTCGCCTGTTACGGAAACGGATTCGGTGACCAGAGCGGAGAGGTCTGCCTCCGGCTGTTCGGCTACAGCCGGATCAGCAGCAGCGACAGGCGCCGCTTCGGGCTCGTCGTGATCGTCCTTGTCCTCGCGGCGAACCTGTTCCGCCTCTTCGGCGAGAAGCGCCTGACGGTCGGCCAACGGGATCTGATAATAATCCGGATGGATTTCGGCGAAGGCCAGGAAGCCGTGCCGGTTGCCGCCGTAATCCACGAAGGCTGCCTGAAGCGAGGGCTCCACACGGGTGACCTTCGCGAGGTAAATATTCCCGCGCAGCTGTTTCTTGTGCTGCGACTCGAAATCGAATTCCTCAATCCGGTTGCCGCGTACGACTACGACGCGCGTCTCTTCCTCGTGAGACGCATCGATAAGCATTCTGTCTGCCATTTATGCTGCACTCCTCGGCGCGGCAGCATGGTGGCCATTCCTAAGTTCACTTCAGAAATCTCGTGAATGAAGCCAGCCGGCGCGCCGGAATAATATGTTCCCGAGCGGGGGGCATTCATGCGCAACGAAGTTCCGTCAACCGGGTAAACCGGGCTCCCACTTGTCGGGATGAGGGACGGAACAAGGTGCGACAACGTCGAATACCAGTCGAGAACGCCAAAGCCATAGGCCCCTGCGGGCCCGATGAATTGCTCTTCCAAAGAGCTTGGTGGAGACCACCGTTTCTGTCCGGCAACTGCCGGAAATACCTGAACACACTGCGAATAAAAACATCACCTACGGCGGATGATTCGTCACGGGCGCCACGGTTTCGAGGTGGCAGCCGGATGGGAGGAATCCATCCCGTCGATACTTTTATCCTAGGTCAAGCTTTTATGTTCAAACCGTCACAATAGCAAGGAAAAAGCCTCGCCCCCTGAAAAGCCCGTCATAATGTTGAACGATTTCTCCGGCAGCCGGGGTTGCCCGCTGCGTCGAAACGCGTCATGAACGCGGCACTTTCCCGCTGGCGCAGGCGTTTGAGGGAAGCGGCGGCCTGACTGCCATCGTTTGAGAGGAACCGCATCGGATGCTGAGCAATGCCGGGCGCCTGCTGAGGCCAAGTCGTTGGACGGCCGCGTTCTGTTTCATCTTGGCACAGGTTTTCCTGTCATTCATCAATTCGCCGGCCGCTGCGACCGAGCTCAACGCCAAGGCCGCCCGTATTGCCGGAGACGAGGCGCGTACGCGCATCGTCATCGATTTCGACGTCAAGCCGGATTTCACGGTTCACTATCTGGAAGGGCCCAATCGCATCGTCGTGGACATTGCCGGCTCGGTGAATTTCACCTTCCCCCCCGAGCAGCTGGAAGCGCGCGGGATCTATGAGCGCATTCGCTTCGGCGCCATGAGCGCCGGCCGGACGCGGCTCGTCCTGACGTCGAAGCTTCCGGCAGGCCTGGACGTGGCCGAAGCGCGCAAGAACGATGAAGGCGACGGTTGGCGGCTCGTGTTGGACGGCACGATCGTTACCCCGGATCAGTACGCCGCGATGAAGAAGCAGAGCAATTGGGGCAATACGGAAAGCACTGCCCCCGTCGCGCCACTGGCGCCGCAGCAGCCTCCCTCACCCGACAATGTCTTCACGGTCGCCATCGACGCCGGACACGGCGGGATCGATACCGGCGCCATCACATCCGGCAAACACCCGGTCTACGAAAAGAACATCACGCTCGACTTCGCGACGGCGCTGGCGAAGGAGCTCAATACGCGGCCGGGTATCAAGGCCTTCCTCACCCGAGACACCGACGTCTTCCTGTCGCTGGGTGAGCGCGTGCAGATCGCCCGTTCGCGCGGCGCGAACCTGTTCATATCGCTCCACGCAGATACGCTCCGCGAAAAGTCGATACGGGGCGCGACGGTCTACACGATCTCGGACCGTGCCTCGGACAAGCTGGCGGACGAACTGGCCAAGCGCGAAAATACATCGGACGAGGTTGCCGGCGTCGAGGTCAAGAAGGAGCCGTCGGAGGTCAACGATATTCTCATCGACCTGACGCGACGGGAGACGCAGGCATTTTCCATCAGCCTCGCCAATTCGATCGTGCATTCCTTCGAGGGCGAGATCGGACTGATCAACAATCCACACCGTTCCGCCGGCTTCCGCGTCCTGACCGCGCCGGATGTCCCGTCCGTCCTGCTGGAGCTCGGCTTCCTGTCGAACAGCGAGGATGTGAAGCAGCTGCAGAAGCCGGAGTTCCGCGACAAGCTCGTGACGCTCATCGCCGATGCCGTGAAGCGCTATCGCGATAAGCTCGGGGGGTAAGCCCGCAAATGCTCCAGCGTCGTCTTGACAGGGCGCGGGTTTTGACGAATCCCCCTGTGTCGGATAAGTAACAGGCATACCGGATTGGTGTAGTGATTTTCCGGAAGTGGGTTCAAAGCCCTATTTTCCGCACATTCGGATCCTTACAGACGAGTTAACGACGCACGCGCGAGAAATGGCCTGCGTCTTTGAGGAAATCTGCGCAGGTTGAGACAGGCGCAATGGTTCCTGTGACATTCATAAGGTGGACGCGGTTTAGGAAGACACGCTCTTCGGGACACGCAAACCGGTAAAGGCAAATGATTAGACTGATCGGATATTTCTTCGGGTTGAGCGCGATCCTGTTCTTCGGCGCTGCTGCCGCCGCCGCGATCTATCTCAATATGGTCATGAAAGATTTGCCCGACTACGAAGTGCTGGCGAATTATGCGCCGCCCGTAACGACGCGCATCCATGCCGGCGACGGCCAGCTGATTGCCGAATATGCGCACGAGCGGCGCCTTTATCTGCCTATCCAGGCGATCCCCGACCGCGTGAAGGCAGCCTTCATCTCGGCCGAAGACAAGAACTTCTACAGCCATCCGGGTCTCGACCTGATGGGCCTGGGCCGCGCCATTCTCGTCAACCTGCAGAATGTCGGTAGTGGCCGCCGTCCGGTCGGCGCGTCGACCATCACGCAGCAGGTGGCGAAGAACTTCCTGCTCTCCTCCGACCAGACCCTGTCGCGCAAGGCCAAGGAAGCGATCCTGTCGCTGCGTATCGAGCAGACCTATTCGAAGGACCGCATTCTCGAGCTCTATCTCAACGAAATCTTTTTCGGTCTGAACTCCTACGGGATCGCCTCCGCCGCGCTGACCTATTTCGACAAGTCGGTGACGGAGCTTTCGATCGCCGAATGCGCCTATCTCGCCTCGCTGCCGAAGGGTCCCGCAAACTACAATCCGTTCCGCCATGCCGACGCCGCCCTGGAACGCCGCAACTGGGTGATCGACCGCATGGTCGAGAACGGCTACGTCGCCAAGGATGACGGTGAAGCCGCCAAGAAGGAGCCGCTCGGCGTGACGGGCCGCAAGGCCGGCACCTATCTCTTTGCCTCCGACTATTTCGCCGAAGAGGCGCGCCGCCAGATCATCGCGCAGTATGGCGAGAAGGCGCTTTATGAAGGCGGCCTCTCCGTTCGGACATCACTCAATCCGAAAATGCAGATCTTTGCACGCAAGGCGCTGCAGGACGCGCTGATCGATTTCGATATCAAGCGTGGATACCACGGGCCGATCAACCATATCGACATTGCAGGCGATTGGGGACCGGCGCTGTCGAAGCTCGACGAAATGCGCGATGTTCCGGAGTGGAAGCTGGCGGTTGTGCTGGCAACGGACAGCAAGGGCGTCGATATCGGCATCCGTCCCGAGCATGATCCGGGCGGCAAGGTGGATGCGGCGCGCGAGCGCGGGCGCATCGATGATGCCAACATGAAATGGGCCTATCGTTCGTCCAAGTCACTGATGACAAAGGCCAAGTCTCCGATCGACATCTTCCAGCCGGGTGATGTCGTCTATGTGCAGGCCATCGACGGGAAGCCAGGCCAGTACAAGCTGCGCCAGCCGCCGAAGATCCAGGGCGGCATGATCGCCATGGACCCGAAGACGGGTCGCGTTCTTGCCATGGTTGGCGGCTTCTCCTATGCGCAGTCCGAATTCAACCGCGCCACGCAGGCGATGCGCCAGCCCGGCTCCTCGTTCAAGCCCTTCGTCTACGCGGCGGCGCTCGACAACGGCTACACGCCGGCTTCCGTGGTCATGGATGCGCCGTTTGAATTGCGGCTGCCGGATGGTCAGGTCTGGGCGCCGAAGAACTATGGCGGCGACTTTGCCGGTCCTTCGACGCTACGCCGCGGTATCGAGCAGTCGCGCAACCTGATGACGGTGCGCCTTGCCAACGACATGGGCATGGATACGGTTGCCGAATATGCCGAACGGTTTGGCATCTATGATCACATGCAGCCTGTCCTTGCCATGGCGCTGGGCTCGGGCGAGACGACCGTCATGCGTATGGTCTCCGGCTATTCGGTGATCGCGAATGGCGGCAAGCAGATCAAGCCGACGCTGATCGACCGCATTCAGGACCGCACCGGCAAGACGATTTACAAGCACGAGGACCGCGTTTGCGAAAATTGCAACGCGGCTGACTGGAAGGGTCAGGAAGAACCGGTTGTCGATGACAAGCGTGAACAGGTTCTCGACCCGATGACCGCCTATCAGATCACCACCATGATGCAGGGCGTCATCCAGCGTGGTACGGCAGCCGGACAGGTCAAGCTTGATCGCGACGTCGCCGGCAAGACCGGTACCACGAATGACGAAAAGGACGCCTGGTTCGTCGGCTTCACGCCCGACCTCGTGGCCGGCGTCTATATCGGCTATGACAACCCGCAGCCTATGGGGCGCGGCGGCACCGGTGGCCACCTTTCCGCGCCGATCTTCAACGAGTTCATGCAGGACGCTGACAAGGACATCCCGCCGTCGAAGTTCATCGTGCCGGAAGGGATGCAGCTGATCGCCGTCGACCGCAAGACGGGGATGCAGGCAGGCCCCGGCGACCCGAACACGATCGTCGAAGCCTTTAAGCCCGGCACGGGTCCGGCCAATGTCTTCTCCGTCATCGGCGGCGAGGACTATGCCAGCCCCGAGCAGATCATGAACCAGTCGCCGCAGGCCAACGACGCGGTGAAGCAAGGCCAGCCGGGCCTGTTCTGATAGCAAGGCATGGTCATGCCACGGAAACCGTGTTAGGTTACATGTAACCAACGGAGATGTGCGATGACAGCTGGTTCTGCAAGCAAGTCCTCAAGAGCGAAGGTTTCCGAGCACCGGGAGCGTTTGCGGGCAGCCGGTTTTAGGCCGTTGCAGATCTGGGTTCCTGATACCCGCTCCGCAGTGTTTCGCGCCGAGGCGCTGCGACAGTCCCGCGCGGTGGCGTCAAGCGACCAGGCAAAGGACGATCAGGCCTTTATTGACGCTATCTCGGAGTTTTCCGACGAATGAAGCGGGGCGAGATCTGGACGGTTTCAGGCGGCAAGGATTATGCCGGGAAACCGCGTCCAGTCGTCATCGTTCAGGACGACAGTTTCTCTGCGACAGACTCCATCACGGTCTGCGGCTTCACCTCCGATCCGACCGACGCACCTCTGTTCAGGGTTCAAATAGAACCTTCCAATCTGAATGGCCTCAAGCTCAGCAGTCGACTGATGGTCGACAAGTTGACGACTGTGCACAAGACCAAGCTGGGAAAGCGAATTGGCAGTCTATCGCGCAGCGATATTCTGCGGATGAACCAGTCGATCATTGTTTTTCTCGGTCTGGCAACCTCGACCAAGATGCCGGGCGACGATGGCGATTGAACGCATCGCTCGCCCCGCTTTTTCGTTTGCCGGGTTTACATCGGCGCCCCGAGAAATTATGTCATCGCCAGCTTTTCGCACCAACGATAAGAAACGGACCCATGCGTATCGAAATCGAGAATATTGTCGACGAAATCAAGCAGGCCATAAGCCTGCTGAGGAGGCATCTTTGACTGGGATCAGGCGATAAGACGTCTCGACTGGCTCAACAACAAGTCAGAAGATCCCAATCTCTGGAATAACCCGACCGAAGCCCAGAAGCTGATGCGCGAGCGCCAGAACCTGGACAAGAGCATCAACGGCCTGAAGAAGCTCGAATCGGAACTGGCCGACAATATCGAACTCATCGAGCTCGGCGAGGCCGAGGACGATGCGAGCATCGTGAAGGATGCTGAAGACGCGATCCGCGCGCTGCGGAGCGAGTTTGCCCGCCTGCAGGTGGAAGCGATGCTCTCCGGCGAAGCCGACGGCAACGATACCTATCTGGAAGTCCATTCCGGCGCCGGCGGCACCGAGAGCCAGGACTGGGCGAACATGCTCTTACGCATGTACACGCGCTGGGCCGAGCGCCAAGGCTTCAAGGTCGAAATTCTGGAAATGCATGACGGCGAAGAAGCCGGCATCAAGTCCGCGACGATCCTCGTCAAGGGCGAGAATGCCTATGGCTGGCTGAAGACCGAATCGGGCGTGCATCGTCTCGTCCGCATCTCGCCCTATGACAGCAACGCGCGCCGGCACACGTCCTTCTCCTCCATCTGGGTCTATCCGGTGGTTGATGATTCGATCCAGATCGACATCAACGAGAGCGATTGCCGCATCGACACCTACCGGTCGTCGGGTGCGGGTGGCCAGCACGTCAACACGACCGACTCGGCGGTGCGTATCACGCATATGCCGTCCGGCATCGTGGTGGCCTGCCAGCAGGAACGCTCGCAGCACAAGAACCGTGCCAAGGCTTGGGAAATGCTGCGCTCGCGTCTCTATGAGGCAGAGCTGGAACGGCGTGAAGCCGCAGCGAACGCCGAAGCCGCATCAAAGAGCGATATCGGCTGGGGCCACCAGATCCGCTCCTACGTGTTGCAGCCATACCAGATGGTGAAGGACCTGCGCACCGGCGTGGAAAGCTCCGCTCCGGGCGACGTTCTCGATGGCGACATCACCGAGTTCATGGAAGCCGCCCTCGCCCACCGCGTCACCGGCGGCGCGAATGTCGAAGTCTCGGATATCGACTGAGAAATCTTGTTGCCGCCCCACCACAACGGGCCCGGCAGCATCGACATGCGAGCCCCCGCGGTCCCAAAGGCGATGGCCTGGACTGCGGGGGCTTTTTTGCTTCCCCTACTCAGGCCGCGCGGTGTGCGGCGTCGTCTTTCTCCGCCCCAGCTTCCACCTCTGGCGGCTGTTTCGGGCGCTGGGGGAGCTCATGGGCGAAGACGGCACAGCCGCGGCCCTGCTCCTTGGCAGCATAGAGCGCGGCGTCGGCGCTGGCCATCAGATGCGTATTGGTCGAGCCCGAGGCAGGCGCCAGCGCCACGCCAAGGCTCACCCCGACCGACGTCATCACTCCGTTGTCGAGCATGATGGGCTCACAGACGCTGGCAATGATCTGGCAGCAGAGGATTTGCAGGCGAGGAATATCTGTAAAACCGCTCAGCAGGATTACGAACTCGTCGCCGCCGACGCGGCCGACCATGCCGGCCGTTCCAACCGCTCCGGCGATCCGGTTGGCGACCGCACGAATCACGGCATCACCCGCCGCGTGACCGTAGGTGTCGTTGACATGCTTGAAGCGGTCGAGATCGCAGGCAAGGACCGCGAACTCGTTCTGTGGAAGGCTTGAAATGTGGCGATCAAGCGCCTCGTGGAAATGGAAACGGTTGGATAGACCCGTCAGATTGTCGTGGAGCGCCAGGAAGCGATTGCGTTCCTCGCTCTCTTCGAGCTTCGACGAGAGCCCGCCTATGCGGTAGGCGGCGAAGGCGGTAATCGCCGTCATAACCCCGCAGACTGCGAGAATAATCGGCATGACCACAGATCGAATGACCGTTCCCGGTTGCGCGGCCCGCCAGGCGAACTGACCGACCGGCTTGCCATCCGGCCCGGCGACCATCTGCGTGGTCCGCAGTCCATCGGCTTCGTCGGGCTGCTCGAACGTGAAATTCTGGAAGGAAAGAACCTGATTCAGCTCGCGCAGCAGGGTGCTGTCGAGCGTCTTGGCGGCGATGACGACGACGGGGTCGCCTTTCGAGGGCAGGCTTTCCTGGTCGTCCGGTGTCACGACCATGGCCGTCACCAGGGCCGGCTGGCCATCGATCTTGACAACGGCCGTGGCCGCGAGGTCGCTGACCTGCGCGAGCGAAATGGTCTTCAGGCCATAGCCGGAATCGACTGGAACACGAAGCGCCACAAAACGGTTCACGGCGTCGCGCGCGATCTGCATCAGCGGATCGTCGCCAGGAAGCGTGCGGCGGGAGAACTGGGCCTGCGAGTTGACGATATCCGCCAGCACCCGCCCGCCGGCCGAGACAATGAACGTGCGTTGCGCCTGCAGGTTCAGATCCAGCCAGTAAATCAGCTGGTCGGAGACAAATTCCTGGTCGAGCGTCTTGACGAGGCCGGTGACCGCGTCGTCCCAATGCACGATGCTGTAGAGGTCGCGGGACATGATCTGCATCCGGCCCGTCAGGACATTGTTCAGCAGCTGGCGCTGGTTCTGCGTCGCCTGTGCGTCGGCTTCGCGGGAGGCGATGTTTCCCACATAGGCGAGCGAAACCGCGGACAGCAGGATCATTACGAACGCGAGGATGAAGACCAGCCGCGTGAGCCGCCCGTGCCGGCGCCCTCCCTTGCCTGTCGTCAACCTGACGCTGATTGTTGCCTGCTGCTGCATATCGAACCCCGAAACACGAATAAATCAACGAGCGCATTGTCGCGCAGGCGTCATTAAAATTGCTTCCATCTGCGGGCAGGACAGCATCAATTTGCAAAATTCGGTATATGCGTCATTAACGACGCTATCCCGATGCGAGACAGCAAAAAGGGGCAAACTGCCCCTTTCCTTGTCGCTGTTGTGAATGTCCAGATGAGTGGCCGTCCGCGCTATTCCGCCGGCGCGACCTGTCGTGCCAGAGGGCGCAGCGTCATGACGCTGAACGCGACAACCACCATCGAGCAGAGACCGATCCCGGCAATCATCGGCATCGAGGTTCCATCAAAGAACAGCGATACCAGCGCAGTCACAATCGAGGCGGCGACGAACTGCAACGTCCCCATTAGCGCCGAAGCGGTCCCGGCAATCCGGCCGTGAGCCTCGAGTGCCAGCACTGCGGAGGACGGCACGACAAGACCGAGGAAGCCGTAACCAGCGAGCAGAAGCACAGTCATGACCACGAAATTGTCGATGCCGGCCAGGCGGGTCGCCAGAAGCAGGACCATCATGGAGGAATAAAGAAGCGCTGCCGTGCGAACGACGCGGCGCAAGCCGTAGCGTCTGGCGAGCCGGGCGTTCATTTGCGAGAAGACGAAGAACGGGATCGCATTGAGCGCGAACATGATGCCGTAGGCCGAAGGCGTCAGGCCGAAATGCCCGATAATCACAAAGGACGAGTTCGAAACATAAACCATGTAGCTCGACATGCCGAAGGCAGCGATCCCGACGATGCCCATGAAATGGGGATCGACCAGCAGAAGGCCATAGTTGCGGAACGCGCCACCGAGACTGCTTTCGAGCCGTTTCTCCTTCGTGCGCGTCTCACGGAGAACGAAGGTCACGAGGAAGACACCGAGAAAACCAAAGGCCGTCAGGACCCAGAAGATGTCGCGCCAGCTTGCCACCGCGACGATGAAGCTGCCGACCATCGGCGCGAGCAGCGGGGAAACGCTGAAGACGAGCATCAGGAGCGACATCAGCCGCGCAGCCTCGGGTCCGGTATGCAGGTCTCGGACGATGGCCCGGGCGATAACCGCGCCAGCCCCTGCCCCCAATCCCTGGACGAAACGGAAGGCGATGAGCGCATGAACGCTCGGTGCCAGTGCACAGCCGACGGCCCCGATCACATAGATGGTCATGCCGGCAATCAGGGGCGGACGGCGGCCATACATGTCGGACACCGAACCATAGACGATCTGCGCGATGGCCATGGCGATGAAATATGACGTCAGGCTCAGCTGAAGCGTGCTACCATCCGTGCCAAAATCCTTCGCGATGGAAGGCAGCGAAGGAAGGTAGATGTCGAGCGCAGAAACGCCGACAGCGGACAGGAAGCCCAGGATCAGGGCATAGTAAAGCGTCGAGGACTTCATCGAAATCTCTCCAGTTCTTTTTTAGGGGATGGACAAGGGCGGCAATGGGAGGTCGCCACCCGGATATTCGTCGTTGCCCATATTTTTAGACACAAATGTCCAATTGGACAAGAGTGTCCAACTTGAATTTTTTTGATGAAGGGATTATTTCGGGTGCATGGACATTGAAACAGCCGAAAAACCGGATCTTGCCAAATCCAAGCGTGACCGCATTCTAGAAGCGGCTGCGACAGTTTTCTGTCAGGATGGTTATACCGGCGCAAGCATCGACGCGGTGGCAACGAAGGCCGGCGTCTCGCGCCAGACGATCTACAACCATGTCGGCGACAAGGACGGCCTCTTCAAGGAAGTGGTAGCAGCACTGACGGACAAGTCCGCCGCAAAATTCCTGCTGCTGATGGAGGAATTCCCGGACAGGCCGGAAAATATCGAGGCAGAACTGACGGCATTTTCCTCCCGCTTCCTCAATCATCTGACGCAGGACAAGACGAGTCGCTGGCTGCTCCGGCTGGCCGAGAACGAAAGCGGCCGTTATCCGGAGCTCTTCACGGTGTGGCGCGAATACGGCTCAGGCCGGAAACGTTCAATGGTGGCAGCGCATTTGTCGCAACTGGCACTGGCTGGTCATCTCGACATCGATGATCCGACGCTGGCCGCGCGTCAGTATCTGGCGCTTCTGACCGCCGAGTGGCGAGCCGAGTTCCAGCTTGGACGGTTTCCGAGCGAAGAGGAATGTGCCGGCATGGCGGAACGCGCCGTCAAGACCTTCCTGCGCGCCTTCGGCCGGCGCTGAAGGTGGGCACTCAGCCCTTGCCGACACCCTTCTTCGTCTTCGACATCATGTTTTCCAGATAGCCGAGCATCAGCGCCGAGACGACGAAGGCGATATGAATTCCCGTCAGCAGGACGATCTTCGTATCGGTATATTCGTTGATGTTAAGGAAGACCTGCAGCAGGTGGATGGAGGAGATCGCCACGATGGACGAGGCAACCTTGATCTTGAGGCTGCCCGAATCGAGCTTGCCCAGAAAGGAGACTTCCTTGTTGTCCACATCCGCTTCTGCCTCATCGAAGCGGCTGACGAAGTTCTCGTAGCCGGAGATCATGACCATCACGATCAAGCTGCCGACAAGCGCGGCGTCGATGAGCCCGAGCATGGCAAGGATCATGTCCCCTTCAGTAGCGACCATGACGTTGGAGGCGATCTTGATGAACTTCAGCAGGAACGAGAAGCCGTAAAGTGCCAGCGCCGCGGCAAGCCCCAGATAGAACACGACCAATATCCAGCGGCTGGACAGAATGATGCGTTCTACAAGCAGTTCCAAGGATTTCATCAATAACCTCTGAAGCAAAATTGGGTCAGGGGACAGGTCAGCCCAATATAGGCGGCCGAGATCGAATTCCAAGGCGTACCGGGCGTGGAAACAGTCTTCCGCCGGGAAAAGATCGTCAGAGGGCCTTCAACCAGTTTTCCACCCGCGCCATGGCCTCGACCATATCGGCAGTCGCGCCGGCATAGGAGAAGCGCATCGTGTGGTGGCCGTCGATCGGATCGAAATCGATGCCGGGCGTTGCCGCGACATTCGTCTCGGTCAGCATCCGGCGCGCGAACGCCATCGAATCATTCGTAAATCGGCTGACATCGGCATAGGCGTAAAAGGCGCCATCCATGGGCGACGCGAGGTTCAGGCCGATGCGCGGCAAGGCTTCGAGAAGAATCTCGCGGTTGCGGCGATAGCTCGCCTTGACCTCCTCCAGCTCCTCCGTTTCGCCGAGTGCGGCTTCGGCGGCAATCTGGGAGAGTTCCGGTGCGGAGATGTAGAGGCTCTGCGCAATGCGCTCGAAGCTGCGGACCATCGTCTCCGGCAAGACCATCCAGCCAATGCGCCAGCCCGTCATGCAATAGTATTTCGAAAACGAGTTGATGATGATCGCATCGCCGGTCACCGAAAGCGCCGTCGTCTCCTCAACTGCATAGGTGAGGCCGTGATAGATTTCGTCGGAGATGAAATGGATGGCGTTGGCGCTGCAATAGTCGGCGAGCGCCTTCAACGCTGCGGCGCCGGTGACCGTGCCCGTCGGGTTGGCAGGACTGGCAAGAAGAACGCCCTTCAGGCGGATGCCCGCCTCGCGCGCGGCCATCTCCAGATTGTCCGGCGTCAGCGTGAAGCCGCTTGCAGCATCGGCTGCGACTTCGAGCACATTGAGACCCAGCGCCTTGAGGATGTTGCGATAGGCGGGATAGCCCGGCCGCGCGATCGCCACCCAGTCGCCCTGGTCGAACAGCGCCAGGAAAGCGAGATTGAAGCCGGCGGACGAGCCGGTCGTGACGGCGATGCGCTGCGGGTCAACCGAGACGCCATAGCGGCTTTGATAATGGGCCGAAAGCGCCTGGCGCAGTGACAGCAGACCCAGCGCATCGGTATAGCCGAGCCTGCCATGTTCGAGCGCGGCGCGCGAGGCGGCCAGTGCCGCTCTGGGCGCGGGATGCGACGGCTGGCCGACGGCCATGGAGATCACCGGGTGACCGGCGGCGCGGCGCTTCGTCGCCTCGGCCAGAACATCCATCGCGTGGAAGGGTTCGACGTTTCCACGGGTCGAAAGGTCAGCCAAGTCAGTCTCCTCGATTGGCGCGGCGCAGCCGTGCACAGTCTTCACATTCCCGCGATCAGGTCGTTTTCTCGGGCCATGCGGTTTGTATTCAGGCACGGGCGATTGTAAAGAGCGAAGAGACAATTTCGGCACCGGGCGCTTTGCCACAGCCCAAACATATTTGATGTCTGATATGCCGCCTCCAGAGCGGAAACGGACGAGCGATCAGGAGACAGAAATGGCATCGAAGATCATGAACCTGCTGGCATCGGGCGCCTTTGTGGTCGCATCGCTCCTGGCGACTGCAGCTCCGGCCGGAGCGTTCGACGATGCCCAGAAGAAGGAAATCGGCGACATCGTTCGCCAGTACCTGATCGAGAACCCGGAAGTCCTGCTCGAGGCGCAGGATGCGCTGCAGGCAAAACGCGACCAGGCAACGGCCGCCAAGGCGTCGAGCGCGATAGACAAGAACAAGCAGGAGCTTTTCTCCGACGCATCCGACCTCGTCCTCGGCAATCCGAAGGGCGACGTGACGATCGTCGAATTCTTTGATTACAACTGCACCTACTGCAAGCACGCGATCAAGGACATGTCGGCGCTGATCAAGTCCGACCCGAATGTCCGCTTCGTTCTCAAGGAATTCCCGATCCTCGGTCAGGATTCGATCGAAGCCCACAAGATCGCCCTCGCCTTCCGGGCGATTGCGCCGGAAAAATACGGTCAGTACCACATGGCGCTTCTTGGCGGCACCAACCATGCCAACAAGGACACGGCCCTGAAGGTCGCCGAAAGCCTCGGCGTCTCCAAGACGGAAATCGCCAAGGAAGTCGCCGCCAATGCCGGCGAGCAGAGCGTCAAGGAATCCTATCAGCTGGCTGACGCACTGGGCATTCAGGGCACGCCGGCCTACATCATCGGGAATGACATGATCCCGGGTGCCGCTGGCCTTGATGTTCTGACACAGAAGGTCGCAAACATGCGCGCCTGCGGCAAGGCAACCTGCTGATCTCGGGAGCCTGCGGGGTTTTCCAAAGGCTTTTGAAGCTCGCGAGGGCGGGTTATTCACCGCCAGGGCCGCGCTGATACGCAATGGCTTCCATTTGCCTGAAGTCCAGACTATAGAAGAACCCCGACGCCGCCCGGCTGGCGCAGCGACGATGTCGCGCGCGGCCATGAAGGGCGCTCAGAGTGTTTACGCAATTCCGGACGCGAAACCGGTTTCCACGTTCGCTGGAATTGCTCCAGAGAAGAATAAGAACAGGACGATTTTCATGGCAGAGAAGAAGACCGGCATCGATCAGGCCCTCATTCGCGACCTCGCGAACATCCTGAAAGAAACCGACCTCACCGAAATCGAAGTCGAACAGGATGCGCTTCGCATCCGCGTTTCGCGCGCTGCTCCCGCAGCCATGCACATGCCGGCTTACAGCGTTGCAGCGCCCGCTCCGGTCGCAGCCGCCGCTGCCGCACCGGCTGAAGCCGCGGCTCCGGCTGTTGCTGCCCGCGACCCGAAGAATACGGTGACCTCGCCGATGGTCGGCACGACCTATCTGTCGCCGGCTCCCGGCGCACGTCCCTTCGTGGAAGTTGGCCAGACCGTGAAGGAAGGCCAGACGATCCTCATCATCGAGGCCATGAAGACAATGAACCAGATTCCGGCGCCGCGCTCGGGCAAGGTCACCGAAATCCTGGTCACGGATGCCCAACCGGTGGAATTCGGCGAAGCCTTGATCATCATCGAGTAAGGGGCAGCCCATGATTTCCAAAGTCCTCATTGCCAACCGGGGCGAGATCGCGCTTCGCATCCTCCGGGCGTGCAAGGAACTCGGGATCGCGACCGTCGCCGTGCATTCGACCGCAGACGCGGACGCCATGCATGTGCGTCTCGCCGACGAAAGCGTCTGTATCGGCCCGCCGCCGTCGCGCGACAGCTATCTCAACATCCACCAGATCGTTGCAGCCTGCGAGATCACCGGCGCTGACGCAGTCCATCCGGGCTATGGCTTCCTGTCGGAAAACGCCAAGTTCGCCGATATTCTCGACGCCCATGGCATCACCTTCATCGGGCCGACGGCGGAACATATCCGCCTGATGGGCGACAAGATCACCGCCAAGAAGACGGCTGTCGAACTTGGCATCCCGGTCGTTCCGGGCTCCGATGGCGAAGTGAAGCCGGAAAACGCGATGGAAATCGCGCGCCAGATCGGCTTCCCGGTCCTCATCAAGGCCACCGCCGGCGGCGGCGGTCGCGGCATGAAGGTCGCCAAGACCGAGGAAGAACTGGACGAAGCCGTCTCGACGGCCCGTTCCGAGGCGCTGGCCGCCTTCGGCAACGACGCCGTCTACATGGAAAAGTATCTCGGCAAGCCGCGCCACATCGAAATCCAGGTCCTGGGCGACGGTGAAGGCAATGCCGTGCATCTGGGCGAACGCGACTGCTCGCTGCAGCGCCGCCACCAGAAGGTTTGGGAAGAGGCCAACTCCCCTGCCCTCAACGTCGAGCAGCGCATGAAGATCGGCCAGATCTGCGCCGACGCCATGAAGAAGATGAAGTATCGCGGTGCCGGTACGATCGAATTCCTCTACGAAAACGGCGAGTTCTATTTCATCGAAATGAACACCCGTCTTCAGGTCGAGCACCCGATCACCGAAGCGATCACCGGCATCGACCTCGTGCATGAACAGATCCGCATCGCATCGGGCGGCGGCATCTCGGTCACGCAGGACGAGATCAAGTTCTCCGGCCACGCCATCGAATGCCGCATCAACGCCGAAGACCCGCGGACATTCACGCCGTCTCCGGGCACGATCACGCATTTCCATGCGCCCGGCGGTCTCGGCGTTCGCGTCGATTCGGGTGCCTATCAGGGCTACCGCATCCCGCCTTACTACGACAGCCTCATCGGCAAGCTCATCGTGCATGGTCGCACCCGCATCGAATGCATGATGCGTTTGCGCCGTGTCCTCGACGAATTCGTCATCGACGGCATCAAGACAACGCTGCCGCTCTTCCAGGATCTGATTTCCAACCAGGATATCGCCAATGGCGATTATGACATCCACTGGCTGGAAAAGTACCTGGCGGAAAAGCCGGCGGAGTAAAGACGAGCATCATGAGCGCGCAGCGACAGGACCCGGAACTGACGCCGGAAATCCTGCTGCGCGCTTATTCCATCGGCCTCTTCCCCATGGCCGAATCCGCTGACGATCCGGAGCTCTTCTGGGTGCAGCCGGAACTGCGGGGCATCATCCCGCTCGACGGTTTCCACGTCTCACGCAGTCTCGCCAAGATGATGCGCAAATCCCCCTTCGACATCCGCATCAACACGGCTTTTCGTCATGTCATGCTGAAGTGCGGCGAACCGGCGGAAGATCGCCCGACGACGTGGATCAACGAAACCATTCTCGATCTCTATGGACAGCTCCATGAAATGGATCACGCCCATTCGGTTGAGGCGTTCGAAGATGGAGAACTGGTCGGCGGGCTTTATGGCGTCTCACTGGGGGCAGCCTTCTTCGGCGAGAGCATGTTCTCGCGCAGGACGAACGCCTCGAAGATTTGCCTGGTGCATCTCGTCGAGCGGCTGCGTGAGCGGCGCTTCCGCCTGCTCGACACGCAGTTCACCACCGAACACCTGAAGACATTCGGCGCGATTGATGTGCCCAAGGCGCAATACGAGATCCTGCTGGCCGATGCGGTGTCGCGGCCAGACATTCCGTTTGCAGCAAATTGACCGAAATTACTTGGACTTGGAGGCCGAGTCCGGCGGAGGCACGTCGGACTTCTGCTTGCAGCCCGTCAGCCACACGTCATAGATCGGATGTTCGACGGCGTTGAGGCCAGGGCTGTCGGCAAACATCCAGCCGGTGAAGATGCGGCGAATCTTGCGGTCGAGCGTGATTTCGTCCACTTCGACGAAACCATCTACCTTCTGCGCTTCGGTGTCGTCGCGCGAGTAGCAGACCTTCGGCGTCACCTGCAGCGCGCCGAACTGGACGGTCTCATTGATATAGACATCGAACGTCGTGACGCGGCCGGTGATCTTGTCTAGGCCTGCGAAAACGGCAACTGCATTGGAAATGCGCGCAGCCTGTGCCTCATGGGCAAGCCCGAGCGAAACGACCGCAAGAAGGCCGGTCAGCAGCCCCCTGCCGTATGAAAGCTTAGCCGTTGCTCGCAAGATTCGCCTCTTTCCACCGTCAATGGCCACGACGCCTAAACGTCGATTGTGGCCACAAGGCGTCAGTTGCCCGGGGTCCAGGCGTCATAGTCACCGGTGACGCGCGGGCGCTGGCCAGCTTCGGCGAGCGAGCCCTGCGGGCGATAGGCGGCGGCCGTGCCGGTCAGGTTGGCATGATGCGGCTTCTGCCACTCATGCGCCTTGTAATCCTGCTTGGTCGGCGGAACGTCGGTGCGGTGATGCATCCAGCCATGCCAGCCCGGCGGAATGGCAGAGGCTTCGGCATAACCCTTGTAGATCACCCAGCGCTTCTGCAGGCCGTAAGTCGACATCGGACCTTCGTAATAGACGTTGCCGAACTGATCTTCGCCGACCCGCTTGCCCTTGCGCCACGTGAAGAAGCGCGTGCCCATGGTCTGCCCATTCCACCAGGTGAAAAGTTCAAGGAGTAGGTTCTTCATCGCAAAGCCTTGGATATGACGTTCGACGGCGGGACTCTGGTGAGCCCGGCTCTTGACCGCTTATGCAGCCAGAAAAGCCGAATGTCCAGAGCATTTCGCGCCTGCGGCAGGATCATCCCGCCGCTTGAACGCCGTCTTCCGCGCATTTGGAACAAACAAAAACAGTTTCACATTCGGCATGTATGAGAACTGCTAATCTTTGGATTATTTTTGGGTATGGCCGGTGCGTCGCCGCAAATTCGTCATGAACAAAGAACACCGCTCCACTCAATTTACAAGGGCCTTGCCTGATTGATGACACCCACAACAGAAACAGAAACGCCAGTTGCCGAAGAAAGAAAGGGCGCCCTCTTCCGGCTGCTTTACCTCTTCGAACGGTATCGCGAATATCTGTTGCTGGCCGCCATTCTCGTCGTCAGCAGCCTGACGGCCTACGCTATCTACCGGCTCACGACCGAGATCCGCATCGAGGATGTCCGCGATGCGCTCGCGGCAACACCGACCTCGGCCATCCTGCTGTCGCTCCTCTTCACGGCGCTGAGCTTTGCGGCGCTGATCTGCTACGATCTCAACGCGATCGAATATGTCCGGAAGGAGAAGCTGCCGCTCGTCTCCGTGGCCATCGCGTCGTTCACCGCCTATGCGATCGGCAACACCGCGGGTTTCGGCGCGCTGTCCGCAGGTGCGATAAGGCTGCGCGCCTATCTGCGTCTAGGGCTGACGCCTGAGGAAATCGGCAAGATCGTCGCCTTCGTCACACTTGCATTCGGACTTGGCATCCTCAGTGTCACCGCCATTTCGGTGCTTGTGACAGCGCCGCGCCTGGCCTCCTTGTCCGGCCTCGATCCGACGGTCACCCGTGGCATTGCCATTGCCGTCCTGCTCGTGATGTCGGCCCTTCTCATTATCGGGCGCGGTGGACGGCGGATCAAGCTCGGGTTTCTGACCATTCGCCTGCCCGACAGCAAGACCGCCTCTCAACAATTCCTGGTGAGCGCGCTGGATATGGCAGCCTCCGCGACCGCTCTCTATGTTCTGATTCCGCAGGATGCGATCGGCTGGCCCGTCTTCTTCGCCATCTATTCGACCGCGACCGGACTTGGAATCATCAGCCACGTCCCGGCGGGTATCGGAATATTCGAGGCGGTCATGGTGTCGGCCCTCGGTGCCCACGTGCCGGTTGACCGGATCCTGGGAAGCCTCCTCCTCTATCGACTGATCTATAACGTCTTGCCGCTCTTGATCGCGGCGCTGGCGCTGATTCTGGTCGAAACCCGCCGCTTCGCTCTGGTGCCGGTCGCCGCCGCCTTCCGGCAACTGGAGCCCAGGCTGGCGCCGGCACTGATCGCGGCGCTCTCGGTCGTGACAGGCGCGATCCTCATTTTCTCGAGCGTCACACCCACCAACGACGACAAGCTGGTACGGCTCGAAAACTATATGCCGGTGCCGATTGTCGAGAGCGCCCATTTCGTAACCAGCCTTTTGGGCCTTGGTATCTTCGTCGCCGCGCGGGGACTTTCCAACCGGTTGGACGCGGCTTGGTGGTTCACGCTTGGGACCAGCATTGCCGCCCTCTTCTTTGCCAACCTGCGAGGTGTCTCGCCGCTCGAGGCTTCGCTGCTCGTGATCCTCATCCTGACATTGTCGATGACGCATCGCCGGTTCAAACGCCCGGCCTCGCTGATCCACCAGGTGTTGGCGCCCTCATGGGTCGCAGCCATGGCAGTGATTGTCGCTTCGGCAGTCACCCTGCTTTTCTTCGTCTATCGCGACGTCGATTATTCGGACAGCCTGTGGTGGGAGTTCGAGATCGCCGACGAAGTTCCGCGCGGTCTTCGTGCCGCGGCGGGCCTTGCACTCGCCGCCTCGGCGCTCTCCATCTACAGCCTTCTGCGGCCGGCCAAATTCCGCCCGCAGCTCCCGACCGACCATGCGCTGGAAACAGCCCTGCCGATCGTCATGGCCAATCCTACGGCAGATGCCAATCTGGTACGCATGGGCGACAAGCAGATCCTTTTTTCCGACAGTGGCAATTGCTTCATCATGTACGGAATCCAGGGCCGCTCCTGGGTCGCGCTGTTTGATCCTGTTGGCGATGAAGAGGAAGCGACGGAGCTTCTGTGGCGCTTCGTCGAAATGGCGCAGGCCGCCGGCGCGCGCGCCGTGCTTTACCAGATCACGCCGGCTCTCCTCGGCTTCTGCGCAGATGCGGGCCTGCGTGCCTACAAGCTCGGAGAGGCAGCGACTGTCTCGCTTCCCGGTTTCGATCTCAAGGGCGGACGCATGGCAAACCTGCGACAGACGGTCAGCAAGGCGCAGCGCGAGGAGCTCGAGTTTCATGTCATTGCCGCCGGCGACGAGGTCGACGCGGTGATGGAGGAGCTTCAGGCCGTTTCCGATTCGTGGTTGCAGCAGCATGACACGCGGGAGAAGACCTTCTCGCTCGGTTCCTTCGATCCGGTCTACATCCGGTCGCAGCCCGTTGGCTTGCTCAGGCAGGGAGGCCGCATTGTGGCCTTTGCGACCCTTCTGGTGACGGATGCAAAGATGGAAGCGTCGGTGGACCTCATGCGTTTTCTCCCGGATGCGCCAAAGGGTTCGATGGACTTTCTGTTCGTGCGGATTATCGAATATTTGCGTGACCAGGGTTTCCAGAGCTTCAATCTCGGCATGGCGCCGCTCTCGGGCATGTCGCAACGCGAATCGGCACCCGTGTGGGACCGCATCGGCGGCGTGATTTTCGAGCACGCCGAACGCTTTTATAATTTCAAAGGCCTGAAGGCCTATAAATCGAAGTTCGCCCCGCGATGGGAAGCACGCTATATTGCCTTTGCGGGCAATGCGTCGCCCGTCATGGCGATCATGGATGTGACGGTCCTGATCGGCGGGGGCCTCAGAGGAGTCGTCGGGAAATGAAGTATCGGAATTGGCTGCTGGCCGGGCTCTGCTCGGCGCTGGCCACGTTTGCGTATGGTTCGAAGGCCGACGACCAGAACGGCTACGACACCGGGCTCATCCCCTCACCGCATATAGCTCTCCCAAGCGGCAGCCTGAAATCGATGGTCTTCCTTCTCTCCGGTCCAGACGGCTGGTCGAAGAAGGACGATGATCGCGTCAGCGCGCTGGTCGCTTCAGGTGCGGCCGTCGTCGGGATCGATTACAAAGACTATATCGCGTCCATGGCCGAGAACAGCGAAGACGACTGCATCTACATGATCTCCGACATCGAGTCGCTTTCGCAGCAGGTACAACGGCGTGCCGGCGACAGCGCCTATCATGCGCCGGTTCTGGTTGGTGAAGGACCGGGTGGCGCGCTGGTTCTCGCCATGATCGCACAGTCGCCGCCAGCAACGATCGACGAAGCGATTGCGGTCGATCCGACCGCCGAGATTCCGCTGACCAAGCAGCTCTGCACGCCGGCCACCAAGCAGCCGACACCGAATGGTTACATCTATGGGCTGACTGACGACGAGCTGCCGGCGCCCGTCACCGTGCTTCAGACACCGGATGCGCCTGCAGACGGGAAGGCCAACGTGGCAGCGATCGTTGCGGCCCATCCTGACGTGAAGGTCGTCAAGGTGGACAACGCGTCCGGCGATCTTCTGCTCAAAACGGTCAAAGCCCAGGTTGCCGCAAACGATGTCGCAACCAACGATCTCGGTCTGCCGCTGACGGAACTCGCGACAACGCCGAAATTCGACACGATGGCGATCTTCTATTCCGGAGACGGCGGCTGGCGCGATATTGACAGCCAGATCGGCGAATATCTCCAGACGCAGGGCATTCCGGTCGTCGGCGTCGATTCGCTGCGCTATTTCTGGAAAAGGAAGGATCAGGCGACGACCGCCAACGATCTGGGCCGGATCATCGACGCCTATCGCAAGAAGTGGAAGGTGAAGAACGTCCTTCTGCTCGGCTATTCCTTCGGCGCGGATGTTCTCCCCTCGGCCTATGATGCCTTGACGGATCGGCAGAGGGCTGCCGTGAAGTTCATGTCTCTGCTCGCCCTGACAAAATCCGTCGACTACGAGATTTCGGTGACCGGCTGGTTCGGAGCAGAGGGCAGTTATCAGGGCGGCACGACCCTTGATGCGATCGCCAAGGTGGACCCCAAACTCGTGCAATGCATCGGCGGCACAGGCGACGGCGAGGCTGTCTGCAAGGACCTGAAGGACAAGGGGATCGACGTGGTGGAGCTTCCCGGCGACCACCATTTCAACAATGACTACGACAAGGTGAGCGAGGTTATCCTCGACGGCTTGCGCAAGCGGCTGAAGTAGTTCTCTTGCTCAAAAGCTTGTGATCACGCCGATGCCAACGCCGTCGAAGCGGTCCATCGCCATCAGGGCCGCAGGCGCTTCGTCCAGGCTCAGCGTGCGGCCGATCATCAGCTCCGGCTTCAGCTTGCCGGCCTCTATCATCGAGAACATAGCGCCATAGCGATGCGCCTGCATGCCGTGGCTGCCCTTGATTTCGAGCTCCCAGCCGATGACACGGTCCATCGGCACGGGCGGTCGCGACTGGTCGGCCAGCAGCAGGCCAACCTGCACATGGCGGCCGCGACGGCGAAGGCACAGGATGGAGTTCGAGAGCGTCGTGGGATGCCCGAGCGCATCGACAGACACATGCGCCCCGCCGGAGGTCAAGTCGCGGATCGCAGCCGGCACATCGCCGATGTTGCGCGCATTTACCGTAACGGAAGCACCGAGCTTCCTGGCGAACTCCAGCTTATCGTCGGACAGATCGACCGCCACGACATTGGCGCCCATGGCATTCGCAATCATGATCGCAGAGAGGCCCACACCGCCGCAGCCGTGAACGGCGACCCATTCCCCGGGCTGGACGCGGGCCTGATCGACGATGGCGCGGAAGGATGTGACGAAGCGGCAGCCGAGGCCGGCGGCCGTGGCAAAATCCATGCTGTCGGGTAGGCGCACGAGATTGGCGTCGGCATAATCGATGGCGCAGTATTCGGCAAAGGACCCCCAGGCGGTGAAGCCGGGCTGGAACTGCGTTTCGCAGACCTGCTGGTTGCCGGACGCGCATTCGGCGCAGCGCCCGCAGCCGGAGACGAAGGGCACGGTGACGCGGTCGCCCGTCTTCCAGCGCAGCACGTTGCGGCCGGTGGCAACGACCGTACCGGCAAGTTCGTGGCCGGGGACATGCGGCAGCACGATATCGCTGTCATGGCCCATCCAGCCGTGCCAGTCGGACCGGCAAAGCCCCGTCGCCTCGATCTTGACGACCACGCCATCCGCACCCGGCTCCGGGTCGGGCAGGTTGGCGATGCGCGGCGGTTCGCAGAAGCGTTCGAAATAGACGGCTTTCATCAGGCGTCCCCATTCGGGTCAGAAGGCGAGTTTCTTTTCCATCAGGATCGCGGGAAGCGTCGCACCGGGCGGCCCGACATTGTCGATCCGGCCGATCTCGGCAAAGCCGACCTTGGTGTAGAACTCGATGGCACGCTCGTTCTCGACCGTCACTTCCAGATGCATACGATCGGCATCCGGGAAGCAGGTCTCGATCTCGGCAAAAAGGTCTGTGCCGATCCCCTGCCCCTGCCAGAGCGGATGGACATAGAGCTGATGCAGGTTGGCAAGCTTCGGCGTCTTGCGCGACATGGCCGCGAAAGCCATGCCGGCCAGCTGGCGGCCATCATCGGCCACGAGAAATTCCGAGTCTGGACGGCCGAGCCGCTGTTTCAGCGACCCCGGCGAATGCCAATGCTCGATCATGGCTTCGACGACATGATCGCCATGAAAGGGCGTGTAGGTATCGCGCCAGGTCTCCGCCAGCAGCGTCTGCACCTTCTTCAGGTCCTTTTCGCCGGCGGAGCGGATGAAGAACATTATTCCTCGATCCCTAGCTTGGCCTTGACGAGGGCCTGGACCGCCTGCGGGTTGGCCTTGCCGCCGGTCGCCTTCATGACCTGGCCGACGAACCAGCCGGCCAGCGACGGCTTGGCGACGACCTTGGCCACCTGATCGGGGTTGGCCGCAATGATTTCATCCACGGCCTTTTCGATCGCGCCGGTGTCGGTGACCTGCTTCATGCCGCGCTCTTCGACGATCTTCGCCGGGTCGCCGCCTTCGTTGAAGACAATTTCGAAGAGGTCCTTGGCGAGCTTGCCGGAGATCGTGCCGTCCTTGATGAGATCCAGAATGCCGCCGAGCTGGGCGGGAGAAACGGGAGTCTCTTCAATGTCTTTGCCAGCTTTGTTCAAGGCGCCCAGCAAGTCGTTGATGACCCAGTTGGCGGCAATCTTCGCGTCCCGGCCCTCGGCGACGGACTCGAAATAGGATGCAATCGCCTTATCCGAAACGAGCACGGAGGCGTCGTAGACGGTGAGGCCGAGATCCTTGACGAAACGCTCCTTCTTGTCGTCGGGCAGTTCCGGCAGGTCCTTCAAAAGCTCGGCCACGAAGGCGTTGTCGAATTCGAGCGGCAGGAGGTCCGGATCGGGGAAGTAGCGATAGTCATGCGCATCTTCCTTGGAGCGCATGGAGCGCGTCTCGCCCTTGCCGGCGTCGAAAAGACGCGTTTCCTGGTCGATCGTGCCGCCCTCTTCGAGGATGGCGATCTGGCGTCGGGCCTCATATTCGATCGCCATGCCGATAAAGCGGATGGAGTTCATGTTCTTGATTTCGCAACGCGTGCCGAATTCGCCACCCGGCTTACGGACGGAAACGTTGACGTCGGCGCGCATGGAGCCCTCGTCCATATTGCCGTCGCAGGTGTCGAGATAGCGCACGATGGAGCGCAGCTTCGTCATATAGGCCTTGGCCTCGTCAGCGGAGCGCATATCGGGCTTAGAGACGATTTCCATCAGCGCCACGCCCGTACGATTGAAATCAACATAGGACATGGTCGGATGCTGGTCGTGCATCAGCTTGCCGGCGTCCTGCTCCAGATGCAGGCGCTCGATGCCGATTTCGATATCCTCGAACTGTCCCTGCCGGTCCGGGCCGAGCGAGATGACGATCTTGCCCTCGCCGACGATCGGGTCCTTGAACTGCGAGATCTGATAGCCCTGCGGCAGGTCAGGATAGAAATAGTTCTTGCGGTCGAAGATCGAGCGGTGGTTGATCTGGGCCTTCAGGCCAAGACCCGTGCGCACGGCCTGCTTGACGCATTCCTCGTTGATCACCGGCAACATGCCCGGCATGGCAGCGTCGACGAGGGACACGTTGGTGTTCTCAGGACGGCCGAATTCGGTCGAGGCGCCGGAGAAGAGCTTCGACTTGGAGAGCACCTGCGCATGGACTTCCATGCCGATCACGACTTCCCAGTCGCCGGTGGCGCCGGGGATGAGGCGTTTCGGATCGGGCGTGCGGACATCGACAATGGTCATGGAAAAACTCTCGGCATCAATCGGATTTCGAAGCCTTCCGGTAAAACAAATGGCCGGGCGGCGCAAGGGATTTGCGGGTTTTTGGGGTATCCCGGCGACTTGAGCAGGATCAAGGCGCACGCCTCGGCTCTCAGCCATGGTTGCGGGATGGACGGAGATAATCGATGAGCATCCTCAACTACTTCATCCGCGTCAACGAACACGCCATGCTGCTCGAAGCCATGACGGCAAAACTCGGGCTGACTGCGCACCTGGAAGACTTACCCGATCATCGCAACGTGATGAAACGCGCCGGCCAGCGCTGCCTCGCCTGCAGCCGCCCGCACGACTGCGCCGACTGGCTCGAAGACAATGACGAGCCCGAGCAGGCACCTCGCTTCTGCCGCAACCGCGATCTCTTTGCCCGGATGCGCGACCAGATGCTCTCCGAGGACCCGGCTCAGAATTCGCTGTAGCCGCCGCCACTCTTCTCCTCGACCAGTTGCTTGATGAGCCCGACCGTATCGACATCACGGTCGAGCTTGGGCGACCACGCGGTCGTCATCCAGGAGACGCCGTAACCCGCCTTCCGGAAGAAGGCGAGCGCGGGTGAGTTCTCGGAATGAACCTGCGTCAGCGCCGTCTCATGGCCATGGGCCACAATCTCCTCCTCCAGATGCTTGAGCAGAGCCGCTCCGACGCCCTGACGCTGGAACACGGGATCGACCCAAAGATCGGTAATGCTGTTGTCGAGCTTCTCCCGCGCGCCCCAGCCAACGATCTGTCCTGCCCGCTCGGCAATGTCGATGGAGATCCAGTGGTTGCGGGTGAAGGTCTCGAAGGAACGGTAGGCGCTCCCGCGAATGTCCGGAGCATCCCCCCACCCCTCGGACGACGAGTCCCACGCCCGGAAGCCAATGGCCGCCAGAACGTCCGCTTCGTCCGCACGCGCATTGCGTATGGTTGCCATGCATGTCCCCCGACATTCTGCGCGTTCCATTATGCCGGCAATTGCGGATATTTCCATCCCAGTGAGACAAAGCTCACCGCAATTGCAATGGCCATGGCCGGCGCCTTCTGAAAGGCTTTGCAGAGGGATGCGGCTGTAACTACAATTGCAACTATGGACTTCGAGTGAGTTTCGGAAGAGGACACACGCAAAAACGGAATGTGAGTCTACCATGCCTTTATCGCCAGCAAGACATGAGGAACTGAAAAAGCGCGCGGAGGCGGAGCAGGATATCGACTATAGCGATATTCCCGAGCTGGATGAGACCTTCTTCAGGAGCGCAAAACTGGTCGAGCCGTCACGGAAGGAGCAGGTCACCATGCGCATCGACGCGGACGTGCTCGAATGGTTCAAGGCGCGCGGCAAAGGCTACCAGACGCGGATGAACGCGGTCCTGAAAGCCTATGTCCTGTCACAGACGAAGTAGAAGCGATAAGGCTTCTTACCACCACTTCTTCGGCGAGAACGTACCCGCGGCCTGCTCGATCACATGCGCCGTCTTGAACAGCGTCTCCTCCTCAAACGGCTTGCCGATGAGTTGGAGGCCGAGGGGGAGGCCCTTGTGGTCGAGGCCGGCGGGGACGGACATGCCCGGAAGGCCCGCCATGTTGACGGTCACCGTGAAGATGTCGTTGAGGTACATCTTGACCGGATCGGAGGCGAGGTCCTCATCGGCAATGCCGAAGGCGGAGGACGGGGTGGCGGGCGTCAGGATCGCATCGACGCCGTTGGCGAAGGCGATCTCGAAGTCGCGCTTGATCAACGTGCGGACCTTCTGTGCCTGCAGGTAATAGGCGTCATAGTAGCCGGCGGAGAGAACATAGGTGCCGATCATGATGCGGCGCTTGACTTCCTTGCCGAAGCCGGCGGCGCGCGTCTTCTCATACATGTCGATGATATCCTTGCCGTCGACGCGCAGGCCGTAGCGGACGCCGTCGTAGCGGGCAAGGTTGGAGGACGCTTCGGCGGGCGCCACGATGTAATAGGCCGGCAGCGCGTATTTCGTATGCGGCAGCGAGATGTTGACGATCTCCGCGCCGGCATCCTTCAGCCACTGCATACCCTGCTGCCAGACCTTCTCGATCTCTTCGGGCATACCTTCCACGCGGTATTCGTTCGGAATGCCGATCTTCATGCCCTTCAGCGACTGGCCGATGGCGGCTTCGTAATCCGGAACCGGCAGATCGACGGAGGTCGTGTCCTTGGCGTCGACGCTGGCCATCGACTTCAAGAGGATGGCGGCATCGCGCACGTCGCGGGCGATCGGGCCAGCCTGGTCGAGCGAGGATGCGAAGGCGACGATGCCCCAGCGCGAGCAGCGGCCATAGGTCGGCTTGATGCCGACGGTTCCGGTAAAGGCAGCCGGCTGGCGGATCGAGCCGCCGGTGTCGGTGGCGGTCGCACCTGCGCAGAGCTGGGCTGCCACGGCAGCAGCGGAGCCGCCCGAGGAACCGCCCGGAACGAGCTGCTGGTTGGACCCTTCAGCCTTCCACGGGTTGATGACGGGGCCGTAGTAGGAGCTTTCATTGGACGAGCCCATGGCGAATTCGTCCATGTTCAGCTTGCCGAGCATGACGGCGCCGTCGTCCCAGAGGTTCTGGCTGACGGTCGATTCGTATTTCGGCTTGAAGCCATCGAGAATGTGCGAGCAGGCCTGGGTGTGGACATCGCGCGTGGCGAAGAGGTCCTTGATGCCGAGCGGGATGCCCTCGAGCGCACCTGCCTTGCCGGCAGCGATACGGGCGTCAGAGGCCTTGGCCATCTCGCGCGCCTTTTCCGGCGTCACGGTGACATAGGCATTGATCACCGGGTTCACGGCTTCGATGGCGGCAAGATAGGCGTCCGTCAGTTCGACGGCAGAGATTTCCTTGGCGGTGAGCTTGGCGCGGGCTTCGGCAATCGTGAGCTTGGTCAGTTCGGTCATGGTGCGATCGTTTCGTCTTGAAATGAGGGCTTCGGGCGCGTGATGTTTCGGCGGTCTTATTCGACCACTTTCGGCACCATGAAGAAATTCTCGGTCGTGGCCGGGGCATTGGCTACGATATCATCGGCCTTGTCGCCGTCGGTGACGACATCGGCGCGCTTGCGCATGACCATTGGGGTCACGGATGTCATCGGCTCGACGTCCTTCACGTTCACTTCAGAAAGCTGCTCGACGAAGCCGAGAATGCCGTTCAGCTCACCCATCATCTTTTGCGCTTCCTCTTCGGAAACGGCGAGACGGGCAAGGCGCGCAACGCGCTTAACGGTGGCGAGGTCGACGGACATCGGGTGAACTCCGGTCAAGGATGATCGTTCAAAGGCTTGAGCGACCGCTATAATCAGCCCGCTGGGCGGATGCAACGCTTTTCCGGGTTTTGAGAGCGTACAACCGAAGTTCATCCGCCTCCCCTTGCCTTCTGTGTCGGGAAAGCTAGCCTGACTTCACAGCAGAGGAGCGACCATGCATTTCGATCTCAAGGAGTATCTTCAGCGGATCGGCATCACCGAGACGCCGACAGAGGCAAGTGCCGAAACGCTTGGGCGGCTTCAACTCGCGCAGGCCCGCCATATCACCTTCGAGAACATGGACCCGCTGACCGGCAAGGTACCGGATCTCTCACCCGAGGCCCTCTGGCGGAAGCTGGTGGAGAACCGGCGCGGCGGTTACTGTTTCGAGGTGAATGCGCTATTCGGCATGGCTTTGTCGGCGCTTGGATTCGACGCGATGCCGATCATGGCGCGGGTGCGCAACGGCGCGCCTCGCGGTGGTCCGCGGAGCCACCGGTGCTTCATCGTCACCGTTGCCGATCGGAAGTACCTCGCTGATTGCGGCTTTGGCGGCGGTGCGCCGTTTACGCCTGTCGAGCTCGACATCGCCGCGCCGCAGGATATCATGGGCGAGACCTATCGGGTTCGCCGGGACGAGGACACGCAGGAAGAGGTGCTGGAGCGGCAGGTGCCGGACGGCTGGTACGGGCTCTACGGCTTCGAGCGGGCGCCGGCGTTCGAGCCGGACTTCGAAGCGGCCAATTTCGTGACCGCCCGCTGGGAGAAGGCGCCGTTTCCGCACAATCTGATGATGGCGCGCGTCACAGAATCCGGGCGCAACACGCTGTTCAATCGCGCTCTCAAGGTCACGCGGCATGGCGAGAGCGCTACGCGGCGCATCGAGACATCCGAAGATTTTGAAAAGGCCATGACAGGCCTCTTCGGGCTCCCGCCTCAGTCGGAGCTTTTTGCCACCGTGTGGGACCGGATCAAGGACAAATAGATCCGGTCCATTTGCGTCTGCCGGCTCAGACTTCGACGCTTCCGCCGGGCTTCGGCGCTTCGACCTTCGTCTTCGTGCCATCGAGACCGGCGATGAACTTGTCTGCCGTCTGGTCGATGATCGGGAACGAGCCATAGTGGCAGGGGATCGCGGTCTTGAAATTGAAGAAGCGCTGCGTAGCGAGCGCTGCGACTGCGCCGCCCATGGTGAAGCGGTCGCCGATCGGGACGATACCGATATCGGGCTGGTGCAATTCGTTGATCAGGCCCATGTCGGAGAAGATGTCCGTGTCCCCCATGTGGAACAGCGACGCCTCGTCATCGAAATGCAGCATCAGGCCGTTCGGGTTGCCGAGCGCATGGGAAACGCCATCCTCGGTGATCGAGGCGGAGGAATGCAACGCGTTGGTGAAGGTGACGGTGAAGCCATCCATGCCGATCGTGCCGCCGGTGTTGCCTGGCGAGAAATTCTTCAGACCCTTGTGCGCCAGCCACATGCAGAGGTCGAAATTGGCAACCACCGTCGCACCGGTATCGGCGGCGATCTGCAGCGTATCGCCAATATGGTCGCTGTGGCCGTGGGTCAGGAGGATATGGGTGATATCCTTGGCGGCATCCTTCGCGTCGAGGCCCTGAAAGCCCGGATTGCCGGTAAAGAAAGGATCGATGAGGATCTTCGCCTTGGCCGTGTCGAGGCGGAAGGCGGAATGGCCGAGCCAGGTGATTTTCATGGGAGGTCTCCCTTCATGTCTTTCGGGGGATGGGCCGATCGTCAGATGACGCGGACGGCCCATGGGCGGGTGCAGATTAGGGGCTGGAGCGAGAGGATCAAGCCTTTGTGTCACACTTTCGCGTTACGCGGTTTGGCCTATACTCGGATCAGGGAGAAGGAGGAGTTCGGTCCATGAAACAGAAAATCATCCGCAAGATCGCGCATGTCTGCATCTTTGCGAAGGATATCGATGCGACGGCGGCATGGTATGCACGCGTGCTCGGTTTCGAGAAAGTCTTCAACTTCACAAGGGATGGCCGCGTCTTCGGCTATTACCTCGATGCCGGTGGGGACACGCATGTCGAGGTTTTCGAGAATGCGGAGGCCGAATATTCGAAGCGCAACCAGATCAACCACATCTGCTTCGAGGTGGTGAACATGGACGAGGCGATCGCGCATATTCGCGATTGCGGCGTGGAAGCGAGCGCGAAATCCCACGGCTGCGACGACACCTGGCAGAGCTGGATCACCGATCCCAACGGCGTGCGGATCGAGCTCTTCGAATATACGCCGAAAAGCGCGCAATTCGTCGGCGGCGACCGCGTCGCGCATTGGTGAGATCAGACGAGCGCCAGCATGATCGAAATGGTGAAGAAGCTGGCGGTGGTGGCCATGAGCAGCGCGGCCGAGCTCATTTCCTGGTAGCCGAAGCGCTCGCCGATGATGGGATAGACCGTGAGCATGGGAGCCGCGGCAAAGACGATGGCCGTCTTGCGCATCTCGGGGTCCAGTCCCGGCATCAGAAATGATATCGCAAGGACGCTCAAAGGATGCAGCACCAGCTTGCCGATGGACACCTGCGTTGCATCCGGCAGGAGGCTGCCGCCGGCCTTGGTGGCGTAAAGCGTGGCGCCCACGATGAAGAGCGCGACCGCACCGGAAGCATTGGCCAACATGTCGATGGCGTGGAAGAGTGCCATGTCCTTGAAGTCGATGCCGGATGCGGAGATTGCTGCACCGATGACGAGCGAGATGATGAGGGGATTGCGGGTGAGCGACATCAGCGACCCCCGCAGGGCCTTCAGCGCGCCCGCGCCGCCACGCTGGCCATCCTCCGCCAGCACTATGCCGGTCGGCAGGATGATGAGGTTTTCGACGATCATGTTGAGGGCAAGGCCGATCGGCGCCAGCGGCCCGACCACCAGCGAGGCGACCGGAAAGCCCACGAAGCCGCTGTTGCCGCTCGACGAACCGAGCGCCATCAGCGCGCTTTCCGTCAGGGACTTCCCACGCACGAACCGTGCCACGGAAAGCGATATGCCGAAGGTCAGAAGTGAGGCGGTCAGATAGAGCAGCAGATAATCGAGATGCAGGAAATCGCTCATCGGGTGCAGCACGAAGGCCCGCAGGATGAGCGCCGGCAGGGCGAAATACCAGACGAAGTTCGAAAGCCCGCGCAGATCGTGACGCTCAAGGCTGAGGAACCGGCCGGCAATGACACCTGTTCCGATCAGAACGAAGATCGGCAGCGTGATGGAGAAGATGGCAAGCATGCGCAATTCCGGAGGGGTTATGGCGGCCTTATAGGCCAACTTCCCCCTTCGCGACAGGCTGGTTTTGGCAAGAACGGTTCCCTCTGTTATGGAGGGGTCAAATTCGTTTCAGGAGCCGTCTTGTCGCATGACCATCATCACGCTTGAAGAATTCGCCGAGGCCCTGCCCGCCGGTCGGCCGATAGCAGGGCTCGATCTCGGCACGAAGACGATCGGGCTATCGCTATCGGATATCGGCCTGCGCTTCGCGACGCCGCGGCCTGTGATCAAGCGGGTGAAGTTTGGTCCCGATGCGGAGGCGCTGCTGACATTCGCGGAAAAGGAAAAGGTCGCGGCCTTCGTCATCGGCCTGCCGATGAACATGGATGGCAGCGCGGGTCCGCGCGTGCAGGCGACGCGCGCCTTCGTGCGCAACATGGAGGCGAAAACCACCCTGCCCTTCATTTACTGGGACGAGCGGCTTTCAACGGTCGCCGCCGAGCGGGCATTGCTGGAAATGGACGTGTCGAGAGCCAAGCGGGCGGAGCGGATCGATTCGGCCGCCGCATCCTTCATTCTCCAGGGCGCGTTGGACAGATTGTCGTCGCTGCGCAGAGCCGTCTCCGGCGAGGACTGAGCCCGCCGCGCCTGCCACCAGGCGGCAATCTTCTTGCGGCGGCGGAAGATCAGGATGGCGATGACGAAAAGGCTGTCCGTGCCGATCGCCTTGGCGACGAGCGGGGCAACGGACTGTGGATCGATGCCCAGCGTCTGACCATACATCTGCAGAACCAGTTCGTGCGCCTGCCGCGTCAGCATGAAGAAGCCGAAATTCATGTCGTAGTAGGACAGGCCATACCAGCCGCCCAGGAAGATGATCGGGCCCAGCCAGAAGACGAGGAACCACTTCATGCTGTCGTCTCCTCGGGCACGCGAGCCAGGAGTTTCGGCAGGATATCCGGGATCACGCCGTACCAGAGATGCATGAGCAGCCGGTCCACCAGCCCCATGACGGCGACCATCACGAAGGGCACCACGAGGCTCACCGCCAGCACGGCAAAGATTGCCGCAAGGCACGCCGTCGCCACCACCCTGTTCCGCCCGGTGTCCATACGCATCACACACCCTGCCCGCCTGCCCCACACGGCAGTTCGGGTTCACGCAACAGCCCCCGGCGCATCATGCACCGGGCTTGGCTGAAATTAACCATTGGTCAACCATTCCAGTTAACGCGCAAAGGTGCAACGTAAACCATTTGTTAAGGTTAATGGCGCAGTGGCGGGCTGTGGATTGTGTGTGGACAAAGGCGGGCGAGACCGGCTTGCAGAGGTCAGGCGTAGGCGGCGCGGGCCATGCGGGCGACGGCAGAAACGGCCCTTCCCCAGTCCTTCTGCGACTTCAGCGGCAGGCCGGCGAAGCTGCCGGAGGTTTCGGCCGCCAGAACGAGCTGCTGCACGGCGGCAATGACGACCGCGTTGAGCGCGACCGTGTCGGCGCCCTTCGGTGGAGTCAGAGAGCCACGCATCCGCTCGATCCATTGCGCGATGCCCTTGGCGCGGGCATCGGCCATCCGGGCAATGTGCGGCGAGCTTTCGGAAAGTTCCCAGACCAGGATGCGGCGCATCAACGGATCGGCGCGCAGCGCATCGGCATAGAGCTCGGCCAGCCGTTCCATGAGATCGCCGTATGTGAGCAAAAAGCGCCCGCCCTGATCCTCCGGAACATGCTGCGTCACCCATCCGGCAAGATCCTCGCCGATGGCATCCACCAGCCCATCAAGCCCACCAAAATAGCGATAGATCAGCTGCTTGTCGCATCCCGCTTTGCGCGCCACCGCATTGACCCCGAAGGCCTGAAAGCCGCCCTCGGCCAGTAGCGCCCTGCCCGCCTGAAAGATGCGGCCTTGAGTCTGCGCACGGTCGCGCACCGGCAATTCCTTTTCGGGAGCGGCAGGCGTTTCAAGGATTTCGGCAGCGGTGGCGTTCATGGGCAATCGATTTTCCGGCAAAGTCACCCGATGGTGATTAGGCCGAGCGAGTGACACCTGCAATCGAGGCAGGCGGGTTTGCACAGAATTGTCACCGCGAGCGATCAAAAAGTTTGAACCGGCGATCCGTCTGCGCGCTTGTTTTCATTCAACGGCTTTGCGACGCTCGGTTCGTTCAACCAAACTGTGTCAGCCGCCATGTACATACCATCCGCCTTCTCAATCGCCGAACGCTCCGAAATCTTCGGCATGATCCGGGCAAGCCGGCTCGCGACCTTCATCACAGCAGGCGCTGAGGGCCCTATGGTCACTCCCCTTCCGATGTTGTTTGACGAGAGCGAGGGCGAGTTCGGCACACTCTATGGCCACATTGCCCGCGCCAATCCGCATTGGCGTGCGCCAATCATCGGAGATGCTGTCACGCTGTTCAACGGACCGGACGCCTATGTCTCGCCCGGCTGGTACGCCTCCAAGGCAGAGCACGGGAAGGTTGTTCCAACATGGAACTATGAGATAATCGAAGCACGCGGGCCCGTGGAATTCTTCGATGACAAGGCGCGCCTTCTGGATCTTGTTTCCCGATTGACGACCCTGCACGAAGGCAGGCTGGGCAAGGACTGGCGCGTCGATGATGCCCCACCGGATTTTATCGACATGCAATTGCGGGCCATCGTCGGCATTCGATTGCCGATCACCTCGCTCCAGGGCAAACGCAAGATGAGCCAGAACCGCAATGCCCAAGATCGTGCGGGCGTGGCGGAGGGGCTCTGTTCGAGCGATCATGCGCGGGACCGCGAGGTCGGAAGGCTTATCCCGATCCGGTGACCGGTTTATCTCTCAGCTCGCCGGATAGAGCAGCTCCACAATAAACCGGGCGTCAAACCGCATGTCGAGCATACCGTAGGTGTAGCGCCAGCCTGTCGCCAGACGGCTTTCGGCATAGGCGTCGGCGATGCGGCCCGCGCCGATCCGGCGAAGCTCGGCGGCGGCGGCGGCCATGGCGAGCTGTTCGACAAACAGACGGGCGGCGCTTTCGTCGCGTTCGCAGAGCGATGCGGCGGCGCGCAGAACGTCCACCGTCTTCGGGCCCGAGGGACCGAGATCGCGGGCGATCATGGCGAACACGGCTTCGAACAGGTCCTTGCCCTTGCGCAGCACGCGCAGAACGTCGAGTGCCATCACATTGCCCGAGCCTTCCCAGATCGCGTTGACCGGGGCCTCGCGGTAGTGCCGGGCGATCGGGCGTTCCTCGATGTAACCGCTACCGCCGATGCATTCCATCGCTTCATAAATGAGCGAGGGCGTGATCTTGCAGACCCAGTATTTGACGACGGGGGTCATGACACGGGCGAAAGCCGCTTCTTCCGGGCTCTCGCCGGCCTTGTCGAAGGAGGAGGCAAGACGGAAGACGAGGCCGGTCGCGGCGGCGACGTCCAGCGCCATGTCTGCGAGGACGCGCGTCATCAGCGGCTGGTCGATCAGCGTCTTGCCGAAGGCATAGCGGCCGCGCGTGTGATGCACGGCCTCAGCGAGACTGGCGCGCATCAGGCCGGCAGAGGCGACGGCGCAATCGAGCCGTGTCAGCGTGACCATGTCGAGGATCGTGCGGATTCCGGCATCCGGGTCGCCCAGAAGATAGCCATAGGTGCCGGAAAATTCGACTTCGGAGGACGCATTTGAGCGGTTGCCGATCTTGTCCTTCAGCCGCTGGAAGCGCAGGCCGTTGGCCGTGCCGTCTTCGAGCAGACGCGGGACCAGGAAGCAGCCCATTCCCTCTTCCGTGTTCGCCAGCATGATGAAGGCGTCGCTCATCGGGGCGGACATGAAGAACTTGTGGCCAGTCAGGCGGTATATGCCATCCGACACCTTTTCGGCAGCCGAGCGGTTGGCGCGGACATCCGTGCCGCCCTGCTTTTCCGTCATGCCCATGCCGAGCGTGACGGCGCTCTTCTGGCCGGCGGGACGGTTGGAGCTGTCATATTTGCGCGACAGGATACGCGGCGCCCATTCCTTCTGCAGGATCGGCGAGGCGGAAATGGCGGCGAGCGATGCGTTCGTCATCGTCAGCGGGCAAAGGTGTCCACTTTCGAGCTGCGCCGTCAGGAAGAAACGCACGGCGCGGGCGGAATGGGCCTTGCCCTTTTCCTCCAGCGTCTGATCCCAGACCGAGCTATGCAACCCGCTCGCCATGGAGCGGCGCATCAGCGCGTGATAGGCCGGGTGGAAATCGACAACGTCGAGGCGTTCCCCGCGGGGGCCGTGGGTGCGCAGCTTCGGCACGCCTTCATTCGCCATGCGGGCAAATTCCTGGCTTTCCGGCAGCGTCGCATAGCGGCCGATGCCATCGAGTTCATCACGCACCGAACGCGGCAAGGCGGACGTCAGGTCCACCAGCAGCGGGTCCGAGCGATAGGCATTGATACCGGACCAGAGCGGCGGCTGGTTCAGGCTCGCGAAGATGTCGTCTTCTTTGTTGTCGGTCATGGCCGCGTTCTATCCGGATTCGTTCAAAAAAGCATGGGGATGAGAGGCCCCTTGTCCCCATCCTTCTCACAGCCCGCTTGCCGGGTAAAGCCACACTCATTATAGAGCCCCAAAAGTCAGCATAAGGGGCGGCCCCATGGACTTCTTTCCGCATCGCCATCTCCTCGGGATCAAGGGGCTGCAGCCACCGGATATCGAGTATCTGCTCGACAAGGCAGACGAGGCCGTCAAGATCAGCCGGCAGCGGGAGAAGAAGACCTCGACGCTCAGGGGGCTGACCCAGATCAACCTCTTCTTCGAGGCCTCGACACGCACGCAATCCTCGTTCGAACTGGCCGGCAAGAGACTGGGCGCGGATGTGATGAACATGTCGGTCGCCAATTCTTCCGTGAAAAAGGGCGAGACGCTGATCGACACGGCTATGACGCTGAATGCGATGCATCCCGACGTGCTGGTCATCCGCCATTCCTCGGCCGGTGCCGCCGCCCTCCTCTCGCAGAAGGTCTCCTGCTCGGTCATCAATGCGGGCGACGGGCAGCATGAGCACCCGACGCAGGCGCTGCTCGACGCGCTCACCATCCGCCGGGCCAAGGGCCGGCTTTCGGGCATCACGGTCGCCATCTGCGGCGACGTGCTGCATTCGCGCGTCGCGCGCTCCAACATCATCCTGCTCAACGCCATGGGCGCGCGGGTGCGCGTCGTCGCGCCGCCGACGCTTCTGCCGTCCGGCATTGCCGACATGAGCGTGGAAGTCTTTCACGACATGGAGGAAGGGCTGAAGGATGCGGATGTGGTGATGATGCTGCGGCTTCAGCGCGAGCGCATGTCCGGCTCATTCGTGCCGTCGGTGCGCGAATATTACCGCTTCTACGGGCTCGATGCCGAAAAGCTGAAGGCGGCGAAGGATGACGCGCTCGTCATGCATCCGGGGCCGATGAACCGCGGCGTCGAGATCGCCTCCGAGATTGCCGATGGTCCGCAGAGCGTGATCGGACAACAGGTGGAAATGGGGGTTGCTGTCCGCATGGCGGTTATGGAAGCCCTTCTCCTCTCGCAGAACCAGGGGCCGCGCACATGACCGTGACCGTTTTCACCAATCTCCGCATCGTCGATCCGTCGCAGAACATGGATGAAACCGGTGCGATCGTCATCGAAGACGGCAAGATTGCCGCGATCGGCGCTGCGGCTGCGAAGTCGCTTCCCGCCGGCGCGGATGTCCGGGACATGGGCGGCCTGCTCGCCATGCCGGGTCTGGTCGACACGCGCGTCTTCATCGGCGAACCGGGCGGCGAGCATCGCGAAACGATCAAGTCGGCAAGCCGCGCGGCGGCGGCCGGTGGGATTACCTCGATCGTGACCATGCCGGATACAGATCCGGTGATCGACGACATCGCGCTCGTGGAGTTCGTCAAGAAGACCGCGCGCGACAAATCCTCCATCCATGTCTATCCGGCCGCGGCCCTGACCAAGGGTCTGGCCGGCGAGGAGATGACGGAATTCGGCCTGCTCAAGAAGGCCGGTGCTGTTGCACTGACCCAAGGCAAGCACGCGATCCCGGACAGCCAGGTCCTGCGCCGCGCCATGACCTATGCGAAGCATTTCGGCGCGGTGGTCGCGCTCGAACCGCGCGATCCCTATCTCGGCGTCAACGGTGTGATGAACGAAGGCCTCTTCGCCTCCTGGCTCGGTCTTTCCGGTAGCCCGCGCGAGGCGGAGATCATTCCGCTTGAGCGCGATCTGCGCATCGCGGGCCTGACGGGTGCCACCTATCATGCTGCCAAGATTTCGGTACCGGAATCGGTCGAGGCGATCAAGCTGGCGCGCAAGCGCGGCGTGAAGGTGACGTCGGCCATCTCGATCAACCATCTGACGCTCAACGAGAACGATATCGGCGAATACCGCACCTTCTTCAAGCTGTCGCCGCCGCTGCGCACGGAAGACGACCGCGTCGCCATGGTCGAGGCGCTGGCCGCGGGCGATATCGATGTCATCGTCTCGTCGCATGATCCGCAGGATGTGGACACGAAGCGTGTTCCCTTCGCCGATGCCGCCGATGGCGCAGTCGGGCTTGAGACGCTGTTTGCTGCGGCGCTCAGGCTCTATCACGCCGAACGGATTACACTGACGCGGCTTGTCGATGCGCTTTCGACGCGTCCGGCGGCGATCTACGGCCTCCCGGCCGGCTCGCTGAAGCCCGGCAGCGCTGCGGATATCGCCTTCGCCGATCTCGACATGCCGTGGATTGCGACGACGGAAGGCCTGCTTTCGCGCTCGAAGAATACACCCTTTGAAAATGCCCGGTTCTCCGGACGCATCGTAGAAACCTGGGTATCAGGCAAGCAGGTCTACCGCCTGCAGGGTTGACCTTTTGCAATCTTGCGCCATGCTAATCTGATATTGCTTCGGCGTGGTCCGGGAAGGTTCGACGAAACGGCAGGATGAATACGCAGGTCGGGATATCACCGCAATTCTATCTGACGGCCCCTGCCAGGTGCCCCTATCTGACGGGGCATATGGAGCGGAAGGTGTTCACCCACCTGATCGGACCCAAAGCACCCGAGATCAACGATCTGCTGACGCAGGGCGGCTTCCGTCGGTCCCAGAACATCGCCTACCGTCCCGCCTGCGAACGCTGCCAGGCCTGCATTTCCGTCCGTATTCTCGTCAACGAATTCGAGCCTACCAAGTCGATGCGACGGGTGCTCGCGACCAATGACGATGTGATTGCGACCGAGCTTGACGCGGAGCCCTCCTCCGAGCAGTTCGCTCTCTTCCGCCGCTATCTCGACCATCGCCACCAGCAGGGTGGCATGTCGGAGATGACGGTGCTGGACTATGCGATGATGGTCGAGGATACGCATGTGAATACGCGGGTCATCGAATATCGCGAGCGGGTCGAGGGATCGGGGATCGGCAATCAGGGACAGCTTCTCGGCGTGGCGCTGACGGATGTCATGACCGATGGGACGTCGATGGTTTATTCGTTCTACGACCCCGAACTCGAGAAGCGCTCCTTCGGCACCTACATGATCCTCGATCATATCCGAACCGCCCAACGGCGCGGCCTTCCACACGTCTATCTCGGCTACTGGGTGCGGGGGTCCAAGAAGATGACCTACAAGATCCGCTTCCAGCCGCAGGAGCACCTTCTGCCCGCCGGCTGGACTCGCTTCGACCCGTCGCTTTACGAAGACGCCGTCTGATTGAAACGCCGGCGCGTTGATGTTATAACTCCGTTACAACATCAACAAAGGCCCGCGTCATGAACGTCACCATCCGCAAGATCGGCAATTCCGAAGGCATTATCATTCCGAAGGAAGTGTTGAACCGACTTGGGCTTAAGGCCGGGGATACGCTGGAGATTGCGGAGACGAATGGCGCTATTGAGTTGCGTCCGGCGAATCCCGAATTGGCGGAACAGTTGAAAGCGGCGCGCATGTTCATGGACAAGTATCGCGTAGCGTTGCGTGAGCTTGCCAAATGAACAAATTCAAATGGCTCACCCGCGACGCCATTGAGATCATGCATCAGGAGCAGCTTCTCGCGCATGGCGGCCTGCCGACCATCAGGAATCTAAGTGCACTGGAATCCGCGCTCGCCCGACCGCAAAACAAGACGGCCTATGGCGTAGAAAGTGCTTTCCCGCTGGCTGCCGCGTATATTTGTGACCTCACGCAAAGCCAGCCTTTTTCCGATGGCAATAAGGCGACGAGCCTTCTGGCAGCACTTACGTTTCTCTGGATCAACGGCTTCATCTTGGAAGCGGAACAGTCAGTGGTGATCGCCTTCGTCCTCTCGGTCGCTGCCGGCGAGATCGATGAGGAAGGGGCGACGCGGTTCTTCAGGGACTTCTGCGTCCCGTTGAAATAGCGCCCTGCCCCAACCCAATTACCCTGAAAACTTGCCCGAGCGCGGGAATCCGCGCGGGACCGGCCGGCCGGCGGAGGCGCGTTCGCCGAGCCATTCGAGCAACTCTTCCTTGGTGCGGGTGAAGTTGCGACCGGCGCTGTCGTCCCAGGTGAGGCCCGTCTCGAGTGCGAAGCAGCGGATGTCGGAGACGCCGCCGTCCTTGTAGCGCTGGAGACGGACGCCCTTGCCGCGCGTCATTTCCGGAATCTGGCTCAGCGGGAAGACGAGGAGCTTGCGATTGTCGCCCACGATGGCGACATGGTCACCCTCCACCGGCACGACCAGCTTGGCCTCATCGGGCATCGCGACATTCATGATCTGCTTGCCCTTGCGGGTATTGGCGACCAGTTCGGTCTCGGCCACCACAAAGCCGTTGCCGGCCTGCGAGGAGAGAAGCAGCTTGCGCGACGGATCGTGCACGAAGGCCGTCAGCACATCCTGATCGTTTTCCATGTCGATCATGATGCGCAGCGGTTCGCCATGGCCGCGCCCACCCGGCAGCTTGTCGGCGCCAAGCGTATAGGCCTTGCCGCCCGTCGTCAGCAGCAGCAGCCGATCGGTGGTCTGCGCCGGGAAGGCGATCTTCAGTGCATCGCCCTCCTTGAAAGTCAGGCCCGACACGTCGGACATGTGACCCTTCAGCGCTCTGATCCATCCCTTCTGCGAAATGACGACCGTGATCGGTTCCTTCTCGATCATGGCCTGCTGGATCGCCTGATCGTCGTGTTCGGGCGCTTCCGCGAACTGCGTGCGGCGGCGACCGATCTCGGTCGCCTTTGCAAAGGTCTTCTTGACCTCGCCGATTTCCCAGGAGACCGTCTGCCACTGCTTCTCGTCGGAGGCGAGCAGCGCCTCGATCGAGGCCTTCTCCGCTGTCAGGCCGTCATACTCGGTGCGGATCTCGAATTCCTCGAGCTTGCGCAGCGAGCGGAGCCGCATGTTGAGGATCGACTCGGCCTGCAGATCGGTGAGGCTGAAGCGCGCCATCATGGTCTGCTTCGGCTCGTCCTCCTCGCGGATGATGCGGATCACCTCATCGATGTTGAGATAGGCGATCAGATAGCCGCCGAGGATTTCCAGGCGGCGGTCGATCACACCAAGCCGATGGCGGGAACGGCGCACCAGCACTTCGCGGCGATGCGCCAGCCACTCCGTCAGCACCTCCTTGAGCGACATCACCTTGGGCACCTTGCCCATGGAAAGCACGTTCATGTTGAGCGAGATGCGGCTTTCGAGCTCCGTCAGCCGGAACAAAGATTCCATCAGGATGCCGGGATCGACGGTGCGGCTCTTCGGCACCAGAACGATGCGGATGTCCTCCGCGCTCTCGTCTCGGATGTCCTCGAGCAGCGGCAGCTTGCGCGCCATCAACAGCTCGGCGATTTTCTCGATCAGCCTGGCTTTCTGCACGCCGTAAGGAATCTCGGTGACGACGATGCTCCAGGTGCCCCTGCCCTGGTCCTCCTGGCCCCATTTCGAACGCACGCGGAACCCGCCGCGGCCCGTCTCATCGGCTTCGAGGATCGAGGCGCGGCTGTCGACGATGATGCCGCCGGTCGGGAAATCCGGTCCCTGGACGAAATCCATCAGCTTCACCACCGGCGCGTCCGGATGCTCGATCAGATGAAGCGCCGCATCGCAAAGCTCGGCGGCATTATGCGGCGGGATCGAGGTAGCCAT
>DATMTA010000059.1:0-3738 GCA_035565055.1 Ensifer sp.
GGCATGGGCACGGCCACGATCATCGAGCGCGTCTAAGGTTTGGGAGAGAGAAGAATGTCTTACGTAAACTTCAAGGTCGAAACCGACGCCGACGGCATTGCGCTCGTCACCTGGGACATGCCCGGCAAGTCGATGAACGTCTTCACGGTCGAAGTGATGGACGAACTCGACAAGATCGTCGACGCGACGGTTGCCGATGAAAAGGTCAAGGGTGTCGTCTTCACCTCCGGCAAGAACGCCTTCTCCGGCGGTGCCGACCTCACCATGCTCAAGGGCATGTTCGAGACCATCGAGCGCGAGCGCGCCGCCGATCCGGCGGGTGCCGCCCAGAAGCTCTTTGACGCTGCCGGCCGCATGACCTGGCTCTATCGCAAGATCGAAACCAACGGCAAGCCGTGGGTCTCGGCCATCAACGGCACCTGCATGGGCGGCGCGACCGAGCTTTCGCTCGCCTGCCATGCCCGCGTCGCCGCGAACTCTCCGTCGGTGAAGATCGGCCTGCCGGAAGTGAAAGTGGGCATCTTCCCCGGCGCCGGCGGCACGCAGCGCCTGCCGCGCCTGATCAACGCGCAGGATGCGCTCCAGGCCATGACCACGGGTTCGTCCTTCTCGGCTTCGCGCGCCAAGGCGCTCGGCCTTGTGGCCGAAGTCGTCGAGCCGGAAAATCTCGTCTCGGCTGCCAAGGAGCTGCTCAAGAAGGGCGTCGATCCGGTTGCGCCCTGGGACAAGAAGGGGTTCAAGGCGCCGGGCGGCGCCGTCTGGACGCCGAACGGCATCCAGCTCTTCTCCGCCGCCAACGGCATCCTCCGCCGCGAAACCGCCGGCAATTATCCGGCGGCACTCGCTATCGTGAAATGCGTCTATGAAGGCCTGCAGGTTCCGATCGATACGGGCCTGCGTATCGAGCAGCGCTATTTCACCAATATTCTGCAGACCACCGAAGCCTTCTCGATGATCCGCTCGCTGTTCGTTTCGCTTCAGGAACTGAACAAGGGCGCCCGCCGCCCGGCTGGCGTTGAAAAGAGCGAGATCAAGAAGGTCGGCATCGTCGGCGCTGGCTTCATGGGCGCCTCCATCGGCTACGTCACGGCTGCTGCCGGCATCCAGGTCGTGCTGATCGACCGCGATATCGAAGCCGCCAACAAGGGCAAGGCAACGTCTGAGGGTCTTGTCGCGGAAGCCCAGAAGAAGGGCAAGCTCTCCAAGGAAGCCGGTGACGCGCTTCTCGCGCTCATCACGCCGACGGCCGATTATGCCGATATCGCCGATTGCGACCTCGTCATCGAGGCCGTGTTCGAGGATCGCGGCATCAAGAAGGCTGTGACCGAGCAGGTCGAAGCCGTGTTGAAGCCCGGCGCGATCTTCGCCTCTAATACCTCGACGCTGCCGATTACCGGCCTGGCCGAAAACTCCAAGCGTCCGGAACAGTTCATCGGCATCCACTTCTTCTCGCCGGTGCACAAGATGATGCTGACGGAAGTCATCATGGGCGAAAAGACCGGCGACAAGGCGCTGGCCGTGGCGCTCGATTACGTCGCCGCCATCAAGAAGACGCCGATCGTCGTCAACGACACGCGCGGCTTCTACGTAAACCGCTGCGTCCTGCGCTACATGAACGAAGCCTACAACATGCTCGTCGAGGGCATTCCGGCCGTCATGATCGACAACGTGGCCAAGATGGCGGGTATGCCCGTTGGGCCTCTGGCGCTCAACGACGAGACCGCTGTCGACCTTTCCTACAAGATCATGAAGGCAATGATTGCCGATCTCGGCGAGAAGTCGGTCGATCCGCGCCACATGGCGCTGATCACGCAGATGGTCGAAAAGGAAGGCCGCCTCGGCCGCAAGGCCGGCAAGGGCTTCTACGACTATCCGGTCAAGCCCGCCAAGAAGTCCATGTGGCCGGGCCTCAAGGACATGTTCCCGCAGCAGGATCCGGACAAGATCGATGTCACGACGATCAAGCAGCGCTTCCTCGTCACCATCGCACTGGAAGCGGCCCGCACGATGGAAGAGGGGATCGTGACCGACCCGCGCGAAGCCGATATCGGCTCGATCCTCGGCTTCGGTTTCGCACCCTATACCGGCGGCGCGATCTCCTACATCGACGGCATGGGCGTGAAGACATTCGTCGAACTGGCTGAAAAGCTCGCCGCGAGCTATGGCCCGCACTTCAAGCCGACGCCGCTGCTCGTCGAAATGGCGAAGACCGGGGATACGTTCTACGCCCGGTTCAACCCTTACAGCGAGAAAAAAGCTGCTGCCTAAGGCTAACAAAACCTTTCAAACGACAAAAAAAGGCCGCTTCGTGCGGCCTTTTTCATGTCCAATTGCGGGCAGAATGCGGCGAAAACAGCCTCGACTTCGAATGTGCAATTCCAGTGCCCCTTTTCGAGGTCTGTCGCTAAGGTAATGTTTTGGAAGAGAAAAAGACGATCAGTAAGTGAATTACGAAATAGAACCTATCGGTTCGATTTCGAATTGCAAGTCAACAAAACGAAGACGATTCGTCTCCATTTTAGAAGATTGAACCGATCGGTTCGATGAGTCATATGTAGTCTCGTAAGTAGCGAGACAGAAACCGGAAGCCATCCGATAACTCGCCAACTTACACACGGACCCGCCATTCAGTCGCGCACTAAGTAGTGCGCGATTAAATAGCGGGAAACTAAAACCCCTGCGGTTATCCAGTCCCCTCCCGGATCCGCTATTTGAAATGCATGGAGATAAAAAAATGAACAAGTTTGTTGCATTCGCTGCCGCTGGCGTCCTGTCCGTTTCTGCCCTGATCGCTGGTCAGGCTTCTGCTCAGGAAAATGAAAATTCCGCTTTCGCCCAGATGGTCAACCAGAACGCCCAGGGCGCTCCGGCCGCTCACAACGCCTCGGTCGGCTACGGCTACAATCAGGGCTTCCTGACCAAGGCCTCTTCCTCCAGTGCAGTCAGCATTCGCTACCTCGGCGAGCTGTCGCAGGCTGAGAAGGCCACGTTTCAAGACCGCGCGAAAGCTGACACCGGTGCAGTACAGGCACTCCGCTCCGAGATCGCGCAGAATGGCGACGTCGTTCGTGGTCTCCAGGACCGTAATGTAAAGGTTCAGGACGTCATCGGCGCAGTCCGCGCTGCAGACGGCTCCACCACCTATATCGTTCGTTAATTCGACGGTATCTTAGCAAGCATACGCATACCCGAAATACAAAAAGACCACCCCTCCAGCGCCCTCTGCGGTTCCCTGCCGCGGAGGGTGTTCTCATTTTGGCTCCTGGTCGAGGACGCCGCTTTCGAGGTTTGATCGGTCACCGGAAGCTCGACAACAGACTGCTTCTCGACGGTCTGAATGTTGCAGATCGGGTCATCGCGCAAGCACCTGTCGAATTGTCTTTCCTGGCGATATGCCTTTGAAGGTGTGGGAGAAAATCCTGCGCTCTCCGCTGCTTTTACCGACTCGCCGATTGCCTGTTTCAAGATGCAGATTGTGCACAATACGTTTCCAAAAATGAGATTGAACCGATCGGTTCGATGAACTATATCAATCCTTGTCAGACGATGACAAACACCCCGGCAAGCAAACCGGACATGTCGGACCCTGACACGACTCCCGCCATTCAGTCGCGCACTGCGTAGTGCACGATTGAATAGCGGGAAACCAACCACCCCTCGCGGTGAACTCCCCTCGTGGACCCGCTTTTGTAAATGGAGATCAAAATGAACAAGTTTGTTGCTTTCGCTGCCGCTGGC
>DATMTA010000060.1:0-4532 GCA_035565055.1 Ensifer sp.
CACCGAGATCTCGAGCACGATCGTCCAGAGCCGGCAGAGATGCTCATAGGCCGCGACGTCGAAGCTCTTGGCTTCGGTATCGTAGAACTGCAGCAGGTTGGCCGAGGCCAGGTTGCAGGCGGTGTCGTCGAGGAACATGTATTCCGAGCACGGGTTCGAGCCGCGAATCTGACCGCCGGCCGGCGAGGTGTGCCAGTCGTTCATGGTGGTGTTGTAGTGCAGGCCCGGATCGGCCGATGCCCAGGCGGCATAGGAGATCTGCTCCCAGAGGTCGCGGGCCTTCAGCGTCTTCATGACCTTGCCGTCCTTGCGGGCGGTCAGGTTCCAGTCGCCATCATTTTCGACAGCGCGCAGGAAGTCGTCCTTCAGCGAGACGGAGTTGTTGGAGTTCTGGCCCGACACCGTGAGGTAGGCTTCCGAATCCCAGTCCGTGTCATAGGTCTTGAACTGGATGTCCTTGTAGCCCTGCTTGGCGAACTGGATGACGCGCTTGATGTAGCTTTCCGGAACCTGGTTCTTCTTGGCGGCGCGGATTTCGCGCTTGAGGGCCGGGTTTTCTGCGGGCTCGTAGCACTTGTCACCGTCGGCCGAGCAATTGACGCAGGCCTTCATGATGGCCTTGAGGTGGCCGGCCACGATCTTCGAGCCGGTGACGAGGGCCGCCACCTTCTGCTCTTCCTTGACCTTCCAGTTGATGTATTCCTCGATATCCGGATGGTCGATATCGACGACGACCATCTTGGCGGCGCGGCGCGTCGTGCCGCCCGACTTGATGGCGCCCGCTGCGCGGTCGCCGATCTTCAGGAAGGACATGAGGCCGGAGGAACGGCCGCCGCCGGAGAGCTTTTCGCCCGAACCGCGGAGATTGGAGAAGTTGGAGCCGGTGCCGGAGCCATATTTGAAGAGGCGGGCTTCACGCACCCACAGGTCCATGATGCCGCCTTCGTTGACCAGATCGTCCTCGACGGACTGGATGAAGCAGGCATGTGGCTGCGGATGTTCGTAAGCGGACTTGGACTGCGTCAGCTTGCCGGTGAAGGGGTCGACATAGAAATGGCCCTGGCCGGGGCCGTCGATGCCATAGGCCCAATGGAGACCCGTGTTGAACCACTGCGGGGAGTTCGGAGCAACGCGCTGGGTTGCGAGCATGTAGGCAAGCTCGTCGCGGAAGGCCAGCGCATCTTCTTCGGAGGTGAAATACTTGCCCTTCCAGCCCCAATAGGTCCAGGTGCCGGCCAGACGATCGAAGACCTGACGCGCATCGGTCTCCGCGCCATAGCGCTCACCCTCGGGCAGCGCCTTCAGCGCCTTTTCATCAGCGACGGAGCGCCACAGCCAGGAAGGAACATTGTTCTCCTCGACCTTCTTCAGACGTGCGGGAACACCGGCCTTGCGGAAATACTTCTGCGCAAGAACGTCGGTCGCGACCTGGCTGAACTGGGCCGGGACATCGATATCGGCCGCGCGGAAGACGATCGAGCCGTCGGGATTGCGGATTTCGCTGGTCGCCTGGCGGAAGGGAATTTCCGCGTAAGCCGACTGGCCTTCCTTGGTGAAACGACGTTCGATGCGCATCTTGTCAGTCCTTTTTCTGCCGCTGCCTGCCGTCCCTAACCGCAGGCAAAATTTTCCTGTTCCGGCTTCGCACGTATTCGGCGCGCAGCCAGTCGCTCAGTCCCTGTCAAGCGGGTGAGACTCGTTGGTCTCGATCCCTGTATCTTGTGGTGAGGTTGGCCGCAAACGCTAAATATAGTGTTAACAGCTTTTTAAATCCAGACCCCATTTTCAACGTTACGGGCTGGCGCAAGACATGGCTTTCCCCCTCGGGCCGATGCGGATCATCCGCAGTCGGGCCTCTTCGAAAGCCCATCTTTTTGTGATTGAACCGACCTCGTGACCATTCGGTTCCGCCGCCGCCGCAACGTGAGGACCAATAGACTTTGTTTCGTGCGATTCGGTCAAGGGCTTGTTCACCATAGTGTCATGGGCCCTAGATGTTGTGGGTATTGCTGTGGAAACTGTGGATGACCAAAACAGCCAAGCAAAAACAGGGATTTGCGGGCGGCGGCTTCAAGCCCGGACAAGCAACCTACGAGATTTCGAGGGTGCAAACTTGTGCTGCAGGGCACAAAATCAGCGAATTTTATCTGTCTCGCATATTAAAATGCGGATAACGAAATTAAGGGCTTGCCTGATGCAGATGGGGCTCTTGAGGACGTGAAGGAAGGGCATAAGCCGCTTCAATTTCAGGGCCTTGCCGGGGTTTGCGAAGACAGCTGGCACGCCACTGAAACGCGTCGCGCTTCGTATCTCAAATCGCAGATGTTTCGTGTTTCGGACCACGGTCTGGTCGCAGGCCGGGAGGAGGCAAGGAATTGATCAGGCCGATCGGCCACAAGATTTTGTGCCTCTGCCCCGACGGAAGCGGAATACTGGTCCCGCGTCCGGCTGACAGAGATGGGAGAGGGCGCCTTCGACATCCGGAGACCGGTCGAAAGCGCCCTGCCTGTCTTGCTTATTCCGCTGCGACGATCTTGCCGTCTTCCCACTTATAGAGCGAGAAGCTCTTGGAGGTGAGGTCACCCGTTTCGCCATAGGTGAGCTTGCCGATGGCGGTGGAAACTTCCATGCCGCCATGAAGGGCCTTGGAGACTGCTTCCGCATCGTCCGCCTTGCCGGCCTTCTCGATGCCTGCCTTCAGGACTTCGACAGCCGCATAGGCATTCAGCGTGAAAGCTTCGGCCGGAATTTTCTTCGCGGCGAGCGCATCCATGGCAGCCTTTGCGTCCGGGCTCTTCGTTGCGTCGGACGCATTGGTGAAGAGTGTTCCGGCGGCGGCCGACGTGCCGATCGACCAGAACTCGGTGTTCGACAGGCCGTCGCCGCCGATCAGCTGGGCGTTGATCGAGAGATCATGCAGCTGGCGCACCAGGAGGCCGCCTTCCGGGTGATACCCGCCGAAATAGATCACTTCGACCTTCTCGGCCTTGATGCGGGTGGTCAGCGCGCTGAAGTCCTTGTCGCCGGGCGTGATCGCTTCGTCGAGCACTTCCTTGACGCCGCCCTTGTTGAGTGTCGCCTTGAAGGCCTCGGCGAGACCCTTGCCGTAGGCGCCCTTGTCGTTGACGATGGCGATGCGCTTGTCCTTGAACTTCGAGAGTACATATTGGGCTGCGACCTCCGCCTGCTGGTCGTCGCGGCCGCAAGTGCGGAACACGTTGGTGAGATTGCGCTTGGTGAGGTCCGGAGCGGTCGCCGTTGGGGTGACCATGACGATGCCATTGTCAGCCAGAACGTCGGAAACCGGGATGGCAACGCCGGATGTCACCGGGCCAACGACGAAATGCACGCCTTCGCCGACCAGCTGGTTGGCCGCAGACACGCCCTGCTTGGGCTCGCCGCCATCGTCTGCAAGTTTCAGCACGACCTTCTCGCCCAGGATGCCGCCCTTCTTGTTGATCTCATCGACGGCGACCTGCGCACCGTTTTTCACCTGCTCGCCGTAGGCGGCGACCGGGCCGGTCAGCGGCGCGATGAGGCCGATGGTGATGTCGGCATGGGCAAGCGGTGCAAAGGCCAGCGTGGCGACGAGCGTCGCGGTCAAAGTCTTCAATGTCATCGTAGTCTCCTTGGCGGGTTTTCAACCCTGCAGTGAAGCGCCGCACCCGCTCAAAGGATCGATCAACGGCGAGGACGCCGTGCCAAAAGACGATCGATGCGAATGCGATCAGCGCAGCCGGCGGTCATGTTTGGCTCGGCGGCAACACCGGAGATTTCTAGGAATTTTGCGGGGTGTCTGCAAGAAAATATGGATAAAATGCGAACGCTTTATGCAAATGCCTTGAGAAGCGGCATTTTCTGGGTGCGTGGCACCAACGCGCGGAGGCGTCGCCGGAATATGCCACCGGGGATCCGGTCCCGCGAAGGCGCGGAAGCCTGTCTCCCGCGCCTTGATCGATCAGCCCTTGTGGCCCTTGGCGATCGGCTCCTGATAGGTGAAGCCCATGTCCCAGGGGAAGTAGATCCAGGTGTCCTGGCTGACTTCGGTGACGAAGGTGTCGATGGTCGGCACGCCCTTGGGCTTGGCGTAGACGCAGGCGAAATGCGCCTTGGGCAGCATGGCGCGGACTTCGAGCGCGGTCTTGCCCGTGTCGGTCAGATCGTCGACGACGAGAACGCCGGCTCCGTCTTCCGTCAGCAGGTCGCTGGCGATGCCCTTCAGAAGGTTCATGTCGCCCTGGTTCACATAGTCATGGTAGGAGGCGATGCAGACCGTGTCGATGAGACGGATGTTGAGTTCGCGCGAGATGATGGCTGCCGGCACGAGACCGCCGCGGGTGATGCAGACGATGGCGCGGAATTCCTGACCCGAACCTGCGAGCCGCCATGCGAGCGCGCGGGCGTCGCGGTGAAACTGGTCCCAGGAGACGGGAAAGGCTTTTTCGGGCAGGGACATCAGCAATCTCCAATCGGCAGGGCCGTGCAATGGTGGGCCAAAATAAAATGCCACGCCCCGGAAAACGGGGCGTGGC
>DATMTA010000061.1:0-5289 GCA_035565055.1 Ensifer sp.
GCTCCCGAGCCGAGCCCGGTCGAGGTCGCCCGCAAGCAGCTGGGCGATGCCGGCAATATGCTCAAGGGTCTGTCCGCGCAGGTCGATGACAAGGCTGACGACGACCAGCAACTGGCCGACCTGAAGCTAAAGGTCGATGAGCTGACCAAGTCGATCCTCGATATCTCGGTTTCGTTCAATCCGCGTCTGACGCAGATTCGGGAGCGGCTGGCGGCGCTGGGCGATCCGCCGGCGGCGGGCACCGCAGAAGATCCTGCCGTGAAGGCGGAGCGTGACAAGCTGAATGCCGAGCGGGCCACCATCAATTCGGTGACGGGCGATGCGGAAAATCTTTCGATCGCCTCACGCAAGCTGTCCAACCAGATCACCGAAGATCGCCGGACGCTGTTCACCAACACGCTCCTGAAGAAGACGGACGTGACGTGGGAAACCCTTTCGCAGGCTTCCGCGGCCTTCGTCGAGGAAAAGACCGATTTCGCCCAGCAGATCAGCAGCTGGTTCCGTTTCGTCTGGACCTTCAAGTTCTACCAGTTGATGAGCGCGCTGTTTTTCTCCGTGCTGGCTGCGCTGGTCATCGTCACGTTCTCCTATCGCCTTCTGTCTCCGCTGGTACGGCGCAATCCGGACGTTGAGGATCCGGCCTATCTCAGCCGTCTTTCTGTCGCCTTCTGGTCGACAATCCTGCCGACCGTGGCGCTGGCGGTCTTTGATGTGTTCAGCCTGTTCCTGCTGGATAATTTCAATGTGCTGCGCGCCGATATCGCGCCGATCCTTGGCGCCTTCATGGGCTTGATCCTGGCGATCTTCTTCGTCTACCGGCTGACTACCGCCGTTCTCGCACCGCTGGAGCCGAACTGGCGCCTTGCTCGCGTCACGGATCGCGGTGCGCGACTGCTGACCACCGCTATCGTGGCACTGGCGGTCGTGATCAGTGTCGACTTCTTCCTCAGCGCCGTGAGCAAGGCTCTCGGGGCGGATATCGTGCTGACAGTCGTCAAGAGCTATTTCTCCTCGATCATTGCCGGCGCGATGATGTTTGCCATGTCCTTCATCAAGCCGATACGGACGGATGACAGTTCCGATGAAGGCAGAGGCTGGCCGCGCATCGTTCGCTTGCCGCTGGCCATTGCGGGTCTCGCGCTGATTGCCTGCGCGTTGCTCGGTTATGTGGGCCTGGCGCGCTTTGCCGCCACCCAGATCGTCATGGCCGGCGCCGTCATTGTGACGACCTTCCTCGGCCTCCTTTCCGGCCGCGCCATCATCAAGCCCGGTGCATTCGGAGATACTGTTTTTGGCCGCTACTGCCAGCGGCGCTTCAAACTTGATGACATGACGCTGGATCAGGCCGGTCTTGCCGTCGGCTTTGCCTTTTATGGCATCGCCATCGTTATCGGCGTGCCACTTCTGCTGGTGCAATGGGGCTTTCAGCTGCCGGAAATCTGGACCTGGGTGTCGCGGATCTTCACCGAGATTTCCATCGGCAAGTTCCACTTCTCGATCATCGGCCTCTTTGCAGGCGTTGCGTTTTTCTTTGTCGGCCTGTGGGTCACGCGTTGGCTGCAGGGCTGGCTCGACGGCAACGTGCTGGCGCGCTCCAAGCTCGACAGTGGGGTGCGCAACTCGGTCAAGACCGGTTTCGGCTATGTCGGCATCGCCATTGCCGCCCTGTTCGGCGTTTCGGCGGCGGGCATCGATCTTTCCAGTCTCGCGCTGGTGGCCGGTGCTCTCTCGCTCGGTATCGGTTTCGGTCTGCAGAACATCGTGTCGAACTTCGTCTCCGGTCTGATCCTGCTCGTCGAGCGGCCGTTCAAGGTGGGCGACTGGGTGGTGACCGGCACGACGGAAGGCTTCGTGCGGCGCATCTCCGTGCGGGCAACCGAAATCGAGACCTTCCAGCATCTGTCGATCATTGTGCCGAACTCGGAACTGATCAACGCATCTGTTGGCAACTGGACGCATAAGAACCGGCTCGGCCGCGTCGAAATCCCCGTGGGTGTCGGCTACAATTCGGACCCGCGGCGCGTGATGGAATTGCTGCTGGAGATCGCGCAGACGCAGGAGAATGTGCTCAAGATCCCCGAGCCGGCGGTGGCGTTCCAGGGCTTCGGGGATTCGTCGTTGAATTTCGAGATCCGCGTGCATCTGGCCGATGTTCTCGATGGTTTGAAGGTTCGAAACGATCTGCGTCTGACCATCTTCGAGCGGTTCAAGGAGGAGGGGATCGAGTTCCCGTTCCCGCAGCGCGATCTGCATCTGAAGATCGAAGACGGCGTGGCCTCGATCCTGCGCGAAGCCGTGAACCAGCGTGGGCATTTCCAGGGCAATCCGGACAAGGAATATTCCAACATGGGTGGCCTCGGACATCGGCCCGAGGACGATGACGGCAGCCACCACGACGACGATGGCGACGGTGATGGCGAGGACTCGAGTGGAGGACATGGCGGCGGACCTGGCAGCGGTCAGGGCGGCGGCTCCCACACCAACTGAGGCTGAACGCCGCATTCAGGTCGCATTCAGCGAAAAAGGGCGATAGTCTGTTCTCAAGACGGCAGCTTTGGGTCTGTCCGTTTTTGAGAGGAGGCGCTCATGAAGATCCAGTCGATCGCACTTGTTGCCACTGTCACTCTTGCAGGCGCGCTGCCGGCCATCGCCGCCGACATCACGAATGGAGACAAGAAATCCGTCGTCATTGATGTCGTAGAAAACGGCAATCGCTCCAAATTGCCGCTGCAACCCGGCGCCACCGAAAGCATCTGCCCCTCGGGCTGCTTCATCACCGCGCCCAATGGCGACCGCGTGGGCCTGAGCGGTGGGGAGACGGTGAAAATTTCCGGTGGAGCGGTCATTGTAAACTGATCGCGACGCCCCTTGGGGGGATAGTCTTCGTGATGCTCCCGCTGCTATGTCAGGGGCATGACACGCGAAATTCCCGAACAGAAGAGAGCCCCGGCTGGGGCAACAGACCCGCTTGACGTACTCAAGCGGGTCTACGGCTATCCCGCGTTTCGCGGCAGCCAGGCGGAGGTCGTGTCGACCGTCGTTTCCGGCGGCGATGCGGTTGTTCTGTTTCCGACAGGCGCCGGCAAGTCGCTCTGTTACCAGATCCCGGCCATCTGCCGCGAGGGTGTCGGCATCGTCATCTCGCCGCTGATTGCGCTGATGCGCGATCAGGTCGAGGCACTGAAGCAGCTCGGCGTTCCGGCGGCTGCGCTCAACTCATCACTGAGCGGTGATGAATATGCAGCCGTGCGGCGCGCACTGTCGCGCGGCGAACTCGATCTTCTCTATGTGACGCCGGAGCGGGCGGCAACGCCGGGCTTTGCCGAGATGATGCGCGGCGTGAAGATCGCGCTTTTTGCCATCGACGAGGCGCATTGCGTGTCGCAATGGGGGCATGATTTCCGGCCGGAATATCGCGATCTGGGCAGGCTGGCCGAGCTTTATCCCGGCGTGCCGCGCATGGCGCTCACGGCGACTGCCGATCCGCACACCCGCGAGGATATCATCGAGCGGCTCGCGCTGGAGGAGGCCCAGGTCTTCACCTCGTCCTTCGACAGGCCGAACATTGCTTACGAAATCGTCGAGCGCGACCAGCCGCGCCAGCAATTGCTGCGCTTTCTCGACCGGCATACGGGCGAGAGCGGTATCGTCTATTGCCTGTCGCGCGCCAAGGTCGAGGACACGGCGGAGTGGCTGAACACCCAAGGCATCAATGCGCTGGGCTATCACGCCGGCATGGACCGGGCGGTGCGCGATGCCAATCAGGATGCGTTTCTGAAGGAGGAGGGGCTTTGCCTTGTCGCCACCGTCGCCTTCGGTATGGGTATCGACAAGCCGAATGTGCGCTATGTCGCGCATCTCGATCTGCCGGGTTCGGTCGAGGCCTATTATCAGGAGACGGGCCGCGCGGGGCGTGACGGTCTGCCTTCGGAAGTCTGGATGGCCTATGGCATGGCCGATGTCATCCAGCGCGGGCGGATGATCGATGAGGGTGGAGCGGCGGACGAGGTGAAGCGCGTCGAGCGCGCCAAGCTCAATGCGCTGCTTGCCATCTGCGAGACGCCCGGCTGCCGCAGACAGGCAATTCTCGCCCATTTCGGCGAGGCGCATCCCGGTCATTGCGGCAATTGCGACACCTGCCTCAAGCCCGTCGAGACCTGGGACGGGACGGAGGCCGCGATCAAGGCGCTCGCCGCCGTATACCGCACCGGCGAGCGTTTCGGGGCTGGCCATCTGGTCGATGTGCTCATGGGGGTCGAAAACGAACGCACGCTGCGCTTCGGCCACACGGAAATGCCGGTCTTCGGCGCGGGCAACGACCTGCCGGCCAAGACCTGGCAATCCGTCTACCGCCAATTGCTCGCTGCCGGCCTCGTCCGCATCGATCATGCCGCCTACGGCGCGCTGAAGCTGGAACCCGACGCCCGCGCCGTTTTCAAGCGCGAGCGGCAGGTGCTCTTCCGCAAGGACCGGCCGGGCAAGGGAAAATCCGCCAAAGGCTCGTCGGCCACCGCCGCCAAGGCGAAAGCGGCGCTGCCGGATGCGGATATGGGTCTCTTCGAGGAACTGCGCGCCACCCGCATTGCCATCGCCAAATCCCTCTCCGTGCCGCCCTATGTGGTGTTTCCGGATACGACGCTCACGCAGATGGCGGCGGAACGGCCGATGACGGAAGAGGCGCTGCTGGCGATTTCCGGGGTGGGGCAGTCGAAGCTGGAAAGGTATGGGGAGGCATTTCTGGCGGTGATCAGGGGGTATGGACAAAAATAAAGGCTCGCAAATAAATGCGAGCCTACTTTGCGATTAGACAAAACGTTGGATTAAGGCCTTTCAGGAAGCCGTACCGACGGATTGGAAAATTAATCACATTCGATTTCGTAATCTTTCGATCCCAGGGTGAAGCTGTCACGAAAATCGCGAATTGCTTCATTGTAAGCGTGTTCATTTTTCTGAACTAAGGAATCTAAACGATCCAGAAGTGGCTTTTTCTGATGATCGCTTGATGCCTCTTTCTTCTCCACACGAGGTTGCATTGATTTCCCTGACCTTCGGTGTAATTGTGAGTCTAAGATGACAACAAATGGTTAACAAAAGACGAACTCAATGACCACCGAAACGTTCCTAGCGCACGACAAAAATGCGCCCGAAATTTTCGTCGGGATTGTTTCCCCTGTAGGCACCGGATTGAAAAGCACAATTGAAGCTTTGAGAAAAGAGTTCGAGCTCAAAGGCTACAACGTTTATCACATAAAAATTTCAGACCAATTTGCATCGATCGCTGACGCTTTT